>CAMYMC010000025.1 GCA_947259365.1 uncultured Acidimicrobiaceae bacterium | reverse complement strand
GCCCTGTATCCGGGTGGATACAACATGCTGAGAAACTCTCGCGCTCATCCCATGTCTGCGAGAGGGTACGCACCAGATCGGCGCGTGCTCCGCGATTCCACACCGAATGAGGGCGAGGCGAGCGCCCCCTCCCCGGCGGTGGCGCTCGACGCCGGTACACGGCGCAAGCGAAGGTGCACCCCGGCCGCTGCCTACCGACTCCGGCATGAAGCGAGGCGGTACCGACGAGCGACGACCACCTCGCTCAACGCCATCGGCCGGGGGACGACAATAAGAGCTCCAGGCGATCGCAGGCCACGGCGGGGCCGAGGTGACCCGGTCGCGAGGAGACCACCCCCGAAGCCCGAACGGATCCGCACCGCACACACATGCGCCTGATGCTCAGAGCTTGGCGGCTGGCCGCCGCCCCCGCGCGCCCCGTCCACGCCGTGACCACGGTCGACGCTGGTGTCCCGAGACCATTCCAGAGCGCAGTGACCGCGGCCCTGCCAGCGCTCGTCCTGCTCGTCCTCACGCCTGCCAACATCTACATCGGGAACCAGCCCCACTTCGACCACAACTTCGTGGTGGTCCTTCACCTGTGTTTCGTCTACGCCGTGGTGACCCTGTCGCTGTACCTGTTGTTTCGCGCGGCGCCGGGGCTGTGCCGATGGGTGGCCTATCCTGCCGGTGTGTTGGGAGCGCTGATGCTCGGGGTGTCGATGTTCTCACCGTCCCCCGTCGACGAGCTGCTCGGCGGCGGCATTCGAGACATCGAGCTGTCGACCGGTGCGCTGCTGATCGACGCCGGGCTCATCATCGCGCTCGCGGTTCTAGTCACGCTCGTGCCTGCGCCGAAGATCATCGACATCACCTGCGTGTTCAGCCTCCTCGCCGCCGTCGCCGCTCCGGCCACGGTGATGTTCGAGGCGCGGCGGGCGGACGAGTCGGTCGTCGCATGGCTCCGAGACGCGCCTGCGCCTCCCGACGCATCCATCGACCGACCCAACATCTACCACCTCGTCTTCGACGGGTTCGACGCGACGCTGTTCGAGCGGCTTGTCCCCGAGCTCGGCCTCGAGGCAAATCTCGCCGGCTTCGTGTGGTATCCCAACGCGCTCAGCAACTACACCTCGACCAGGCTCTCGTTCCCGAGCTTCATGACCGGGCGAATTTTCGACGAATCGGTCACGGACGAGACCGGGGGACGAATCGGCCGACGGGAAGGTCTCGTCAAGTCGCTGGCCGAGATCGGTTACACAGTGACGCAGTACAACGGCTACTACCTCAACAATCACGCTCGCGCCCACGTCCGCCGTTCCACGGCGGAGCTCGACGCAGCCCTGTTCGGACGCCTGCGTCAACTTGTGCAGCTGCTCGACCTCTCCATCCTCCTGGCCACGCCGAGCGTGCTGAAACCGTACACCGCGCTCGACGGCCGCGGCCTCGTCGGGCACTGGGCGCTACGAGGACCGCGCTCGCTCGCCGACTGGACCCGTAACCCCCCGGTCTTGAGTCGCATGCTCTTCGACCGGATGCTCGAGGACGAGGGGCAGCGTCCCGCGCGCGGACAGTACGTCAACGGTCACTTCCTCATTCCACACTCGCCATTCGTCCTGAGCGCGCGGTGTGAGTACCAGCCCAGCCGTACTAAATCCCTGGTCACTCTGACCGCGCAGTCCATGTGCACCATCGCCAAGCTCACCGAGCTCGTCGACCGGCTGAGGGCACTCGACCGACTCGAGGACGCGATGGTCGTGGTCCATGCCGATCACGGCACGATGCGCCGGGACCGCCCACTGCTGCTCGTGAAACCACCCGGGCGCTCCGACGAGAAGCTGGAGGTCGCTCGTCAGGTGGTCCAGCTCGCCGACATTGCGCCGACCATCCACAAGGCGGTCGGGCTCGACGTGGCTGGCTTCGACGGGCGTCCCCTCGACGAGACCAAGGGTGTGGACCGCGAGATCAAGGTCTTCATCGCCAACCCCGCGCTCGTCGACTAGGGCTGCTACGCCGAGGTCTCGATCGA
>CAMYMC010000024.1 GCA_947259365.1 uncultured Acidimicrobiaceae bacterium | reverse complement strand
CGATGCGAGGGAGACGTCAGCCGACGTCGCCAGGTTCGAGCTGCACATCGCCGGACTCCGTCGCCGGAGGGAGCGGCTCGAGGCCAGGCGGGCGCGCCTGCTCGGCCGACTCGACACCGGGGACTAGTCCGTTCTGCCCAGGTCGAACTGAGCCTTTCATTCTCGAGTCTCTCCTCCTACAGTTACTCTCAGTTGCTTTTAGCTACCTGGAGTGGTGACCCGCATGCGGTGGGCCAAGCGATCAACGCGCGCTGAGGGCGCGGCAGTTGTCGAGTTCGCGGTCATTCTGCCGCTCCTCGTCGTACTGCTCTTCGGGGTCGTCGAGATGGGGCTTGCCTTCAGGTCCCGGCTCACCGTCTCGTCTGCCGTCCAGTCCGCCGCCCGGATCGGCAGTGTCCTCGGAACGGACGGCCAGGCGGACTTCGCCACGCTCCAGGCGGTGACGGCCGGGCTCAAGGGCCAGTTCAACCCGAGCGATATCGTCGAGGTGTTCATCTACCGCTCCGACGAGAACGGGAGCTTCCTCGCCGCCGAGTCAAACCGGTACGTCTACGACCCCTCCGATCCTGCGTGCCCTTGGGATCCCTGCCCGCTTCCCGGCCCGAGCTTCGAGGGATACGGCGCTCCCTCGGGCTGGGCGCCGGCGGCTCGGAACACCCTCATGCCGAACCCGGACATCCTCGGCGTGAGAATCAGCTTCCAGCACAACTGGATCACCTCGATCATGCCGTTCATGTCTTCACCGGCCTTGTGGACGGATGACGCCCGGCTGCGACTCGAGCCGGACCTCTTCGGGCCATGAGGCGTCGGCTGTCAGCCCTCGTCGGCGGCGCGGAACGCGGGGCAACGCTCGTCATCATCACGGCTTCGTTCGTCGTGCTGCTCGGAGCTGCCGCGATGGCGGCCGATCTCGGATGGCTCTACCTGAACGGCCTTCGCACCCAGCAGGCTGCCGACGCGGCAGCACTCGCCGGGGTCGTCCACATGCCGGCTGACTTCCCGCTCGCGTCGAGCACCGCGCTGGATGTCGCCTCATCGAACAAGTACGTCGACACCTCGCTCGGCGGTGATGCCGCGGTCACCCCCGCGGAGGTGGTCGACAACAACCGGCAGCTGCAGGTGACGGTGAGCCGCGCCGTCCCGACGTTCTTCATGAAGGTCTTCGGCATCGACACCGTCTCGATCAGCCGTCACGCCATCGCCGAGTACGTCCTGCCGTTGCCGCTGGGCAGCCCCGATCCGCAGTTCGGCAACGATCCGGAGTGCTCCCCGGACGTCCCCGGCTCGGGAACGAACTGTCCGAACTTCTGGGGCAACATCCACGGCCGCTGGACGAGCCGGGTCATGGGTGACGGGTACTCGTCGGCATGCCTCAGCCAGACAGGGAACCCCGGCTGTGCCCAGAACCCGGACTGGCGCATCGACGGCTACCTCTACGGTCTCGAGGTCCGGCAGGCCGCGGCTTCGGTGACCCTCGAGATCCTCGACCCGGCGTTCGTCGATCGGGGAGGCGACCCGTTCTTCGCCGGCGATCAGGAGAAGGGTCACCCGGTCGGGCCGACGACCGAGTTCACACTCTTCGACGCGGACGCCACGCCGCTCCAGGTCGCCGACAATCCGGTCATCTGCCAGACGGCGTACGCTCCGGAGCCGGTGGCCACCCCGTTCGACTGGCGCGTCCACTGCACGATCAACAACGCCGAGCCCGGGATCTACCCCCTGCGCATCCGCATCACGGACGATGCGTGGGGGCTCAACCGATTCTCGATGCGGGCCACGGCGACGAGCGCAACCCAGCCGCGGCTCTTCGGTCTCGGCGACATGTCGATCTACGCCAACGTCGCGGCGGGACTCACCGACTTCTTCCTCGCTGAAGTCGAGGAGATCCATGCCGGCAAGAGGCTCGTCGTCGAGCTCTTCGATCCCGGAGATGCCAACGGCAACAACTTCCTCACGATCGTCGATCCGTTCGGGAACTCGCCGCCGTGCCGCATCATCGTCCCGGCGGACGGCATCGACTCGACCCAGGCATCGTGCGTGATCAACGCAACCCGCCCTGCGTTCAACTACAACGGCGACTGGATCACCGTCGAGATCGAATTGTCCGACACCTACACCTGCAACGGCTCCGACTGCTGGTGGCACATCGAGTACGACTACCAGGGATCGGCGACCGATACGACAACATGGCGAGCACGCATCGACGGCAATCCGGTGCGGCTCGTCGAGTGAGACGACACCCAGAACGCGATATCCCTGACTAGTCTTTCCGGCATTCGAGAAAACGGGCCATGGACGACACATCCGATCAGCCGATACCAACGATGAGGTGCCGTACTCCGGCTACGTAGCGTAAGGAGCGATGACTGTGCGTACCAACACCCGACGCTCGCGTCGTCGCACCTGGCTGCGTGAAGATGGTGCCAGTCTCGTGGAGTTCACGATCGTCGCCTCGCTCCTGTTCACCCTGCTGTTTGGGATCGTCGAGTTCGGTCTCGCGTTCCGCGACCGGCTCACCGTGTCGAATGCGACACAGGGTGCCGTCCGCGTCGGGTCCGCGCTCGGCGACGCCGATGACACCGACTTCCAGGTCCTGAAGGCGCTCGAGCAGTCGCTGTCGACGCTCCCGAACTCCGGGATCGGCGTCGTCCGCTTCGTCGACATCTATCAGGCGAACGCATCCGGCAACCCGACGTCCGGTTGCCCGGGGGCGGGATGCAACCGATACACGTACACACCGGGAGCGTTCCCGACGTGTGACTGGACGCCGTGTCCCGACCCAAGCGGCGGTCCTCCGATCTACGGGGGCTCCTGGATCCCGTCCGGGCGAGATGTCGCCGTCGACGGTGGCCTCGACGTCATGGGTGTTCGGCTGACGTTCGCCCACACGTGGGTCACCGGCGGCATCGTGCCTCTGCCCAACGTGACGTGCGACTCGACACCGGGGTCGAACTGCTGGCAGGACACCGCGATCATGCGACTCGAGCCACAGGTGTTCTCGCCATGACCAGGCCGAACTCGCGGTTCCGACGACATCGTCCTCCCGGTGTCGAGCCAACGGACGAGCGGGAGCGGGGAGCGACCCTCGTCCTCTCCGCCGCGGTGCTCCTCGTGCTCATCGGCATGGCGGGATTCGCCGTCGATCTCGGGTGGCTGTTCCTGAAGACGAGCGAGACGAAGAAGGCGGCCGAGTCGGCAGCGCTGGCCGGCGTGGTGCACATGCCGAACCCGTCCTCAGTCCCGTGGGGTCCCGGGGCCGAGGCCTATGACGTCGCCATCGACGTCGCCTCGCGCAACGGCTACACCGGCTCCCTGGGTACGACCGTGGCGCCGAACGAGGTGCTGGGCAAGCCGAACCAGCTGAACGTGACGATCTCGACCTCCGTGCCGACCTTCTTCATGCGGGTGTTCGGGATCAACACCGTCGCTTTCACCCGGTCCGCGACTGCAGAGCAGTTGCCTCCCCTCAAGATCGGGTCTCAAGATCGGGTCCGATGAGCCGTACCTCGGCACCGACCCGACGACACCGGGGAGGAACCGGTTCTTCTTCGTCAGCGTGAACGGCGAAGAGGAGCCGAAGGAGAACGGGGACCCGTACTCGACCCGGTGCACCGCGCCCGCTCCTTGCGCCGGCACCCCGAACACCCAGTTCCGCGACCCGGCGTACTACTACGCCGTCGAAGTGCCCAACGGATCGGCCGGCGGCGCGATGAGCATCGAGCTCTACGACCCGTCGCACTGGGCGGGGAACCGCAACGACTTCGTCAACAACGGGAACCTATTGGCGACGGGTGACCGTATCGACAGGGCGATCGACATCACGTACACGCTCTTCGCACCCGACGTCACCCCGAGCGATCCCACCGACAACGTCCCGATCCCCGGCTGCTCCCGGACGTTCACCGAGCAAGGTCCACCCGCGTCTCCCGGCATCCAAGAATGGGCGCCCCTGTGCACGGTCACGGCATCGGCGGGAATCTACGTGCTCACGGTGGCCGTGGACGGCAATGAGCGCGGCATCACCGACTTCTCGTTCCGGAGCAGGCTCGACGGCAACCTGACGAACCCGATCGCCCTGTACGGCCTCGGGTCGATGTCGATCGACATGATCGAGGGCGGCGTCGCGCCGAACTTCAAGCTCGTCAAGCTCGAGGAGATCTACGCCGGCACCCAACTCATCATCTCGCTCTTCGATCCCGGCGACGTGTCCGGTGGCTTCGCCAACCTCACGTTCCGTGGCGAGGCACTGCCCTTCGAGTGCGAGTACCGGGTCCTCGACCAGGCACAGAACGAGATCCGGGCGTGGGGCCCCGACGATTCGCCGGGCGCCGCTCCGTGCTTCCTCAACACCTCCGGCCAGCGGTTCAACAACGAGTGGGTCGAGTTCCGCTACGACGTCCCCGACTCGTATCTGTGCACCGGGGACTGCTGGATCACCGTCGACTACAACTTCGCCGCCAGCGCGTCCGTGACGGAACGAACGACGTGGGCGGCGAGGATCAACGGCCAGCCCATCCACCTCTTGCCCTGAGCGCCCCCCGGGGCGGGCTTGCGGCTACGGCTGCCACGGCCCCCGGCCCATCCGAAGGGCGCCGCCGGAGCGTCCGTCACTCACTACGCTCGGCTCATGCCCAAGCTCGCGCTCCTCGACGGGCACAGCCTCGCCTACCGGGCCTTCTATGCGCTCCCTGCCGATCTCGCCACGACGGCGGGCCAGGTCACGAACGCCGTCTTCGGGTTCACGTCGATGCTGATCAAGCTGCTCGGCGAGGAGCATCCCGACGCGATCGCCGTCGCCTGGGACGTGCGGGGTCCGACCTTCCGCTCCGAGGAGTACGCCGAATACAAGGCGCAGCGGGAGTCGCCGCCTGACCTGTTCCGCTCCCAGCTCCCCCTCATCAACGAGGTGCTCGAGGCGCTGCGAGTGACCCAGATCGCCGTGCCCGAGGTCGAGGCCGACGACGTCATCGCGACGCTCGCCGCAGAGGCTCTCGAGGAGGGCTGGGAGACCATCGTCGTGACGGGCGATCGCGACGCCTTCCAGCTCGTCGAACCCGGGATCACCGTGCTCTACACGAGGCGGGGCATCTCCGACACCGTGCGCGCCGACGCAGCGTGGATAGAACAGAGATACGGCGTGAGGCCCGAGGCGTATCCCGAGTATGCGGCGCTGCGGGGCGACTCCTCCGACAACCTGCCGGGGGTGCCCGGGGTCGGGGAGAAGACGGCGGCACGGCTCATCTCGGGCTACGGGTCGCTCGAAGGGGTGTACGAGCATCTCGAGGAGCAGACGCCGAAGCTGCGCGAGAACCTGCGGGTGCACCGGGATCAGGTCTTTCTCAACCGGAAGCTCATGACCCTCGTTCGCGACGTCACGTTCCCGGACACCGAGGACGGCCGGGTATCGCTCGACGCCTTTCGGATCCGCGAGTGGGACCGCGACGAGGTGCGGCGCGTGTTCGACGATCTCGCCTTCCGCACGCTGTGGGAGCGGCTCCTCGAGCTCGGCGGGCAGACGGCGGCCGCCTCCGAGTCAATCGACGTCGAGGTGTCGACCGCGACGACGCCTGACGCGCTGGGGGAGGTGTCGGGCCCCATCGTCCTCGAACCGGTCCACGACGCCTCCGAGCCGATCGGCGTGATGGTCGCCGCCGGTGCCGCCGGCCGCTTTGTCCCGGCGGCCGCTCTCGGCCTCGTCGCTGCGGCCGCCCGGGGTCACGGCATCGTCGCCCATGACGCCAAACCGGTGGTGCGGCTCTTCATCGATGCCGGCCTGGAACCCCCGTCGGTCGCCTTCGACACCGCCCTCGCCGCGTATCTCGTCAACCCCGCGCAGCGGGCACCAGACATCGCCGAGCTCGCTCACAGAGAGCTGGCGATCGACGTGGCGGCCCCGGAGGGCAAGGAGGAAGGAGCGCAGGGCACGCTCGATTTCGACGCCGCGGCCGGTCCCGATCTCGAGGGGGCGGCGCGGAGAGCCATCGTGGCCGGCAGGCTCGTCGAGCCCTTGAGCGAGCAGGTGGAGGCGCGGGGCGCCGCCGAGCTCTTCCGCCAGATCGAGCTGCCGCTCATCCCGATCCTCGCCCAGATGGAGTCGACCGGGATCGGGGTCGACCGGGTCTTCCTCGAGGACCTGGGTGCCGACCTCCGCAGCCGCCTGGCCGACTTGGAGTCGCAAATCCACGAGGCTGCCGGGGGGCCGTTCAACGTGAACTCGACGCTGCAACTGCGCGAGGTTCTCTTCGATCGCCTCGAGCTTCCGGTGCTGAAGAAGACCCCGAAAGGCGTGCCGTCGACCGATGCGACGGTGCTCCAGAAGCTGCGCGACGAGCACCCCGTCGTCGAGAAGCTCCTGGCGTACAGAGAGCTGGAGAAGCTCCGCTCGACATACGTCGACGCCCTCGTCCCGCTCATCGACGTCGATGGGCGGGTCCGGGGGCGCTTCAACCAGATGGCTGCGGCGACCGGCCGGTTGAGCCAGGAGCAGCCCAACCTCCAGAACATCCCGGTGCGGTCCGAGGAGGGACGGATCATCCGCAAGGCCTTCGTCGCAGAGGAGGGCTACGTCTTCCTCGTCGCCGATTACTCCCAGATCGAGCTCCGCATCCTCGCCCACCTCTCTGGTGATCCAGGCCTCGTCGGGGCGTTCGAGAACGACCTGGACATCCACACCGCCACCGCCGCCCGGGTGGCCGGGATCGATCCGTCCGACGTCACCAACGACCAGCGACGGCGCGCCAAGGTCGTGAACTTCGGGCTCCTCTACGGGATGGAGGCATACGGGCTCTCCCAACGACTCGAGATCTCCCGGGAGGAGGCGGCGGAACAGATGGAGGCCTACTTCGCCCAGTTCCCCGAAGTGCGCGCTTTCATGAAGGGGATCGTGGCAGATGCCAGGGCCACCGGTTACACGACGACGCTGCTGGGCCGGAGGCGGTATCTGCCCGAGCTCTCGAGTTCGGCGTTCCGCAACCGGCAGATGGGCGAGCGGATGGCGCTCAACGCGCCGATCCAGGGTGCCGCTGCCGACATCATCAAGAAGGCGATGGTCGTCCTCGACGCCCGGCTGCGGGACGCAGGGTCCGGAGCCGAGATGCTCCTGCAGGTGCACGACGAGCTCGTCCTCGAGGTTCCCGTCGGCGAGTTCGAGGCCGTGAGGTCCCTCGTCGTAGAGGTCATGGAAGGCATCGTCGAATTGAGGGTCGCGCTCAGAGTCGACACCGCTACCGGACCGACGCTTGCCGACTGCAAGAGCTGAGCCCGTGCGGCTCGGTGCAAGGGTCGACGGCGGCCGACCCGTGACTGGCGCTGGCAAAGCTGGTACGCTGCCGGCGCTCCGGGCGGCGCGCTGCGCCGTCTGTGGGTAATCATCGCACAGGAGCTGACCCTTCCCCTATGACCATCGAATCCGATAGCGGGCTGCCCGCGGACGGCGCAGCCCCCGAGACCGGAGTGCCCAACACTCCGGACCCCGAACCTGCCGCCGACGGAGACACCACGACGCCGTCTCCGGAGGACGCCGGTTCACCACCTGCCGGCGATGTCTCCGCCGAGGCGGCGGACGACCCGCAACCGGCAGCCACGCCGCCCCAGCCCGAAGCCGAATCCGACCCTGCCGAGGACGCGGCGACCGAGGACGCGGCGACCGAGGACGAGGCGACCGAGGACGAGGCGACCGAGGACGAGGAAGTCGCCAAGCCGCGAGTGCCATCGGTCGGGGAGCGACCGGCGATCAAGGCGCCGACGGACATCGGCAACATCGAGGACGAGCTGAGCGCAGACGACTTCGCGGCCGCCGTCGACAAGACGGTGTTCCAGTTCAAAGAGGGAGACATCGTCGCCGGCACCGTTGTCAGGGTCGACCCGGACGAGGCGCTCGTCGACATCGGGTACAAGTCCGAGGGCGTGATCCCCGCCAACGAGCTGTCGATCAGGAACTCGGCCAGCCCCGCTGAGGTCGTCAACGTCGGCGATGAGATCGAGGCACTCGTCCTCCAGAAAGAGGACGAATCGGGACGCCTCGTCCTCTCGAAGAAGCGCGCCCAGTACGAGCGAGCCTGGGGCCGCATCGAGAAGGTCATGAGCGAAGGCGGCACGGTGAGCGGCGCGGTGATCGAGGTCGTCAAGGGCGGGCTCATCGTCGACATCGGGCTGCGGGGCTTCCTCCCGGCGTCGCTCGTCGATCTCCGCCGCGTCCGTGACCTCCACCCCTACGTCGGCGAGGTCATCGAGGCGAAGGTCATCGAGCTGGACAAGAACCGGAACAACGTCGTGCTCTCTCGTCGAGCCCATCTCGAGGAGGCACAAGCCGAGCAGCGCCAAGCGTTCCTCTCCGACCTCACCCCGGGCGACATCCGCGAGGGTGTCGTCTCGAGCGTCGTGAACTTCGGCGCCTTCGTCGATCTCGGAGGGATGGACGGCCTCGTCCACGTCTCCGAGCTGTCGTGGCAACACGTCACCCACCCGGGGGAGGTGGTGAGCGTCGGCGACAAAGTGGCGGTGAAGGTGCTCGAGGTCGACCGCGAGCGGGAGCGGATCTCGCTGTCGGTCCGCCAGACCCGTGAAGATCCCTGGGATGAGTTCTCCCGAGACGTCCAGCCGGGGACGATCATCGACGGCGCCGTGACGAAGACGGTTCCCTTCGGAGCGTTCGTCTCGGTGGGCGAGGGAGTCGAGGGTCTCGTCCACGTTTCCGAGATCGCCCTCCACCACGTCGAGAGCCCGGAGCTGGAGCTCTCGATCGGCCAGCACGTGCGGGTAAAGGTGACCGAGATCGATGCCGACAGACGTCGAGTGAGCCTGTCGATCAAGCAGGCGCTTCCCGAATGGGAGGAACGTTCGACGTGGAGCGAACGCCGAAGCCAACGACCGAGGCGACGGGAGTTTCAACGTGAAGACGAAGCTGCCGCGGAGCCCTCGTTCAACGCTGACGCGTCCTTGGAGGCCATCCTCCAGGAGCTCAAGGAACGGGGCATCGGCCGGAGCTGATGCGGCCCCGTCCGCAGCGAGGTCGCGAATCCTTGACTTATCCGGTCAGGGTGCTTGGCTAGCTGCGCGTCCTTGGGGACTCGCGTCTCCATGTCGTGTGGTGCGCGAACGACTGTGACCGGAAGGGCCAACTGACATGGGCAGAAGAACTCTCGTCCTCGTGCTGGCGTTGATCCTCGCCGCTGTATCCGCCTTCGCCGTCTGGCGGTTCCTCAGCACTGTCGAGGACAACGTCGCCGCTGATTTCGTCGAAGTGAAGGTGTTCCGAGCGACCCAGCTCATCGAGACGGGAACCGACGGCGAGATCGCACAGGACTTCATCGAGGAATCGACCGCGTTGAGCAGCGTGCTCGAGCTCGACACGACGAACTCGATCCTCTGCTCCGGCGTCGTCGCCCGTGAGGGTCAGGACGTCGATGCGACCCTCTGCGACGACCAGCCGTCGAACCTCGCCGACGCCTTGAATGGGCGGGTTGCGGCCGGTCCGATCAGCCCCGCTCAGCTGATCACCGTCGACATGTTCGTCACCGCCGCCGAGCTCAACACCGTCTTCCTCTCCGAGGACATCGCCCAGGGCAAGGTCGCGATCTCGATCCGCCCGGGCGAGGACGCCGCGGTCGGCGGATTCATCCGTCCCGGCGACCGGGTCAACATCCTCGCTTCGGCGGGCATCCAACTGAGCCAGATCGTGGCGCTCGTGAGCGACCCCGACCTGCGCGAGCTCGTCGTCGACCTCGGCATCGGTCAGCAGGAACCGCAGGAGCCGACGCCCGGCACCGAGACGGGGGAGGAGGAGCCGACGGATCCGCTCACCGCTTTCGCGGAGACCCTGCCGCCGTCGATCGACTTCACCCAGACCGTCCTCCAGAACATCGAGGTCATCGCGATGGGGCCCGACACAAGGCTCGCCCCGCTGGGAACGGGCCTCGAGCCCCAGGGCACGCAGATCATCGTCCTCGAGGTCACCCCCGAGCAGGCCGAGCAGATCGAGTTCGCCAGCCAGTACACATCGGTCGCATTGACGCTGCTTCCGAAGGATGTGCCATACAATGAGTTCGAGGCACGGGGTGTGCTCGTAGACGACCTGTTCGATCTCCTCGACCGGATCCAGGAGCAACTCCAGCAAGTGGGGGCCACGCTTGGCAGTTGAGACCGCGACGTACTCGATCCTCATCGTCGAGACCGACGACGGCTTCGTGGATGGCGCGCGTGAACTGCTCGAGGGCAACAAGGTCTACACGGCGCGGAACATCACGGACGCGCAACGTCGCCTCGTTGAGGAGGGGATCGACCTTGCGATCGTTGGCCCCTCGTATGCTCACGAGACCGGCGTTGCGGAGACCGGCCTCCTGTTCGACGTCAGGCCGGATCTCCCCGTGGTCCTCGTCGCCGAGGTCGTGACCACCGACATTCTGCGGGCGGCTCTGCGCACCGGGGTCCGCGACGTCATCGAAGCCCCGCTGACGCTGCAGAAGATGGAGGACGCCCTCGGCATCGTCGTCCAGCACCAACGCCGGGACGATCCGGAGGCAACGAAGCGGCGCCAGATCGGCAAGGTCGTCACGATCATGTCCCCGAAGGGTGGTGCCGGCAAGACGATGACCACGACGAACGTCGCGCTCACCCTCGCCAATTGGGGAGAGCCGGAGCGCACGGTGGTCCTCGACGCGGACCTCCAGTTCGGTGACGTGTGCATCTCGCTCCAGGTGGATCCGAAGCACACGATCGTCGACGTCGCCCGTGACATCGACAAGCTCGACGAGGAGCTCCTCGACAACCTCCTCGCCCGGCACGCCTCCGGGCTGAGAGTGCTGTCGGCACCGCTCGAGCCGTCGCTCGCCGACGAGGTGTCGACCCAGGTCGTCGTCAAGACGCTGGGCATGCTCAAGCGCATGTTCGACTACATCGTCATCGATACGGCGCCGTTCCTCGACGAGCCGGTGCTGTCGATCCTCGAGCGCTCCGATGACGTTCTCCTCGTCGTGGACATGGACCTGCCGAGCGTGAAGAACGCCAAGCTCGCGCTCGACACCCTTCGGCTCATCAAGTTCCCGTTCGAGAAGATCAAGCTCGTCCTCAACCGGGTCAACTCGAAAGCCCGGCTCGACGTCGACGAGCTCGAGCGATCCCTCGGACTGCAGGTGATGGCGGCGGTGTCGTCCGACAAGCTCGTGCCGAGGGCGGTCAACGAGGGCGAGCCGGTCGTCTCGCTGTACCCCCGTTCCCGGGTCGCCCGCGACCTCCGCTCGGTGGCGGCACTGGTCTTCGACGACGAGATCGTCGAGGAACAACCTGCTGAAGATCAACAGAAGTCTCGCCGATGGTTCCGATAGCCGAACACCCGGGTCACGACGCCAAGGAGATTGGGGGCACCACATGAGCCTTGCCGACCGCGTGAAAGCGGCGAAGGCGGCTGAGGTCACCCTCGAGGGCCACAGGGAGGAGATGCGCCAGGACCTGCGGCGCAAGCTCCACTACAAGGTCGTCGAGGGTCTCGGCCCCACTCTGTACGACCGTCAGATGAGCGATGCCGAGCTCAAGCTGCGCGTCATGGAGATGCTCGAGTGGGCGCTCGACCAGGAGGAATCGGTCCCGCTGTCCCGTGCCGACCGGCTCCAGCTCCTTCAGGAGATCGCCGACGACGTTCTCGGGTATGGACCGATCGACCCCTTCCTCTCCGACCCGGAGATCACCGAGGTCATGGTCAACGGCCCCCACCATGTATGGGTCGAGCGCGCCGGCAAGCTGACGAGGACCGACACGAAGTTCGTCGACCCGACCCACCTCGAGCGCATCATCGAGAAGATCGTCGGCCAGGTCGGGAGGCGCATCGACGAATCGACACCGATGGTCGACGCCCGGCTCCCCGACGGCTCTCGTGTCAACGCGGTCATCCACCCGCTTGCGATCGGCGGACCGTTCCTCACCATCCGGAAGTTCGCCGTCGACCCCTTCACCTCCGACGATCTCGTCGCCAACGCGACCTTCTCCGAGCAGGTCGCCGGCTTCGTCCGCAGGTGCGTGCAGGGACGGCTCAACGTCATCGTGAGCGGCTCGACGGGATCCGGGAAGACGACGTTGCTCAACGTGCTGTCGAGCTACATCCCGGATGCGGAGCGCATCGTCACGATCGAGGATGCCGCCGAGCTGCGGCTCAACCAGATGCACGTCCTCAGCCTCGAGTCGCGGCCTCCCAACCTCGAAGGGAAGGGCCACGTCACGATTCGCGACCTCGTGCGGAACTCCCTGCGTATGCGACCGGATCGCATCGTGGTGGGTGAGGCCCGTGGCGGCGAAGCCCTCGACATGCTCCAGGCCATGAACACCGGTCACGACGGTTCGCTGACGACCATTCACTCCAACTCACCGCGCGATACCCTCGCTCGGATCGAGACGATGGTCCTCATGGCCGGCATGGATCTGCCGGTGCGAGCGATCCGCGAGCAGGTCGCGTCGGCGGTCGACCTGATCGTCCACCTCCACCGCCTCCGCGACGGGACGCGGCGGGTGACCCAGGTCACCGAGGTGGTGGGCATGGAGGGCGACATCATCACGACCCAGGACCTGTTCCTCTTCGACTACGGGATGGGCATCGACGATGAGGGTCGGTACCGGGGTCGGCTGAAGGCGACGGGGATTCGTCCCACGTTCTCCGATCACCTCTCCAACTTCGGGATCGCTCTCCCGGCCGACCTGTTCGAGCCGGAGCCGTTCGCCCGATGATGCTGAGGCGCGCCGCCGCGGTCGGATCCGGGGCGTGCCTGACTGTGGCGTTCGGCGCCGTCCCTGCGTTCGCCCAGGAGGCCGACGCCGGTGGTGGCGACACCACGCTCATCGCCATCGGGGCCGGGGCGGCCGGGCTGGCGTTCTTCCTGCTCATCGCCATCCTCTTCGGCCCCAATGCCGCCGTCGAGCGCGACCTCAAGGGCCGATTGGGCTCGTACCTTCAAGTGGAGCAGGACCGGAGGGGGCTGAGCCGGATCCCGTTGCTGCGCCGCTTCGTCACCCAAGCAGAGTCGGTGGCCGAGCAGCGCGGGCTGCTCACGAACATCGAGCGGGCGCTGGAACAGGCGAACGTCCCCATCCGGCCCGGCGAGGCGATCGCCGGGGCGATTGCCGCCGCCATCCTCATCGGGGTGCTGTCCGGGTTGGGGGGAACTGCGATCATCCTCAAGTCGCAGGCACTGAGCGTCAAGGTCAAGCCGTTCATCGACGCCGCACGTATTGCCGGCGGCGGTCACTGGCGGATCATCACCCGCCACATAATCCCGAACGTGCTTCCCCTCAGCTTCCTGTACATGATGTTCGCAGTGACCGGCGCCATCTTCACCGAGGCCGCCCTCTCATTCCTGGGCCTGCTGAACATCCAGCAGTCGTGGGGAATCATGATCAATATCGCTCATACCCAGGGTTACACCCTCGAAGGTCTCGATGTCTGGTGGCTGATGTTGCCCGCCGGGTTGTCGATCACGCTCTTCTCCGCAGGTTTCTTCCTGGTCGGAAGAGCGATGGATGAAGTTGTGAACCCCCGCCTCCGGAAACGCTAAAGGACGTCAATGGCACAGACTCTCGAGATTGAATCAAGAGGAGGCAAGGCGGGTACGCCGCTCCTGGAAGTCGATAGCCTCGTCATGCATTACGGCACCAAGGAAGGTGACGTGTCCGCTGTCGAGGACGTCACATTCACCCTCAACAACGGAGAGGCCATCGGCCTGGTCGGCGAGTCCGGGTGTGGAAAGACCTCGATCGCTCTGACACTGCTCCGGCTCCTCCCGGACAACTCGGTCATCAAATCCGGGGATGTTCGACTGGACGGCGAAAGCCTCATCGAACTCGACGAGGAACAGATGCGGCGCCGCCGGTGGCGGGACATCTCCATGGTCTTCCAAGGGGCGATGAACTCTTGGAACCCTGTGTATCGGATCGGCGACCAGATCCGTGAAGCTCTTCGCCTTCATTGGCCTGAGACGCTCACCTACCAGGAAGAGACGGACCGGATCGGAGCCCTGTTCGAACTGGTCGGGCTCAATCCCGTGACGATGGAACGCTATCCGCACGAGTTCTCCGGTGGGATGCGCCAGAGGGCCGTTATTGCCATGGCACTGTCGTGTAACCCCAAAGTGATCATCGCCGACGAGCCGACGACCGCGCTCGACGTGATCGTGCAAGATCAGATCCTGCGGGAACTGAAGAACATCCAGCAGGAACTGGGGATGAGCATCATCTACATCTCCCACGACATCGCGGTCATCGCCGAGGTGACCGAACGAATGGGTGTCATGTACGCAGGCAAACTGGTGGAACTCGGGTCAACGGTCGAGGTCTTTCACCGTCCGAAGCATCCTTACTCCTATTTGCTGCTCAAGTCGACTCCCTCGATAACCGGACCGCGCCGGAAACTGGCACCGCTGGAGGGTGAGCCGCCAAACCTCATCGAACCCCCGACCGGGTGCCGTTTCCACCCTCGTTGCCCGTTCGCCACCGAGCAATGCTCTACAGAGGAACCTTCGTTGACGACTGTGCAAGATGGCCATGCGGTGGCATGCTGGAACTGGCAAGAGGTTCCCGAGATCGGAGGCCTGCAGAAGTGACTGAAGCGATGACCGATACCGACTCGCAAGAGCAGGCCAGCCCGCTGCTCAAGGTCGAGAACCTCCGCAAACTATTCCCGGTCGCGAAGAGCCTGTTCCGGGAAGCGCATGATTTCGTTCATGCGGTCGACGACATCAACTTCGAGATTGCCCCCGGCGAGTCCCTCGGCCTCGTCGGCGAGTCGGGTTGTGGCAAGAGCACAACAGGCAGGATGCTGACCAAGCTCGAGGACGCCACCTCCGGCCACATCTACCTCAATGACGAGGGCGAGATGATCGACATCGCGGAGATTCAGCGATCCGACATGCGTCGCTTCCGTCGACGGGTGCAGATGATCTTTCAGGATCCCTTCGAGTCGCTGAACCCCCGCCGTACCGTCTACGACACGGTTGCCGAATCGCTGACCGTCCAACGTATCGGTCGCGTTCAGGAGCGGGAGGAGCGCGTCGCGGAGCTACTCCATCGGGTGGGCCTGACGCCGCCGGAATCGTTCATGTTCCGGTATCCGCACGAGTTGTCCGGCGGTCAGCGGCAGCGTGTCGCAATCGCCCGTGCTCTCGTGATCGATCCAACGTTCGTGGTTGCAGACGAGCCGACGTCGATGCTCGACGTCAGCATCCGCATCTCGATCATGGATCTCATGCTCAAGCTCGCCGATGAGTACGACGTCTCGTACCTGTACATAACTCATGATCTGGCGGTGGCCCGCTACATGTGTGACCGCATTGCGGTGATGTATCTGGGCAAGATAGTGGAGATGGCCCCGACGGAAGAGTTGCTGTCGAATCCACAGCATCCCTACACGCAGGCGCTGTTGTCGGCCGTTCCGGTGCCGGATCCCGCCTACAAGCGCGAGCGTGTCGACATCAAGGGTGGAATCTCGAAGGCGCTGAACCCGCCGCCGGTCTGCCGGTTCATCGAGCGCTGTCCCAGGGCGACCGACCATTGCAGGACCAGCGACCATCCCGGTTTCGAGGATCTCGGGAACGGGCATCTAGTCGCCTGCTACAACCTGTAGGGGTCGAACTGGACGAACCAACCGCGCCGGCAGGCAGGGGAGTCTTGACGGTCCCGAATCTCGTGTCGTTCGTCAGGCTCCTGAT
>CAMYMC010000023.1 GCA_947259365.1 uncultured Acidimicrobiaceae bacterium | reverse complement strand
CAAGGCCGAGGCGGAGCGGGCTTCGTTGATTTCGTTTCGCGCTCGGTGCAGCGCAGACAGTCGCTCCGCTGCCCCTCTTGTCGGGAGCGCAGCGGGCACAGCGCGTCCAAGGGTGCCGAGATGGAAACCGGCGAGCCACTCGGCGGCGAGGTCACGATGTGCCGGATCGGAAGCGTCGCATTCGGCCCCAGCGCCGTCTCCGAGGAAGATCCAACTCCTGGCCCGATCCTCGGATGAGGTCCACCCGAGGTAGTCGACGCCGGAGACCTCGAGCCTGGGCAACAGCTCTCCGTAGACGGTGCGTTCGGTTCGCGCGAGGGCCGCTCGCGCTTCCTTGGCGATGACATCCCGGCCCCCGGGACCGACCGACCTGAGGCGATAGACCGCCGACTTGGCGTTGCCTCTTGGCCTCTTCAAGACATCGATGGCCGCCGGAGGCGGTGAGCCGGGAGCGAGTCTCCGCCATGCAACCGACGCCGGGTGCATCCTGGTGCCCTCGGTGAGCGTCATGGGCGTCACACGGGTTCGCATGGCCGTCACCGCTCGCCACCGCGCCGGACGGGCGCACTCGGCGAACCGTCCCGCTCTGCGGCCCTGGCTCGACCTGCATCGATCTCGAGGATCGCATCGCATCCATCGAGGGTGCTGAGCCGGTGGGCGATCATGATGGTGGTCCGTCCGGCCATAAGTTCGCCCATCGCGGCCATGATCCCCTCCTCCGTCTTCACGTCGACCGAGCTGGTCGGCTCGTCGAGGATGAGAACCGGCGCATCCTTGAGAAAGGCCCTGGCCAGCGAGATCCGTTGACGCTCCCCTCCCGATAGGCGCATCCCCCGCTCGCCGACGACCGTGTCGTACCCGTCGGCCAGCTCGGCGATGAACTCATGAGCGCCTGCGGCCCGGGCTGAGGTCACGATGTCCCTCATACTGCAGCCGGGACGGGCGTAAGCGATGTTCTCGGCGATCGTGGTCGAAAACAGCACGGGCTCCTGGAGCATGATCGCGAATTGGGCGCGGAGATCGGCGAGCTTGTACTCGCGAAGGTCCAACCCGTCGAGCAGGATCTCGCCCGAGGTCGGGTCGTAGAAACGGCTGAGCAGGCTGACGAGGGTGGTCTTGCCGGCTCCGGTCGGGCCGGCGATGCCCAGCTTTGCCCCCGGCTCGACGCGAAAGGACACGCCGGACAAGACCGAATGTCCCTTCTCGTACGCGAAGTCGACGTCGCGAACCTCAACATCGCCGACCGACCGGTTCAGCGATCGGGCTCCCGGTTTCTCGGTGACCTCAGGCAGCTCATCCAGTAGCTCGAACGCGCGTTGTGCTCCGACCAGCTGCTTCTGCAAGCTGGCGATCTTCCGGCTCACCGTCCTCAACGGTCCATAGAGTTGCCCCAAGTACGAGAGGACAAGAAGGAGCTCACCCAGAGAGAGGGTCCCTGCTTGGACGTTTCGCACGCCGATGAACATCACGAGGGCAGACCCGGCGGCGGTCGTGAGGCTCAGGAGCATTCCGAAGGCGCCCTCGCTGACCGCAAGTCGGATCCGGGCCCTCATGCTGTCCGTGGAATGCGCTACGTAACGGTCCTTCTCGTGCTCCTCTCTACCGAACGCCTTGACCACGCGATACGAGGTCAGCACCTCTTGGACCACACCCAGCGCCGAGCTCTCGAGCCTCTTCGCCTCTTTGTACCGCGGGTGCATGCGCGTCCGGTAGAACCGGGAGTAGACGAACAACAGAGGGGATATCGCCAGAGCGACAATCGCGAGCTGTGGGTCCAACACCACGATGATGTAGATCATCGAGACGAGTGTGAAGGCCGCGGTGACGAAGGGGATCAAGCTGTAGACGGCGAGGTGTGACACCGACGGGGCGTCGTACTGAATACGGTAGATGGAGTCGGCGGTTCCCCGGCGATCGTGGAACCTGAACGAGAGCCGCTGCGCGTGAGCAAGAAGCTTGGCGCGGAACGTCAGCGACAACCGCTCGGAGGTGTACGTCTCGAGGAGCGACGTCGCGTTCGCCTGGAGCTGGACGAACAGGACGACGAGCACCTGCATCACCGCGGCGAGGATGAGGAGCCGGAAGGTCGACGACTCCACAGCTGCGGGAACGACCGGTTGCAGGAAACCGGGCAACGGTTCGGAGCCGAGCACGGAGTCGACTGCGATCTTGAGGGGTACCGGCCCGAGCAGCGCCAGAGGCGTGGCGAGCAGGCTGAGGAGGAAGACGAGGGCGATGTGCCTCCGATAAGGGCGCGCCTCTCTCATCACGCGACGGAGGACGTCCGTGTCATCGCGGAGTGTCCTGGCCGGGGCCGAGGTCTCCTTCGCGGGACGCGCGGCCGGCGCCGAGAAGGGATCAGCCGCTTCGGCAGCGCGTGCCGGGCCCTCGGCTTCAGCCCTCTTGCGGAGGTTCTCCAGGATCCGGGCCCGCGCTTGGATGTTGGCGCGACCAGTTCTCTGTCGGTGGTCTCCACTCTTCCCCCTGCGATGCGTCATCGCCGCGCCCCCAGGGTCGTCTTCCGCAACGCGTTGTTCACCCGTCCCCGCAGCCGCAACGCGTCGAAGCCCGCAGCCACCAGCGCGAGGCCGAGAAGGGCCCAGCCCCACACGAAACCGGCAGCCAACAGCACGATGCCGAGCACAATCACGAAGACAAGCCAAGGACGAGGCAGGTATCTGACCCGGTGGCGCGGCTCCCACTTCCATGCCACCGCTGTCGTGATCGACGCTGCGCTCATGCCCGTCATCGCCCTCAGGTCCCAGGAGCTCCCCGCACCGCCCTCCTCAACCGTACATCCTGCGACCTCGAGGGAGCCTCGGAGGGCCCTCAGCCACGTCGTCCGGTCCCCGACCCATGGGTGTTCCGCGGGCGGCGTCGAGCGGATCGGGCGTCCGGTGATGCGCCCCCAGACACGGGCGATCGGCTGGGCGACGTGCAACGCACCTACGAGCGCCCTCAGCCGGAGTGGCTTTGGTTCGGTGCGAGGCACCTTCGCTGCAACCGCGGTTGCGGTGGCCCAGGCGAGGAGCAACGCGACGAGCACACCTGGCACCAGCAGCCACCACGCCGAGAGAACGGACAGGACGGCGCCCACCAGCATCAGCGGAAGCGCCAGCGGGAGGAGGGCACCGACCCACCCCGCGGCGATCTCGGACCGGCGCCGCACGACCGGCTGAAAGGGCGCCGACCCCATGTGCCCGGTGTACACGAGCGGGCGAAGCAACCCGGGCAAGATGCTCGACCCTCCGTAGACGAAGCCCCTCCAGCGAGCCTGGCCGAGACGGTTGAACCGGTTCCGGTGCAGACCGGACAGCATCCGCTCGGCGCGGCCGTAGCCGCGCTGCTGACGCAGATAGCCACCGACGCTGCCGCGGCGGTGATGGAGCACCTGGGCGGCAGGCGAGAACCCGATCTCGCCTCCGGCGTCGAGGAGCTTCCAGCAGACGTCGACATCGTCGCCCGCCGAGACGAACGCGGGATCGAAACCGGCGACCGCCGACAGTGACTCCTTGTGGAAGGCCATGTTGCAGCCGGCGACGTGCTCGGCGCGATCATCGGTGAGCAGAACCTCCACGGGAGCGCCCGGGGAGAGGGCAACGGCCCGTTCTACGAACCCGGCGCGAGGCCACGGGAGGTTCGGCCCTCCGGTAGCCGCCACGTCCTCGTCGAGAGACAGCACGAGGTGATACGGCCACTCCCGGTGGCATGCAGCGTCGGCGTCGAGGTATGCGACGATGTCCCCGGTGGCGGCTTCCAGTCCGGCGTTGCGAACCCCGGCGAGCCCGACGAACGGCATCGGCAGAACCCGAAACGGAAAGCGCCTGGCGATCTCGACGGTGGCGTCGGTGGAGCCGTCGTCGCACACGATGACCTCGAGGTCGGGGTAGTCGCAGGCCTGGAGCGAAGCGAGGCACCGCTCGATGTTGCGTTCCTCGTTATAGGTGCACACGATCACCGACACCCGGGGCCAAGTGCTCCGCAGGTCGAGCGGGGGCGACGATCGCGCCCATTCTTCTACGACCTCCAGCGCGGCCTTCGGCTCTCGCTCCTCGGTGGTGATCCCGAAACCCCAGCCTCTCACCGACGCGTCGTCGACGGCCCACTCATCGGTCCACGCGTAGACCGTTGCCCCGGCGCATCCCAGCTGGTCAACGGCCCGCAACTGCCATGCCAGCGTATCGGCCTGGGCCGGCTCACCGTGAACGTCTCCGGCGAGGCCCAGCTCGGTCAGCAGGAGCGGCTTGTCGCGGGAGACCACCTGGAGATGCTTCAGATAGCGGCGGAGCGCCTCGGGCTCCTCGAGGAACACGTTGAAGGCGATCACGTCCTGGCCTTCAGGCTCGAGGAACTCGGTTGTCGGGAAGTTGACGTAGGTCGCCAGCATGCCGGGATCGGCATCGTGCACATCGGCGAGCAGGCGCGACAGCGTGTCCTCGATGGCGCCGGCACCGTGCAACCGCACCAGATCCACCGGGAGCTCGTTGCCGACGGCCACGGCGAGCACGCAGGTGTCCTCTGCGAGGAGTTCTATCGCGCCGGCCACGGCGCGCCGACCCGCGTCCAGGATGCGGCGGCGGGCGCGCCGCCCCGGATGCGGTTCCATTCGCCAATCGTGGCAGTCGAGACCGACGATCAGCCTCAACCCCTGCTCGGAGGCGATCTCCACCATCTCGGGCGGCGGCACTTCGTAGGTGCGCACCGTGTTCAGACCGGCGCGGGCGATCGACACGAGGTCTTTCTTCAACCGGACGGTGTCGGGAAACCTCCAGCCGTCGAGGCGGGCCCGGAACCCACCATAGGTGACGCCGCGAACACGAAAGACCTGGTCACCGATCTTCAAGAACTTGCCGTCGGTGTGCACGCGCTCGCGAGCTCGGCTCACGTCTTGTTCCTCCCCCGCGCCGGGTGCCCCGGTGCGGCGCCCAGTCCCCCAACCTACGCCGAGAAGCAGCCTAACGGCGTCACCGAGTGCTCGTCGATGGTGGGGACTCGCGACCGTGAGAGGGTTGCCTCGGTGTGGTTCATTCAGAGCCGCAAGGAGGTCTCCAGCGTGAACGCTCCGTCTCGTCGCGACAACACGACACGAAGGTCTTCTCCTCCTCGGCTCGAACGGGCTGAGCCGGCGCGGCTACCTCGACGAGTCGGCCGAGCTCGGCCTCGACGGGGAGTCGAGCCACACCACGCTCGTCGAGAACCCCAAGCGGGGGTTCGAGCCGCTCGTCGAGAACCCCAAGCGGGGGTTCGAGCTCCAGACCCTGGCCGCCGGGTCGGTCTCACCGTCGAGCGGCGGCGCCGTGTCAGTACATCGTGTTGGGGTTCGCCGAGGTTGCCGGGACCTCCTGGACGGCGTCCCAGTGCTCGATGATCTTGCCCTGTTCGTCGAACCTGAAGAAGTCCATCGTCACGAACTCCGTGTCCGAGGGCCACACCTGGTGGGTGTGGACGGCCACGAGGTCTCCCTCGGCCACGGCCCGGACGAATTCGATGCGCTTGTCGGGGTACTCCTCGTGCATTCGGTCGAAGTGGGCGACGAACGCCTCCGGCCCGTCGCCCACCCACGGGTTGTGCTGGATGTACCGGTCGCCGACGTAGCGCTCGACGGCCTCCCGGGGTCTGCCCTCGAACGCCGTCCGGTAGAAGGCGATCGCGGCCCGTTTGTTCTGTTGCAGGTCTGTCATCTTGTTCACCTCCACTGTTCGGCAGCGGCCGGGAGTTCATGGCTCGATGACGTGGGACGGATCGGGCTGCTCGTCCGGTGGCGCCTGGCTGTAGTCGCCGAACGGGCAATCGCGCTCGGCAACGACCGCACCGACGCCTTCGGCGGCGGCCCGCTCGATGAAGGCCAGCGCGTCTGGGGTGTTGCGCATGAGGCCGTCGAGGATCGGCCCCAGGGTCTGCGTGCCGGCGAGCCCCATCGCCTCGTACGCGTGGTTGACGACGAGCTTCATCGCCGCAAGCTGCGACGACGGGATCGACGCCAGCTGCTCCGCCCGCTGACGCACCGTCGCCTCGAGCCGGTCGAACGGGACGGCCTCGTTGATGAGCCCGATGTCGGCGGCCTCACGCCCGGAGAGCGCTTTGCCGGTGAGCGCGTACTCCTTGGCCTTGGTGAGCCCGAGCCGGTAGATCCACATCCCGGAGAGGTAGGCACCCCACATCCGTGAGTACGGGGTCCCGATGCGAGCGTCCTCCGACGCGATGACGAGATCGCCGCACAGCGCCGTGTCGCTACCGCCGCCGACGCACCATCCGTGCACCTGGACGATCACCGGCTTCGGGGTGCGCCACATGCTCATGAATCGTTGGGTGGGGGCGACGAGCTGCGCCGTCGCCCAGGCGAAGTCCTTCCCGGGGTCCCACCTGCCTTCGGTCGTGATGTGCTCGTCCCAGCGACGGAACCCCCCACCGAAGTCGTAGCCGGCGCAGAACGACCGGCCGGCGCCGCGGACGATGATGACCTTGACGGCGCCGTCATCGGTCGCAGCCCTGATCGCCGCTTCGAACTCCTCGGGCACGGGCGGGACGATCGTGTTGAGACGATCGGGGCGGTTGAAGGTCACCGTGGCGATCGGCCCCTCGGTCGCATACAGCAATGTCTCGAAATCCACGGCCTCTCCCGGGTCGGCGTGCACCGCGAACATAGAGCACCCGAATCAGGCACTCGCGACGCCGTGCGGAGGACTACCTGTGTGGCGACCGTAGGGTGCACACCCGCGTCAAAGGAACCGCGCGATGTCATGGACCAGCGGCGACATCCCCGACCTCACCGCCAGGGTCGCCGTCGTGACGGGCGCCAACGCCGGGCTGGGGCTCGAGTCGGCGAAGGCACTCGCCGGTGCCGGAGCTCACGTCGTCATGGCCGCGCGCGACCAGGACAGGGCACGGGCGGCGCGAGGCGAGATCGTCGCGGCCCATCCCGGGGCGTCGCTCGAGATGGTGGAGCTCGATCTTGGCTCGCTCGAGTCGGCGCGAACCGCCGCCGCCGTGATCGCCGGCACCCACCCCACCGTCGACATCCTCATCAACAACGCCGGGCTCATGGCGCTGCCGGAGCGACGCACCGCCGACGGGTTCGAGATGCAGTTCGGCGTCAACCATCTCGGTCACTGGGTGCTCACCGCCGGCGTAGTCCCGTCGCTCCTCGCCGCAGAAGCTGCCAGGGTCGTCACCGTCACCAGCACCGCCCATCACTTCGGCCGGCGGGTGGACCCGGACAACCCCAACCTCGAAGGCACGTACACCCCGTGGAAGGGCTACGGCCGGTCGAAGCTCGCCAACTACCACTTCGCCCTGGGTCTCCAGCGCGAGTTCGAACGGCGCGAGCTACCCGCCCGGAGCCTCGTCGCCCACCCCGGGCTGTCAAACACGAACCTCCAGACCCACACGATGGACCAGGGCGGCGGCGGCCTCGGCGGCGCCGTGTCACTTGCGCTCGCCACGCGGACAGGGATGACAGCCGCCCGGGGCGCGCTCCCCCAGCTTCGGGCCGCAACCGACCCCGCCGCCCGCGGCGGCCAGATGTACGCGCCGCGGTTCATCAACACCGGAGCACCGGTGCGGCGCCCGATCCTGCGCCGCCTCGGGCTCCGCAGAGCCATCGAGACGCTCTGGGAGGTCTCGGAGCGGATGACCGGGGTCGCACTGGACTTCGACATGGCTCCCCCGTCGGCGTCATGAGGCGGACGAGATCCGGTCGCGACCCCGCCCGGCTTCCTCAGGCGGTGCGAACGCTGGCCTCGTGGTCATAGCACCAGGCCCAGTGCTCCCCCGGTTCCTTTGACCTGATCACCGGATGCCCCGTCGCGGCGGCGTGATTGCGGGCGTGGCGGTTCTTGGAGTCGTCGCAACAATGGGTCTCGCGGCACGAGACGCAGAACCTGAGGTGCACCCACGTGTCGCCCATCGCCAGGCACTCGATGCAGCCGCCGGGCGGCATGGGATCGAGCGGGACGTCCCGAAGCTCGGGGCACAGCGTCTTCTTCTTCGCGCGCCTTCGCATCGGCCGCCTCAGTCGGGATCACCGGGCAGCGTAACGCGGAACACGGTCCGGCCCGGCTCGGATTCCACCGTGATCTCGCCCCGGTGGCGGTGCACGACGATGCCATAGCTGATGTCGAGGCCGAGCCCCGTGCCGCTGCCGGGAGGCTTCGTGGTGAAGAAGGCGTCGAAGACCCGGTCCCTGATCTCGGCGGGGATCCCGGGCCCGTTGTCCTCGACCTCGACGACGGCCCCGCCGTCTTCTTCACGGACGCGTACGACGATCGACGGGGCGGGCGTCCCCGCTTCGGCGAGCGCGTCCGCGGCGTTGTCGATGAGGTTGGTCCACACCTGGTTGAGCTCCCCGGCGTGGGCCTGGATCGTGACCGGGTCGTCCGGGTAGTCACGGGTGACGTCGATGCCGTCGAGCTTCTGTTTGAGGATGAGCAGCGTGTCGTCGAGCCCGCCGCGGACATCGATCTCGAGCACGGCGTCGCGATCGAGGTACGAGTACGACTTCAACGCGGCCACGATCGCAGAGAGCCGCGCCGCGCCCTCGTCCACTTCCCGCACGAGCGCCGCCACCTCGGCAGCGGCACCCAGCGCCTCGACGACGGCCCCGGCATCGCCGTCGGTGAGGTCGGCGGTTGCGCTGCGGAGCGGGTCCGGCTCGATGCCCGCCGCCACGAGCACCGGCGCGAGCCGCCACGCCTCACCGACGCCCAACTCGGTGAGCACCGTGTCGAGGGCGGCCTCCCGGTCGCTGCGCTCGAGGGCACCGAGCGGCTCGGGGGTCCCGTGCGCGGCGGCAAAGAGGGCGCTCAACAGGTCGTCGGTGGCGGGGTCGATCCCGCGGGCGCGAAGGTCACCGATAGCCGCGGCGAGGCCGTCGACCGCCGGACCGAGCTGCCCCGCCCCCCGGCTCACCGCCGCGGCCGGATTGTTCATCTCGTGAGCCAAACCGGCCGTCAGGGTGCCGATCTGGGCCATGCGCTCGGATTGGCGCAGTTTCGCCTCGGTCTCCCGCCATCGGGCGAGCAGCACGCGGAACAACGACCGGGAGGCCGTCGCCGACGACCCGAGGAGATCGTCGAGGACGTCCTTGGGAATCGTGACGAATCTCACGTCGGTCCTGGCGCGTACCGAGGCCATCCGGGGCGCGGCGTCGAGCAACGCCATCTCCCCGATGACGTCACCCGGCCCCCGCACCGCGAGGAGCACCTCGCGGTCGCCGGATGCCTTGACCACCTCGATCTCGCCGTCGACGATGACAAACGCCCTGTCGCCGGTGTCGCCCTCGCGGAACACCACTTCGCCCGGCCCGGCCCGCTCCTCCTGGGCCCCGGCGGCCAACCGAGCGAGATCGTCCTCGAGGAGATCCTCGAACAGCGGCACGTGCCTCAGGGCGTCGCGCACCGTTGCTACACCGACTCGAGGTACTTGTGCACCATGGAGATGGCGATCGAGCCCTGCCCGACCGCCGACGCCACCCGGCGGACCACTCCCTCGCGTACGTCGCCGGCGGCGAAGATGCCGGGCACGCTCGTCTCGAGGAGGAAGGGGGCGCGGTCGACCGTCCACGTCGCCGGCCGCTTCCCGTCGACGAACGCATCGGCGCCGGTCAGGATGAATCCCTTCTCGTTGGTGGCGACGACGTCGCCGACGAAGGACGTGTGGGGGACGGCGCCGACGAAGATGAACACGGCCGACGCCGGCCGTTCTTGCTCCGTCCCGGACACGACGTTGCGAAGCCGGAGGCGCTCGACGGTCTTCGCCCCGTCGACCTCGACGACGACCGTCTCCAGGAGGACCTCGATGTTCGGCGTCGATGCGATCTGGTCGACGAGGTACTGCGACATCTTGGCTTCGAGAGAGGCCCCTCGCGCCACGATCGTGACCCGACCGGCGTGCCTACTGAACATCATCGCCGCCTGACCGGCGGAGTTGGCCGCCCCGACGACATACACATGGCCGCCGGCGTAGGTGGCGGCCTCGCTCGGTGCGGCTCCGTAGTACACCCCGGCCCCTTCGAACCTCTCGTAACCCGGGACGTCGAGCCGGCGGACGGCCATGCCGCTGGCGACGAGGAGCGCGTGGCAGCGAAGCTCGCTGTCGTCGGACAGCCTCACGACCTTCACCGCGTCTTCGAGCTCCACGGACTCGACCTCCACGGCGGTGATCAGCTCGGCGCCGAGCCTCGTCGCCTGGGCGACGGCGCGCCGGGCGAGGTCCCCGCCGCTGATGCCGCTGGGGAACCCGAGGTAGTTCTCGATGCGTGAGCTCGTTCCCGCCTGACCCCCCGGCGCCGCCTTCTCGATGAGGGCGGCCCGCAGCCCCTCCGATGCGGCGTACACGGCTGCGGCCAGGCCGGCGGGGCCCCCACCGACGATCACGAGGTCGTAGAACCGGCTCTCGGCTTCGACGTGGAGGCCCACCTCGGCGGCGATCGTGCGCCGATCCGGCTGGATCAGCGGTTCACGATCCGGCAGGAACACCACCGGGATCACCCCACGCTCGCCGGCCGCCGCCTCGGTCATCGCCCGGGCCTCGTCGTCGCGCTCGATGTCGAGGAACCGGTACGGGATGTTGTTGCGGGCGAGGAAGTCCTTGATGTCGTGGGTGGAAGGTGACCAGGTGGTCCCGGCGACGCGGAGCCCGTCGAAGGGGGCGGGGACCGAAGCGTGCCAGTCGGCGAGCATGTCGTCGAGGACCGGGTAGAGGTGCTCGTCGGGCGGGTCCCACGGTTTCATGAGGTAGTGATCGAGTCCGACCTCGTTGATCGCCTCGATGGCGGCGGCGGTGTCCGCATACGCCGTGAGCAGAAGCCGCTTCGCATCGGGGAACCGGGGCCGGGCCTCGAGGAGGAACTCGGTCCCCGACATCGTGGGCATCCGCTGGTCGACGAGGAACAGCGCCACGGCCTCGCCCCGCGCCAGGAGCTCGTCGACGGCGCCGAGCGCATCGGCGCCCGACGGTGCCTGCACGATGCGGTAGTCGGCGCCGTATCTCGCCCGCAGGTCACGGGCGACGGCCGCAAGGACCTGAGGGTCGTCGTCGACGGCGACGATCGCCGGCTTCGTCACGCCCCACCCCCGGCGCCCGGCTCGACCAGCGCGGCGTACCGGTGGGTGACCTGGGACTCCTGGACCGTCACCACGCGGTACCCCGATGGATCGTCGCCGAGCGGGAAGCCTACCGGTCCCGACGTCACCATCTCGAAGTCGCCATCGAAGGCGAGCGAGTTCCGGTGCCAGTGTCCGGCGAAGGCGATTCGCACCCCGTGGCGGTGGATGAGATCGAGGACGATGCGCCGCCGCTCCTGCGGCAGGTTCCAGTACGTGTCCTCCTCGTCGGCGGACTCCAGGAACAGCGGGTGGTGACCAAACAGCACCACGTGGGCGACGCCGTCGCCGGCGGCCCGCGCCAGCTCCCGACCGAGAAACTCGAGCTGTTCGTCGAGCTCACCGGGAACGTGCTCCGGGTGGTCGATGACGACCGTGTTGAGGACGATGAAGCGGGCCGGGCCCTCGTCGAAGGTGTAGTAGTCGGCGCCGAACGTCTCGCGATACTTCTCGATGTCGTGTGGTCTCGGCGCCACCGTGTCGAGGGCGATGTCGTGGTTCCCCGGGGCCCACCGCATCGGGATGTCCGGGTCGAGCGTCGCCGTGATGCGGAGCAGTTCCTCGAGCTGGTCGGCGTTGGCGGCGTCGTCGATCATGTCCCCACCGACGACGACGAACCGCGGCCGCATCGCGTTGGCGACGGCTATCGCAGCCTCGTAGCGGGCGGCGTCCCACTCGAATCCCTCGACACGCGGAACGGGCTCCACCCGCATGTCACGTGCCTCGTACCCGGAGGCCTCCTCCGCAGTCATCCCGCTGAAGGTGGCGTAGGCGCCCAGCTGGCAATCGGCGAGGAAGAGGAAGCGGTACACGTTATCGAGCCCCCTCCCCGGCGAGTTCGATGATCTCGCGGTTCCACGGCACCTCACGGAGGAAGGTGGCGCGGTCGGCGGCGTCGGCGATGCGTTCCGCGTCGGCGAGGAGCAGACGATGGGCACGTGCGAGCACCCGGGCTGCGTCGGGGTCTCCAGCGGCGCGGAGGACCTCCGCGCACGTCAGGTGGATCCGCAACGGCTCCCAGGTGCTCGCTACCGATCCGCCGTCGTCGAGGTAGCCGGTGACGACGGCGGCGTGGGACAGCGCCGTGTCGAGATCCGCCGCGGCCAACGCGGTGCGCGCCAGACCCGCCCGCGCCCCCATGGCGAGCGCCCTCTGCCCGAGCGCCTCACGAAGCTGCAGCGCTTCCTCGTACGCGGCTCGGGCGGCATCGAGATCGCCGAGGCCGAACTCGGCATGTCCTAGCCACATCAGGCCCTCGGCGATGGCCTCAGCATGGCCGGTGTCGCGTTTGCGGGCGATGCCCTGCGTGGCGTATTCCCTCGCCGCCGACCAGTCGCCCTGGGAGGCGGTGACCCAAGCGAGGTTCACGAGTGCCGATCCGACGGACAGTCTGTCGCCCACCTCGGCGGCGATCTGCAGGTTTCGCGCGAAGTGGGCTCGGGCCGCCTCGTACTCGCCGAGTTGGGTCTCGACGACGCCGAGGTTGTTGGCGGCGGTCAGCTCCGATTCGAGGTCCGCGCGCCGCTGAGCTGCCTCGAGGTAGACGGTGATGTGTTGCCGCGCCGACGAGTAGTCGGAACCGGCGCGCAGCACCATGCCGAGCGTGTTGTGGACGCGCATCGCCGCCTTCTCGTCGTCCCCCTCCATGGCGCGAGCCAGACCGAGTTCGGCCTCCGAGCGAGCCGCGGCGAGGTCGTCGACCATGAGCAGAGCCCAGGCGAGCACCGAGCGTGCCTGACCCTCGAGCGTCGGGCTGTCCGCGCCCAGCGCAGCCTCCACCGCGTCTCTCGCCGCCTGCTCCGCTCGCGGGTAGTCACCGCCGAAGAAGTGGAACAAGCTGTAGCGCACGCCGGCGGTCGCCGACAGGCTCGGATCGTCGCCCGCAAGCTCCGCCAGCTCGCCGAGCGCCGCTTCTTGATCGGCCCTCGAGCCCCGCATGCCGAGGGTCCTCTCCCGACCGAGGAGGAGCGTGAACCGCCGGGTCGACTCGTCGTCGGGGGTGAGCCGCAGCGCCCTCTCGTAGAAGCCGTCGGCGGTCTCCACCGCATAGGCGGCGAGAGCCGCTTCCGCGGCTTCGGAGAAGTTCTCCAGGGCCTCGGCATCCCGACCGGCTCGCTCGAGGTGGCCGGCGATGAGGCCGGTGAGTTCCGCGACCCGATCCCCACGGTTGGCGATGAGCCAATCGGCGACGAGCGAGTGATACGCCCGCCGGATGCGGAGGAGGACCCCTTCATAGGCAACCGAGCGCAGGACCTCGTGGTGGAACGTGTACTCCGCCGCGTCGGAGAAGGTCGAGGTGGCGCGTTCGTGGACCATCTCGCGCGTGCCGAGGTCGTGCAGCACCGCGGTGACGTCGATGTCATCGGCATTCTGCGACACGAGGTGCTCGACGATGGCGTCCCAGAAGACCCGGCCCACGACCGACGCCTGTTGGACGGCGACACGCTGGGGCGCCGGCAGGCCGTCGAGGCGGGCCTGGATGACCCCGGTGAGGGTGGGCGGAATCCGCAACTCCGGCAATCGGTCCCGGTCCACGGTCCAGACGTCGGCGCCGGGGACGATGACGCCGTCGTCGACGAGCATCCGGACGGTCTCTTCCAGGTAGTACGGAATCCCTCCGGCGTGCTCGACGAGACGGTGCCGCAGGTCGTCGGGACAGTCGATCACCTTGTGCAGCACAGCCGAGACCAGCTCGTCCGACTCGGCTTCGGTGAGCGGCTCGAGCCGGAGCAACTCGTGATGCTCGGCAAGTCCCCAATCGGGGCGGCGAGTTCGCAGTGAGGGACGCGCCGCCGCGACGACGAGGAGCGGCACGTCGGCGAGCTCTTCGAACAGCGCCTCGAGCACGTCGAACGAGCCCTGGTCGGCCCAGTGCAGGTCTTCGATGAGCACGATCGTCGGCTGCCGTCGAGCGATGGCGCCGATGGTGTCGCCGAGGTACATCACGGCCCGGCTGCGGATCTGCTGCGGTGCGTCGAGGGTTGCCCGCACGTCGGGATCGTCGGTGAAGTCGTACCCGATCAGCTGGCCGACGAAGTGAGCCTTCTGCTCGGAGCCGGCGCCGGCGTCGCCGAGATCGGCGGCGACACCCGCGACGAGCTTCTCTCTGGCGAAATCGGCCGTGTCGTCGTTGCGGATCACGTACCTCCGCTCGACGAGGTCCTTGACGAGCGCATAGGGGAGCGCCTCGGCTTCGAGCATGCCCTGGGCCTTCAGGAGGACATGGTCGGCCGTGACGACGCTCGCCGAGAACTCGGCAACGAGGCGAGATTTCCCCAGGCCGGCATCACCCACGATCGTGATCGCCCGCAGCCCGGCGTCGCCCGTCGTCAGCGCCGCGACCGCATCCCGCAGCTGCTCCAGCTCGCGTTGGCGTCCGACCATGGGGATCTCGAGGCCCTCGATCCCCCGGGCCGAACGTCGCGTGTCGCCCACGGCTCGACCGAGGACCCGATACACCGCTACGGGTTCCGGAAACCCCTTGGCGTCGATGGTTCCGCCGTCCTCGACGTCGAAGAGGCCGCGGACGTGCTGGTAGGTGTCACGGGAGATGAGCACCCCGCCGGTGGCGGCTGCGGCTTCGAGGCGCGCCGCCAGGTTGACGGCGTCGCCCATGATCGTGTCCTCGGCCTCGGTGACTCCCCCGGTCACGACGAGGCCGGTGTTGACCCCGACTCGCACCCCGAAGCCTTCGATCCCGTGCTCCGCCTCGAGGTCTTCGGCGAGCACATCGGCGGCGTCGACGATGCGAAGGCCCGACCGCACGGCCATCTCCGGGTCGTTCTCGCGCGCGGTCGGTAGGCCGAAGACGGCCATGAAGCCGTCACCCATGAACCGGGTCACACGCCCGCCGTGGTCGTGCACCGGGACGGCGAGCCGGGCCAGCGCCGAGTCCATGATCGCCATCGTCTCCTCGGGGTCGCGGCCCCGCATGAGGCTGGTGGATCCGGCGACGTCCATGAAGAGCACGGTGACGAGCTTTCGCTGGTGGGGCACCTCGGCGAGCTGATCGAGCTGGGCGCGGAGCGCCCGGATGGTCGCGTCGGCGGTGGCGTCGCCGAGTGTCGGCCGCAGCTCCTCCTGGGCGGCGATGGCTGCTTCGAGCTGGGCGCGCGTGGGCGAGACACCTGCGGACGTCATGGCTTTCCTCGTCGGTTTCGGGCGACACAGTAGAAGATGCCAACTCGCCCCGGCGCGGTGGGCGTGCCCGGCGGTCGGTCCTGGGTGCCGGCGGGATAGGATCACCCGTCCACGGAGATCGGAGCTACGAAGATGCGTTACGGGGTGAAGACCAACCCGCACCACACGACCTGGGATCGCATGCTGGCGACGTGGCAGCGTGCCGACCAGATCGACGTGTTCGACTCGGCGTGGGTGTTCGACCACTTCTACCCGATCTTCGGGGACCCCGATGGGCCGTGCCTCGAGGGCTGGACGTCGCTGGCCGCGCTGGCACAGGCCACGTCGCGGATCAAGGTCGGGACCATGGTCAACGGCATGCCCTACCGCCACCCGGCGGTCACCGCCAACATGGCCGCCACCGCCGACATCATCTCCGGGGGCCGGTTCCAGCTCGGCCTCGGCGCCGGCTGGTTTCAGCTCGAGGCCGACGCATACGGCATCACCCTCGGCGACACGCTCACCGAGCGGTTCGATCGCTTCGACGAGGGGGTCGAGATCGTGGTGCGGATGCTGTCGGAGGAGGAGACGACGTTCGAAGGCGCGTACTTCTCGGTGATGAACGCCCGCAACGAGCCGAAGGGCCCGCAGCGGCCCCATCCCCCCATCGTCATCGGCGGCTCAGGCGAGCGGCGCACGCTCCGTACCGTTGCGCGCTGGGCCGACCACTGGAACGCAGGGCTGCTGGGGCGGGATGAATGGGATCACAAGGTCGCGGTGCTGGAGCGCCATTGCGCCGACGTCGGCCGCGACCCCACGGAGATCGAGAAGTCGATGATGGTTCGGTTCAGCTCCGACGATCTCGCCGCGCTCGAGGAATCGTTCCGCACGCTCACCGACATGGGCGCCGATGCGGCGATCGTCAACTTCCCCAGCCCCCACGACCCCGACCACGTCGAGATGGTCGCCGAGGCGGCGGCGAAGGTCGGGTAAGGGCGGGCCACGGTCCGCGATGGTGACACCCGCTCGGGGTGCCATCTGGTGGGCCGAGTCCGAGGAGAAGCGGAGACCGGTGTTCGACATGGCGCGAGGTCCCCTGCTCAAGGTGGACGCCGGATCGTTCGACGAATAGCGCGTCTGCTCTCCAGGAGGTCCCAGTGAGCTCACGACATCGAGTGCTCACCGCAATCGCAGCCACGGTCGTTCTGAGCGCCACCGCGGTCGCCTGTGGGTCCGGCGAAGACGGCGGTCCCGCCGCCACGACGTCGCCCGCCACGACGTCGCCCGCAACGACGGCGCCCGCACCCACGACGTCGTCGTCACCTGCATCGACGTTGCCGGCTCCCGCGTCGACGATCACGGCACCCGCGCCCGCGCCTTCGGCGGCGCCGGCACCGGGCACGGTGACCCTCGACGTGTCCGGCGTCACCGGTGCGTCCGGCCTCGTGATGCTCGCCGTCATCGGTAGGAGCGTGCCCAACGGGATGACGGCCGCCGCGTGCGAGATGGTCGGCTCGGACCCATTCAGCTTCACCGGCGCGTACAAACCGATCACCGGCGACGACCCCTGCACGCTGGGAAGCGAGCCGGTGCAGTTCGAGCCCGGCTCCTACGAGGTCATCGTCGCGGTGCTCCAGGGTGGCGCCCGGAGTCCGGAGCAGTGCGTCCGGACCGACGTCATGGTCGATGGTGACGTGATGGTCGAGGTCACGGGCCTGGGACCGGCCGCCGACTGCAACTTCTAGGCGCCGCGCGACCGCTGCCCTCCTACGCCGCGCCCGCATCCCGCTCGGATCGGCGTAGCCGTCACACTCCCACGGACAGCGCCAGGAGCACCTGCCCTGTGTAATAGAACGGCAGCCCGGCGAGCCGGTTGGCGAAGCCTGGGGTCACGAAGCGGTCCCGGGCGACGAAGAGGTCCGACACGTAGAAGAGCGCGGCCCCGACGACGATGAGCACCGTGCGATCCGCCCCCTGTGTCCCGATGGCGAGGGCCACCATCACGCTGATGACGGCGACATATGCCAGCACCGGCGCGCGCATGGGGCCTTCGACGTTCGGCCGCAGCCACCGCCACACCCCCACCGCCGCCACCGCCACCCCGATCGCGGCGGTCACTGCCCCCGCCGCCGCCACTCCGGTCACCACGAACGCCGCGATGTACGCGACGTGTCCCACCAGGAACGCCACCAGCCCCGCACGGAACCGCGCCGCGTCGCGGAACATCAGCAGCACGTCGCCGATCAGCGACAGCACCAGCCCCACCAAGATCAACGCCCCGTAGCCGCTCTCCAGCGCCCCAGACCCGAGCGCAACCACGACGAACCCCACCGAGGCCGCCGGCTTGGCCACGAAGCGCAGCCGCCGGCGCCCCGTCCGCTCCGCCGCCAGTGTTGCCGCGAGCCCCGTCGCGGTCGCCGCCACCCCTGCGACCACCGCCGGGTTCACCGCCGGCCCTCCGGCACCACGATCCCACCGGTCGCGAACCGTGAACGGAGCCTCGTCGTCGCGGTCGAGTGGGGCACGAGACGAATGTAGCGACCCGCAGGCAACGGCCTCGATGGCAAGCGATGCCCAGCGGTCCCGGGCCCCGTCGCGACCCTCGGGTAGCCCTTCTCGCGTAGCCCTGAGAAGGGACCCGGAACTGGGGTTGCTGGGCGATGCTCTCGCCGGCATCGACTCGGTGATGGGAGGGCTCGGAGATCCCGTGGGCCCGGAGAGGTCGAACACGCCGCCAAGGTCATCGCGTGGGGGCTCCTCGACGACCGTATTCGATCCCGCGCACCTACCCCAACGATCGGGTGAGCCTGGTCGAGGCATTCAGGCTGCTGACCGGCGTCGAGCCGCTCCACGACGGCGGGACCCCCGGTGTCGACCGAAGCCTGTACGAGGGGCGGACCAACCCACCGCTCGAGACAGGTCGATGACGAGCGGCGGTCTTCGGGATGCGATGGGCTGATGCGCTGCTCCGACGGCAGGATCGGCGTGCCGAGCTCTTCGCCCCATCGGAGAATGGACGAGGCGGCGATCTTCGCAAGCGTTGCCAGGGCGGCATGCGAGCGCGAGCTTGCGTAGATTCCTTCTCAAGGTCGACACCGTGATGCCGCAACCTCACCTTCTGCGTGTGCTCGCGGCCGCTGCCATCCTGGTCGCGGCTGTTGCCTGCGGCGCCGGCGAGCAGGACACTTCTGCACTCGAGGCTCGCCTCGACGAACTCGAGACTCAGAACGAGCTGCTGAGACAGGAGCTCGAGAAGGAGCGGTCCGAGACGGTCTCGTCGACAGTGGCGTCCACGACTGCGCCCACCACTGTCGCGAACACCACGTCCACGAGGGCGACCACCACCACCACGACGCAGGCGACCACCACCACGACGCAGACGACCACCACGACGACGCAGGCGACCACCACCACGACCGAGACCGCGCTGGATCTCCGCGCTCGGTGGGCCCCAAACGGTGACGCCACCTACGGGACCTACAGAGGCACTGCCACGTGGACGGAGTTCTCCTGCTGGGGCTGTGATCCGCCGGATGGTGAACTCCCGCCGCACATCGCCTACAACGGTGACCACTACGAACAGGTCACGGAGAATGCCGGATTCATGGTGACGATCTCGAGCTTCCCCGAGAATGCGGTAGCGAACGACTTCTCCGTTCGCAGCGCCAGACGGACGGACTTCTGCAGTGCGCTCACTTCCTGTGGTCCGGAACGCGTCTCGATCGAGATCGGCCCCGGCTACCACGATCTCGCGCAGTTCACGCTGGCCGAGGAGCGTCTCACCCTCGATCCGTCACGGCGGTATCCGTGGCGATTGGATTTCCAGAAGTACGTGGACGAGTACGGCGCAACGGTGATCACAGGGAGCGCCGCTGAGTATGAGCTGCTCGCCGACGGGAGCCTGAGAGAACTGCGCATCTACGGCGTCTTCACGGTGGCGCTGGCAGAGGAAGCCTGAGGGCCGGCGACGCTCGCATAGCACCGGCACCGACCGTTGCGCCGGGGTACGATTCTGCGGGGAGCGGGGAGAAAACCGGTGGCCTTGATCGACTGTCCCGAGTGTCGTCGACGCGTGTCCGATCTGGCGAAAGCCTGCCCTGGGTGCGGTTTCGGCGTTGCCGCGTGGATGCGGATCCCGTGTCCCGAGTGCGGCGAGACGGTGACACGTCGTGCGGAGTCGTGTCCCTCGTGTGGGTTTCCGCTCGAGGAGTCCGCCGAATCCACCCAGAGCCCTCCACCAGACGTGACGCGACGGGTCCCGAATCCTGCGATCGGAGCAACCGGCCATCGCCGGAGCTCGCCGTCGGATCAGCCCAACCGGATCGGAGCGCCGTTGTCGTCACCGACTGAGCGGTTCTTGGCCGCCAGCGCGGGGCAAGGTGATCTCGCCGACGTCGTCAGCAGGACCGAGGGAGCCGTCGAGAGGTACCTCCAGAGCTCTCTCCCAGTCGATGGCGGACCCCCCGAGGCGGCCGCTCCAACCGACACGACTCAGTCACGTGCCCGCCGGCCGAAAAAGAGGCGCGCTCTTCGTCTCGTGCTGGGTCTGGTCGTCATCGGGGCGGTAGCCGTAGCTGGCGTGCTGATCTCTCGAGGTGACGAGACGGGGAACACCGAACGGCCGGATTCGTTCGTTCTGCGCGCCGTCACGGTGACCAACGATTCGGAGGCCACTGCGTTCGTCGACTACTCGTGCGCCGATTGCGATTGGCCGGGGCACCAGCTGACGCTGTTGGGCAATGCGACCGAGACGTTCCATCTCCGCGACGGCACATACACGGCGACGTACTCGTACGACGGATGCGACGATCTCGTCGAGACCCTTGCCATCAGCGCGGGCTTCCGGTACCGCGTCTGGTCGTGTGCGGCCGCCTACGCGCCTCGAGGCGTATCCCAGCAGGACAGGGATCGCGTCGAACACGTGTATCAGAGCCTCGAACGGGGAGAGATCACAGACGCCGAGGCCGAGCGGACGCTCGGTGATATTGCCTCCGACGTCGGCGTCGAAGCGTTCACGTGGATCGTGCGCAACGTGCCCGTCTACGACCGAGACAGCGGTACCTTCCAGCGCTTCGACACGTACGCACGCAACTTGGCAGCGGAGTCGGGCATTGCCGGACCTCTGGGGGACGACCCCGTCGGAGAGGTCGTCGACATCCTCACGGGTTCGGATATCGGCGACATCCTCGACTCGTTCGATTCCCTCTCGGACTGAGATGCGCGTGTCTCCGCGGTCGCGAGCCCCGGCTACCGGGGTTCCGTGCCGTTCGCCGACGAGCGGGGAACGACCATGGCGTTGATCCAATGCCCTGACTGTGGACGGCGGGTCTCCGACAGGGCCCAGGCGTGTCCCGGGTGCGGGTACCCGATCGCCGACCGGCTGGGTGCAGGCGTTTCGACGCCGGGCGATCCGCCTCCCGTCGTCGCTGACGAGGGGGCGACCGACCGCCCCCCAAGCGGTGCTCCACGCCCCGATCGTGCCGTCGACGAACCGGCCACCGGCCAGCAGCAGAACGGCCCAGCCGCCAGGCCGTCGGCAGCCGCCGGTGCCTCCCCGCTCTTGGCGGAGGTGCGTGATAGGGCCGAGCGGTCCCGTGCCGAGCGGCGGCGGAGGCGAAGGAGACGCTACGTCGCGGTGGCGGTGGTCCTCGCAGGCGCCACCGTTGCGGTGTTGGCGGTGTTGCAGTCGAACACCGAGCCGTCCGAGCCCATTGTCCTCCCCCCGGCCACCTCCACGACGACGTCCGCAGCGCCCACGACGACGGCCGATCCACGCTACTGGTGTCCGGGACTCGGGTACTGCGACTACGCCGAGCCAAGCCGTGATCCATGGTGGCCTCGGACGTACACCGGTCGCATCGTCTCGGACGAACGCAGGAACGAGGATCTGCCGCTGACGCTGAACATCCACGTCGTCGCCGCAGCGTATGACCTCCTCGTCGAGGGCGACTGGGCATGCCAGCCAGCCCCGGGGAGCGACGTCTGTTTCACGGGCGACCACGGTGCAGTCCCCGAGTGGCTCGAGGACCCGGAGTGGACAGACAGGTACGGGTTCCCCATCGACTACCCAGACCCGGATGAATACGGATTCCTGAAGTGTGACTACCTCCGGGAGTTGCGAGGCGCCCTATATGTGCGGATCGGGGTCAACTGCAACCTCTATCTCCCATACGCCTACGGCCGCCGGGACGTCAGGTCCGAGGACGGCAGCGGGGTATTCAACGACCCGAGCCCGCTGCTCGTCCTGGAAGACACGATCGACTACTCCGACCCGGCACGCGACCTACCCGGCGCCGAGTTCCACATCGAACGCGTCGAATGGACGGCTGGGAATGGAACCGTGATACAGGGGTCATGGTGCGGCGAACCGGAGGTCTGCTACACGATGCGAGCGAGCGCGTGACTGGCCGGTCTGCTGCGCAGCGCGTCGGCGCGACCCGATCGCACCCGCCGGCATGAGCACACAACGCGCCCGTGGGAGAGTCCGCAGGAGGTCGCTCTTCGCGTGCGCAGTGGCCGCCACGCTCGTCGCGACAGCCTGCGCTTCGGCAACAGATGCCGGCACCTCCTCGTCGTCCAGGGCAGCATCGACATCGACGTCCGGCGTGACGGCGACGTCGCCCGTCACCCAGGAGACGGCCGCTACGGCACGGCCGAGCGACGCAGCCGAACTGTTCCTGCCAGACGGCGCGGCGGTGCGAGTCCCGCCGGGGGCTGTGGTCACCGCCACCGACGTCGTGCTCTCAGCGCTCGAGACGGTTCCTCCCCTTCCGGAACCGTCGTGGTCGGCCGTTGGCTCGGCATACGCATTCGTGGCGGAGGGAGACGGCACATTCGCGCGACCGGTGACCCTTTCCATCCCGTACCGGGAATCGGACCTGCCAGCCGACTTCGCCGAGGAAGACCTGTTCCTCGTCACCGAGATCGAAGGCGACTGGATCCCCGTGTTCGGAGCCGTGGACGCGGATCGGAACACCATCACCGTGGAGACGCTCCAGAACGGCGTGTGGCTCGTCGTGGGCCTCGGGGTCGTCCTGGCATCCCTGTCGGATCCCGATGTCCGCGCCGAGTGGGTGAACGTCGTTGGTGACGGGCTCGGCTGGCTGCAGGATCGGCTCGATCAGTGCGACGCCTACACGGTGACGAGGACGGAGGAGGAGGCGATCCAGCTCGTGCTCGATCGGTGGGACGAGCTGCAGGAGGACTATGCGAAGGCAGGTTTCACCCTGTCGGCCGCCGAGTTGATCGTTGAAGGCGGCGCTGCCAGCACGCCTGTCCGGGCTCTGCTCTATGTGCCGGAGACCGAGCTGTATCTCCCGGCCCGCCTCGCCCTTGAACTCGGCCTGGATCCCTTCCGCCCGGTGCTGTCGTATGGTTCGAGCCCGGCGTTGATCGCCCGCGCGAAGAAGGCGAACGTCGTCATCGCCGTCGTGCAGGGGCTCTCCGAGGTCGCGGCGCTGGCGGTGACGGCGAAGACGTATCTCAGCCTCTACCGCTACCAAGAGGCCGACGCGATCCTGTGGCTGCGGACACACCCAGACGCCCGCGTCCTGCCACCGCGGGTCGAGGACGCCATCGGAAGGTGCGTGGGCGCCTACCCGGACCCCAACGACGACTTCGAGGACCTCGCCGGCGGAACAGTCGATCCGGAGCCGCCGGAGGAACCCATCGCTGCGCCCTACATCGACCAGATCGGAGAGCGCTTGGGCGGCGGCATCATCCCCAATGGGTGCGGGCGCGAGGGAGGTCTCGACGTCCCGGACGCCCCCCTCCTGTCGTGGATAGCGGCGTTCGGCACCGCGGATTCGTTCCGAACGGCGTGTAATGCCCACGACGTCTGCTACGGACAGAACCAGGGGAAACAGCGCTGCGATCAGGAATTCATCGACGCTCTGGTGAGCGCGTGCGACACCCGGAGTTCGGACCCGACGTGTCGACTTGTCGCTCGCGTATACCACGCAGCGGTGACGGTCTTCGGCCACAGAGCGTATCTCGAACCCCCGGCGTGGGAGCAGCAAGGAGAGACTCTCGATGCCATGGACCGCCTCGAACCCGACGGCCGCCTGGTGAGCGTCCAACGTGCCGCACGGTTCGATGAGGTCATCGTCGTGGCGCTCATCGAGAACGTAGGAGGGTCCGGCGAGTTCCGGGTCCGGCTGTTGACGGCTGATGGCTCGACGGTCGACGTCGAACCGGACACGTTCTGGAAGGACCTGCTCCCGGGCCAACGCCACGTGCTCTACTTGTCATCGGAATGGGATCCGCTCTGGGACGTCTTCAACCTGGGCGCCGAGCTCACCGTCGCGCTGGTCGAAGACAGCGGCAAGGTGCACGATCAGACGACGATCGCGACCCCGCGACCATCGGGTGAGATCTCGAATGTCGCCGCCAGACGCATTCCCAACCTCATCACCGACGACGAGTTCGAGGCGTGTGTCACGTTCGCCAATGCAGGAGAGACCATCGGCGAATTCCGACTGGCGCTGCTGGCCTCAGACGGAACGCTCATCAACAAGGAGCCCGACACGTTCTGGCGGAACCTGAGCCCCGGCGAGCAGGACTACATCTGCCTCAGCACCGAGTTCACCTTCGATTCGATCGGTGACCTCGGAAGCAGCTACGCGGTTGTGCTCGAGGAACAACACCTGGGGGAGATGGACAGGGTGACCGGATCGACCCCTTAGTGGGCCCCGGGGCACGTGGATCGCCTATCTGGCCCCGTGAATCGTCGGGGCATCATTCGGGGGTTGACCGGCCGGCTGCGGCTCCTCGCGCTGCGCCGAACCGCCCGGGCCATGGGCATCGAGGGCGCCAGCCCGGCTTCACCCGGTGCCCGACGCGAGGACCGGATCGGAATGACGCAATCGAGGATGAGGCGTACGGCCCTGGTCGGCATCCGGGTGGATCACGAGGATGGAGATCGCACGGTCGCCGCGCGTCATCAGGTGCCGGCGGCGAGTGCATGGCGGCCGGCGGCGGGCAGCCGAGCCGGCGTGCTCGCATTGGCCTGTGACGAAACGGGGTGAGGGATGAACCATCGCCGGGTGATCGTGCGACGTCGCGGCGGACCCGACGTCCTGCAGGTCGTGGAGGAGGAGCTTCCTCGACCTCTAGCCGGCCAGGTACGGGTGAGGATCCTGACCGCCGGAGTCTCCGCGTACGATCTCATGATCCGCTCCCACCGGTTCCCGGGAACTCCCCGGCCGCCGTTCACCCTGGGCGTCGACGTCGTCGGCGTGGTGGACGAGCTCGGTGAGGGTGTCTCGACCGTCGACGCGGGCGGCAGGGTTGCCGCCCTGACGGGCCACGACGGTGGCGGCTATTCCGAGTTCATCTGCCTTCCCTCCAGTGCGCTGGTCCCAGTCCCTGCAGGCGTCGACTCGGCTGAAGCGGTCTGTGTCGTGGCCAACTACCTCACCGCCCACACGGCCATGCACACGGCCGCCGCGGTGCGAAGCGGTGAGCGCATCCTGATCCACGGCGCCGCCGGGGGTGTCGGGACCGCGCTGCTCGAGCTCGGTCGCGAAGCCGGGGTGGAGATGTACGGGACGGCGTCCCGCCACAACCACGATCTCGTGTCCTCGCTCGGGGCCACTCCCATCGACTACCGAACCGAGGACTTCGTCGCCCGGATGCGCGACCTCACCGGCGACGGAGTCGATGTCGTGTTCGATCCCATCGGCGGAGCGCGACAGATGTGGAGGTCCCACCGGGCCTTGAGAAAGCGGGGGCGGCTGGTGTGGTTCGGCGTTGCCGCATCCAAGGACAAGGGAATCCGTGTGATCCCGGCCAGCCTGGTGATGCTGGGACTGCTCAAGCTCATCCCCGACGGCAAGCGGGCGCTGACCACGCCGGACGCACAGAAAGACAGCACCCAGTACCGCGACACGCTGACCCGGCTGCTCGATCTGCTGGCTGCCGGCAAGATCAAGCCGGTCGTTGCAGAGCGCATCCCGCTGGTCGAAGCTGCCCGCGCCCACGAGCTGCTCGAACGCGGCGGACACGCCGGCAAGGTCGTCCTCGTCGCCAGCGAAGAGCGCTGACGGGACCGCACGTCCCGACCATCGAGCCGTGCCCCGGAGGGTTCCACGAAGCCGAATGCGTCCGCACATCCCACCTCGGCGTGCGGGACATAGACTGGAGTCGGGCGTCCGCCCTCGCGGAAGGTCGGTGAGGATGAAGGCGATAGTCCAGGACACCTACGGTGGGCCCGACGTCCTCGTCGCTCGCACCATTGCGGAGCCCACCCCCAAGGACGGCGAGGCGCTGGTCGCCGTCCGTGCCGCGGCACTGCACATCGGTGATCTCATGCTCATGCAAGGCGAGCCGTTCGTCATGCGGCTCGGCGCCGGGCTGCGCCGGCCGAGGAAACACATCCCGGGGTTCGACTTCGCCGGCGTCGTGGCATCGGTCGGCGCAGACGTGTCCGGGGTCCAACCCGGCGACGAGGTCTTCGGTGAGACCAACGGCGGCTCGTGCGCAGAGTACGTCGTGGCGACTCCGGACAAGATTGCCCCCAAGCCTGCCCGGCTCACCTTCGAGGAGGCCGCCGCCGTTCCCGTCTCCGGTGCCACTGCTCTGAAAGGAATCCGCGACGTCGGCAAGGTCGAGGGCGGGCATCGGGTGCTCATCAACGGAGCCACGGGCGGCGTCGGGATTTACGCCATCCAGATCGCCAAAGCTCTCGGCGCCGAGGTCACGGCAGTGTGTGGACCGGGGAACGCCCAGCTCGCCCGAGAGCTCGGAGCCGATCACGTCATCGACTACACCAGGGACGACTACACCCGGGGCGAGGCTCGGTACGACCTCATCCTCGACAACGTCGCCAACCACTCGTTGGCGGATGCTCGCAAGGCCGTCGCTGCGGGGGGTTCCTACATCACCAACAGCGCACGGTCCGAGGGCCGTTGGTTCGGCGCTGTTGGCCGCATGATGCACGCGGGCGTCGTGTCGTTGTTCGTACCCAAGCAAGGGCGCCCGTTCTACTCACCGGTGCGCCGACAGGACTTGCTCGACCTCACCGGGCTGATCGAAGGCGGAGAGCTGCGACCGGTCATCGATCGGACCTACCCGCTGGCCGAGACGGCAGCGGCCATCGACTACGTCGCCGGCGGCCACGCCAGCGGCAAGACCGTCATCACGGTCGCCGGCTAGATGTACTCGGACATCAGGTTGGTGACACTCGGCTGATCGGTGGTCGTCCGCCGAGCGAGCTGTGTCTGCGTCGGTGGTTGTAGTACTCGAGCCATCTTGGCAGCGCTTGTTGCGTTCGTCGTTGCTGGTGAATACCTGGCGGTAGGCCCGTTCGATCTGGAGGGTGCGGTGGAAGCGTTCCACCTTGCCGTTCTGCCATGGGCAGTGGGGCCGGATCGTGATGTGGGCGGCGTCGAGGTCAGCGAGGATGTCGGCGACGGTGCGGCTCTTGGTGTAGCTCCAGTGGTTGTCGGTCATCGCCGCCTCGATGTGGGTGATGCCGTGGCCGGCGAAGAACTGGGCTGCTCGCTACAGGAACCCGGCGGCGGTGTCGCCCCGTTCGTCCCCGAGGATCTCCGAGTACGCCAGCCGGGTGTGGTCGTCCACGGCCGAGTGCACATAGTCGTAGCCGATGCGGGCCTTCTTCTTCGCCGAGGTGGAGCCCATGCGCCGGCACCAGAGTCGGTTGTGTTGTCATGGTTGTTCCCCTCACCTGTCGAGAGGAACCGGCCTGCACGAACCCGACCAGCTCACTACGCACCGTGGCGAGAAACCAACCGTCAAGGCCTCACCAGGTAGCGCTGGACGTGCCGATCCCGAGCACTCAGCGGAATGCTTGTTCGTGCCCCCGATTTGGTGATCGGCGTTCCTTCGGGTGCGCCTCGTGGTAGATGCAGCTTGCCCTCGGGTCGGGCCGTGGTAGCCCGAACACTGGAGGGGTTATCGTTCGCCCATGAGGTTC
>CAMYMC010000022.1 GCA_947259365.1 uncultured Acidimicrobiaceae bacterium | reverse complement strand
GGGCCATGCGGGCCACCAACTCGTCGGTTTCGACGAGGGGCCACTCCACCCTGATGAACGATTTGTCGGCGTAGTCACCGGGTCGGGTCCGGGCGAGGCCGCAGTAGGAGCAGTCGGAACGGCATCCGGACGCGTAGTTGAGGAGGAGGTTGATGCCGCCGAAATCGAACTCGCGGTCGAAGCGACCGGAGCGGAAGCGCAGGGCGAGCGCGCTCGCCGTCGAGATGCGCACCCAGTCCGGGCTCACCCTCGTCTCGCCTGAGGACTCCACGGCGAGCGGGATCCTCGTCCTCCCGGGCGTGGCCGGCCGGATTCGTGACGACGCCGTCATCGCGGCACCTCCGCCCGGACGGCCGCCGCGACGTCGTTTTCGGGGAAGTAGCAGGAGCCATCGCGAGCCGGTGCAGCGCGGTCCCGGGTGAGGGCGCGGTCGCCTGCCTCGAGAACGAGGTCCACGATCGCGTCGGGCGCCACGTCAAGGGTCCCATCGGGACACGCCACGGCGGCGAGACCGGTGAGGGTCGCGGCGTCGAGCCGTTGCCACTTCAACCCGGCCTCGAAGGCGGCCAGCGGCGCCGGAATCTCGTTGAAGTCGCCGGCGAAGAGCGCACTCTTGATGACGTCTCCGGAGAGGGCGAGGTACAGCCGGACCAGCCCTGCGGGTGTCTTCAGCAGCGCCGTCGCGGTGGCATCGGGGTGCGGGCTGCGATGGAAGAGCCACTCGTCGCTCGCGTACTTGTCGGCGGCGAGGCGTTCGGCGCGAACGCGTTCCTCACCCGACGGCCCAGACGGCTCCAGCATCACACCGAGCGCATCCGAGAAGCCCTGGGCGATCACATCGCGCAACGAGGCCCCGGTCCACGGCTCGCCCGTTTCCCGGGACACCGTCGTGACCCGCTCGTTGACCGCTGCCACCGCCCGCTCCCCCAGCTTCGCCGCCGGGATGTCGAGGACGTCGAGCATGAACGCCACGTCGAGGTCGGCGAGGACGCTGGCGTGGAACAACAGGCCACCCTCCCCGTCGAGATACAGCCCGAGGCCGGCGATCTTGCGTCCCTCCACCTTGAGATCGTTCTTCCCGCCGAACGATGCATCGATGCCGAGGCGGGCAAGGCCGGCCACGATCCCGGTGGAGAAGCGAACGAGCACGCTCTTGGGCCGGTCCCCGGAGGGCGCCCGGGTGACGACGGCAACGCCGAGCTGGCCCTCACCCATGACGATCGCCCCGCCCCCGGTCGGACGCCGGTTGAACGCCGTTCCGGTGCGGGCGCAGGCGTCCACGTCGATCTCGGCCTCGAGGTGCTGGTATCTGCCGCAGAGCGCGGCGTGGCTGGCGTACGTGTACAGACGGAGCACCGGGGGGGCCGTGTCGCGGTCGCGGGCGTGGGCGTGCATGAGCGCCTCGTCGGCGGCGAGGCCCGCAGCCGCCCCGACGTCGTCTTCGGTCAGGTATCTCCAGGCCGTCACGATCCCTTCCCTCCTTCGGCTCCGCGCCCGTCGCCAAGGCTCACCTGGCGGTACGCACCACCGCCGTCCCCCGCCCAGGTGAGCGAGCAGCAGTACTCGTAGAGCTTCGGTTCGAGCCCTCGCGACACGGCGTAGTCGATCGCCCCTTCCGCGGGGTAGGCGATCCCGTTGAGCCCGTGGTCGATGGCCGCCGTGTCCAGCGCCACCTTCATCGCCCCCATCGGGCGGCCGCACCCGAGGTTCACCTTGGTCGTCGGCATCGCATCCCGGGCAGCCTCGAAGAAGGCGCTGCACTCGGCAACCGGCGGCGGCGCGATGTGCTCCATCGGGGTGCCGACGAGCGGCACGAGCACGACGACGATGAGGGTCGACACCGGGTATCGCGACACCATGTCGAGGGCGTCGTACTCGCCGAGGAACCGGCCGTAATGCATGCCGAGCACGATGTGGGGGATGATCCTGAGCCCTCGCTCGGCGAGCAGCGAGAGCGAACGCTCGAAGTCCGCCGTTGTCAGGTCGAGGTGGTACACGTCGCGGATCGTGTCGTCGGCGCCGATGACGTCGAGCATCACGCCGTCGACACCCACGCGGGCGAGGCCCTCGGCGATCGGCGGAGACACGACGCCCGAGTGGACGACGACCTTCATCCCGAGCTCTTCGCGGATCCGGGCGACGTGGTCGAGATGGAACAGGAGGGGCACGCCGCCGTTACGCGTCGAGCCTCCGGAGACGAGAATGCCGTCCGTGCCCTCGGCATGGAGCCGCCTGGCGAGCTCGTAGAGGTTCTCCTCGGCTCGCACCGAGACCATCCCCTTGAGCACCTTGGCCTGGCAGTGGTCGCACTGGAGGGCGCACGCCCCTCCGGTCACCGAGATCGGGATGAAGCGTCGCGGGTTGCCCGGCTTCCACTCCCTCGTCTCCCACCGCTTGAGCCCGGGGGCGTAGAACTCCATCGTGGCCGGGAAGTGCTCGCGCCGGATCGCGAACCCCGGGGTCTCGGTCGCCTGGGTCGTCACTCGGACAGCACCCCCTCCACCCGATACTCGCGGATCTTCGCGGAGAAGCTGCTGTGGATCTCCTCCGCGCCCTGCAGCAAGCGGTCCCGCTCCTCGTCGAGGCGATGGGCCCGGACCTCGATGAGCCACCCCGCGCCGTACGGGTCCGCCTGGACGATGCCGGGGTGCTCCAGCGCAGCCTCGTTGATGGCGAGAATCCGTCCCGACACAGGGGCGATGAGCGGGCCTACGAACTTCTCGGCTTCGAGACTGCCGAACGCTGCGCCGCGGTCGACATCGAACTCGGCTGGCTCGAACGAGAGCTGGGCCAGCGTTCCCGATGTCTCGAGTCCCAACGCGTCCATGCCGATGCGCACGACGCCGGAGCCGAGCTCCTCGACCCACATGTGATGCTCGAGGTCGTAGGCGAGGTCGTCGCGCACGACGAACCCGTCGACCGTCAACTTCGCCATCGTCGTACCCCATTCATCGTCGTATCTCCCGCTCGACGTCGCCGAGGAGGCCGGCGAGGCGCATGCCCGGCTCGCCCCGCCTGCAGAGCACCAACCCGGCCTCCCCGAGCGTGCGTCCCCGGCACGAGTCTTCCACTGCGGCCGCAGCCCCGTTCAGCATGGGATCGGCGAACCGGGCCCATTCGATGCGGCCGTCGACGACGCTCAGGGCCGCCCGCGTCTCCCCCGAAGCCGCGGCGGCCATCCAGACGCCGCTCTTGACCTTCACGCGCCAGGTCGAGCCCCGTCGCCGGGCCGGCTCCTCGACCCAGGAGGGGCTCGTGAAGCGCTCGTCGAGCTCCGTGAGTGCGTCGAGCTCGTCGGCCGTGAGGTGCGAGAACTCCGCCACCCTGTCGAGCGCCCGGGTGTATTCGACGACGGCGGCGTCGCGGAACGCCTCGGGGTCCGCCGGCGTCGCCGCGACGTGACGGCGCATGAGCCGCTCGAGCTCGACACTCGTCTCCTCGTCGGGAGTACGGATGACCGATGCGGCCGCGGCGTGGTCGAAGCGGGTGATGAGGTTGCCGACGACGGTCACGGCACCTTCGATCTGGCCCGCTCCGTGGCCGCACACCTTCCGCCCCCCGGCGACGATGTCGCCATGGTCCTCGAGAACCGCAGCGACGCCCACGGCCCGGAACGCCCGCACCGCCGGTGCCAGAAGTCCCGCAACCGCCGCCGATCGCACCGCGGGGGTGTCCTCCACCGGGACCGTGATCTGGAAGAAGATCTGCCCGTCGTCGAGGTAGACGGGACCACCTCCGACCATGCGCCGGTAGACGGGGAGCCCGGCGTCAGAGCACCGCTCGTGGTCGACATCCTCGTACGGCACGTGGTAGCCGATGGAGACGTACGGGGCCGCCGGTTGCATCAGCGACAGCGTCGCCGGCCCTCCACCCGACACGCCGTGGGCGATGGCGTGCCACAGCGTCTGGGATCGCAAGGGGGAGACCCGGCCGAAGTCGATCACGCGCAGCGGTGCAGCGGCCATTTCAGTCGGCGCACCGGAAGCAGCTCACGTCGAGCTCGTCGATCCGTGCCATGTACGCGCTCACGGCATCCTCGCCTTCGAGCAGGGGGCGGTGCGGCGCCGAGGTGTCATCGGGTCGTATCACGGTGATCCAGCCTGCGTCGTACGGGTCGCGGTTGGCGATGAGGATGTCGCGGGCGAACGCATCCTCGTTGGGCTCGACGACCTCGCCGGAGAAGGGTGTGTGAACGGGCCCCACCCACTTGGCGCTCTCCACCGTCGCCACCGATCCGCCCGACTTGACCTTGCGCCCCGCTCGCTTGAAGAGAACCGAGACCATCATCCCCATGCGGGTCTGGGCCACATCGGTCATGCCGAGGCGCACGAGGTCGCCCTCGAAACGGACCCAGAGGTCACCCTCGACATCGTAGGCCCGGTCCCCGGGAAGATGGCAGCCCCGGTACACCGTCATGCAGCCTCACCGCAGTCGATGCCCTCGGCGTCGAGGAACGCCTCGTAGGCGGCAAGCCCCTCGTCGCCGGTCACCAGCTCGGCAGACTCCGCCGCCCAGTCCTCGACTCGGATGCGGACGAACCAGCCCTCACCGTACGGGTCCCGGTTGATCACCCCGGGATCGGATCCGAGCAGTGGGTTCGCCTCGATGACCTCGCCGTTGACCGGCGATGTCACCGGGCCAACCCACTTGCTGGATTCGATCGTGCCCAGGCTCCTCCCCCGCTTGGCGGGACGGCCCGCGGCCTTCGGCATCGCAGAGATGATGTTCTGGGCGAGGTGCTGAGCGACGTCGGTCACGCCGACGACGATCGTGCCGTCGTCCTCGGGCCTCGCCCAGATGTGCTTCTCCGGCCAGTAGTACAGGTCGGAGGGGATGTCGCATTGGCGGACTTCAGGCACCTGCGGCCTCCTCGTGCTCGGTCTGAAGGTGGTAGAGGAATTGATCGAACGCCACGATCCGGATCTCCCGACCGTACTCCTCGAGGAACGTCGGGTCCCGCAGGCGCGGTTTGACCTGGCGTCGGAGCGACGCGTCACACAGCGGGCAGTCGAGCCTGTAGAAGCGGTTTCCCCAGCTCTCGGTCATCGCGCATTCCTCGCCGTGGGAGTCGGTGAGGTGGGCGTGCAGCGCGCCCCGCGACCCCTCGAAGGCGCAGTACGGGCACATCATCGGGCGGCCCCCAGGTCGCGGGCGCCTGCGTCGACGGCGCGATGGACGAGGTCGACGATGGCTGCGCCGGCGGCGGTGCCGGCGACCTGGTTCGCCTCGGGGAGCTTGACGGCGAGGCCGGCCGAGACGAGATCGGCCACCCGCTCGGCGAGCGGCAACCTCCCCAGCCCGGTGGTGTCGGCGAGCGCCTGCGACGGTGTGCCCACGTCGGGACTCAGCGCCTCGAGGATGGAGAAGTTGAGCGGGTCTGCGGCCATCCGCAGCGCCCGCAGCGTCCCGCCGAGCGCGGCCTCTTCGGCGGCGGCGTGATCACCAGAGAAGTCGGCGAGCCAGGTGCCGGTACCCGACTCCAGCCGATCCTCCCTGTCGAGAACGGCGCCGAGGTGTCGGAGCACGCCGGCGACGGCGCTGCCGAGCTCGGCCGCAGGATCCGGTCCCGGCTGGGGCCCTTCCCGTCGGCGTACCCCGATGCGGCCGACGGGGACCGGGGTCGTGTGGGCATCGTCCCGGTCACCCAACGGGGACCCGCTCCGACTCGAGCGCCCGCTCGATGAGCTGGGCCACGTCGACGACTTCGATGCGCCCCTCGTACCCGGTGGTCTTGACCGCATCGGTGTACATCACCATGTCCTTGGGGCAGGCGACGACGAAGTAGCCGATGTCGCTGCCGAGGGCGGCGGCCTCGCGGATCCTGTTCTCGGCAGGGCGTTCCTGCAGTCCCGAATCGTCCATCCAGATACGCCCTCCCCCGGCGCCGCAGCAGAAGGAGTTGTCCCGGCAACGGCCCATCTCGACGAGCTCCAGGCCTGTCGCCGCGATGAGACGTCGCGGCGCTTCGTATTCCTCGACGTACCTCCCCAGGTAGCAGGGATCGTGATAGGTCGCCTTGCCGTCGAGGGGGAGGAGGTGAAGCGAGCCGTCGGCGACGAGCTCGCCGAGCAGCTTGGTGTAGTGGAGGATCGGAGCGTCGAGGTCGTACTCGAAACGCAGCGTGTTGAGCGAGTGGGGGTCGGTGGTGATGATGCGGGAGTACTCCGCGGCGTCGAGCACCTCGCGGTTGTGGTCGCGCAGCATCTCGAAGAGGCCCTCTTCGCCGGAGCGTCGCACGTCGTTGCCGGAGTTGCGCTCACCGTCGAAGAGGATCCCGAAGTCGACGCCAGCGGCGGTGAAGAGGCGGGCCACCGTACGCGAAACCTCGATCGCCCTCGGATCGAACGCGGCGTGATCCCCGACGAACCACAGGTACTCGACGGACTCGGAACGGGCGTCTTTGACGGCGAAGTCGAGGCCCTTCGTCCAGCGGGCCCGCTGTTTCGCCGATTTCCCGAAGCTGTTGCCCCCGCGTGTCAGCGATTGGAACGCCGATTGCAGGCCGGGCTCGATGTCCCCGGTGTCGACGAGCGTGCGGCGGAGCTGGACGATGGTGGGGACGTGCTCGATGCCGACAGGACAGGCTTCCATGCACGCCATGCAGGTCGTGCACGCCCACAAGGTGTCCGATGCGATCACGTCGCCGGCCACGCCCGTCGCCTCGGTGTGGCGAGGCTCGGCGCCGGCGCCATACCACATGCGCATCCCCGACCGCCCGTCGGCGTGCTCGCGCAGATCGAGGATGAAGTCTCGCGGCGACAGCGGCGCACCGGATGCCCGGGCGGGGCACACCTCGTGGCAGCGGCCGCACTTCGTGCACGCGTCGAAGTCGAGGAGCTCCTTCCACGTGAACGACGCCAGCGTCCGGTAGCCGGGCGCCGCTGCATCCTCGACCGCGGGCAGGTTGCGCGCTGAGCCCTGATCCGTGAAGAGGAGGTCGGCGACGTCGGTGACGATGTGCATCGCCTTGGAGTAGGGGATGTAGGCGACGAACGCGAGGGCGGCGCCGCCGTGGACCCACCACGTCACGATCCGGGCGACGTCGTTGCCCGACTCGCCCAGGCCGCTGAAGGCCGCGCCGACGAGCCATCCGGAGAACGCGACCCGTTCGAACGAGGGGAAGTCGCTCGCAGCGATACGGAACCCTTCGAGCAGGAACCCGCTGACGCCGAGGAAGAGCAGCAAGAGGAGGAAGACGCGGTCGTCGAGCGAGTAGCCCTCGCGATCGTACGTGCCCGGCTCTCGATCGACCCGGTCGTAATCCAGCGCGAACGGCCGGCGCCGACGCCTGACGCCGAGCATGACGAGCCCGACGATGAACCCGAGCCCGAACAGGTCGACCACGAGGGCGTATCCCACGTAGAAGGCGCCGTGCCAGAACTGCCACTCCGGCTTGTCGAGGGCAAAACCGATGATGTCCTCGTCGATGGCGATGATCGTCGTCGCGACGAGGAGCACGACGAAGCCCCAGAAGACGAGGAAGTGGGCGACCCCCACGTAGCGGTCCCTCTTCGCCACCGTCCGCTGCGAAGAGATGTCGGCGAGCGCCGCCCGCAGCCTGCGGAGACTGAGTCTCGTGATCCGGCGCCCCTGCCGGTACTTGCGGATCCGCCGCCAGAAGCCGTAGGCGAAGACGAGGATCGCGGCCAGCCCGAGGAGGTAGAAGACGACGATGGGGACGGTGCCGAACCCTTCGAACACCTCCCGGCCCTCTCGAGTGCCCTCCTCGACCTGGAGCGCCTCGATCATGGCGCGCTCACCCTCCGATCCGGTCCGTCAGCTCGGGGAGGATGTCGAAGAGGTCTCCCACCCATCCGTAGTGGGCGACCCCGAAGATGGGCGCGTGCGGGTCGGTGTTCACCGCGATGATGGTCGACGAGTCGCGCATGCCCTCCACATGCTCGGGAGCACCGCTCACCCCGAGCGCGAGGTAGACCTTCGGCTTGACGGTGAGACCCGACTTGCCCACCTGTCGCGTCTTCGGCAGCCATCCCTGGTCGACGATGGGCCTGGAGGCGGCGACCGCGCCTCCGAGCACCTCGGCGAGCTCGACCGCCTCTTCGATGTTGTCCTCGGAGTCGATGCCGCGACCGACGACCACGAGCACGTCTTGTGCGGTGATGTCGACATCGCCGGCCTCGGGCTCGCCGAGCGCCCGGAACCTCGTCGTCGACGCCGCTGCCTCTGGAGGAGCGGCACGCGCCTCGACGGCCGGTGCTCCCTCCCGGCGCCCGTCCGCGGCCGGTGCAGCACCCGACAGCATGGCGAACACGGCGCGATCGCCGTCGACCTCCACGTCGGCGAGGAGCTTGCCCGCATACAGCTGGCAGGTCGCCGACAGGCCCGCGCTGGATGCGTCCACCGACTGGCAGTACGACACGAGCGGAAGCCCACACTGTGCCGAGACATGGGATGCGATGTCCATGCCGGTCGACGTGTAGGGCACGAGGACGACGCGAGGCTCCGTCGCGTCGACGAGTGAGACCACCGATGCCGTGTGGCCGACCGGGTTGAACGACTCGAGCGCAGGATCGTCGATCAACAGCACCCGATCGGCCACTCCGAGCTCGCCCACCAGGCCCTCGACGCTGTTCCCGATGAGGGCGGCGTCGACCTCGGCGCCGCTGACACCGGCAAGGTTTCGTGCCAGCGCCAGCAGCTCGAACGTCGCATCGGTGAAGGCCCCGCTCAGATGCTCGGTGACGACGAGGATGTTGCCGCTCACGACGGGCCTCCCACTCCCGCAGCCCGGAGCAACTCGACGATCCGATCCGCCGCCTCCTCCTCGTCCGCAGGCAGCATCTCGGCCCCGTCGCCCACGTCGGGGATGCGCAAGCCGACGACCCGCACCCCGGAGGATGGGCCCGCCGGCTCGGCATCGGCCTCCTCCAGAAGGCCCGCCTCCTGCGCCTGGCGGATCCTGGACACCGCCACGTACCGCGGCGCCTGGCGCGCCGCCTGAATCCCCAGCACCGCCGGGAGGGAGACATCGAAGTCGGCGGTGATGCCCGCCCAGTACTCCTTCGTGACCGTGAGGCCCTCGGCCGCAGGCGCCGTGGCGACGACGACCGAGACGTGAGGTAGCTCCAGCTTGGCGGCAACCAGCATTGCGACCTGGCCGTCGAGCTCATCGGACGCCTGGACCCCGCACAGCACGAGATCGGGAGATCGGTCGGCCAGGGCCGCGCTGAAGAGCTCGGCCTGGGCGTGCGCATCGAGCGCTCCGAGGTCGTCGCCCAGCTTGACCGCGGCGTCGGCGCCCTTGGCAACGGCGGTGTGGAGCATCTGATCGACCTCGTCGGCGGTGCCGAGCGCCACGACGGTGACTGTGCCGCCGGCGTCCTCCTTCAGCAGGAGCGCCTCCTCGAGGGCGTGGTCGTCGAACTCGTTGAGGACGAAGCCGAGGAAGTCACGGTCGAGATCCGTCCCGGTGTCGTCGAGCTCCAGCTCCTCGACGGGATCGGGCACCGCTCTCAGCAGCACCACTGTGTCCATCGCTCCTCCCTCTTCCCGGCCGGGTCGGCCGTTGTCTCAGTCCGTCGCCAGCCCCAGAGCCATCGCCAGCAGCTCGGCGATGTCGAGCACGGCGAGGTTGCCGTCGTTGTTGGTCGACTTGACCGCGTCCTCGAAGCGGGACACCTCGTAGGGGCACACGACGCACAGCGTGTCGGCCCCGGTCTCGACCGCCTCGAGTACACGCTTCTCCGACAGTCGCATGCTCTGGTTGTCGGCGGCGAGGCCGTCGAGCCACATGCCGCCTCCGCCTCCGCCACAACAGTATCCGTTCTCCCGTGAGCGCCACATCTCGACGAGCTCCGCACCGGGCAGGGCGCCGATGAGGTCGCGGGGGGCGTCGTACTCTCCGTTGTGGCGCCCGAGATAGCACGGGTCGTGGAACGTGATCGTGCGTCCGATCTCCTCGGTCAACCCGAGCGCCTCGATGCGCTCGGCGAGGAACTGGGTGTAGTGGGCGACGTCGTACGTGCCGCCCCTCGCCGGATACTCGTGCAAGAACGCGTTGTAGGCGTGAGGGTCGGTCGTCAGCAGCACGTCGAACTCGTACTGGTCGAGCGCCGCGATGTTGTGCTCGGCGAGCATCTCGAACAGACCGGCCTCTCCGGCGCGCAGCATCGAGTCGCCGTCGTGATGCTCCTCTGCGCCGAGAATGGCGAAGTCGACCCCGAGATAAGTGAGCACCCGGGCGAGGGCTCGGGAGGCATCGATGCCCCGCGGGTGGTACGAGGGGTAGTCGCTCACCCACCACAGCACGTCCACCTTCCGGCCGAGCTCCGAGATGAGGGGGACCTCGACGTCCAGGCCCCGTGTCCACGCCGCGCGCCGCTTCGGGTTCTTCCCCAGCGGGTTGCCGTAGCGGGCCGTCTTCTCGAAGACGTCCTGGAGCTCGGCGGGCACGTTTCCGTTGAGGACCGCTTCAGTGCGCACCGCGGGCATGATCTGGAGCATGTCGACTTCCTTCGGGCACACTCGCAGGCAGTTGGCGCACGTCGTGCACAGCCACAGGTCGTCGTGGGTGAAGAGGTCGATGCCGAGCTGGAGGTTGCGGTAGATCTTGCGCGGGCCGTAGCTGCCGACGTGGTCGACGGGGCACACGGGAACGCACTGGGCACACTGGTAGCACCATCCCATCGACTCGCCGCCGTCGAGCACGGTGACGTCGTCGAGTTTCTCGACGTCGTAGTCGAAGATCACCCGCTGCTCGAACATCCGGTTCCAGTGACCGGAGATGTCCATCTCGTCGATGACTGCGTGCTCGAGCTCCATGACGCGGCCCGGTTCGACCTTGGGGTTCACGCCACGTGTCATGCCGCCACGTCCTCCATCAACGGCGAACGGTGCACCCCGAGGAGCCTCCGCACCAGCTCACTGAGCCCGGGCACGACCTGGTTGAACTCTTGGGTCATCCGCATCCGCAGCGTCGTGTAGAGGTAGATCGAATAGACCGAGGCGAGAAACACGTCGGTGTCGAGGATGCCTCTCCCCTTCTCCCGGAACTCGGCGGCCTCGCCGACGTCGTTGACGAACGCGATTGCGATGCCGACCCGCCGGTAGGTCTCGGCGATGTCGTCGGTGGCGAGCTCGACGTCCTCGGTGATGACGAGGGGAAGCGCGCCGGTCTCCGTGATCGGATCCCACATCCACCTCGTCCACAGCCAGTAGCGGTCGGGATCGGTGAAGTGGAGCAGGCTGCTGCCCAGATCGAACCCCGCCTGGGGCGGCACGTCTCTGCCGATGGCGGCGACGGCCTCGTGGAATACGGCGAGCCGCTGCCCGGCGGGATCGGACCCGTGGACCAGACCGTGGCACATCTCGGCAAAGCCATCGACGGTCAGGGCGTCGAGGATGACCCGGTGGCGGCGTCGGGTGGCGAAGACCGACCGCAGCAGGCCCTCGGCCTGAACGTCGGTCATGAGCGCGATCGCATCGGACGCCAGCAGCGACCCGAACGCGTCGACCTTGCGCTCGAGGAGGGCGGCGACGTCCCTGAGCTCTTCCCGGCTGACCCGCTCGAGGGCGAGCTCGGTGAACTCCCTGGCGGTCGGCGTGTCGACGACCTGACCCGAGAAGAAGGCCGACTCGCTCAAGCCGGAACCCCCGCCCCCGCTCGCAGAAACGCCACCGCCTTGGCGCCGGCGGCGCCCGCCGAGGAGATCGCATCGTCGAGATCGCACGGCCCGGTGACCGAACCGCAGACGAAGACCCCGGGCACGTTCGTGGTCACGGTGTCGAGGGTGTCGTGGACCGTCTCGACGAACCCATACTTGTTCGTGGCGAGCCCGAGGAGGTCCGCCATCGTGCGCGTCCCCTGCGACGGCTCCATCCCCACGGCGAGGACGACGACGTCCATGGGGACTTCCATGGGACGTCCCATGGTGGTGTCCTCGCCGCGGATGAGCAGCCGGCCGTTCTTCGCGAGGATCTCGGTGACGATGCCTTTGACGTAGTTGACCCGGTGCTGCTCCTGGGCGGGCCAGTAGATCTCGTTCTCCCAGTACCCGTACATCCGCATGTCGATGTAGAAGATGAACACGCGAGCATCGGGCACCTGCTGGCGCACCTCGATGGCCTGCTTGGACGAGATCCCACAGCAGACCTTGGAGCAGTACTCGTTGCCGATCTGGCGGTCCCGGGAACCGACACACTGGATGAAGGCGACCCGCTCCGGTGGCCGTCCCGTCGACGGCGTCACGAAGCTCTCCGCCTTCAGCATGGCCTCGGCGTCCTGGAGGGCGATCACGTCGGGGAACTCGTAGTACCCGTACTGCTGGGTCTCCCGCCCCGGATCGAAGTGCTGGAACCCGGTGGCGAGGACGATGGCACCGGCCGCGACCTGATCTTCATCCCCGCCGCTCGAGACCGACACCGCGAAGTCGCCACCGGCGCCGCTCACTGCGGTGACCTCCGCGCCGGTCCTGACCTCGACGGCCGGGGATCCGGTCGCATCTGCGATGAGCCGACCGACGAGGTCCTCGGCGCTCTGGAACCCGTGGGTGAGGGCCGCGTAGTTCTCGGCGATGGGGGTGCCCCCCAGCTCCGGCCTCTTTTCGACGAGCGTCACCTCGGAACCGAGGCGGGCGGCCAGGGCGGTGGCCTCGAGGCCGGCGGGCCCGCCCCCTATCACGACGACACGGTTGCTAGACACCGGCGTCCTCCCAGGACAGATACTCGATCTCGCCGCGCTCGATGCGCGCGACGTCCTTTTCGAACTCGATCCACGCCGTCTCCCAGTCGATGCCCATCTTCTCGAGCAGCGCGGTGTAGTCGGTCGTGTGCCAGTGGAGCTGGCACACCTTGTAGGGATGGGCCCCCATGGCGAGCGCGGCGAACTGGGCGTCGGACATGACAGGTATGCCCACGTTGCGCTGGTGGGCCTGGGCGGCGAATTGGCTCTTGTCCAGCGTCGTGACGCACCCGGTGTCGTGGGTGAGCGTGACGTCGGGGTTCGCCTCCTCCTTCATGACCTCGATCTTGCGCATCGTGGCGAACGAGCGGGTGAAGTCGCGCTCGACGAGGATGTGACGGAACCCAAACCCGCAGCAGTCGAAGAACGTCGA
>CAMYMC010000021.1 GCA_947259365.1 uncultured Acidimicrobiaceae bacterium | reverse complement strand
TCTTCACTCAAAACCCTCTCACCTACGGCCCCCGGCTACTAGAGGAATAGGTCCCATGTGCCCGGGTCGTCCTGCTCCGATCGGTGGAGACCTCGATGCTCCGACGGGGCGCCGCCCCCCGAAGTGCGGGCCGGTCCCGGCCCTGGCGGACATCGCGGTTCGGCGCCCGGGGTACATTCGACTCCAGGATCGCCTCTCAGATCGCCGCGGCGTCCTGGAGGTCGGCGGCAGTCTCGTCCGTGACATCCCTGCGGGCCTTCTTCACTGCACCCGGCAAGCACTGAGCACGCGGCTGCGCATCGTCCATTGTCAGCCACGTACAGTAGCGCTAGCATGGGTGGCAGTCCTGGGTCGGGACAAGGGCAAGCGGTGGAAGGTAAGGGATCACAGTGGGTGGAAGCACTTCCGTTTCGGTGCCTCTCGTGCGCGACGCCAAGCGCGCGGCGATGAGGCCCAGTCTCATCCTCGGGCTCTCCTTGGCGATGATCGCGGCGTTGCTGTTCGCCGGTGCAACGCCGGCCTACGCAGGCGGTGCGTTCGTCGACGACGACACGAGCGTCCACGAGGCGGATATCGACGCGATTGCGGCACTCGGGATCACCAAGGGCTGCAACCCGCCGGTCAACGACCGGTTCTGCCCGAATGACTTCGTGACCCGGGGTCAGATGGCGGCGTTCCTGACGAGGGCGCTGGGGCTGACCGACCGGGGGACGAAGGACTTCGTCGACGACGACACCTCGATCTTCGAAGCCGACATCGAAAAGCTCGCCACCGCCGGGATCACCAAGGGCTGTGACCCACCGGTCAACGACCGGTTCTGCCCCGACGACCCGGTGACCCGGGGTCAGATGGCGGCGTTCCTGACGAGGGCGCTGGGGCTCACCGACCGGGGGACGAAGGACTTCGTCGACGACGACACCTCGATCTTCGAAGCCGACATCGAAAAGCTCGCCACCGCCGGCATCACCAAGGGCTGCAACCCGCCGGTCAACGACCGGTTCTGCCCCGACGACATCGTCACCAGAGAGCAGATGGCGGCGTTCCTGCACCGATCGGAGCCGTTCTTCTCGTAGTCCTGCCGGCTGACCGGTCAGCCGCGCTGCATCGCCTCCCAGACGCGGCCCGGCGTCATCGGCATGTCGAGATGGTCGACACCGAACGGGCGCAGCGCGTCGACGACCGCATTCTGCACCGCCACCGTCGAGCCGATGGTGGCCGCCTCGCCGATGCCCTTCACGCCGAGCGGGTTGAGCTCGGTCGGGGTGACGGTGTGATCGACCTCGAACAGCGGAAGGTTGGGGGCCATCGGCAGGATGTAGGAGACGAGGTTCGCCGTCAGCGGGTTGCCGTCCGGGTCGTACCGCATCTCCTCGAAACGGGCCTGGCCGACACCCTGGGCGATGCCGCCGTGGACCTGTCCGTCGAGGAGCCACCGGTTGAGGATCACACCGGCGTCGTCGACGGCCACATGGCGGAGAACCGTCACGTCCCCCGTCTCGGTGTCGAGCTCGACGACGGAGACGTGAGCGCCGAACGGGAAGGTCGCCCCTCCCTGGTCGAAGAAGGCATCGGCGGCGAGCTCGGGATCGATCGCCTCGGGGAGCCGGGTCGGGTCCCTGGCGATGACCGCCAGCTCGCCCCATGCGATGCCCGAGTCGGGCACACCGGCAACCCCAACCCGGCCGCCGTCCATGACGACGACATCGGCGGCGTTCGCCTCGAGGAGATGGGCGACGATGGCGCGCGCTTTGGCGATCACTGTCTCCCCGGCTTCGTACACGGCACCGCCGCCCAGCTGCAGCGATCGCGAGCCTCCGGTGCCCTCCCCACGGGCCACCCGGTCGGTATCGCCGAAGATCACCTCGACGTCGGTGTAGGGGATCTGGAACTGCTGCGCGGCGATCTGGGCGAACGCGGTCTCGTGACCCTGGCCGTGCGCCGAAGTTCCCACCCGTAGCGTCACCGTGCCGTCGTCGTTGACCTCGGCGGCGGCCCATTCCCCCGAGTCGGCGGGGGCGGTGACCTCGACGTACGTCGAGAGGCCAATGCCCAGCCGGTGCCGGTCCCCGCTCCCCATCCGCCTCTCCTGCTCCTCGCGCAGCGCCTCGTATCCCGCGATCTCGAGGGCGCGGTCGAGGGCGGCTTCGTAGTCGCCGCTGTCGTACACGGCATCGACGGCGGTCGTAACGGGGAACTCGTCGGAAGCGAAGAAGTTCCTGCGGCGCAGCTCGGCGGGATCCATCTCCAGCCGTCCCGCCATGAGATCCATCGCCCGCTCCAGCAGCGCCGTCGCCTCCGGTCGGCCGGCCCCGCGGTAGGCGTGGGTCGACATGGTGTTCGTGACGATGACGCGATAGGAGAACTCGATACGGGGGATGCGATACGGCCCGGCCGCCATCATCCGGGTGAAGTAGGGGATGACGGCGGCGAAGGAGGGATACGCGCCGACGTCCTGGTCGAGATTCACCCGCAACGCCACGAGCGTGCCGTCCCGCTTCGCCCCGAGCTCGACGTGGTGATCCTGGGCGCGCCCGTGGGTCATCCCCTGCAGGTTGTCGCTGCGGGTCTCGAGCCACTTCACCGGCCGGCCCAGCCGCCTCGCCACCTCGGCGACGAGGATCTGCTCCGGGTAGGCATAGAACTTGGCGCCGAAGCCTCCGCCCATGTCGGGAACCCTGCCCCGGATGAGGTCGGGCTCGACGCCGAGCGCCCTCGCCGCGGCGCCGCGATGACCGAACACGTTCTGGGTGCCGACCCAGAGGGTGAGCCGTCCGTCGTCCTCCGGCACCGCGAGCGCCGAGTTGGCCTCCAGGGGGACCGGCGCCACCCGCTGGTTGCGAAAGCTCGCCCGGACGACCACGTCGGCGTCGGCGAACAGCTCCGGGTCGTTCTCCTCCGCCACCACCTTGACGACGTTCGAGCCGAGCTCGGGGAAGAGCACCGGCGCTCCGTCCCCCGTCGCCGCCGCCATCGACGTCACCGCCGGCAACGGGTCGATGTCCGGCCACACCCGTTCCGCACCGTCGACAGCCGCCTCCGCCGTCTCGGCGACGACGACGGCGACGATCTCGCCGGCAAACCGGACGCGGTCGGTCGCGATGAGTGGTCGGTAGGCCGCTCGCCCGATGCGTGCTGCGGCCGGCGACGCCTTGAGATCGACGTCCGCCGCCGTGTACACCGCAACGACCCCGGGCACCTCGAACGCCGCCTCGGTGTCGACACCGCTGAGGATGCCGTGGGCGAACGCGGAGCGCACCGAGCGGAGGTGGAGGACGCCTTCGACGTCGATGTCGTCGAGGTAGCGGCCCTCGCCGCGGATGAAGCGCGGATCCTCGACCCGCTTGACGTTGTTGCCGAGAATGGAGCCAGCCATCGGCGCAGGCTAACCCCTCTCCCCTGCGGTCAGCCCGGCGCTGCGATCACACCGGAGGCAGCGGCGGTTCCCAACCCGGCGGCACCTCGTCGCGGACCCGCAGATCGGGGACGAGAGGGGCGTCCTCGACCGCTCGCTTCCGGTCCTCCCAACCCGCCACGAGCCATCCACCGACACCCCACGCGTAGACGGCGAGGCCGGCGAGCACCCCCGCCAGCGGAACGAGCCATCCCACGAGCCGCCACAGCACGGCGGCGACGAGAAAGCCTCCGAACAGCCCTCCCTTGTGGCGGGTGACGAGGTCACCGGCGGCAGCGAGCGCCGGCACCGGGCCGACGACGAGGGCGGCGAGCCCGACGAGGGCCGCCAGCGTTCCGACGACCATCGCCGCCAGCGCCGACCCGGCGAGAATGACGGCGAACACCAGGACGAAGGGGAGGACCACCCCGGCGACGGCGCCGACGAGGAGCGTCCGGCCCGGGCGGGTGACCACCGAGCCTGCGGCCCGGGACGCCGAGGCGCGGAAGAGCCACAACGTGAGGAAGCCGACGAGAACGAAGAGGGCAAACCCCACGGCCCAGGCGAGGCTCAGGTAGAGGCGCACGAGGAACGAGCCCCTCGCCGAGATGCGGGTTGCTACGCCGCCTACCGTGGCTCCGGCGGGGATCTCCACCTCGTCGTCCGCCCGGTAGAGGAGGTCCCCGTCCACGGCCGCGGTGGCGGCGACGTCCACGTTGCGAACCGTGATGTCGACGTCGCGCCCGACGGCGCCGTCGAGCTCGAGGGCGAACATCCGACCCCGCAGGTCCCGCCCCACCCCGCCGTCGAGACGGGTCGTGCCGCCCGCCATGAGCAGATCGCGTCCGATCGACCCGGTGACGTCTGCGTTGACGGCGACGACGGCCACATCGTCGAGAACCCGGCCCGAGAGCTCCACTGAGCGGACGAGCCCGCGAACGCTGCCCTCGACGGTGCCTCCGATGCGGAGCGTGCCGTGCGAGAGCACGAAGACGTCGCCGGTGACGACCCCGTCGATGGTGAGATCTCCGGTGGCGATGACGAGATCACCCGCGATGCGTCCATCGACGCGTCCCGAGCGGGAGGCGACGAAGACGTCCTCGTCCTGTGTCGTGCCTCGCTCGATGAGGAAGATCGACGTCTCGATGACGTCGAGGGGAAGCACGGGCAGGGGCAAGAAGACGCTCCCGAGGAGCGCGAGCCCGGCAACGGCTCCGATGGCGCGGCCACGTCGCAACACGACGCGAGTCTATGGACGGGTCGCCTGGGGCGCACCGTCGCTCACAGCGGGAGCGCGTGCTGGACGAGATTGAGGAGCGGCCAGGGGACGAGACCGAACCCGATGGAGACCGCAACGGCGACTCCGAGCACGATGCGCTGGTGGTCGCTCGGCTCCGGCGCTGCAGTCGCCGTTCCCGGGCCCTCGGCGAGAACCGGCTGCTGGAAGTACATGAGGACGATGACCCGGATGTAGAAGAACAGCCCGGCGACTGCGGTGACGAGACCGACGACGGCGAGCCAGAGGAATCCCGCCTCGACGGCGGCGGCGAAGACGCCGACCTTGCCGACGAAGCCGGCGGTGAACGGAAGCCCGGCGAGGGAGAGCATCATCACCCCCATCGTCGCCGCCAGTACCGGTGACCTCGCGGCGAGGCCTCGGTACTCGTCGAGTGCCGAGGCTCCGGTCCGGGGCCCGCTCACCGCCGCCGCGATCGTGAACGCCCCGAGCAGCTGGAACGCGTAGGTCGAGAGGTAGAACCACATCGCCGGCACGCCCGCCTTTGCTCCGACGAGGGCGGTGAGCATGAACCCGGCGTGGGCGACGCCGGAGTAGGCGAGCATTCGTTTCAGGTCGGACTGGGCGATGGCGAGCGCGGTGCCGAGGACGACGGAGAGGGCGGCGACCGCGGCCACCGAAGGAGCCCAGATGTCGACCGCGAGCGGGAACGCCCCGGCGAGCACCCGGGCGATGGCGGCGAAGCCGGCGACCTTGGCGCCGGCCGCCATGAGCCCGACGGCGCCGCCGGCGGCACCCTGGTACACATCGGGGGCCCACTGGTGGAAAGGCGCGGCGGACACCTTGAAGCCGAGGCCCACGACGAGCAGGGCAATACCGGCCATGAGGACGCCCTCCCTGCCGTTGACGAGCAGGTTGAGGAGGTTGCCGTTCACGAAGTCCTCGACACCGCCGCCGTAGATCGATGTGGCCCCGGTGCCGGCGAAGACGAGGGCGACGCCGTAGAGGAAGATCGCCGAGGCGAACGATCCGAGGAGGAAGTACTTCATCGCCGCCTCGTCTGAGTTCGGCTGCTCCCGCACGATGCCGGCGATGACGTAGAGGCTGATCGACGCCGTCTCCAACCCGATGAAGAGAAGGATGAGGTTGTTCGCCGCCGCCATCGTGTGGAGCCCGGCGATGGAGAGGAGGGCGAGGGCGACGAATTCGGCGCCGCGCCGCTCCAGCGACTCGACGAGCGGCCACGCCCCGAGGAGAGCGAGCGCGGCGACGACGAAGACGACGATGCCGGCGAGCGCGGAGAAATGGTCCATGACGACCATCGACGCCGTCCGCACACCCTCGCCGCCGTAGTTGAGCTGAGGCCCGACGTCGTCGACGCGGATCCACTGCGCCCACGACAGCAAGATGGCGAGGGCGAGCGCGGTGAACGAGATCGCCGCCCACATCCGATGGCCGAGGTCGAGGGTGACGGCGACCATGAGCACGGCGAGGGCGGCACCGAGGAGAACGATCTCCGGTCCGATGGGGAGGAAGGCGATGTCCTGCACCGGTCAGTCCCCCTCTGCAGCGAGGTCGATCTCGGCTGTGGTCCCGAACCGGGGCACGTCGTAATCGGTCTGTGCCTCGATGCGCTCGAGGATGACGTCGACAGACGGCTCGATCCGGTCCAGCGCCGGCCGGGGGTAGACGCCGAGGAAGACGATGAGCGCGGCGATCGGCACCAGGATCGAGATCTCGCGTGCGTTGAGGTCGACGAGCTTCTCGTTCTCCTCTTTCGTGACCGGGCCGGTGAAGACCCGCTCGTAGGCCCAGAGCAGGTAGACCGCGGCGAGGACGACGCCGAAGGCGGCGACGACGGCGTGCACCGGCAGACTGAGGTAGCTGCCGAGGAGCACCTTGAACTCTCCGATGAATCCGTTGAGCCCGGGCAGGCCCGCCGACGCGAACGCGGTGAAGAGGAAGAACCCGGCGTACAGCGGCATGACCCGGGCGAGGCCCCCGTAGTCGGCGATCTCCCTCGTGTGCCTGCGGTCGTAGATCATGCCGACGAGGAGGAAGAGCCCGCCGGTGGTGAGCCCGTGGTTGACCATCTGGATGACCCCGCCCTGGATGCCCTGGGTGGTGAGGGCGAAGGTGCCGAGCACGATGAAGCCGAGGTGGCTCACCGACGAGTACGCGACGAGCCGCTTCACGTCCGGCTGGACGATGGCGACCACCGCCCCGTAGACGATCCCGACGACGGCGATGGCCGCAATCCACGGCGCGAGCCGCACGCTGGCGTCGGGGAACAGGGTGAGGTTGAACCTCACGAACCCGTACGTGCCCAGCTTCAGGAGGACCCCGGCGAGCAGCACTGAGCCCGCGGTCGGCGCCTCGGTGTGCGCATCCGGCAGCCAGGTGTGGAACGGGAACAAGGGCACCTTGATGGCGAACGCCGCACCGAACGCGAGGAACAGCCACAGCTGCGCGCCGGAGGACAGCTCGGCATCGAGCAGCCTGGTGAAGTCGAACGTCGTGCCGCCGAGCTGGGGCCCAGCAACGACCGCGAGCCAGATGATCGCCGCCAACATGAGCGCCGACCCGAGCGCGGTGTAGAGGACGAACTTGACCGCGGCGTACACGCGGTTCTCCGAGCCCCAGATGCCGATGAGGAGGTACATCGGGATCAGCGTCACCTCGAAGAACACGAAGAAGAGCAGCAGGTCGAGAGCCACGAACACCCCGAGGAGGCCGGTCTCGAGGATGAGCATCGAGACCATGTACATCTTGACGTTCTTCGTGATCGAGGTGGACGCGAGGATCGAGATCGGGAACAGGACGGCGGTGAGGACGACGAGGAGGAGTGAGATCCCATCGACGCCGACATTCCACGAGATTCCGAGCGGCTCGAACCAGAGCACCCGCTCCGTGAGCTGAAATGCACCGTTGCCGACCTCGAACTCCCACAGGATCCAGAGAGCGACGGCGAGGGGCAGCATCGTCAGCCCGACCGTCACCGGGAGGATGAGATCGCGCCGGCGCTCCGGAATGAGAGCGACGATGCCGGCGCCCCCCGCCGGGAGGAGCACGAGCAGGGCGAGCGCGGGGAACTCCACTACGAGCCTCCCCCGGATGCGAGGAGCCACACGACGAGCGCGACGGCTCCGGCGAGGATGCCGACGCCGTAGCTGCGGGCGAGACCGTTCTGGATCGGGCGCAGCCACGCCGCCAACCGGGTCACCAGCGCACCGACCCCGTTCACGGCACCGTCGACGACCTTCATGTCGGCCGTGAACGCGGCCGCCTCCGACAGCTTCTTGCCGGGCAGCACCAGCGCACGCCCGTAGAGATCGTCGACGCGGTACCCGGCGAGCAGGCTGTCCCAGACTCCACCCTCTTCGGCGGGAAGCTCACGCTCGACGTACCGTCGCCACCCGTACCAGATCCCGGCGACGGCGGCGGCGACCGAGACGAGGGCGAGGAGCCACTGCGTGCCGGCAGCGGGCAGGTGCGCCTGCTCGACCGCCTCGAAGGCGGGCTCGAGGAAGTGCTCGAGTCCGGCACCGAGCCGGCCGAGCCGGAACGGCGTATTGAGGAAACCGCCGACGGCGGCGAGGGCACCGAGGGCGATGAGCGGCGCCGTCATGACCCGGGGCGACTCGTGCGGGGCAACGCCCTCGTCCCACCGCGGCTCACCCCAGAACGTCAACAGCATGAGCCGGGTCATGTAGAACGCGGTGAGGGCCGCGGTCGCGATGCCGACGACCCACAGCACGACGAACCACCCGCCCTTGTCGAAGGTCACGGCGAGGATCTCGTCCTTGGAGAAGAAACCGCTCAGCGGCGGGATGCCGGAGATGGCCAGCCAGGCGATGACCATCGTCGCGAACGTCGTCGGCATGAGCCGGCGCAGCCCTCCCATCTTCCACATGTCCTGCTCGCCGGACATGGCGTGGATGACGGAGCCGGCTCCCAAGAACAGCAGCGCCTTGAAGAACGCGTGGGTGACGAGATGGAACATGCCGGCGACGTAGGCGGCGGCACCGACCCCCATGAACATGTACCCGAGCTGGCTGATCGTCGAGTAGGCGAGCACCCGCTTGATGTCCCGCTGGCCGATGGCGATCGTGGCCGCGTAGAGCGCAGTGACGGCGCCGACCGTCGCCACGGTGCCCGCGGAGAACGGGGCAAGCTCGAAGAGGGCGCCGGTCCTCGCCACCATGTACACGCCGGCGGTGACCATCGTCGCCGCGTGGATGAGGGCTGAGACCGGCGTCGGGCCCTCCATCGCGTCGGGAAGCCACACGTAGAGGGGCAGCTGGGCCGACTTGCCGGCGGCGCCGACGAGCAGGAGCAGCGTGACGAGGGTCGCGGTGCCCGTCGTCATGACCTCTGCCGCCTCCTCGAACACGGTGCCGTACGAGAGCGACCCCACCTCGGCGAAGATGACCATCAGCGCGATGAGGAACCCGAAGTCGCCGATGCGGTTGACGACGAACGCCTTCTTGCCGGCGGCGGCCGCCGACGGCTTCTCGAACCAGAAGGAGATGAGCAGGTATGACGAGAGCCCGACCAGCTCCCAGCCGATGAAGAGCACGCCGAACGACTCGCCGAGGACGAGGATGAGCATCGAGGCGATGAAGAGGTTGAGGTACGTGAAGAACCGCCCGTACCTCGGGTCGCCGTGCATGTACCCGATGGCGTAGACGTGGATGAGCGCACCGACGCCGGTGACGACGAGGGTCATCATCGACGACAGCGGATCCCACAGCAGCGCCAGCTCGATGCCGAGCCCGGGGATCCAGGCGAACCCGGACACCACCTCGGCGTGGCCGCTGCCGGTGATGAAGTCGTACGAGCCGACGAGGGCGATGAGGAACGCCGCACCGACGAGCGAGCTGGCGAGCGTGCCCGCCCCCGGCTCCCCGATCCGCTTGCCGAAGAGGAGCAGCGTCACCGCTCCTGCGAGCGGGAGGGCGATGACGAGCCACAGGTAACCCACGGCGCTATCCCCTCAACCCGGTGAGCTCGTCGACGCTGGCCGTTGCCCGGTTGCGGAAGACGGCGACGATGATGGCGAGGCCGACGGTCACCTCGGCCGCGGCGACCACCATCACGAACAGGACGGAGAGCTGGCCCTCGAGCACGCCGAGCTCGCGCCCGGCGGCCACGAACGTGAGGTTCACACTGTTGAGCATGAGCTCGATCGACATGAACATGACGAGGGCGTTTCGGCGCAGCAACAGGCCGGCGGCGCCGATCGTGAACAGCGAAGCAGCCAGCGCCATGTACCAGCCGGCCGTCACCGTCATTCGGCGCGCTCCTCGTCTTCGTGCCCCGGAGCGATCTCCGCCTCGCGGGCGGCCGCGAGCTCCCGGGGCTTGTCCAGGAACTGGGCGAGGGCGATCGTCCCGACGGCGGCGATCGTGAGGAGAAGGACGGTCGCCTCGAATGGGAGCAGCCACACGCCGAAGAGCTCGTCGGCGACGTTCTCGATCGTCCCGAGCGCACCGCCTTCCTCCACGGCCCGCGTCCCCGTCACCCATGAAGCCCTTCCGGCGACGAGCACGAGCACGAACAGCCCGGCGCCGAGCACGACCGCCATCGGGCGTTGGAACGGGATCGACTCCCGGATGTCCTCCGCCTTGTCGACGCCGATGAGCATGATGACGAACAAGAAGAGCGTCATCACGGCCCCGGCGTAGATGAGGACGTGCACCGCGGCGACGAAATGGGCGTCATTGAGCACGAAGAAGACGGCGATCGAGAACATCGTGGTGAGCAGTCCCATCGCCGAGTAGACGGGATTGCGTGCCGTCACCATCGTGAGTGCGCCCGCCAGCGCCGCCAGCGCGAAGATCACGAAGACGACGGTCTCGGCGGTCATGCCGGCGCATCTCCCGACTCGTCGCCGGCCTCCTCACGCTGCGCCGCGCCGGCGCCGCTCCCGGATCCGACAGCCTCGGCTTCGCCCTGTCCCGCTTCGGGCGGCCGTAGGCCCACACCCGCAGACGGGGTCCACGCCACCACCCCTTCGTAGGCGGCGCGGCCGGATGGCGACGTCGCCCGCATCCACCCGTCGGCCAGTTCGAGCTCGGCGAGGTCGATGAGCCGGTTGGGGTCCTGGGGGTGGTTTGGCGTGCCGTCCTCGCCGACGAGCAGCTCCCGCTTCGTGTAGATGGCGTCGTCGCGGTCGGTGACGGAGAACTCGAACAGGCTGGTCATCGTGATCGCCTCGGTGGGACAGGCCTCGACGCACAGCCCACAGAAGATGCAACGCAGCATGTTGATCTCATAGACGAACCCGAACCGTTCCCCCGGGCTGACCGGCTCATCGGGCGGGTTGTCGGCGCCGCGCACGTAGATGCACCGGGCGGGGCACACGCCTGCGCACAGCTCACACCCGATGCACTTCTCCATTCCGTCGGGGTAGCGGTTGAGGACGTGGCGGCCGTGGAATCGCTGCGGCTTGACGCGTTTCTCCTGCGGATATTGCGTCGTGACGAGACCGTCGCCGCGCACGGTGCGGACCATCTGGCGGGCCGTGACGAAGAAGCCTCCGAAAGCCTTCCTGAAGTCCTGCCACGCTCCCATCACACCCTCCTCATCCCCACGGCGCCCCGAACCGGCGGAATCCGATCGCCACCGTGGACAGGATGATCCAGACGAGGGTGAGCGGGATGAGTCGCTTCCAGCCGAACTGCATGAGCTGGTCGTACCGCATCCGCGGCAAGGACGCCCGGATCCACACGAACACGAAGACGAGCGCGACGGTCTTGACGAAGAACCAGACGATGGGGAACACCCATGCCAGCCACTCCGGGGCGCCGAAGGTGGGCCCGTGCCAGCCACCGAGGAACAGCGTCGTCGTCAGCGCCGAGATGTTGAAGATGTTGATGTACTCGGCGAGGAAGAAGAGGGCGAAGCGGAACCCCGAATACTCGGTGTGGTAGCCGCCGACGATCTCGGACTCGGCCTCGACGAGGTCGAATGGGGCCCGGTTCGTCTCGGCGACCCCGGCGATGAAGAAGATCAGGAACGACGGGACCAGCACGATGTTCCAGATCCCGAGGAAGGAGAGAAACTCGCCGGCCTGGGCGTCGACGATGGCGCGGATCGACGTCGTGCCGGTGAAGAGGATGACGGGCACGAGCGCAAGCCCCATCGCCGCCTCGTACGAGATCATCTGCGCCGACGCCCGGACCGCGCCCAGCAGCGGGTACTTCGAGCCGGAGGACCAGCCGGCGAGCACGACGGCGTACACCGCGAGCGAGGAGAGGGCGAGCACGTACAGCACGGCCACGTTGAGGTCGGTGCCGGCCAGATCGATCACCCGATCCCCCAGCGTGAAGGGCCGCCCGATCGGAATGACGAGGAAGATGAGCAATGCAGGGACGAGCGCGGCGATGGGTGCCGCGATATAGAGGGCGAACTCGACGCGGCGGGGCGTGACCGACTCCTTGAAGAGCAGCTTCACCCCGTCGGCCACCGTCTGCAGCATCCCGTAGGGCCCCGCCCTCGTCGGGCCGAGGCGGTTCTGCATGTCGGCCACGATCTTTCGCTCGAACCAGACGAGGACGATCGTCAGGCTGAGGAGGAGCGCAAACGCGACGGCGACCTTGATCGCAGCCGTGAGGAGCGTCTCCCAGCCCGTCACGACCCACCGCCTTCCAGACGCTCGATCTCGACGTGTGACGGGGCGCCCAGGGCCGCCGTGGCAGGGAGGTTGGCGGGGACGTACACGGTGCCCCCGGCGAGCGTGGGGTCGATGCCGACCGGCAACGCCACCGCGCCGTAGGGGCCACGGAGGATCACTTCCTCCCCCGCCTCGACGCCCACCTTTCCGGCATCGGCCGGACCGAGGTACGCGGCGGCACGGGGAGCGAGGGCGGCAAGGGATGGGCTCATCCTGGTGAGCACACCGTCGTCGTAGAGGACCCGACCGGCGTGGAGCGCCCAGCCGTCACCGGCTCCGTCGAGCGCCGCCGCGTCCGGGACGTGCTGGAGCGGCTGTTCACCGTCCCCCGTCGGGACGACGAGCCCTTCCCGGCCGTCCCCCCATTCGAGCCGGTCCCAGCTCAAGCCGCGATAGGCCGGTGCCACGGTCGCGATCTCTTCCATGAGGACCTCGGCAGAGGGGGCACCGAGATCGCCTCCCATGCGCCGGGACAGGTCGCCGAGGACCGACCAGGCGGGTCGGGAGCGACCGGGTCCGGGAATGATGCGGTTGACCTTCTGGACCCTGCCCTCGAGATTGGTGACGGTCCCCTCGGTCTCGGCGAATCCCTCGAGGGGAAGGACGACATCGGCGAGCTGCGCCGTGTCGCTCAGGAACAGGTCGAGGGCGACGACGAAGCCGGCGTTCTCGAGCGCCTGGCGGGCGAGGATCGGCCGAGGGTGATCGCGCGCTGGATCGCACCCGAGGAGCACGAGGGAGCTCACCGCCCCGTCGCGGAGACCCTCGAGGATCGGCGTCGCGCTTCGACCGCCCGGCTCCGGGATCGGGCCCCACGCCTCCTCGAGTGCGGACCGGCCCTGCGCGCTCGCTGCCGGGACCCGACCGGGCAGCAGCTCCGGCGACAGGCCCATGTCGAGCGCACCGAAGACGTTGGCGCGCCTGGCCACGGGGAGGATCTTCGCCCCGGGGAGATCCCGGGCGAACGCGGCGACGGCCTCGGCGAGCCCGGGGCGCTCCGCCGCCGACGTCCGCCCCACGATGGCCACGACGGGGCCGTCCTTCAGGGCGGCGCGGGCAGCCGTCACTTCGGCGCGAGCGCGTCGCTTCGAGCGCAGCGAACCGAGCAGGTCGGCGCCGTCGCCGGGACGGTACGTGAGCTTGACCGCGGCGACGTCGTCGAGCCCGGTCCGGCGGGGATGGACGACGACGACCGAGGCGCCGAGCTCGGTGGCGGCCCGCCGCACCCGCAGGTACAGCACCGGGAGCTCCTCCTTCAGGTCGGCGGCCCACACGAGGATCGTCGCCGCCTCCTCCAGGTCGGAGACCGTGGCCCGGGCCACGGTGCCGGCGAGGAATCGCGGGTCGAGTCCGTCGTCGAGCTGGGCGTCGAGGTGGGGCGTGACGACGACGGTGCGGAGGAACTTGCCGAACGCGAAGGCCTCCTCGTTGGTGGACCGAGCGCCGCCGAGACCGGCGACCTCGTCGCCGCGCACCGACCCGAGCCGCTCGGCGATGAGCTCGAGCGCCTCGCTCCATTGCGCCTCGCGGAACTCGCCGTTCTCCTTGACGAGCGGCGTCGTGAGCCGGTGCTCGGAGTTGATCGCCTCGAAGACGAACCGATCCTTGTCGGAGAGCCATCCCTGGTTCGTCGGATCGTTGTCGACGCCGTTGATGCGGAGCACCTCGTTCTGGCTCGCCTGCACCGACACCCGCGAGCCGAACGAGTCGACCATCGAGACGCTCTCGACGGCTTCGAGGTCCCAGGGCCGGGCGCGGAAGCGGTACGGCTTGGCGGTGAGCGCGCCGACGGGGCAGATCTCGACCGTGTTGCCGGAGAAGTAGGACGAGAACGCCTCGTCGGGGAAGGTGATGACCTGGGTGAGGTTGCCGCGGTCCTTGAACTCGATGAGCGGATCGCCGGAGATCTCGTCGGAGAAGCGGGTGCAGCGGGCACAGAGGATGCACCGCTCCCGGTCGAGGAGGACGAGGTCCGAGATCGGGATGGGCTTCTCGTAGTGGCGCTTCTCCTCGACGAAGCGGCTCTCCCCCGGCCCGTACGACATCGTCTGGTCCTGGAGCGGGCATTCCCCGCCCTTGTCGCAGACCGGGCAATCGAGGGGGTGGTTGATGAGCAGGAACTCGAGCACGCCCTCCTGTGCCTTCTCGACGACGGCCGACTTCGTGTCGACGACGAGGCCCTCGGCCACCGGCATCGTGCACGCAGTCGTCAGCATCCGCCCTCGCGGCGTCTCGACCTCGACGAGGCACATCCGGCACATTCCGACCGGCTTCATCCTCGGGTGCCAGCAGAACCGGGGGATGTAGGTGCCGGCCTCCTCCGCGGCCTTGATGAGCAGCGCTCCCGGCTCCGCGGCGTGCTCTCGGCCGTCGATGGTGATCGTGACCCTGTCCCCCGTCTCCGCGGTCACGTCGTCACTCCCGCCGCGAGCATCTCCTCGACCTCGTCGCGGAAGTACTTCATGATCGACGTGATCGGCGACACCGCAGACGGCCCGAGCGGACAGATCGTGGTCATCGCCGGTGGCCAGGTGAGGCCCGGGCTGATGTTGTCCGACACGTCCATGAGCATGTCGAGGTCCTGGGGCCTGCCGTGGCCCTGGAGGATCCTCCACAACATGCGCTCGAGCCACGTCGTGCCTTCACGGCACGGGGTGCACTGCCCGCACGATTCGTGGGCGAAGAACCTCACGATGCGGTGCGCTGCCGCCACGACGTTCGTCGTGTCGTCCATGACGACGACGGCGCCGGACCCCAGCATCGAGCCGTTCTCGGCGACGTCGTCCTTCGTGACGCGCGTATCGAGATGCTCGGCCGGCACGAACCACGGAGCCGATGCTCCGCCGGGGATCCAGCACTTGAGCTCACGCCCCTCCGGGATCCCGCCGCCGATGTCGTAGATCAGCTCCCGCCAGGTCAGGTCCATCGGGATCTCGTAGTTGCCCGGGTTCTTCACGTGACCCGACAAGGAGAACAACCGAGTGCCCGCCGACGCCGGGTCCCCGATCGAGGCGTACGCCCTCCCGCCGTTGGCCACGATCCACGGCACGTTGGAGATCGTCTCGACGTTGTTGACGATCGTGGGACGTGAGTAGAGGCCCTCGACCGCGGGGAACGGCGGCTTGATCCGGGGCTCGCCGCGCTTGCCCTCGAGGCTGTTGAGCAGCGCCGTCTCCTCACCGCAGATGTAGGCGCCCGCGCCGAGGTGGACCATGAGGTCGAGGTCGAACCCGCTGCCGAGGATGTCGGAGCCGAGGAAGCCGGCCGCGTACGCCTCGTCGATGGCGCGCTGGAGCCGCCGCGCCGGCTTCGGGTACTCCCCCCGGACGTACACGAAGGCGTGATGCACCGCCAGCGCGTATGCGGAGAGCACGGTTCCCTCGATGAGCTGATGCGGGTCGCGCTCGAGGAGCTGGCGGTCCTTGAACGTGCCCGGCTCGGACTCGTCGGCGTTGACGACGAGAAACCGCGGGGTCGCCGGGGCGAGGAACCCCCACTTGACGCCGGTGGGGAACGCAGCACCGCCGCGTCCCTGGAGGTTCGACGCCTTGACCTGCTCCGTGACCTGCTCCGGCGTCATCCCGGAGAGGGCGGTGCGAAGCGTGGTGTAGCCCCCGGTCGCCTCGTACCGGGCGATGGTGTGGCTGTCCCCGGGCGCTTCGGTCATGCGCCCCGTGAGGATGGGCGGGAACCCCGACGCCATCAGGCCCCCTCCTCGCCGGACGACCCGTACGGTGCGAACGCAGGAACCGGGGCGACGGCGCCTTCGTGCTCCCGGATCGCCCAATCGAAGGACCGCCGGCCGCCGAAGAGCTGCTGCATCTCGTCTGAGAGCACGATCTCCGGCCCGGCGTCGCGCAGCCACCGGCACAGGGCCGCTCCCTTGTCGGGGGCGACGCCTTCGACGAGCTCGTAGTTGACTTGCAGCGCCGGGGCGCCGCCGCAGGCGCCGATGCATTCGACATGCTCGACGGAGAAGAGGCCGTCGTCGCTCGACTCGCCGCCGGCGGTCCCCGTCTCCTCCTCGACGGCAGCGAGCAGCGCATCGGAGCCGAGGAGGAAGCACGAGATCGACGTGCACACGGAGATGAGGTAGCGGCCGACGCCGTCACGCTTGTACATCGTGTAGAAGCTGGCAACCGACTGGACCTGGGCCGGCGTCATCCCGGTGAGCGCCGCCACTTCCCGCATCGCGTCCTCGGTGATGTGGCCGTGCTCCATCGCGGCGAGGTACAGCAGCGGCATGACTGCCGACCGGCGGTCCGGGTAGGCAGCGAGCATCGCCTCTGCCCGCCGGCGATTTGCGGCGCTCCAACCGGCCAGGGTGTCCGCCGTCATCGGTCGACGTCTCCGAGCACCGGGTCGACCGAGGCGAGGGTCGCCACGATGTCGGCGACGAGCGAGTCGGTCATCATCACCGGCAGCGCCTGGACGTGAGCGAACGACGGCGTCCGCATGTGGAGCCGCCACGGCCGCGCCCCTCCGTTGGAGACGAGGTAGACGCCGAGCTCGCCCCGGGGTGACTCCACCGCTTGGTAGACCTCACCCTCCGGCACCTTGAAGCCCTCGGTGAAGAGCTTGAAGTGGTGGATGAGCGCCTCCATCGACTCGTCGATGCGCTTGCGAGGCGGCGGCGTGACCTTCCGGTCGTCGGTGCGGTAGTCGCCGGCGGGCATCGTGGCGAGGACCTGGGAGACGATTCGCAGGCTCTGGCGGATCTCCTCGAGCCGAACGAGCCAGCGGTCGTAGACGTCGCCGTGCGTGCCCAGCGGCACGTCGAAGTCGTAACGGTCGATGCCCGAGTAGGGGAAGGCCTTGCGCAGGTCCCAGTCGACACCGGAGGCCCTGGCGTTTGCCCCCGTGACGCCGAACGCCCGGCACTCCTCGGGGGTGATGACGCCGACACCCTGGGTGCGGTCGAGGAAGATCGGGTTGGCGTTGAGGATCTCCTCGTACTCGGCGAGCGCCGCGGGGATCCTCGTGAGGATCACCTCGACGTCGTCCTCCCAACCGTCGGGTAGGTCTGCGGCGACACCGCCCGGACGGACGTAGTTGTGGTTCATCCGCAGGCCGGTCACCTTCTCGAAGAAATCGAGGCACAGCTCGCGCTCGCGCCACCCGTAGAGCATCATCGAGATCGCACCGACATCCATGCCCTGGGTGGCGATCCAGACGAGATGGCTGGCGATCCGGTTGAGCTCGGTCATGAGGATGCGGATGGCTTCCGCGCGCGGCGGAACGTCGATGCCGAGGAGCTGCTCGACGGCGAGCGAGTAGACGAGCTCGTTGTGGAACGGTGACAGGTAGTCCATCCGCGTGACGTTCGTACCGCCCTGGAGGTACGTGAGCGTCTCGGCCGTCTTCTCCATGCCGGTGTGGAGGTAACCGATGATCGGCTTCACCCGGTGGATCTTCTCGCCTTCGAGCTCGAGATGGAGACGGAGCACACCGTGGGTCGACGGGTGCTGCGGCCCCATGTTGATGATCTGGCGCTCCTCCTCGTCCACGTCGTCCTCGACGACGTAGTCGTCGGCGACGACGATGCCTCGCTGCGACGACGCCGCCGGGTCGTCCGCTTCCGGAAGCAGCTCCTGGGCGCCCTCGTCCGTCGCTTCGCGCACCCAGGCGGGCTCCTCCGTCCCCGCCACCCACGCGTCGTGGACCTCTCGCCGCTGTCTCGCGGTCGGCGAGGGCTGCGCCGCGCTCTCGGGAGGGGCCTCGGTGGTCGGAGCTTCGAGGTTGCCGGTGGCGAGGTCGGGGGTGTCGCTCATCGCTGCCTCACGTGACCTTGTGCGCCTCTTTGAACTGCACCGGGACCGAGCCGACCGGGTAGTCCTTGCGGAGGGGATGGCCCTCCCAGTCGTCGGGGAGGAGGATCCGGGTCAGATCCGGGTGGCCCTCGAAATCGATGCCGAACAGGTCGAAGGCTTCCCGCTCGTAGAAGTTGGCGCCGGGGAAGACCCGGGTGATGCTCGCGATCGATGGGTCGCCGCCGGGAACTCCGGTTCGGATCCGCACCCGCCTGCCGGCGTCGTGATCGAGAAGGACGACGACGACCTCGAAGCGGGGATCGCGACTGAGGTAGTCGACGGCGCACAGATCGACGAAGACGTCGTAGCCGGCTTCGTGGACGGCGGCGACGAGGTCCGGATAGCCGTCGCGATCGACGACGAGGACATCCTGAGCGTGGCCGGTGGGCGCTGCAAGCCGCTCGAACCGCGCCCCCGGCACGGCGGCAGCGAGGCCGTCCAGGGCGACGTCGACCGGCGGGTCCGCCGCCGCGGTCTGCTCATCCGCCGCCGGCGACTCCGTCTGTGGTGCGTCTGTCATGTCCTGGGTCTCCGTTGTCCTCAGCGGTCGATGTCGCCGGCCATGATCTTGTCGTGCAGCGTCAGGATCCCGTGCATGAGCGACTGGGGACCTGGCGGGCACCCCGGGACGTACATGTCGACAGGGACGACCTGATCCACCCCCTGGACGAGGGCGTAGTTGTTGAACATCCCGCCGGTCGAGGCGCACGCCCCCATCGAGATGACCCACTTCGGCTCCGACATCTGGTCGTAGACCTGGCGGAGGACGGGCGCCATCTTCTGGGACACCCTCCCGGCGACGATCATGAGATCTGCCTGGCGGGGAGAGGCCCGGAACACCTCCATCCCGAAGCGACCGAGGTCGTTGTGGGAGGCGCCGGTGGCCATCATCTCGATCGCGCAGCACGCCAGCCCGAACACGGCGCCCCACATCGAGCGGGTGCGGGCCCAGTTGACCCCCTTGTCGAGAGTCGTGAGCAGAAAGCCGGGAGGCTCACTCCTCCCTGCCATCAGGCGGCTTCCTCCTGCACCCGTTCCGGTGCCACCACGCGGCGGTACCGGGCGCGCCGGGCAACATTCCAGTCCAAGGCGCCGCGCTTCCAGACGTACACGAGCGTCTCGATGAGGAGCGCGACGAAGATCCCGACTGCTGCGATCCCGGCCCACCCGAACTGGTCGAAACGCACGGCCCAGGCGAACAGGAAGATGATCTCGACATCGAAGATGACGAAGAGCATCGCCACCATGTAGAACTTGACGGGGAACCGCTGTGCCGGCTCCTGGAGGGGGACGATGCCGCACTCGTACGGTGCGAGCTTCTCCGGGGTGGGCTTCTTCGGTGCGATGCGCCACGAGAAGTACATCGCGACCGAGGCGAACCCGACGCCGAGCACGAACATCAGCGCGATCGGCAGGTAGTCGGCAAGCGTCATGGCGGGAGACTCCTCGTCCGGAGCGGAGATTAGGAACGCGGCAGGCACCACCAAAATCCTTCCCGCCGATGGTGAACTGGGAGCGAAGACCCGATCCGCTGCGGGATCAGCGGGCCGCTGCCCGGGCGCCGTCACGCCCTGAGCAGCGGCTCCGGTCCGACCTTGACGATCTTCTCGATGGCGTGGAACACCCGCTCCGCCATGCCGTAGTCCTCGGGCTCGAGGAGGTTGGCCATCACCTTGAGGACCCACTCCATGAGCGGCCGGGAGCGGAGACCGGTCCGGGTGAGGGTCCGCATCACCCGCGGGTTGCCGACGGCGATGACGAACGCCCGCGCCACCCGGTGGTAGTCGCCGTACTCGTCTTCGAGCGCGTCGCGGTACCGGGTCAGCCGCGTGAGATCGTCCGCGCCGATCGCCTCCGTGATGACGTCGGCCGCCATGCGACCTGTCTCGTAGGCGTAGTCGATGCCCTCGCCGTTGAACGGGTTCACCGCGCCGACGGCGTCGCCGACCGCGAGCCAGTTGCGGCCGACCTTCGGCGCGACGGAGAACGACATCGGGAGCTTGCCTCCGATAGGTTTCGTGATCTCCGACGAGCCGTCCACGCCCCAGTACGCCGGCAGACCCGCGATGTAGGCGTCGAGGACCTTCGACGTGTTGACGTCCTTCCACCCCTTGAAACTCGAGATGACCCCGGCGCCGATGTTGATGGTCCCGTCTCCGAGGGGGAAGATCCACCCGTACCCGGGCAGCGCTCTCCCTTCGGAGTCGAAGATGTTGAGCTGGCTCTCCAGCATCGGATCCGTCGAGTTGCGGCTGGCGTGGTAACCGCGCACGGCGAGGCCGAAGGGGTAGTCGCGCCGGCGCACCGCGCCCATGGCCCGGCCGAACCGGGACAGAGACCCGTCGGCGATGACGACGACCTTCGGGGACAGGACCTCGACCTCTTCGACGTCGGCGTCGGCGCTGCGCAGCGAGACGCCGCGCAGACGCCCACCTGCGTCGAGCACCGGCGCCGCCTCGGTGCGCTCCCGGATGACCGCGCCCTGTTTCTCGGCGAGACGGGCCACGTGCATGTCGAGGTCCGCCCGGCGGATGACGACGCCCCAATCGGGATAGATCGTGTGCCTCGGCCAGGGCAGCTCGATGGTCAGCTCACCGGCGTAGGCCCGCAACCCGGTCACCCGGTGCAGCTCCGGGACGTCGAAGTCGTAGCCCATGTCGATGAGCTGGCGGACGGCCCGCGGCGTCAAGCCGTCGCCGCACGTCTTCTCCCTCGGGTACGACTTCTTCTCGACGACGAGCACCGAGGCGCCCTTGCGGGCGAGCCAGTACGCCGCGGCTGCCCCCCCGGGACCGCCACCGACCACCACGACGTCGGGCTGCTGGCTCATCACGCGGGAGGTTAGGGAGCACCCAGGCCAAGACGGAATCGGCACCGGCAAGGCGCCGGGGCCGGCGTGCTCAGCCGCGGAGCTCCTTCTCGACCGGGGTGCGGAACCGGGGTGTGACCCGCACGTCACCGAGCCACGTCGCGAGCCGCTCCGCCTCGGCATCGATGAGCGACCGAGCCTCGGCCCCGGGGTCCTCGAGCAGCCGAACGGCCATCTCACCGTCGGCTCGTTGCCCCCACCCCCCGACGACCCTGCCGTTCCACCAGACGGTCGGCCCGGCGTTGCCGTTGCGGTCGAAGAGCGCCGCGCCGTGGCCGCCGAGGTACCAGTCCCGGTCCTTCCACCCCATGACGGCGGGGTCGAGGCCGGGCAGGAGCGCTGCCCAGTCCGGGGACGCGGTGACCGGTTCGACGTCGTCGGCGAGGACGAAGCCCGGTCCTTCGTCGAGCTCGACCTCGACGGCGCCCGCGTCTGCAAGCGCCCGCCGGGTGAGGGCCACGGTCCACCCCGTCCACCACTTCAGGTCGGCGAGGGTGCCGGGACCGTAGGAGCGGAGCCAGCGCCGCGTCAGTCTCGCTGCAGCGTCTGCAGTCTCGAGGGACTCGAGCCGGCCGCCGATCCACTCCTCCGTCGGCGCCCACCGGTACTGGCTCGACAGCCACGTCCCCAGCGGGCGGGTCCTGACGATGAGGCCTTTGGTGGCGAGCAGGAACAGCACCCGGGTGGAGACCCCCACCGTGCCGCCCCACGTCTTGCCCTCACCGAAGGTGAGCTTGAGCCGCAGCTCCGGAACGTCCTCGCCGAGCTTGCCGGCGGTGGCCTCCTTGCGGGCGGAGACCGCGGCGAGGGTGTCGCGCTCGACACGCTCGACCCAGCGGGCGCCGTCCGTCGCGATGCCCTGTTCTTCGAGCATGCGGGCGAGACGGGCGGTTTCTGTCCCCGCGAGTGCTCTCGTGCATGCGGCATCCATCTCCGCGGCGACCTCGAGGGAGACAACGAAGAGCGTCCGCCGCATGCCCAGCATCCGCACGAGGGAGCGGCGCTCGTAGAGGGCGTTCTCGAGGTCGCCCACCTCCAACCCGTCGCAGCGGGCCCGGGCGGAGAGGAACACCGTCGCCGGATCACTCGAATGGAGCCCGACGGCGGCGGCAGCGGCGTCGTCGACATCTGGGAAGGCGACGCCGAGCCCGTGGCGCGTCCCGAGACGAGCCCTCCGCTCGGCCGTGGTGATGGTCCGCACCCGCCCAGTCAACCAGCACCGGAGATCGCCATCCGGGCGTCGGTGCGAATGCGGTCTCTGCGCCTCCTCAGGCCACGGGACAGAGGCGGGCGCCCGCCGCCGCCAGCTTCATCGCGCCGAGCCGGGGCCAGGCCTGAGCGGCGCAGAACGGCACGCATTGATGACGCTCGCCGACCGTGCCGACGTGGACACAACACCTGAGGAGCCGCTCCTCGATCATCGTATTGATGTCCATGAACGGCTTCACCGTGATCCTCTTCACCCGGGTGGCGACGAGGCGACACGCCCCGATCAGGGTGCCGCGACGACCGTGCCGCCGGTGAGTCCGCAGCCGCCCTCGGCTTCGGGCAGCGCTTCCCCCCCGAAGGCCACGCGCTCGTAGAGAACGACCGACGCCAGCTCCTCGGCGGTGAGCACCGGTGCGGCAAAGCCCGGCATCACGGCGCCGCTGCCGAGCACCGGTGTGTTGTTGGCGCCGTACGTCGGGTCGGGCCAGCCGATGGAGCCGATCTCGACCCACGTGATGTGCTCGCCGCATGCGGGGAACGTCGCGAGCACAGCGCCGCCCGTGAACGCCGGTCCCACCCCGCCTCCGCCGGCGGCGCCGTGGCAGGCGGCGCACTTCCCGGAATAGACCTCCTCGCCGATGGCGAAGAAGTCGACGGCGTCGACACCGTACGGCGAGCCATCGCAGTTCACCGCGACACCCGTGACCGGGTCGACGGCGAGCTGGCCGGCACTGCCGCAATCGGGGGCGTTCGGAGTCACGAGCGCGTAGAGGAGCGCGGCGAGCGGGAGGAGGACGAAGGAGGCGGCGAGCCAGCGCGGGAAGCCGCTGAGCACCGTGGATCGATCGCCGGCCGCTGCCGGCTGCACGGCCTCGTCCTCGCCGCCGTCGTCACTGTCGCCGGCTGCCGGCTCGGCGGGGAGAAGCACCTCGACGGCCGGGCTCTCCGCCTCCGTAGCGGCCGGCGGTGCCGGTGGGGGCGGGGCGGGAGCGGACTCGGCAGCGACGGGCGCGGCCGGCGCCGGCTGCGGCGGCGGGGCCGCGGCCGCCGGAAGCGGCGCCTCGTCCCCGGCCCATGAGCGGACGATGTCCTCGGCGCCCGAGCCGCTCGCCGCGGCGCGGGCGGCTGCGGCACGCTCGAGGAGATCGGTCGGCACACCGAGTCGGTTGGAGATGAGCTGGAGGAGTTCGTCCATGGTCGCGGCTCAGTCGAGAGTCAGGATGTAGGCGACGAGTGCGTCGCGGTCGGCGTCGGACAGGTGGGCGTACGCGGGCATGATGGACCACGACCGCACGGCGCGGGGGTCGACGAGGTAAGCCTCGAGCGCGGCGGCGTCCGCGGCGACGGACCCCGCGGCGGCGTGCATGAGGTCTGGCCCCACGCGCGTCGAGCCGATCGCGGCCGGGACCTCGTGGGCGTAGTCACCGGGCACGCCGACGGCGCCGAGCCCGACGTCGGTCACGATCGGGCGCACTGCCTGCGTGTGGCATACCTGGCAGCCCTCGCGGAGATACACCTCACGCCCTTCGGCCGCTGCGGTCCCCTCGACGTAGAGCCTGTGCTCATCGGCGAGGAGAGTTGGCTCGGCGCCACCGGTTTCGAGCGCCGGCACGACGAAGGCGAACAGCACCGCGGCCCCGAACAAGGCCAGCCCGGTGCCGGCCAGGCTGCCGAGTCGCAGCGGTTTGCGCAGAACGACCTCGGGGTCGAGCTCGATGTCGGAGCCGTAGCGGGTCACCGGCCGCGACGCGTCCAGGGCACGTCTGCGGACGAGGCTGAGAGCGAACCAGAACAGACCGTAGGCGTAGATCGCGTAGCCGACGAGGCGCATGACGTAGATGCCCTCGAGAGCCCTCGCCGTCGCTTGGAACCCGTCGCCGGTGTTGGCATACACCCCCGAGTTGGCGCCACCGAGCCAGGTGAGCCCGGCAAGCGCACCGCCGAGAAGCAAGCCGGCGACGAACAGCGCGCCGCCGAGGACGGTCACCCGATACGGCCACCGGGTCAGAGGCGGACCCCCGATCCTGAGGTCGGGGGCGGCGACGGCGACGTAGGCCAGCAGCCAGAACGTGGCCGCCAGCCCCACGGCGAGGAAATCGATGGCGGGCGCCCAGTCCGTGAAACCGACGACGGTCGAGGGGCCGCGCAGGGCGACGAGGAGGTTGACGGCCGGGATGAGCCCGAGCGCGACCGCACCGGCCATGAGGTAGCGGATGGTGATGGTCCCCGAGACGTCGACCCACCTGCCCCGCATCGCGGTCACGACGTCGGCGATGATCACGGCCACCGGGATGACCATCCCGATGGCGAAGATGACGCTCACCGTGTCGAGCCAGTCCGGCGTCGGTCCGTAGGTGAGGTCGGAGGGAGCGGTGAGCGCCCACACGAAGGCGAGCGACCAGAGACCGATGACCGACATCTGCGTCGGGGCGAGGGCCGTCCGGCCCGTCAACCTCGGGATGACGTAATACACGACGCCGACGCCGGCGGCGGCCACCCAGAGCCCGATGAGGCCCGCGCGGTAGAACGATGTCTGCAGCGCCGATCCCACGCCGGCGACGCCGGGAATGTTCCCGACGACGTGGAGGAGCACGAGCCACCACGTCGCCGCGGTGAAATACCATTGGGCCGGACCCAGGTCGGTGCGCTGGCGGACAGTGGCCGTCACGATCGAGGCGGCGGCGAGGAGACCGGCCAGGACGATGACGTCGGCCCACAGCGGCGCCTCGAGGAGACGACGGCCCTCGCTCATCCCGAGGGCGATGCCGACGGCGCCTGCGGCGTACCCGACGGTGAGCAGGACGAGGGCGACCCCGGCCCGACCAGGACTCCGCAGCGGTGCGCCGCTCACCCGGGGCAGTACGTAGTAGGCGGCCCCGAGGAGCCCGATCGTGACCCAGCCGTAGACGAACAGATGCGTCGCGACGGGCTGCAGCCGGCCGGACGACAAGAACGCGACATCACCGAGGAGATCCGGCTCGACGAAGCGAGCGGCGAGCAGGAGGCCGGCGAGGAGCGCCTCGAGGAGGAACGCGAAGGAGACGAGCAGGTGGAGCCGGCTGGCTCCGTCGGATTCCGGTGTGTACGAGGGCTCAGGCTGCGGGTCGGCCGTCTCCGGTGAGTCGGCCAAGGTATCGGTCGTCACCGCCCGTGGCTCCTCCCCGTACGCACTGGTTCGTCCCACAGTCCTGTGGCGCGGCGGAGGGCAGCCTAGCTTCGCCGCGCCGGCGCGGTGAATCCATCTCCGTGCCGTCCGGGGCCGAGTTCGTGTCGCCGTGAGCCGTGCGTAGAATGCCGAGCGGTACGGTCGCGAGCCGACCCGACACGGTCCCGACGCCACGGAGCGATGCCGCCGAAATGACCGACATCCGCGAGCTGAACAAGTACCGCAGGATCGGGATCGCCGCCATCCTCGCCGGTGGCTTCGTGACGATCGCCGGGGCGCTGTTCGCCCACTTCACCGGCTTGTCAGAACTCAACGATGTCGGTGCGGAGATCTACCCGGCCATACCCCGGGGATGGCAGTGGGTCGTCATCGGCCAGGTCATCTCCCTCGCCGGCGGTCTCGTCCTCATCGCGGGCGTCGCCGTGGCCTTCCTCTACCAGCGGGAGATGACGTGGGCCCGGGCCTCGCTCGGCGCCACTCTCTTCACCACCCTGATGATGATCCTCTACGGACTCGTGCCCAACGAGTGGCTCACGCTGACGCAATCGGTGTGGGAGTGGACGCCGCAGAGGATCGCGATCACGCTCCCGAAGTGGCTCATGCTCAACAACGAGGTGTCCATCTCGTACGCCGCCGTCAAGGACGCGGTGTCCGGCATCTACCACCTCGTCATCACCGGACTCATCGTCTTCGCCATGTACCAGTGGCAGGTCCGGGCGGGCAAGCGGGTCACGACCCCGAAGCCGGAGCCGGTCTCGCCCTACGGACGCCCCCTCACGAAGGTGGGGAGGTAGGCGATGGCGAAGACCGACGTCTGGTTCGAGACGCCACCGATCCGCGACGACTACCAGCTGGCCGCGGTCGACGACGAGTACCTCAGGGCCGCGGTCAAGCCGAAGCAGTTCCTCCACATCGACCAGTCGGAGTGCATCCTCTGTGAGGGGTGCGTCGACATCTGCCCCTGGAAGTGCATCCATTACCTCTCTCTCGACGCGATCGCGGAGGCGGCGAACGTCGAGAACCCGGCGGACAAGACGGAGAACATGGGCTTCTTCCTCGTCGACGAGGACGAGTGCACGAGGTGCGCGCTCTGCATCGACCGCTGCCCGACCGGGGTCATCACCCTCGGCAAGTTCGCCGGATCGGTGTCCGACCAGACCTCGGAGTACGACCTGTCGCCGTGGGAGTTCAACACCGGCCAGCGCGATTTCAAGAACGGATACTCATACGGGATGAGATGGTGATGCTCGAAGCCGCTCGGTCGGATACGCTGCACGCCGCACCGGGGGCCGAGGGCCCGACAGGACGAGGAGCATCGAGTGGCGAACGGCACGGGTAACGGCAGACCCGGGTTGCGGGACCGCCTGTCCGACGCGGCGGACCACGTCCGCCAGAGCCAGGTGTGGTCGAGCATCTTCCGGCCCGGCTCCCCGTTCCGCGCCGGTTACTCCGACAGCCCGAGGAACCGCTCCTACGTCATCATGAACAACGTGCTGTACCACCTCCACCCGGTGAAGGTGAAGCGCCACGGTGTGCGCCTCTCGTACACGCTGTGTCTCGGTGGGCTGAGCTTCTTCCTCTTCATCCTGCTCACGATCACGGGCATCTTCCTGATGTTCTACTACCGCCCGACGTCCCCGGCGGCGTACATCGACATCCAGGCGCTCTCGACCGACGTCGCCTTTGGCCAGATCGTGCGCAACATGCACCGGTGGGGCGCCCATGCCATGGTCCTCACGGTGTTCCTCCACATGGCGCGGGTCTTCTACCACGGGGCCTACAAGCCTCCCCGGGAGTTCAACTGGATGGTCGGGGTCATCCTGTTGCTGCTGACGCTCCTGCTGTCGTTCACCGGCTACTTGCTCCCCTGGGACCAGCTCGCCATCTGGGCGGTGACGGTCGGGTCGAACATGGCCGCGTACGTCCCTGTGTTCGGGGATCAGGTGACCTTCACCCTCATTGGAGGCGTCCAGATCACGCCCGACACGTTATTGAGGTGGTACGTCCTGCACGTCCTCTTCCTGCCGTTCATCATCGTCGTGTTCATGGCCGTCCACTTCTGGAGAGTCCGCAAGGACGGCGGCATCTCCGGACCACTCTGAGGAGCACCGTGGCGGAAATACCGGAGCACATCCTGCGCAGGACGGCCGAGGCGAGAGCCAAAGCGGAAGGCCGCGATGTCGAAGAGGTGCTCGCCGAGCTCAAAGGAGAGTCGCCACCGGAGCCCCGCGCGGAGGAGCCAGCGGCCGCCGAAACCCCACCCGCACCGGCGGAGACGGCCGGCCTTCCCGAGAGCATCCTGCGCCGGTCGGCCGAGGCGAGAGCCAAGGCCGAGGGGCGCGACGTCGAAGAGGTCCTTGCCGAGATGAAGGGCGAGCCGGCACCGGCGGCAGCGCCGCCGCCGGCGGCACCGGCCCCAGAGCCCGCGCCCGTCGCCGAGGCCGGCGCGCCGGTCGCCGCGGCGGCACCGGCCGGCGAGCCATCGCGGGACCTGCAGGCGGAATCGGCCACGTACGGAGTCCCGGTCGATCTGCTCCGGCGGGCGGCGGTTGCCAGGGCACGCCACGACGGCATCGCCGCACCCGCGTTCACCGGCGAGGGCGCGCCGGCGGCGGCACCCGCAGCCGCGACACCGGGGGCAGCACCGGCGGCGGCCGCACCGGCGGCGGCGCCGGTCATCCCAGAAGGGGTCCGGACCCAGCGGCTCCTCACCGTCGTCAAGGCGGGGGCGATCCAGCAGGTGAAGGCCGAGCCGCACGACAAGGTCAACGTCTGGCCGCATCTCCTCGCCATCGAGTTCGTCGCGCTCATGGCGTGCACAGCCCTGCTCGTCGTCTTCTCCGCTTTCGTCGATGCCCCGCTCCTCGAGTTCGCCAACTTCAACGACCAGCCCAATCCCTCGAAGGCGCCCTGGTACTTCCTCGGTCTCCAGGAGATGCTGTCGTACTTCGACCCCCAGGTCGCCGGCGTCACCATCCCCGGTCTCGGCCTCGCCGGGCTCGCCATCATCCCCTATATCGACCGGAACCCCTCCGTGCGACCGTCCGATCGCAAGCTCGCCATCATGATCTTCAGCTTCTTCCTCTTCGCCTCGGCCATCCTGACCATCTACGGGTCGTTCTTCCGGGGACCCGGCTTCAACTTCACGTATCCCTGGATCGACGGCGTCTTCTTCGACTTCTGATGAGCCCAACCACCATCTTCGTCATCGGCATCATCGCCGCCGCGGTCCTCGCCTCCGCGGGCGTGTTCGTCGTCGCCGCCCGGCGCGAGCCGTCGGCGGGGCCGATCACCGGCGACCTCGAGGAGGCAGCGCGCCGCGGCGAAGCTGAGGCCCGTCGCGCCGCCGAAGCGGGCGGCGGCGACACCGGGACGGTGGCAACGCTCGTGCGCGAGGACGAGGACACCGCACCCGACGCAGAGGTCGTGGCTGCGCCGGACGACCTCGCCCCGGCGCCAGCCGACGCGGCTCCTCCGCCAGGTCCCGATCCACTCCTCGAGCGAGAGGAGATCAGCCGCGCGGAGTACGCAGCCACCCGCCGGAAGTTCCTCAACCGGGCCGTGCTCGGCCTCTTCGGCGGTGCCTTTCTCGGCGGGCAGGCCCTCGCCTATCTCGCCTTCCTGTGGCCGAAGCTGCGGGGAGGGTTCGGAACGCCGATCAACGCCGGCACCCTCGTCGACATCCGGCGTGAGATCTCCGGCGAGGTCATCGTGCCGAAGTTCGTGGCGGCCGCTCAGGCGTGGATCGTCCCCTTCGACCCCACCCAGCTGCCAGGCAGCTCCTTCGAGGGCCTCCCCGTCGTCGCCGGCGGCGGGGGCGGCGAGGTCGGGCTCATGGCGCTGTGGCAGCGATGCGTCCACCTCGGCTGCCGCGTGCCCGAGTGCGTGCCGAGCCAGGGTTTCGAGTGCCCGTGCCACGGATCGCGGTACAACTTCCACGGCGAATACGAGGCGGGGCCGGCGCCGCGCAACCTCGACCGTTTCGAGGTCGACGTGAGCGAGACCGGCGATCTCATCGTCAACACGGGAGCGATCTTCCAGACGGCGCGCGCCAAGAAGAAGACGATCCCATACCCCCAGGGTCCCTCCTGCATCTGATCCGATGACGCTCGCCCTCCCCATCATCCTGGCCGTCTCCGAGAGCGAGCCGGCCGGACCGAGCAACGTCGGTCTCGGTGCCGTCGTGCTGACGGTGGCGGTGGCGGCGTTCCTGGCCTGGATGGGATACCTCCTGGTCGCGAGTTGGACGAGGAGGGCCAAGCCGGAGGAGACGCCGAAGAACCTCCAGCCCTACCTCTCGGACGACGAACTCGAGGTCAACAGGATCACCCGGGTCCTCGGCGCTGCCGTCGTCGCCGCTGCCGTGCTCGCCATCGTCCTGCCCGTCTACTACGTCAACGAGTCGAACCGGCAGGCGAAGGCGGCGGAGGCGATCCACGAGAAGGACATCGAAGAAGGCGAGCGGTGGTGGGAGAAGTTCGTGTGCACCGAGTGCCACGGACCGGTGGGCGCCGGCGGCGGGGCTCCGTTCGTCGAGAAGCGCTCGGGCATCGACGTCGCCTGGGCGGCGCCCAGCCTCAACGACGTCTACTTCAGGTACTCGGAGGAGGAGATCCGCCAGGTCATCGTCAACGGCCGGGCCGGAACGCCCATGGCACCCGCCGGGCTCGAGGGCGGGGGCGCCATGACCAGCCAGGAGATCGACCAGGTCATCGCCTTCATCGAGAACTTCCAGATCACCCAGGGAGAGACGCTGTCGAAGATCGAGGACACGGTCGGCCAGGCTCTCGGAAGGATCGTCGGCGGCGACGCGGCCGTCGCTCGCCTTCTCCTCGAGCAACAGGCGCGCACCGACGACGTGCTCGACGCTCCGTCCAAGCTCGAGAACCAGGCGCGCTTTCTCGCCGACTCGGGCGCCTTCGCGACCGAGACGGCGGCCAACCCCCAGCTCAAGCTCAACGAAGCGGTGCGCCTGCTCATCTCCCGCGACGGTGCATGCACCGACGAGTCGGCGGCGCTCGCCGGGACGACGTGCGGCATCGAGGGTGTCGACCGAGACCGCGACGGCATCGCCGACGAGGCCGAGGACGTCCTCACTGGGATCGCCGCAGAGGCCTTCGCCACGATCACGACGAGGACCGTGTCGCCCCAAGGCGAGACCGTGGCGACGCCGAGCGACTTCTACGACATCTCGTTCGACGCATCCTCGGCGTTCACCAACAGCGATGTCACCGGCACCGCGATCGCCGACCTCGACGAACTCGAGACGTTCCTCGGCCACCTCGACAGCGACATCCTCACCCTCACGGTGATCACCGAGCGCCAGGACCGGTTCCTCGAGACAGTCGATCTCGGCACTCGCTTCCTCGAGGACGCGGCCGCTGCCCAGCGGTGGATCCCCGACGGGGTGACGGTCACCAGCGCCGAGGCCGAGGACGGGACGACGGCGACCACGGCCGACTACAGCGGGCTCGCCACCCGCATGGCCGTCAACGCCGCACAGGCCGAGCGCGCCGTCGGTCTCTTCAACGGCTACTGCGCCCGCTGCCACACCGCCGGATACAGCGCCGGGGTGGCGTTCGAGCAAGGCGCCGGGTCGGGGGCGTGGGGTCCGGCGCTGCGGGACGGACGGTCCGTCGTCCAATTCCCCGTCGAGGAGGATCAGATCTCGTTCATCATCCGGGGTAGCGAGTTCGGCGCCAGCTACGGCGTGAACGGTCTCGGCAGCGGACGGATGCCGGGGTTCGGACAGGTCCTCAGCCTCGAGGACATCGAGTTGATCGTCGCCTACGAGAGGACGCTGTGACCACACCACCACGCCGAGGGCGTAGCCGGCGGGATCGCCGGTCGATCCCACTGCGACACGACGAACGCGGCCTCAGCAAACTGGAGTGGCTCGGCGTTGCGCTCATCGTCGTGTCGATCATCGCGTTCATCCCGCCGCTGCGCGGCATCGTCGCCGACGCCTACGACGGCATCTTCAACCGGAAGAACGCCGCCGGTGAGACGGAGACGTTCTCGGTCGCGACGAAGGGGATCCTCATCACCGTGGTCTCGGTCGGTGCCTTCGTCGGCACCGTATGGCTCGTCCTCTCTACCAACGTCGGATCCCGGCTCGCGATCCTCATCACCGGCGCCGCGACGTTTGGCTGGCTCGTCATCGGCAGCCTCCTCTTCGTCATCTACGCGCCCCGCGGCGTCCGGCCGGCCAACCTGGAGGGCCTCAACGCCTTCCAGATCCGGATTCCCGCCATCGCCATGACCCTGGCGTCGTTCATACTCTTCATGATCTTCGTCGTCGCTCTCGACCGGTACGAGAAGGACCGCGAGGACTGACGGCCTCGTCAGGCGCCGGACGCCTGGAGGTGGAACGTCAGGATCTGAAGCTCTGTCGACAGGTCCACGCGCCGCACCTCGATACCGGGGGCGACCCGCAGAACCGTCGGGGCGAAGTTGAGGATGGACCGAACCCCCGCTGCCGTGAGCCGCTCCGCGATCTCCTGGGCCGCCTCCATCGGCGTGGCGATGATCCCGATGGAGACCTCCCTCGCCGCCACGATCTCCTCGAGGCGCTCCATGGCCTCGACGGCCCGTCCGCCGACCATCGTCCCCACCTTCTCCACGTCGGCGTCGAGGACCGCAACGACGGAGAAGCCCCACGCCTCGAACCCGCCGTAGTTGCCGAGTGCCGTGCCGAGGTGACCGGCACCGACGATGACGACCGCGTACCCCTGGGTGAGCCCTAGGGCCTGGCGGAGTACCTCACGGAGATCGGCGACGTGGTAGCCGACTCCGCGGACGCCGGGGGAGCCGAGGTACGAGAGGTCCTTGCGCACCTGCGCCGAGTTGACGCCGGCGATCTCGGCGAGATCCTCTGAGGAGCACGTCGACTGACCCGACGGCAGATCGTTCAGGGACCGCAGATAGATCGGCAGCCGGCTCACTGTCGCCGCTGGAATCGACCTGTTCATCTCACGCCGGGAGGATAGACACCCCGCGGAGCACTTCAGCTGGCGGGCATGAAGCGGCCCCGTCCGCCGACCCTGGCCCGCAACGCCGCCCGCCACGCCGCGCCCGTGCCGATGCGGCCCTCGGCGAGCACCCGGTCCCTCGCGTTGAGGACAACCGGCACTCGGCCGCCGAACGCGGCCTGGAGGTGCTCGTCGCCGTCGACGTCGACCTCGAGGACGTGGACGCCGAGCCGCCTCGCCGCCGCCCGAACCCGCGCTGCGGATTCCTCACAGATGTGGCAGCGTTCCCTGGTGACGAACCGCAGGATCGGGCCGTTCACCACGAAGCCCCATCGCTCACTATGGTCGGGATCCCCATGCGCCCGGTGACAGCCCTCGTCGTCCTCGCCCTACTCGTCCTCATCGTTGGCGCCTTCCTCTGGCAGCTCTACTTGGCCGACGCCGTGCTCTGAACTTCGAGCCGGGTCCCCCATCCGCGGCGAAGGCTAATGCCTCGCCTTTCAGCAAGCCCAAACATGTCATCTGCCCGATCCCCGCGGACGGCGATCGCCACCTGCCCGTACGAGTCGACGTGCACGAGGCCCTCCCCCTCCTCGACCTCGCCGTAGGCTGTCGCCCACCGCAGCCGGTGCTTCACCGCCCCGATGCCGAGCTCGAGTTCGTCGCCCGGAGCGGCTCCGGCGTGCTCGAGGTCTTGAGGTGTGATGTTCGTCTGGGCGTTGCCGAAGTGGTCGATCCAGAGCACCACGCCCTGAACCTCGCTGCCCTCGTGCTCGACGAGCGGCAGGACGAGCGGCGTGACGTTGTCGGGATCGACCGGCGGCCCCAGCTCCTCGATGCCTGCCTGACCGGAGGCGAGAACGGCCGCCGCCGGAGCGAACAGATCGCGCCCGTCGAAGGTGGCGCCTTCGACGGGCAGCCGGAGCTCGGGGTTCTCGATCGACACGATCGCATCCGCTCCACCGACCATCGCAACCGCCGGGGCGAGGAGCCCGTTGTCCGGGCCGACGAAGATCCCCCACTCGGTTGCCGCTGCGATGGCTCTCCTCCCGGTGCCGACACCGGGATCCACCACCGCGAGGGCAACGCCCTGGGGGAGGTACTGGATGGCACGCAGGAGGGCGAGCGCGCCCGCCCTGATGTCGCCGCGGGGGAAATCGTGGCCGACGTCGATGACGGTGACGTCGGGCGCGATCCGGGCAACGACTCCATGAACGACGCCCACGAACTCGTCGCTTCTGCCGAAATCGGAGAGGAACGAGATGGGTAGCGGCACCCGTTCGAGGTTAGACGCATCCCGGGGCCAGTCCGACACCTCGGCTGCGGCGCAGGCGCCGCTCGCGATGCCGTCTCGGGACGGTGGCCATCTGCCTCGCGTCGGTCCCAACCGGCCGCCGCCGCGGCGATGGTCTACGTGATGGTGGCCCCCCAAGCCAGGTTCCACGGCGAGACCACGTGAGCGCACCCGGTGCCGTCGGCCCGTCGGCGGCCGGTCATCCGGGAAACACACCGGCGCGGGCGATGGCGGAAGGGAGCTCCTTCTCCAGCAGCCGTGCCAGCCAGCGCCCCGTCTCCGTCACGGCGTCGAGGTCGACGCCGGTCTCGATGCCGGACCTCTCCAGCATGTAGAGCACGTCCTCTGTCGGCACGTTCCCGGTCGCATTGGGTGCGAACGGACAACCACCGGCACCGCCGACGGAAGCATCGACGACGGAGACCCCGGCGGCGAGGGCGGCGTGGACGTTGGCAATGCCGGTGTTCCGGGTGTCGTGGAAATGAACGCGGAGACCGGTGTCGCCGACCGCGTCACGCACCAGGGCCAGGCGCGTCGTCACGTCGGGGGGAACGGCGACGCCGATCGTGTCCCCGAGGGCGATCTCGTCGGCGCCGGCGGCACCGATGCGGGCGGCGAGGTCCGCCACGACGCCCGGCTCGACCTCCCCCTCGTAGGGGCACCCGAAGGCAACCGAGATCGTCACCGTGGCGGCGAGCCCGGCCGCCTGTGCCGCGGCGACCATCTCCCCGATCGATGCCATCACGGTGGACACCGCCGCGCCCTGGTTGGCGACGCTGAAGCCCTCGGTCGCCGCGACGACGAGGTTGACCTCGTTCACCGGGGTGGCGAGCGCCCGGTCGAGGCCGCGCCGGTTGAGGACCAGCCCTGTGTAGGACACCCCCTCCGGGCTCGGGCCGAGCACCTCCATGACCGCCTCGGCGTCGGCCATCTGCGGCACTCTGCCGGGATGGACGAAGGACGCCGTCTCGATCCTGGTGATGCCGGCGGCGACGAGCCGGCGGATGAGCTCCACCTTGTCGTCGGTGGAGACGATGACGTCCTCGTTCTGGAGGCCGTCCCGGGCACCGACCTCGACGATGGTGACGCGACGCGGTAGCGGCATCCTCCGATGATGGCACCGGCCGGCCGGCGCGACCAGCAGCCGTGGCCGGCGACGGCCGGGGCTGCGTTCGACGCGGCCGCCTCCGCTGCGGAGCCGGCACGGGCGGCTCAGAGGTTGCCCCGCTCCATCTGGTCGCGCTCGATCGCCTCGAAGAGCGCCTTGAAGTTGCCCTCGCCGAAGCCGACGGCGCCGCGCCGCTCGATGAACTCGTAGAAGAACGTCGGCCGGTCCTGCATCATCCTCGTGAAGATCTGGAGGAGATGCCCGCCCTCGTCCCGGTCGACGAGGATGTTGAGCCTTCGCAACGTGTCGACGTCGGCGTCGAGATCGGGGACTCTGTCGGCGATATCGTCGTAGTAGGTGTCGGGCACCCGCATGAGACCCATTCCGCGCCGTCGCGCCCGGGCGACCGTCGAGACGAGATCGTCGGTGGCGATGGCGATGTGCTGGACGCCGGGTCCCCGGTAGAACTCGAGGTATTCCTCGATCTGGCTGCGGCGGCGGCCGGTCGCCGGCTCGTTGATCGGCAGGCGGATGACCCCGGAGCCGTCCCACACGACCTTCGACATGAGCGCCGAGTACTCGGTGGAGATGGCCTCGTCGTCGAAGTGGCGCAACAGGACGAACCCGAACACCCGCTCGTAGAACTCGACCCAGCGGTCCATCGCCCCCAGCTCGACGTTGGCAACGACGTGGTCGATGTTCGCCAGCCCGATCGGCTCGGCGATCGAGTCTTGGCGCGGCCGAAAATCGGGAGGCGGCCACGTTCCCGCTTCGTCCTCGACGAGGCTGTGGACCGTGTCGCCGTAGGCGGCGATGGCCGCCGTCTTCCAGATGCCGCGGTCGCCCTCGACCACGGCCGGCTTGGCGACGCCCTCTGCTCCGCGCTCGAGCGCCACGTCGAAGGCCTGATCTGCGTCCGGGACGTGGACCGCGACGTCGCGCACACCTGGACCGTGCGCTCCCAGATGCGCGGTGAGAGGATGATCCGGGGCCATGGCGCCCGTGACGATGAGCCGCACGTCGCCCTGGCTGAGGGCGTAGGACGCCGTGTCCCGGACGCCGGTCTCGGGGCCCCGGTACCCGACGATGCGGTAGCCGTGGATGGCGCGGTAATAGTGGGCGGTCTGGTACGCGTTGCCGACCCAGAACTCGATGTGGTGGAACCCGTGGATCGGGAAGTCGTTCCTGTGTGCCTCGAAGGCCTCGCTCACCGTCGTCATCCTCTCTCGTCGGGAGCCGGGACGATCGTCCCGACGTTCGCTCCGAAGCCGATCCTCACCCGCCCGTCGTCACAGAACCCCCGCATCGTCACCGTGTCGCCGTCCTCGAGAAACGCCCGCTCCGAACCGTCCCCGAGCCGGAGAGGACGTGCACCGTCCTCGGCGAGCTCGATGAGGCTCCCGAACGTGCCCTGGTCTGGGCCCGACACCGTGCCCGACGCATAGAGGTCGCCCGCTCGCACCACGGCGCCATTGCTCGACACATGGGCGAGCTGCTGGGACATCGTCCAGTACATGTCGCGGAAGGTCGTGCGCGCGATCGTCGTCGCGTTGAGGTCGACCTCGAGCTCGAGGTCGAGGCCGAGGTTCGGGTCGGCGCGCAGGTGGGGGAGGGGCTCCGGGTGCTGGGGGGGTGCCGGCACCCGGTACGGAGCGAGGGCGTCGAGGGTCACGAGCCACGGCGAGATCGTCGTGGCGAAGCTCTTGCCGAGGAACGGCCCGAGCGGGACGTACTCCCACGCCTGGATGTCGCGAGCCGACCAGTCGTTGACCAGCACGAGACCGGCGATGTGCTCTTCCGCCCGGTCGACGGGAATCGGCCGGCCGGCGGGGACGTCGCCGCAGGTGACGAAGCCGACCTCGAGCTCGAAATCGAGCCGGGTGGAGGGGCCGAACACCGGGTCGCCGGCGGGCGGCGTGTGCTGGCCCCACGGGCGGCGGACGTCGGTGCTGCTGAGGACGATGGTGGCCGACCGCCCGTGGTAGCCGACCGGCAGGTGCCTCCAGTTCGGCGGCAGCGGCTCGGCGTCGGGACGGAACATACGTCCCAGGTTGGTGGCGTGGTGCAGCGACGAGTAGAAGTCCACGTAGTCGGGGACCTCGAGGGGCAATTGGAGCGTCACCTGCTCCAGGGGCACGATTCCGCGGCCGGGGATTCCGAAGAGCTCCTCGTTGCCCTCGGTGAGCAGCTCCGAGGCGCGGTGCCGGATCGCGCCGAGTCGGGCCCGGGACCCGAGCATCGGGTTCAGCGAGACGGCGGCGGCCTCGTCGGCCTCGAGGCGGATGATGCCCGCGTCGTGGACCGCGCGCAGGTCGAGGACGTGTTCGCCGATCGCGACCCCGACCCGGCGGCCGCGCTCGTCTTCGAAGACCCCGAACGGGAGGTTCTGGATGGGGAAGTCGGATCCCGCCGGGACAGGAACCCACGAGCGCAGGGTGGGGTCGACCGTGCGCCCGGTCACGGCGCCACCGGGGGTCGGCGGGCGCCCGCCCGGTGTCGGATGCCGGAAACCGGCCCGGTCGCCGTCATCGCCCTTCCAGCCACGACCACGCGTACTTGTCATCCTCGCTGTCGCGGCCGCCGGGGCCGAGGTCGAGGGGGCGGAACGTGTCGACCATGACCGCGTACTCTTCGGTGGCTTCGACGTCGAGGCTCGCTTCGACCGAACCGGGCTGGGGACCGTGCGTGTGCCCTCCGGGATGAAGGGAGACGGAGCCGGCTTCGATCCCGCTCCCCTTACGGCTCATGAAGTTCCCGTCGACGTAGAAGAGCACCTCGTCGCTGTCGACGTTCGAGTGGTTGTACGGGGCCGGGATCGCCTGCGGGTGGTAGTCGAACTTGCGGGGCACGAACGCACAGACGACGAGGTTGGGCGCCTCGAAGGTCTGATGCACCGGCGGCGGCTGATGGATCCTCCCGGTGATCGGCTCGAAGTCGTAGATCGAGAACGCCCACGGGTAGAGGCAGCCATCCCAGCCGACGACGTCGAACGGGTGGCGGGCGTACGTGTACCTCGTCGTGCCGTTGCGATGCCTCACGAACACCTCGACGTCCGACCCCTCGACGATGAGGGGCTCGGAGGGACCGCGGATGTCTCGCTCGCAGTAGGGGGCGTGCTCGAGGAACTGGCCGTTGCGGGACAGATACCGCCGGGGCGGGCCGATGTGCGCTCGCGTCTCGACGACGAGGGCCCGCACCGTCTCCGCCCCGGTCACCCATCTGTGGATCGTCGAAGCCGGGACGACGACGTGGTCGCCCTTGGCGAACTCGAGCGATCCGAAGACGGTGTCGAGGGTGCCGGATCCTTCCTCGATGAACACCAGCTCGTCACCCATGGCGTTCTTCGTCAGGTCGCTCGTCTGGCCGGCAGCGACGTACGAGATCCGTACGTCGTCGTTGGCCAGGAGGAGATGGCGCCCGGTGACGAGATCACCGCCCGATTTCAGCTCGTGCGTGCGGAAGTGCCGGGGGCGAAGGGGATGGTTCGGCGTCGTCTCCTGGGGCTCGGTGGCGACGGGATCCACGGAGACGAGGCGCGTTGGAGGGTTGATGTGGTAGAGGAGCGCCGAGTCGAAGCTGAACCCTTCCTCCCCCATGAGCTCCTCGGCGAACAGACCACCGTCGGGCTTGTAGAAGCGGGTGTGACGCTTGGCCGGGATCTCCCCGACGCTGCGGTAGTACGGCACGGCTCTCCTCCTTCCGTCTCAGGTCCTCGACGACGATGCGACTGCCGTCTCCGGCCGGTTCCCGCCGCGAAGCGCCGCGGTGATGCGAGCGGCTGCGGCGCACACGGCGTCTGCCAGCTCCGCCTCGCCGGGCATGCGCCCCGTCGGTGCCACCACGCCGACGGCGGCAACGACGCCGCGTCCGTCGATCACGGGTGCCGCCAGCCCCGAGACGCCCGGCTCGAGCTCGTCGTGTGACGTGGCGTAGCCGGCGCGGCGGACGGCGTCGAGACCGTCGGCGGCGACCGCTGCAGGGTCATCCGGAGCCAGCGATGCGAGCATGCACCGCCCGTGTGCGGCCTCTGTGAGCAGATGGCGGGTGCCCGGCTGGTAGTGAACCCTCACGACGCGCCCGCCCGGCACCACGCCGTCGACCGCGACGGCGTACGTTCCTTGTCGCACCGCGAGCACGGCCGTCTCCTGGAAGCGGTCGGCGAGATCGGTGAGGACGGGCCTGGCCGCGTCGCGAAGCCGGGGCTCGACACCGGCCGCGAGCTCGAGGATGCCGAGCCCTACCGCGAACCCGCCGTCGGTCCGACGCACGAGATCGTGTGCCGCCAACGTTGCGAGCAAGCGCGCCACGACGGTCCGGGAGAGACCGAGACGGGCTGCGATCGATGCCGCAGGCGCCGGGCCCTCGGCCCGCAGGTGGCCCAGGACGTCGAGGGCGTGATGCACGGTCTTCGACGTCTCCGGCATGGTCTCACGCTACGACGTTGGTGTCCGATATTCAAGAGATCATCACCGATAATCGGACAGCGCTGCGAGCCGGGAACGACCGGTGACTAGTTCCTCCTCGACCCCACGAAACCCCTCCCCCTGGAGATGGTCTAGGGGGTAACCTGCGATGAAGCGCCGGACACATACCCTTCCTGCGCTGGTGGGGCTTAGACGGAAAAGGGGGTATCGCGTAGTGGATGCCATGGGTCGGGTCGCCAGGGACCCGCTGGGGGAAGGATCATGAGCAAGACCACCGCCATGCAGGTGGTCGTGCCGCTCCAATCGCTGCTGACGGCGATGAGTGACGGCGTGCTCATCACAGACGAATACGGCCACCGTACGTATGCAAACCCGGCTCTGGGGGACATCCTCGGCGTCGACCCCTGCGACGGGGGTGAGGATCCGATGGCCCCGTCGTGGCTGCCGGAGGATCAGCAGACCCGCTACAGCCAGTACCTGCAACAGGCCCTCGAGGGGCGGATCGGGCGTGAGATCGTCTCGCTCGAGTGGCGTCTCCTCACCGCAACGGGACGGGAGATCCCCGCGCTCATCAAGCTCATCCCGATGCGCGGCACCCAGGCCTCGGCGGTGCCGCTGATCTGGCTCATCGTTCCCGACCGGGCGCCGGTCGCCAAGGAAGAGGCGGACCCGGCACGCCAGAGCCAGCTCGAGGAGGGCATGCGCAGGATCGCCGCCGAGCTCGAGCGCATCGGGGTGGCGACGAACGCCGCCTCTGTGCGTCACAAGGCAGCGGTCCCGGAGCTGGGAAGGCTCTCGCCACGCGAGACCGAGGTCCTCGACCGCCTGCTCGAGGGTCACCGCGTGACGTCGATCGCCGAGCAGCTCGAGGTCAGCGAGCACACGGTCCGGAACCACCTCAAGTCGATGTTCCGCAAGCTGAGCGTGCATTCGCAGGCGGAGCTCGTCGGACTCGTTCGCAACGGCTCGCGTCCCGACTGAGCCGGCCGCAGCGTCGAGATCCGGCCCCGGCGCGGCGAAGGTCCTGAGGCGGGTACGGGTGCCCCGCCGCACGGCGTCGGTGATGGCGGGGCCGAGGGATCGGCGTCAGCCGGCAAGGACGCACGACGAGGGCGCATTCGGGCAATGCGTCGAGGAGGAGGACGCAGCCGGGGGCGTCGAGATCCGGCCCCGGCGCGGCGAAGGTCGTGAGGCGGGGCACTAGCCTCGACCCGCGACCGCTAGCTGGCTTCGGGTGCGCATGGCAACGCTTCGTCTGTTCGCCAACCTCAGAGAGACCGCAGGCACCAGCGTCGTCGAAATCGACGGCGCGACCGTGGGGATGGTGCTCGACCGGGCGGTGGAGGCCTACGGCGAGACGTTCGCGGCGGGACTCGAGACTGCCCAGGTCTGGGTGAACGGGGATCAAGCCGACCGATCGACGCCGGTGGGCGACTCCGATGAGATCGCCGTCATCCCACCGGTGTCCGGAGGCGCCGTGGCGAGCGGGACCGAGACCGACACGCTTGCCCCGCTGTTGGTCGTCGGGCTGTTCGGCACGCTCGTCGTTGCCAACCTCGCGTCACCCGAGGCGTTCGTCGTCGCCATCATCGGCGCAGCCGTTGCGTGGTTGTGGGACCTCCGCGACGTCTACACGGCGCGGGGCCGGACGGTGCGGATGATCCCCGCGATGCTGGCAGTGGCCGCCGCCGGCAACGGCGCCTATCGCTGGGGCATCGCGGGCCTCGCCGGCGGGATTGCCGTCGGGGTCGCCGTCGTGCTCGCCTGGGCCGTGCTCGATCGCTCACAGCGCACGATCGACTCGGTCGCGGCGTCGCTGCTCGCCGGGCTCACCGGCGCGGTCGGCGTCGGGGCTGGCGTCATCGTCGCCCTCCGCTCCCCCGCCGAAACGGGAACCCTCCTCGCGGTGACGGCCTCCGGCGCCGCCGCCGCCTGGTGGGCGCAGCGACCCGAGGGCCAGCGCCGCGCCGTCGACCCGAACGTCGCGGCGCTGGTGGTCTCGCTCCTGGCGGGCGCCGTCGCGGGCTACCTCACAGACACGATCGACATCGTGAACGCCATCCTGGCCGGAGCGCTGACCGGCGGCGGGCTCATCGCCGGCCGGACGGTCGGGGCGACGATCCGCCTCGGCCGCGTCTACCACACGGTGCGGGCGCCCGGCCTGCTCACCGCGTTCGACGGGCCCATGATGGGCGCCGCCGTGTTCTGGCTGGCGATTTGGCTGCTCACCTGATGCCGGCGTCCGTTTCGCGCCGGATCCGGTGGTGAACCTCACCTCGCGAAATCACCGCTAAGGTCGCGCTCACATGGCGAGGAGCAGGCGTTCGCTTGCGCTCGTGCTCGTGCTCTCCGTGCTTGCGCTCTCACCGGTAGGGGCCTCGGCCCAGACGAAAGAGGACGTGGAACGGGCCAACGCTGCGAGAGACGAAGCGCTCACCCGGCTGCGCGCGGCCGACGCGCAGCTCGCCGACGCGCTCTTGGACTACGAGACCGTCAACGCCGAGCTCGAGGACCTCACCTACCGGATCACGCTGCTCGTCGACCGGGTGCGGGACCAGGAGGCCGAACTCGTCGATCTGCGGCGGCGGGCCGAGGGCACGGTGGTCGCCGCCTACAAGACGGGCGGCAGGGAGCTGCTCGACATCGCGCTGAGCGCGTCCTCGATCCAGGACATCTTGACCGGCCGCTTGATCCTCGACCGAGCTGCCGGCAGCGACCTCGCCGCAGCCGGGCGGCTCGAAGTGGTCCGGCGCGAGCTGGACCGCCTCAAGGGCTCGCTCGCGCTCGACCAGGCTCGGGTCGCCGACCTCCGCGAAGAGGCCGAAGCCGTTGTGGAGCGGGTCGAGGTCCTCCAGCGCGAAGCCGCTGCCGCCTACTCAGACGCCCGGGCGCACGCTGCCGTCGAGCTCGAGGCCTACGAAGCCGAGCAGTCCCGCCTCGCCGCGATCGCGGCCGCCCGGCGACGCGGTGCCGCCGCCGGGGTCGGTGAGGACGTCACCCCCGGATTCACGTGTCCGGTGCCGGGCTCCCAGTTCATCGACAGCTGGGGTTTCCCCCGCTCCGGAGGCCGGACCCACAAGGGAACCGACCTGTTCGCCCCTCGCGGCACGCCGGTAGTGGCCGTCGCCGCCGGGGTCGTGAGCCTCAAGTCGAACAACCTCGGTGGCATCGTCGCCTTCTTGCGCGCCGACCACGGGCTGACTTACTACTACGCACATCTCGAGGGTTACGTTCCCGGTGTCACGTCGGGCCAGCGAGTCGGGCCGGGCGACCCGATCGGCTACGTCGGCACCAGCGGGAACGCCATCGGGACATCCCCCCATCTCCATTTCCAGCTCCACCCCGGTCACGGAGCGGCCGTCAACCCCTATCAGACGCTGCGTCGAACCTGCTGATGCCCCAGGCGGCCGCCTCGACGGACGCACCACGTGCACGAAAGAGATGCGCCGCCGCCCACCGGGCGCCCAACTAGCCTGAAGCCGGGCCGGACGGAGAGCCCGAACGAAAGGGAACGACCCTGGAACAGAACCGCCGCAGGATCGACATCGTTGCCGATCCGGCCTTCACGACTGCACTCGAGACGCTCTCCATCGACGAGCTCCGGTCCCGGCGCACACTCTGTGCCGATCTCGACACGGAGCTCTCGTACTATCGCCGCCTCCTCCACGGCCGTATGGACCTGCTCGCCTTCGAGCTTCGGCGCCGCAGAGGTGAGGAGCTCCGAACACTCATGGAGGCGCTGCCGGAAATCCTCGCCGACAGCGACGTCACCCCGCAGACCGGCACCGTCGACGACCTCTTGTCGCAACGGGCGCTGCCCGTTGAGCCGCCGGAGACTCCGGCGACGGGCAGACGCGACATCGACCGAGCACTCGGCGACGACTTCCTCACTCACCTCCCCACGATCGAGACGGCAGAACTCGAGGAGATCCAGGCGTCACTGGCCGCCGTGGAGCAAGCCGTCTCGGCGCAACGGCGAACCGTGTACGACGCCTATGAGCTGATCCTCGACGAGTTGAGCCGCCGCTACCGGGAGGGCGGCGCCAGCGTCGACGACCTCCTGTAGGTGCGCGCCGAGACGACACGTAGCGGGCTCATCGAGTCGGTCCACCACACCCGGGCGGTCGTCGTCGACGCCTCGGGGAAGGCGCTCGGAGGGTGGGGTGACGCCGACCGGCCCTTGTACTACCGCTCCGCGGTCAAACCCTTCCAGGCGACGATCGCACTCGAGGCGGGTGCCTCTCTCGACGTCGAGCAGCTCGCGGTCGCCTGCTCGAGTCACAGCGGCGCTCCCGCCCACCTCGCTCTCGTCCGATCGATACTCGCCGGCGCCGGGCTCGACGAGCGCGATCTCCAGACGCCTCCGTCATGGCCGCTCGGAGACCTCGCCGCGGCGCGGGTGCGAGAATCGGGTCGCCGCACACCGGATGGCATCTTCCACAACTGCTCGGGGAAACACGCCGGCTGGCTTGCCGCGTGTGCGGCGGCTGGTTGGCCGACCGGGTCCTACCTCGATCCGGCCCACCCCCTGCAGCGGTCGATCGCACACGCGATCGCGGAATGCACCGGCATCGATCCCCACCCTGTGGGCGTCGACGGCTGCGGCGCCCCGACGCTGCGCGGCTCGATCCGCGGTCTCGCCCTGGGGTTCGCCGCCCTGAGCGAGGACTCCCGCTACGGCGCGGCAAGGACGGCGATGTGCAGATTCCCGGGCCTCGTGGGCGGCAACGAGCGACCCGAGAGTCGCATCGCCGCCTGGTTCGGAGGGCCGGTGAAGGGTGGGGCCGAGGGCTTGCTCGCTGCCGGCCGGCGCGGCGTCGGCATCGCGGTCAAGTCCGACTCCGGGTCACATTGGGTTGCCGCCATGGGCATGATGGAAGCAATGCGCCGCCTCGGGATGTTGTCACAAGCAGCGCTCGAGGCGCTCGAGGGCGTGGCCCATCCCCCCGTCCTCGGCGGCGGCCGGACGGTCGGGCGCGTCGAATTCAGTGATTGAGCGGCACGATACGATGCGGGTACACGACGATTGGGCGACCGAGATGTTCGACGCTGCGCCCGCGGCGCCGCACATCGGGCCCTTCGCCGGAGCCCAGTTCCTCGCCGCCTGGCATCGCGTCCTCGGCAACGGTGCTCGGATCCACCTCGTCGAGGCGGAGGACGGCCTCGTCCCGATGATGCGCACCGCCTCAACCCTCGAGTTCGCGGGCGATGGCGACGTCACCGACTATCACTCCCCGCGCGGTGCCGGGATCGTCGAACTCCTCGCCGAGTACCTCGCCGGAGTCGACGAGGCGACCCCGTTCCGGTTCGACAGCATGCCGATCGAGGCCGCTGAGGTCGTCGCCAAAGCCGTCGAGCTCGCAGGCTGTCCGGCGCCCCTCCGTCAGCACGAGGTCGCTCCTGTGCTCACGCTCCCGGCAACGTTCGATGAGTACCTCGCCGCGCTGGCGAAGAAGGACCGCCACGAGATGCGGAGGAAACGGAGACGCTTCGAGGCAGGGCTCGGACCTCCTGTCCTCGAGCGGCGACGGGGACGGCGCTCGATTGCGGACTTCGCCGCGATGCACCGGCGCTCCGCCGGAGAGAAGGGCAGCTTCATGGACGAAGCACACGAGTCCTTCTTCGCGGTGCTTCATCGCGACGCCGGGGCCGTCGTCGATGCGCTCGTCGGCGGCGACGGGCGGGTGCACGCCATGGCGGTCGGTTTCGAGGAGCCGGACGCGTACTACCTCTACAACTCGACGTACGAGCCCGAGGACCGCGAGCACAGCCCCGGCATCGTCCTCCTCGAGATGCTCATCCGCGGCGCCGTCGCCGCCGGGCGCACTCGCTTCGACCTGCTCAAGGGCGACGAGGCCTACAAGTACCGCCTCGGCGCGCAGCCGCGCCCGCTCTACGAAGTCACGGGCGTCGCAGGAGGCCGGCGATGATCTCGCGGGTGGCGTACCTGTCCATGCACACCTCCCCGCTCGCCCAACCAGGGCAGGGCGACGCCGGTGGCATGAACGTCTACATCCACGAACTCTCGTGCACGATGGCCGGACGGGGAATCGAGGTCGCGGTCTTCACGCGGCGGACATCGCCCACCGAGCCCGACGAGATCGAGGTCGAGCCCGGCTACCGGGTTGTCCACGTCGATGCCGGTCCGATGGAGAGGATCCGGATCGCGGAGATGGCAGCCCACATCGGGCCGTTCACCGATGGCGTCATCGAATGGCTGACATCGTCGTGGCCGACGTTCGACGTCGTCCACAGCCATTACTGGCTCTCCGGATGGTCGGGCGTCATCGTCAAGGAAGCCCTCGGCGTCCCGCTCGCCAACTCCTTCCACACCCTCGGCAGGGTCAAGGATCTCGCGAGGAGAGCCGGCGAGCCGTCGGCGAGCCTGATGCGCAACCTCACCGAGGAGGAGGTGATCGCCCGCTCCGACTGCGTCGTCGCCTCGACACCGTACGAGTTCGACGATCTCGCAGAGCACTACGGGGCGAGCCCGGAGCGTCTGTGCACGTCACCACCCGGCATCGACCACAAGCTCTTCAACCCCGGTGACCGCGACGAGGCGCGCACGTGGCTGGGCCTCGGCCCCGAGCCCATCGTGCTGTACGCCGGCAGGATCCAACCGCACAAGGGACTCGACGTCGCCGTCGACGCGGTTGCCCGCCTCGACGGAGTCCACCTCGTCATCGTCGGCGGCCCGAGCGGAAGCGGGGGCCCGGCGGAGGTGATGGCCCTCGACCACCTCGCCGCCCGCCTCGGCGCCTCGGACCGAATCCACTTCCTCCCCCCCCAGCCCCACGCCCAGCTCGCCGACTTCTATCGCGCCGCCGATGCGCTCATCATGCCGTCGCGGTCCGAGAGCTTCGGCCTCGTCGCCGCCGAGGCGCAGGCGTGCGGGCTGCCCGTCGTGGCGGCACGCGTTGGCGGGCTCGCCTACGTGGTCTCCAACGGGAGCTCCGGGATCCTCGTCGAGGGCCACGACCCGGCGGCGTATGCCGAGGCGCTCGGCCGGATCATCTCCGACCCGGCGCTCGCTTCCAGGCTGAGACAGGGAGCGCTGACAAAGGCGGGGGACTTCAGCTGGCCGGCGACGGCGGACCGTCTCATCGAGCTCTACGAGGGGATCACGAGCCCGTGAACCCGGACCGGGCCCGCCGGGTGATCGCCGAGACGACGACGGCCTGGGTCGACGACCCCCATTCCGCCGTGGTCTGGGCCGGCGAGCACGAGGGAAGGCCAGGGCTGCGGATGGCCCAGACCAGCAGGGACTTCACGACGATCTGGTTCGACGTCGGCGAGCGGACCGTCGCCGTCGAGGCGTACCTCGTGCCGCCGCCGACCCACTCCCGGGAAGAGGTGTACCGGCAGTGCCTGGTCCGCAACCTGAGGTCGTGGCCCGTTTCGATCGCCATGGACCGGAACGGTGACCTCTACGTCATCGGCAGGATTCCGCTCGAGATCTTCGACGCCGCCGCGCTCGATCAGATCGTCGGCGCCGTCTACGAACTCGTCGAGGTGGCGTTCCGCCCGCTCGTACGCGCCGGGTTTGCGAGCCGCGAAAAAACCTCTTGAGAAAGTTGTCGACACCCCGTTGTGCACAACCCCCTGTGGATTGGTGTGGACATGTGGAGAACCGGCGATCCCGATGGGTGGTTGAGGTCAACTGACATGGATAACATCACCGCGCAGACCCCTGAGACGGCCCGAAAACCCTTGCGCGGCGGGGTTGAAACCTCCGTGCCGGCTCCGTAGGGTCGGAACCGTCGAAGCCCAAGGTGCTGAGGCAGCCAGACCTCGTTCGGGGAAGTGCGGGGAGCAACTGCCGAAGGTTCCTCGGGCTTCGGCGCGTCGGCCGCGTCCGGGGTCGACGCCGGGTTCGACACCTCGAAGCGGGCAGTCGATACTCCCCCGGGTGCCTGCGATCACCGCGCTGCGCCTCCCGGTTCTCTGGGACGAGTTCGAGCTTCCCAACCCCCTCCAGACCCCCTCGACCGTCCTCACCACCGGCGACCCGGCCTGGGCATGGGAGCCGGCACCGCCGGGCCTCGGCGTTCCCGACTGCGACGTGCCGCGCGGTGAGCCGGCTCCCGGTTGGGACGTCGACCACGTCGTGCTCCTCGTCCCAGACATCGAGACGGCCACCGAGGTCATCGGTGAGGCGGGGGCATCGCCCCGGCTCCGCATCGAGGTGAAGGGAAGGCCCACCGCGTTCTTCCGCGTGGGGCCCCTGCTCGAGGTCATCGAATCACCGGTCAGAGCGCCGTCCCTGTACGGCGTCGCCCTCGTCACCGACACGCCGCTCGAGGTCGTCGCCCTGCGCTGGCGGGCGCTGGGACGCGAGGTGACGGATCCCCGTCCCGCCATCCAGCCGGGGCGAAGGATCCTGACGGTCCGCTCGCTCGACGCCGGCTTCGCCGTCATGTCTCCCGACCGCGAGGCCCCGGCCCCGGCGCCCGGAGACTGACGGACTGACGGCGGCCTCGCCGGCTACGTCCCGAAGATGAGCTCGCGCAGCCGGATGGGGACCGTCTCGAACGTGTCGAGGTCGATCCGCATGGATCCGAGGCGCAAGCCCTTCATCTGATCGCCGTGACGAGTTGCCACCCGGAGCACCCCGTCGGTGAACTCGAGCGCACCGAGCCCGAGGCAGCGCCCCTCGCCGTCCTGCACACCGACGAGCATGCCCTCGAGCTTGTCGAGGTCGAACCCCTCCGGAAGGGTGGGGGCGAACACCCGCAGCTGCACCCGCCAGCGCTGCAGGGGCGAGGCGAGGGCGGCCGCGAAGCCCTTGACCCGTGCTGCTCGCTGCTCGAGCGGGCTCGAGGGAGTGAGCGAGTCGTGGGGCTGAGCCTTGGCGACCCGCGTCCCGAGGAACCGGCGCAGCATGCCGATCGTCGGCTCCAACTCGCCGCCCCGCTGCATGGCGATGACGAGCGCGGGCTTGCACAACTCGGTGAGGTGGTACTTCAGCGTCTGGCCGACGACGCCCGAGACGACGCCGGTCGTGTCGAGAACGACGAAGTCGGCCCGGCGCGCCGCGACCGCGACGAGATCGGCAGTTGCGACGACGTGGGGCAGGACCACGCCCTGGGGCTGCGTCGAACCGACGAAGCGCAGCTCGTCGGCGTGTTCGAGGGAGGAGAGGGCATCGGGCGAGTCGATCCAGCGCAGGCCGACACATGCCGGAGGGCCGACCGCCGAGATCCCGACGTCTGCGTCGACGAAGGCGACCGACCGGCCCGCCTCGAGCGCGTCCGTCAACAGGAGACGCGCCAGCGTCGTCTTCCCGGTGTTGGCGGCGCCCACCACCATGATCACCCCGTGCTCGCCGACCACCCGCTCGCGGAGCGACCGATGCAGATCGGGATCGGACTGCACCAGACCTCCTTCAGATTGCCTCGGCGTGAGTCTACGGGCGCTCCGGGCGTCCGCTCATCCCTCCCGCCCGGCTCCGGCGCGGCGTCCAAAACGCCGCATCCTCGGCCGCTCCCGGCTCACCGCTGAGCGGTCGGCCGTCCACGGCGCGTAGGGCGCCTGTGTGACCTCGGCGAGCTGGAGGAGCACGGTGTCGTAGTTGACCCGCCATCCGGCGAAGTCGCGCCACGCCTGGTCCCGATCCGGGGTGAGCTGCACGCCGACGCCGCCGAGATGATCGAGGGCAGATTCGAACTCGTCCCGGGTGATCGAGATCGGATCGGTCGGGGCGGGATCGGGATCGAAGGCGATGCCGAAGAAGTCGGCGATCTTGCGCAGCGCGAGGTAGCCGGAGCGCACGCAGACGCCGGGCGGACCCCGCTCGACGCCCTCCACCGACGACATGAACACCGAGGCGGAGTCGAGCACCGTTCCCGCGGCGGTGAGCCAGTGACGGCCGGGATCTGGGGAGCGGAAGAAGACGAGCGCGGGGAAGCTCGAGTGCGACTCCTCCACTTCGGCGAACCACAGCTCCCAGGCGAGCCACGTCTCCCGCAGCTCGTCGAGCCACCCGATGCGGTGGTGCCGCTCGATGAACTCGGTCGCCGAGGGGGGCTTCCCGGCGCGAACCTCGAGGAGGGCGACGAGGGCCTCGCGCCGGGCGAAGGCCGAGTAGAGGGAGGGGAGGTAGGTGATCATGAGGGCGACGAGGAAGAGTCCCCAGCCGGCTTCGGTGAAGGCCAGTGCCCTCTCGACGAGCGTCGTGGCCGGGGCGAAGCCGAGCGTCGTGACCGATGAGCCGCTGAGATGGAACGCCTCTCCCAGGCTGCGGCCGCCGAGCGCGAAGAACATCAGCGTGTACCCGGCGGTGACGATGGTGAGCCACACCCCGGGCAGGGCCACGAGACCCACGGGGGCGAAGAGGGCGAGGATCCGGTCGCGGCTCTCGAACGTGCGCCGCTCACCGGCGAGCCACCGGAACGGGACCCGGACGCTGCGGAACACGGCCCGGGTGATGATCGACTGAGCGTTGCGGGGCAAGATGACGGTGCGGACGGCGGAGAGGATCGTCCAACCCACCAACCACAGCCCGGCGGTGAACACGAGAACGGAGACGACGGCCATCGGCCAAGACTAGAGAGCCGGGCGGTAGTGTCCCGAGACGATGCCGTACATCGAGGAGATCCCGCCGGACGCCGCGACCGGTGCGACGCGACGCGAGTACGAGGCCGCGATGCGGCGCGCCGGACGCATCTGGAACATCGTGGCGATCATGAGCCAGAACGGCGAAGCGATGCGCGACTCGATGCGGCTCTACGGCTCGCTCATGTTCGGCGAGTCACCGTTGAGCCGCTCCCAGCGCGAGCTCATCGCCGTCGTCACCTCCGTCGCCAACGAGTGCGAGTACTGAGTCCAGGCCCACCTGCACGATCTCCGGTCGGAGATCGGCGCCGACCTCGACCTCGACGACGACCACGCCCGGGCGCTCGCCGACCGGGTCGCGACGGGATGGAGAACGGCCGGCCTCGATGCGAAGACGGTGGCCCTGCTCGAGTACACAGAGAAGCTCTCGCTGGCACCGGGAGACATGGCTGAGGGCGACGTCGCCGCGTTGCGGGCCGCGGGATGGGACGACCGTGCCATCCACGACGCGACCCAGGTCTGCGCCTACTTCAACTACATCAACCGGATCGCCGACGGGCTCGGCGTCGAACCGGAGGACTGGCTCGATGCCGCGGGGCGACAACGCGACCCGGGCTGACACGGCGCAACCTCCCACGCCCCCGACCTCACACGCCCCCGATGTGGCCGGGGGCCCGCGTTTCCTGAATCCAACCGGCCGCCGAAGGCGGCGACGTGGGGACGGCTCGGCCGACGATGGCGATTCAGCCGACGAGTCCGATCCCGACGGCGGTCGAGCGTGAGGCGTCACGACGGCACGGCGCTCGTTCCTGCCGTTCCTTCCCCGTTCGGGCGGACGTTGCCCATCACCGGTGGATACGGCCCTCAGCCTGCGGTGTAGCTCGACCGGAGGAGCCTGCGCATCACCTTCTGTGAGGCGGTGCGCGGGAGCGAGTCCACCATGACGACGCCGTGGATCTTGAACAGCGGGTTGAGACGGGTGCGGATGGCGCGCTGCATCTCCTCCTTGACGACGGCCGGCTCGGGCGCCGCCCCCGCGTCCGCCACGGCGTACACGACGAGGAGACTGGGGCCGCCGCCGGGAGGTGGGACTGCGACCGCGGCGACCTCGGCGATGCCCGCCACCTCGGAGACGCTTCGCTCCAGCTCGGCGGAGCTGACCTTGATGCCGCCGAGGTTCATCGTGTCGTCGATGCGGCCCATCGCCCGGTAGTAGCCGCCCTCGAAGCGTTCGATGTGGTCCCCGTGGCGGCGGAGGACGACGTCCGAATCCGGCGTCCCGTCGAAGTAGACCTGGTGATGGTCACGGTTGAGGAGCTCCTCGGAGAGCCCCATCGATGGCGGTACGACGAACAGCTCGCCGCTCGTCGCCGGTTTCCCCTCGTCGTCGAGGATACGAACGTCCAGGCCCAGTGCCGGGATCGAGAACATCGACGGGATCGCCGGCTGGACCATCGATCCGCACAGGTAGCCGCCGCCGATCTCGGTGCCGCCGATGTACTCGAGGACCGGTTTCGGACCCGAGAAGGACATGAGCCATCGCATGTCGTCCGGATTCGAGGCCTCACCGGTCGAGCTGAACCGCCTGACCGCGGACCAGTCGATCCCGTCGAGACACCGGGTCGATCGCCACGTGGCGACGAGGCTCGGCACGACGCCCAGCATCGTCACCCCGGCCTCCTCGACGAACCTCCCGAATGCGGCGTCGGTCGGTTGGTCGTCGTGGATGGCGAGGCTCGCCCCGTTGAGCAGAGCGGCGTAGATGAGCCATGGCCCCATCATCCACCCGAGGTTGGTGGGCCAGGCGAGCACGTCGTCGGGGTGGACGTCGTGGTGGAAATGGGCGTCCATCCCCGCCTTGAGCGGCGTCACCTGGGTCCAGGGAATGGCCTTGGGCTCACCCGTCGTGCCGGACGAGAAGAGGATGTTGGTGTGATCGTGAGCGTCGCCGACGTGGAGGACGAGCCCGGGGTCCGGTTGGAGAAACCGCTCCCAGGACACGTCGCCGGGGCGCAGGGGGATGGCAGCGCCCGTGTCGACGACGATCGCCTTGGTCGCGCCGGCGGCGACGATCTTCTCGTACATCGGCAGCTCCCGGCCGCCGCGCACCATCCGATCCTGGGTCACCACGGTGTCCGCTCCGGCGATGCGGAGCCGAGTGGCGATCTCGTCCGGGGCGAACGAGTCGGCAATGGAGACGACGACGCCCCCGGCGGCGACGATGCCGAGGTAGGCGACGACCGATTCGAGGGTCATCGGCATCGCGATCCCCACCGGTCGGCCCGGTGTGAGTCCTGCTTCGCGGAAGCCGGCGGCGAACCGGCTCACGCTCGTCACCAGGTCACCGTAGGTGACCCGCTCGACACCGCCCCCCCGGCGAGCGACAACAGCGACGCGTCCCGGGTCGTGGCGAAAACAGCTCTCGGCGATGTTCAGCTTCGCGCCGTCGAGCCATCGCGGGCGCTCCGCCGAGTCCTCATCACCGAGGACCTGCTCCGGCGGGCGGCGGAACACGACGCCGAGGCGTTCCACGACGAGCCGCCAGAACTCGGAGCGGTGCTCGACGGACCATCGGTGGACCTCCTCGATCCCGGCGAGGTCGAGGCGGGCGGCCACCTCGGTCACGTTCGCAGAGGCGATGTCGGCCTCGTCCGGCGTCCACGCCGGCTTGCCCGGTGGCGACGGGCCTTCGGTCATGTCGGCTCCCGCATCGGGGGCGGAGGCTACCGCCCCTACTTGCGGCGCGGCGAAGTTGTCTGGAGACTCCACGGCCATGACGCAACAGCGGAGGCCGCCGTGGTGGGGCTCACGGGGCCACGTGATCTTCACCATCGTCGTCTTCATCGTCCTCGCTTCGCTCGACAACAGCGCGCTCGCGCTGTTCCCGTCGATGGTCAAGCCGGTGGCGGAGTCACTCGGCACCTCCGACCAGGCGATCGGATTCATGACCGGCACCGTGCTGCTCGTCACCGCGGTGACTGCCGTGGCATGGGGCTACTGGGGCGATCGCTCCAGCCGCAAGCGTCTCCTGTTCATCGGTACGGCCATCTGGGCGGTCGGAGTCTTCCTCAGCTCTCGCGCCGGCAGCTTCGGCGCCCTGTTCATGTTCCAAAGCCTGACGGCGATCGGCCTCGGCTCCATCGCCTCGGTGGGCTTCTCGGTCGTGAGCGACTTCGTATCGCCGGCGCGCCGTGGTCTCGCGATGAGCTTCTGGGGCCTCTCCCAGGGCATCGGAGGACTCGCGGGCGGTCTGATCGCCAGCCAGCTCGGGGCCGGGGACTTCCGCCGCCCGCTCCTCGTCATGGCTGCGCTCGGCGCCGTCTTCGCCGTCCTCTACCTGCTCACCTACGAGGCGCCGCGGGGGTACCGCGAACCCGAGCTGGAGGAGCTGCGGGCGGCGGGCGCCGATTACGAGTACCGCATCGACCACCGCCAGATCCCCGGCCTGCTTCGCCGCAGGACGAACATGTGGCTCATCCTCCAGGGCCTCAGCGCCCAGTTCGCCTACGGATCTACAAGGAGAAGATCGTCGCCGAGGGCTACGACACCGCGACCGCGACGAAGGTCGGCGGGCTCTTCGGCGCGATCTTCCAGCTCGGCGGGCTCTTCTCGATCCTCGCCGGCTGGATCGGGGACAGGGTGCAGCAGCGGACGAAGTCCGGCCGCGCCATCGTGTCCTCCGTCGGCATCCTCGGCGCGATCCCCTTCTTCCTCGCGTTCTTCTTCATCCCGCTGCGGGGCCTCGAGGTCACACCCGGGGGGAGCACGGCGACGCTCGTGCCCGAGGTGCTCGGCAGCATCGTCACGAACGGGTGGGTGACGGCGGCGTTCTTCATGTCGCTGCTGGCGCTGGCGTTCACGAGCGCCGACTCACCCAACTGGTTCGCCCTCATCTCCGACGTCAACCTCCCCGAGCACAGGGGAACGGTGTTCGGGCTCGGCAATCTCGCCAACGGGGTCGGCAGGGCCTCGGGCAACGGACTCGTCGGTGCGCTCGCCGGCAGCATCGAGCGGGCCTTCCCGCCACCGCTCAACTGGGCGGTCGGACTCGCAGGCTTCCAGGTCTTCTTCCTCCCGACCGGCTGGATGTACGCCAGGGCGGCGCAAACGGCTCCCGGAGACATCGACGAGGTCAGCTCCATCCTCCGCCGCAGGGGCAGCGTGGGGGATGCGGTCCCGCGCAGCACGGAGCCGGATCGGTAGGGTGAGGCCCCGACGCGACCGGAGGGGGTGGAACGTGCGACGGCAATTCGCCAGGTGGACCAGCCTCGGCGGGGCCTTATTCATGCTGGCGGCGCTCACGGCCGGGCCGGCGGCGGCGACGATCAACCCGCCGGGGAACTGCGAGGGGACGGGCGATTTCACGCCCGGCCCGTTCATCGACGCCGCCCAGCTGCAGCCGTTCCCCGAGATCCCGCTGAAGGCGAGCGTCTCATGGGAGGGCGCCGTCAACGGTGTGACGCCGCCCCCGGAAGGGCGCGAGATCAGCGGGTCGGTCGCCGTCGACTTCCCGTTCCCGGTGCCGAACATCACCGCCGGTGACTGGTTCGACGAGGACGCAACCGGCACGTCCAGCCGTGGCACCTACACGTACGATCTGCCGTCGATCCTCTCCGGCTACGACATCGTCGTCGTCGGCTCCCACTCCGAGAGCGGCTCGGTGTGGTGTAGCGGGTCGGTGACGCTCCACTTCGAAGGCACGAGTCCGCTGCTCATCGGGACCATCGTGCTCACCGTGGTGTCGATCGTCGGCGTCGGAGTGGCGATGAGAGCGAGGCAGTTGTGAGAGGACGACCCATACTCGGCTTCGTCGCGGGAGCCTTTCTCGGCCTGTTCGTGTGGCTGGATCTGTGGCTCGGCGGCATCGTGCCGTCCAACAACAACCTGCTGCTCCCGCTCATCATCATCGGCGCCGTGGGCGGTATCGCGCTCGCCTGGTGGGCGCCGTTCGGCAGGAAGCGACTCACGCCGGCCCAGCCACCTGCCGCTGGCGGCGGCGAGGGGTGACGGTACACTGGCAACCGGCTTGACGACGGGAGGGCACGTCCGGGGACGTGCCCTTTCGTGATGCTGCGCCGGCGGCTCTTCGAAGCCGGCGGCCGCGAGCACTGGAAGGGGGCGCGCCGGGGGCGCGAGGGGAGTTGGACCGGTGCTGAGCAGATGGAGCAATGCGAACAGGCAGGGGTGGCTGACGCTCGCCGCTCTCGCCATCGTTGCTGCGGCGTGCGGCGCCGCGGTGCCCGACACGAGCGGACTCCCCGATACCGACTTCGCCGACGGCACCGTCGTGGCCGGCCCGGTCGGGGAGGCGTTGCCGACCACAGACGCGGCTGCGGCGTCGACAACGCAAGCGGCGGCCGCGACCGACCCGGCGACGACCCCGGCCACAACGGGTGCAACCACGACACTGCCCGGCGCTTCGACGTCGTCCACCCTCCCTGCGTCGACGACGGCGCCACCCTCACCGACGACAACCGTGCCCGGAGCCACGACGACCACCACGACAACGATCGCCACGACCACCACGACCACCACCACCACCACGACCACCACGACCACGACCGTGCCACCCACCACGACCACGACCACCACCGTGCCACCCACCACGACCACGACCACCACCGTGCCACCCACCACGACCACGACCGTGCCACCCACCACGACGACGACCACGACGACGACCACGACGACACCGCCGCCGACGATGACCCTGAGCGCAACCGGCTACAAGGTTCAGGGCAAGCACACGGTCGATCTCACATGGACCGGGTCCACGGCGGTCGACATTCTGCGCGACGGAGCGTCGATCGCCAGCGCCGCCGGCTTCACGCATACCGACGCGATCGGGACGACGGGCAATGCGACATATACCTACGTCGTCTGCGATCTGGGATCGTCGGCCTGCTCCAACACAGAGGTCGTCGTGTTCGGGCAGGGGTGACTGTGCCGTAGAGTCGCGCACGCACGAAGGGAGGGGCCATGACCGACCCGACACCGCAGCCGCGGCCCGAAGAGGAGCCAAATCCGGTCGGAGAGGTCTTCGAACAGCTGACCACGGCCGAGCGGCTCGTCGTCGTCGGCGCCGCCCTCGTCGCCGGGCTCTCCTGGCTCGTCGGCGACGTGCTCTTCAACGAGTACCAGGTCGCCGAGGTCGGTTGGCTCCTCGCCGTCGGGACGCTCGTCGGGGTCTACAGCTATTTCAAGGCGGCCCAGGCCCCATGGCACTCGTTGTACCCGTGGATCGTCGCCGTCGCCGCCATCGCTGTGGGCCTCCTCGGCCTTCAGGCGTTCTTCGAGGACTTCAGGGCGTACAGCAGGAACGACATCACGTGGCTGTTCCGGCTCGGGTTCTACGCCGGAGCCGGGCTCATGGCCGCCGGCGGGCTCCAGCTCGTCCGCACCCGGCGCTGAGCCGCCGTCCTTGACACGTCTGGCGTCCTAACGGTCGCGATACCACTCGAAGTGACCCGCGTCCGGCTCCACCCAGGTGTGCCCCGAGGTCGTTCCCGCCTCCTCCATCGCCTCGAGCAGCAGCGGATTCACCGGGGACCCGGGCCCGCCATCCGTCGCGTTCCCCAGGTTGATGTCGGCGGCGACGCCCCACGCGTGGCGGCTGAGGCCGCGTCTGTCGCTGATCCACCTGGGGTTCCAGCACCCGAAGAACGCGTCGCCGTCGACGACGTCGGTGGCCCCGATCTCGACGAGGGAGCGCATGACGCCGTCGAGAAGCTCGGCGAAGTCCCGGTGGCACTTGAAGCGGCCGAGCAGTGGAACGACGACCTCCACGATGTTGTCCTCCACCCACGCCGGGTCGATCTCGATTCGCCGGCCCTCGCCGTCGCGATAGGCGAACTCCCCGAACCGGAGCTTGATCCAGCTCTGCGGCCGGACCGCGTCGGCGTGACGGAAGATGGGCGTCTCTCCCTCGGCGAGGACCTGGAACGGGCTGTCCTCGCCGAGGCCGGAAGCGAGGCCTGCCCGCAACACCCCCTTCGTGACGTCACCGGCGACGAGGGCGTAGCGTGGGGTGAGCCTGCCCGGGGCGATGGCGTCGCCGGCGACCGTCATGACCTCGGCGCCACCGACTGTCACATCGGGGAGCACGGCCGCCACCCTCACCTCGACCGTCGCGCCGTCGCCGGTGCGGAAGCCGAGTACCCCATCGACGCCGAGCCCGCGGACCGCTGCCGAGGTCGCACCGAGCACGACCTCATGGGGACCGAGCGAGGCGATGATGCCCGCCTCGTCGGGACCGAGGAACGAGGCGTAGCCGTCACCGTCGACGGCGAAGACCTCGAGCGGGAACGCGAAGCCGTCCGGAGGGCCGTCCATCGGGATACCGGCTGGGTTCCTCGATGCGACGAGGTCGCCGATCCCGGCCGAGACGACGGTGACGCGCTCGACGCCGGCAACCGAGGCGACGAGATCCCCGAACCCGTCGGGGAGGCGCCCCGACACCCACGTGAGATATACGGGAGGAGCAGAATGCCCGGTTGTGGTGGACGTCGCGGGCGGCGACGTGGTGGCGGGCGGCGTGGACACCGGCGTCGGGAGGGTCGACGACACCGAACTGGTGGTCGGCGCCGGTGCGCCTTGCGAGCACGCCGTGATCGTGACCAGGAGCGCTGCGAGGGCTCTGCGCATTGGCCGAGGCTACCGGTCGTTGCGTTGCGGGCTGCGCCACCCGAACGACGGCTCGGTTGCCGCCAATGTGCTCGAAGAAGCGCTCAGACCCCGCCGCGGCGCGGTGCGTCGATGCGTACCTCCACGTCGGCGAGCACCCGGTCGGCGTGGCCGGCGATGTCGGCTGAGGCCACGCGATACGACAGCCGGATCACACCCGCCGGGTCGATGACGTAGGTGATCCTCCGGGGGCGCCCGGGGGAGGCATCGTCGGGGTGGCGGACTGCGCCGTAGGCCCCGGCCACGGAGCGATCCTCGTCGGAGAGGAGCTGGAACGGGAACCGGTGCTTCTCAGCCCAGGCGCGGTTGTCATCGGGGGTGTCGTAGGAGATGCCGAGGATCACCACGCCGAGCCCGTCGAAGTCCGGGATTCGGTCACGGAACCCCTGCCCTTCATCCGTTCATCCCGACGTGGCGGCTTTCGGGTACCACCACAGCACCACCCAGGTGCCGCGAAGGTCGCGGAGTCGGACGCGGCCGCCCCACTGGTCGGCGACGTCGAAGTCGGGTGCCACGGTTCCGGGGGTGAGCACTGCGCAAGGATCGTAGCCGCACGGCGGTTCGCCACCCGGTGAGCAATGGGCAGCCGCCAACTCGGGCGAGGTCGCACCTCGACACCACCGGGAACGATGGCCCGACACGTCGAAGCGCAGTTCGACATGTTTGGACGATGGACGGGCACCAGATTCTGACCGAGCTCGCCTCGGTGATGGACGCCCTCGCCGCGCTCTCCGCGAACGACTTCGACCAGCGTCTCGCGCTGAAGCACCGGCAACACGAGCTGCGCGCGATGTTGCAGGAGGCCCATGGAGCCGCCGGCAGGGACCGGAGAGGACGTGGTCCGCGCAGCCAGCGCGTACGCAGCTTGAGGCACGGTCCGCGTCGGCAATCTCGTTCGCCGGCGGTCCTGGGAGGGACACGCTCCGTGACAAGCGTCCGGGGAACACGCCGGGGAGCGGAGACTGGCGGTTCATCCATGACTCCGATCAGTGGGACCGTCGGCGTTTGCTCCGTCGGGTAGTCCCCCGCCGGCGGCCAATCGGTGGGTATGGCCGGGAGACGGGGCCTCGGCTCAGACTTCGATGCTGAGCAGATCTTCCCCGATGACCATGTCACCGGTGTACGAACGGCGGACGTCATGCTCGATGGCCGCCAGCGCATCTGGGCTCTTCGGCGCGAGATGAGTGAGCACCAGCTTCTTGACGTGCGCTCGCGCCGCCGTGCCACCGGCTTGCACCGATCCGGCGAGCACATGATCGGCCAACATCCGGCGTTGGTGTGTGTCGAGCTCGACATCGGCGAGATAGCAACAGTGCACCAGCACGTCGGCGCCTTCGGCGAGACGGTCGAGGGCATCACACGCGACCGCATCGCCGCTGAACACGACAACGCTGCCCTCTGCCTCCACGCGGTAGCCGAGACACGGCCACTCTTCGTGCGTGAGGCCGAGTGAATGCCCATGTTCGACGAGATCGGCGCGCACCGACCATCCAGGCCCCTCCACCACCTCGCCCGCCGCCAAATCACGAGTCACGACGAGGGCCCGCAAGTCCGGCACCACGAAACCCAATCTCTCGGCCTCGAACAAGCGGTACTCGATGTCGCGGCGATACACCTGGTACAGAAGGGTCTCGACGATGTCTGCGGTTCCGGGCGGGCCGAAGACGGCGATGGGGTCGGACCGGCCACCGTTCCATGCGCTGAGCAGCAGATCGTCGAGGCAGCTCATGTGATCGAAGTGGTGATGAGTGATGAACACCTGATCTACGACGGCGGGGGCCAACCCGACCCGCGCCAACTGGGTGGTCGCCCCCCGGCCAGCGTCGACGAGGAGGACCTGCTCTCCGATCTCGACCAGGTTGGCACTCCCCTGGCGTTCCGCCGTCGGGGCTGGAATGCCGGTGCCCAGCAATGTGAGCTTCATGGCAACGTCCAACCCGGCTCGGTCTTCTCGAACGGGTCCCGGCGAGCGCGATGCGCAGGGTCCCGGCCGCGTATGGGACGCGCCGCAGCGAACCAGGCCGGCGGGCGGCGTCTGTCACACGACATCCAGGCTCCCTCACCGCGTTGCGTCTCCCAAAGCTACCCGCAAGAGGAGACCTGCGATCGAGATCGGCAAGCCGGTCGCCTCAACCGTGGTCCATCCCGCTTCAGCGTCCGACCCAGACGGTCCCCAGGCGACGCATGAAGCCCGGCGTCGATCACGCGAGAGCGACTGCGCCGAGACCTCGTGCCCGCACCCGCACTTCCGTGAGGCGGCGACTCCGGCTGTGCGAGACTGGGCCGGTGCCGACCCTCGACGACGTCCGTGCCATCGCCGCCGCCGACCGCGGTCTCGCCGTCGTCTCGACGACCCGACCCGACGGCTCGGTCCACTCGACCGTCGTCAACGCCGGCGTCATGGCGCACCCGGTCGACGGGCACGACGTCGTCGCACTGGCCGTCCGCGGCAAGGCGTGGAAGCGCACGCTCTTCACCCGCGCCGGGCGGGCATCGCTGGTCTTTCGCGCCGGATGGCGCTGGGCCGGCGTCGAGGGCCCGGCGGACGTCATCGGCCCGGACGACCCCTATCCCGGCTTCGATCCGCACCGGCTCCCCGAGCTGCTGCGGGCAGTGTTCACGGCAGCCGGCGGAACCCACGACGACTGGGACGAGTACGACCGGGTCATGGCCGAAGAGCGGCGTGCCGCAGTGTTCATCGATCCCGAACGGGTTCTCGGCAATCTCTAACGCTCTCGACCCGGGAACCCGCCAGGTCCGCCCGGTCGTCGTAGCTGCGACCAGGACGACAAGACCGGGAGCCGGCAATGCGACGCCTCACGATCACTCTCATCGCCACCGCCGTGGTGATGGCTGCGTGCACGAACACGACCGATGCGCCACCTACCACGCGTGGGATCACCGTCGGCACGGTGGCAACCCAGCGCGGCGAGCCCGCCGCGTTCTCGCTCGTCCCATTCGAGGCGTGCGACGGGTTCCTCGAGTACGTGAAGACCCATGCGCTCGACCTCGTGACCCCGTGGGGGCTCGACGGCGGGTTCGGCTTCCCGATGCCGCTCGCCGGAAGAGGAGTCGCCGAGGACGCCGCCGCTCCGGCAACGACGGTCGCCGCGTCGTTCCCCCAGGCTGAAGGTCGCGTCGAAGGCGTCGACTACTCGGGAACGAACGTCCAGGAGCTCGGCGTCGACGAGCCCGACATCGTCAAGACCGACGGCCGCCGAATCGTCGCCCTGAGCCAGAACACACTGTTCGTCGTCGACGTCGCCTCGGCGACACCACGCCTCGTCGGGTCCCTGCCCCTCGGCGATCGCTACGTCCAGGACATGTTCCTCTCCGATGACACGGTCCTGCTGATGGGGGCGAACTGGCGTACCCACCTCGCCGCCCCGGCAATCGAGTCGGAGGCGCTCATCGCTCCCGACTACTACCCGTACTACGAGTCTCCGACCGCCGACCTCGTCGAGATCGACATCTCCGACCCCGACGCCATGGAGATCGTCCGCATCCTCGAGCTCGACGGCAGCTACCTGAGCGCCCGCATGGTCGACGACACGGTCAGGGTCGTCGTCAACTCCGGTCCGACCGGGCTCGTGTGGGCCTACCCGGAGGGCGGTGGTCTCCGCGCCGAGCGCACCGCGCTGGAGAAGAACAAGGAGATCATCCGCAACTCGACGGTCGACAACTGGGTTCCCTACTTCGTGATGACGAACGGCCGGGGCACCGTGGTGGCCGAGGGCAACCTCATCGAGTGCGACCGGGCGAACCACCCAGTCGAGTTCTCCGGCCTCGGCATGCTCAACGTCATCACCGTGGATCTGGACAACGGGCTCGACATCGTCGACGCCACCGGCGTCCTGGCGAGCGGGCAGACGGTGTACGCGTCGACGGACTCGCTGTACGTCGCCACCCAGCGGTGGATCGACTGGGCGGTGTTCGAGGACGAGGCCTCGATCGAAGAGGAGATCGACACCGTCCGCACCGCCATCCACCAGTTCGACATCTCCCGTGAAGAGCGGACCGACTATGTCGCCTCCGGTGAGGTGACCGGGTTCCTCCTCAACCAGTTCGCCATGTCAGAGCACAAGGGCTATCTGCGAGTCGCCTCGACAACGAGCCCCAACTGGTGGTGGAACGAAGGTCGCGAGTCGGAATCCCTCGTCAGTGTGCTCCAGCCAGTCGACGGGATCCTCGAGCGCATCGGCGTCGTGGACGGCCTGGGCAAGGGCGAGCAGATCTACTCGGTCCGCTTCATGGGCGACGTGGGCTACGTCGTCACGTTCCGCCAGACCGACCCGCTCTACACGATCGACCTCTCCGAGCCGACCGCTCCCAAGGTGACGGGTGAGCTGAAGATCCTCGGCTACTCCGCCTACCTGCACCCGGTCTCGGACGGCCTGCTCCTCGGCGTCGGCCAGGACGCCACCGAAGAGGGCCGGACGCTCGGCACCCAGGTCTCGCTGTTCGACATCAGCGACCTCGAGAACCCGCGCCGCATCGACCAGATCACGCTCGGCGAGGGCAACTCCAGCGTCGAGTACGACCACCGGGCGTTCCTCCACTGGCCCGAGACCGGTCTCACCGTGCTCCCCGTCCAGTCGTGGAGCTGGGACGAGCGCTCCGGCAAAGAGGAAGTGTTCTTCGGAGCCTTCGGCGTCGACGTCGATCCCGAAGGCGAGTTGAGGCCGATGGGCAAGATCACCCACCCCGGCGGATCCTCGGACGGTGACGCATGGGACTGGATGGCGCAGATCCAGCGCAGCGTCGTCGTCGACGACTCGCTGTTCACGGTCTCGCTCAAGGGGATCCTCGAGAGCGATCTCGACTCCCTCGACGACCAGGTGTGGGTCCCCTTCAGCGCCTGAGGCCCGCAGCCGACCACCCACGACGCGAGAGAGCCCCGCCGTAGCGGGGCTCTCCGCGTTCGAGCCGGGTCACCTCACCCGGTGGGCCACTCGTTGAGCTGGATGACCGAGAACGCGCCTCCCTGGGGGTCCTGGATGGTTGCCATCGCGCCGACCGGTGTGTCCATCGGCTCGACGAGCACCGTGGCTCCGAGCTCGCGAGCGCGGGCGACGAGGCCAGCGGTGTCGGAGGCGCCGAAGTACACGTGCCAGTGGTTCGGAATCCCCGGCATCGGCGGCGGCATCGTCCCGCCGACGACTGCGTCGCCGACCTTCCACGTCGTGTACGGCATCTCACCCATGTCGGCCGCTTCGGCGCCGAGTCCGACGGTGGCCTCGTAGAAGCGTGCCGCAGCCTCGGTGTCGGGAACGTAGAGCTCCGCCCAGGTGAACGCGCCCGGCTCGGTCACCTTCTCGGCGCCACGGTGGGTGCCCGCCTCCCAGAGACCGAAGACCGCTCCCTGGGTGTCGGCGATGAACGCCATACGGCCGGCGTCCATGACGTCCATGGGCTCGACGATCGTCTTCCCACCGGCGTCGACGGCGCGCTGGGTGCAGCCGTCGCAGCTGTCCGCGGCGAGATATGTGTTCCACAACGGTGGCATACCCTGACGGGTCATCTCCTCGGGCTGGGGGCCGAGCCCGGCGACCTGGGCGCCGTCGAGCGACGCGATCGAATAGATGTACTGGCCCTCCTGATGCTGGTCCTCCCAGCTCCAGCCGAACAGGCCGGCGTAGAAGGCTTTGGACGCCTCGGGATCCGGGGTCGACAGGTCGACCCAGCTCGGCGTTCCCTCGGCGTACGACGAGCGATGCGGCATCGAGTCCTCCTCCTCGTGTGCGGCGGACTGCCCCCTCTTCGAGCAGCCTCTTCGAACCTACTCGGCGGGTGCGACATCCGTTCCGGGATCTTCGCCGGGACGACGAACGGGAACGGTCCGAATCGACGCCGCCGATCGTCCAGCTGAGAGCCGTGCCGCACCCGGCCGCGAAAACGGGGCGCGCAACGCGAAACAAAACCAGCTGCGGCGGTTGCCGGAGGTGTGCTCCCGGCGGTACAAACGGCGCCAGCTTCCCTCGGAGCTTCCCCCACGCCCGGCGCCGGGTCGGGTTGCTTGACAGAATGACACGCGCGTAATTACAGTCGTGTGTCCAACTGCGCAACATCTTGGGCCCCAGCCGCTTCCCCACCACAAGATGTTGTGGGTGTGGACAACATTGTGGACAACCACGCAGGTGAGGGCCGGACTGCCTTGGGAGGGTGCAGGATGACGAGAGGTCTCCGCGTCGAACGTCGATTCACGACAGAGGGCCAGGACGTCTACGGGACCGTCGAGTGGACCCGTCGCGACTCCCGCATCTCCAACCCGGACGGCTCCATCGTCTTCGAGATGAAGGATGCCGAGATCCCGGATCAATGGTCCCAGGTGGCGGCGGACATCATGGTCTCGAAGTACTTCCGCAAGGCGGGTGTCCCCCAGCTCGACGAGACCGGGAATCCGTTGCTCGACGACGACGGGGAACCCGTGCTGGGACCCGAGCGCTCCGCCCGCCAGGTCATCGACCGCCTCGCCTCGACGTGGCGGTGGTGGGGTGAGCGCCACGGCTACTTCGCCACGAGCAGCGACGCCGACGCCTTCGAGGACGAGCTCGCCTACATGCTCCTCCACCAGATGGCGGCGCCCAACTCGCCGCAATGGTTCAACACCGGGCTCCATCACCGCTACGGCATCGCCGGGCCGCCCCAGGGCTTCTGGTACGTCGATCCCGAGACCGAGGAGCTCACAGCGTCCCCCGATTCGTACAGCAGGCCGGCGCCCCACGCGTGTTTCATCAACAGCGTCGACGACGACCTCGTCAACGCGGGCGGCATCATGGATCTGTGGGTCCGTGAGGCGCGCCTGTTCAAGTTCGGCAGCGGAACCGGCACGAACTTCTCCCGCCTGCGTGCCGAGGGCGAGCCGCTCTCGGGCGGGGGCAAGTCGTCGGGGCTCATGAGCTTTCTCAAGGTGGGCGATCGCGCCGCCGGGGCGATCAAGTCCGGCGGCACCACCCGCCGCGCCGCCAAGATGGTCATCCTCGACGTCGACCACCCCGACATCGAGAGCTTCATCACCTGGAAGGCGCTCGAGGAGGACAAGGTTCGCGCCCTCGTCGGTGCCGGGTATCCGGCCGACTTCAACGGCGAGGCCTATGCCACCGTCTCCGGGCAGAACTCGAACAACTCGGTGCGGCTCTCCAACGAGTTCATCGAGGCCGTCCTCGCCGACGGCGACTGGGACCTCACGGCCCGCACCGACGGATCCGTCATGAGGACCGTCAAGGCCCGCCACCTGTGGCACCAGATCGCGAGGGCGGCGTGGCAATGCGCCGACCCCGGGGTCCAGTTCGACACGACCATCCAGCAGTGGCACACCGCGCCCGCAGGCGGCCGGATCAACGCGACGAACCCGTGCAGCGAGTACGTGTTCCTCGACAACACCGCCTGCAATCTCGCCTCGTTGAACCTGGGCAGCTTCTACTCGGACGAGACCGGCGCCTTCGACCTCGAGAGCTACCGGCATGCCATCCGGCTGTGGACGATCGTGCTCGAGACCTCGGTGACGATGGCTCAATTCCCCTCGCGGGAGATCGCCCGAGGCTCGTACGACTACCGGACCCTCGGGCTCGGCTACGCCAACCTCGGCTCGCTGCTCATGCGGATGGGGATCGCGTACGACTCCGACGAGGGCCGCGCCATCGCCGGGGCGCTCACCGCGATCCTCACCGGCTACGCCTACACGGCGTCGGCCGAGATGGCGTCGGTGCTCGGTCCGTACCCCCGGTTCGAGGAGAACCGTGACGCCATGCTCAGGGTGATGCGCAACCACAAGCGCGCCGCCTACAACACCGAGGTGGACGCCTACGAGGACATCGATCATCGTGTCGTCGGCATCGACCCCGACCATTGCCCCAACGACTTGCTGCACGAGGCGCAGAACGCGTGGAACATCGCGGTCAAGCTCGGCGAGGAGTACGGGTACCGCAACGCCCAGGCCACCGTGCTCGCCCCGACCGGGACGATCGGGCTCCTCATGGACTGCGACACGACCGGCGTCGAACCCGACTTCGCTCTCGTCAAGTTCAAGAAGCTGGCAGGAGGCGGGTACTTCAAGATCGTCAACCAGTCCGTGACACCGGCCCTGCGCCGGCTCGGCTACACCGAGCAACAGATCGACCAGATCGTCGAGTACGTCATCGGAACGATGGACCTCAACCGGGCGCCGCACGTCAACACATCAGCCCTCATCGCCAAGGGCTTCCGGGCCGAGGACATCGAGAAGGTCCAAGCGGTGCTGCCGGGCGTCTTCGAGCTCCGGTTCGCCTTCAACCGGTGGACGCTCGGAGAGGAGACGATGCTGCGGCTCGGCTTCGCCCCCGCCGAGTACGACGCTCCCGGGTTCGACATGCTGCATGCCCTCGGCTTCACCAACGACGAGATTCGCGCCGCCAACGACTACGTGTGCGGGCGACAGACCATCGAGGGTGCCCCGAGCCTCGCCGACGAGCACCTCGGCGTCTTCGACTGCGCCAATCGCAACGGGAAGTACGGCGAGCGCTTCATCCACCACGTCGGGCACATCAAGATGATGGCCGCCGCCCAGCCCTTCATCTCGGGAGCGATCTCGAAGACGATCAACATGCCGAACGACATCACGGTGGACGACATCGAGGAGGCCTACCGCATGTCGTGGGAGCTCGGTCTCAAGGCGATGGCGCTGTACCGAGACGGCTCGAAGGCGTCCCAGCCGCTGTCGGCCAACGCCGAGGAGGGCGCATCCGATGACATGGACGCCGACACTGCGGATGCCGTCGAGGAGGCGATCCAGACCGAGACGATGATCCACGCCGGGATGTTCGCTCCCGGCATCTCACCGTCGCAGGCCTACTCCGACCTGTCCCGCCCCCGGTTCCTGCTCCCCGCTCGCAGATCCGGTTTCACTCAGGAGGCCAGGGTGGGGGGCCACAAGATCTTCCTCCGCACCGGCGAGTACTCGGACGGAACCCTCGGGGAGCTGTTCATCGATCTCGCCAAGGAAGGAGCGACCCTGCGCGGGGTGCTGTCCTGCTTCGCCATCGCGGTCTCGAAGGGTCTCCAGTACGGCGTGCCCCTCGAGGAGTTCGTCGACACGTTCACCTTCCAGACGTTCGAGCCGCGAGGGATGGTGGAGGGTCACCCGAACATCAAGATGGCGAACTCGATCATCGATTATGTGTTCCGCGCCCTCGGCGTCGAGTACCTCGAGCGCGACGAGCTCGCCCAGGTGCCGCCGGATCGCAGCAGCGAGCTCCCCGAGCCGCCGCGGGGCATCGCCGTCGAAGCCGGGGTCCAGCTCGGTCTCGAGGAAGCGGCGATGGAGGACGATCTCACCGCGGTAGCGAGGGCAGCGGAGTTCGCAGACGGCGAGCCGACGAGCGTCAAGGAGCTCTCGCCCGGTCCGGGGGCGATGGCGAACCCAACCGCGACGCCGTCCGGCACCAGAGCGGCGGGCAACGGCGGGCGGCACGCCCCCGTCGCCACCATCGATGCGACGACAGATGTCCGCACCGCGGCGGTCCAGGCAGCGCTTGCCGACAAGATGGGGGATGCGCCGCTGTGCGACACCTGCGGCCACATCACGATCAGGAACGGGTCGTGCTACCGGTGCCTCAACTGCGGGGACTCGAAGGGGTGCAGCTGAGACGCACCGGGAGCCGGACACACGAGAGGCCCCTCCGGGGGCCTTTTGTGTGTTCGATGGCAGTCGCCCGGTTCGCTTAGTCGGAAAAGAGGGCGGCGACGAGGCCTGACGCCCCGGTGAGGACTGGATCACCGTGGCCGAAGAGGGCGATCTCGAACTCGAGCGCGCCGAGCTTTCTCGCCGACTCGAGGGCGGTCGGCATGTCGTCGCTGAACTGAGCGCTGGGACCCACGACACCGCCGCCCTCGCCGATGAGAGCGTCCCCGGCGACGAGGATCCCGCCGACGGGGTCGTGCACGCTGATGTGGCCGGGGGTGTGGCCCGGGGTCGCGATGATGTCCAGATCGAAGACCCGATCGCCATCGCCAACAGGGACGAGAGGCCGTGGCGCCGGGATCGAGGGGATGTCGGCCTCGCCGGCGTACCCGGCGGCGTCCGCCGCCCGGTCCATGACATCTTCGACGCTGCCGATGTGGTCGCCGTGGAGGTGGGTGAGGATGACGTGACCGACGTCGTCCCACCCGAGCCCGAGACCGCCGAGGCCGGCCTCGATGTCGTCGGCGCTCCCCGACACACCCGTGTCGACCACGGCTGCCTCCCCACCCCGAACGAGCACATAGGCCGAGACGAACCCGAGCGATACCCGCTGCCACTCGACGCCGGCGGCGACGGCCTCGGTCGTCGCGGTCGTAGGCTCGGCGGGCTGTTCGAGCGTCGTCGTCGGGACCTGCGTTGCCGGTGGGTCGGCTGCCGGTGGGCTCGACGTCGCCGGCGACGCCGCACCGTCGTCCCCAGGTGACGCATCGTCGTCCCCGCAGGCGGCGATCCCGAGTACGGCGACGGCGAACGAGGCGCGTCCGAGCCGGCCGAGGAACACTCTGCGGCTGAGATCGGGCATTCGTCTCCTCCCGGTGGGCGTCGACGCTAGCGAGGCCCCGGTTATAACGGGTCGTTGCGCCCGGATGCCCGGGCGGATGGAGCGGCGGACCCGGCCCGCATCACAGCCCGGCGTCGAGAACGGTCGCGACCGATCCGGCGCCACGCTCGACCCGTCGCCACCAGGCCCAGCGCTTGCTGGCATGGAACGACGATGCCGCTCCCGCCTTCCGTCCCGCCGATCCGCTCCCGTGTCCTGCGGCCTGATAGCGTTGCCGCCGATGGAGCCGGCAGTGACGCTCGATGAGGTGCGTGCGTTCTTCGACGCCGAGCTCCCCTTCTGCCGTGAACTCGAGATCACCTGCGAGGCGATCGCGCTCGACCTCGGTGTCGCTCGGTTCAGCTACACCGAGCGCTGGACCCGACCCGGTGGCTTCATCAACGGCGGCACGCTCATGGCCCTTGCCGACGTCGCCGTCTTCATCGCCATGTTCAGCCGGTCGGGCATCGTGCCGCTCGCCGTGACGAACGAGCTGAAGATCAACTTCCTCCGGCCGGCCATCGGCCGCGACGTTCTCGCTGAGGCCCGGCTGCGCAAGATCGGCCGCCGGGTCGCTTTTGCCGACGTCGACCTCTTCATGGACGGGGAGCGGGACCGGATCGTCGCCCACGCATCCGCCAGCTACCACCTCCCCGGCTGACGTCCCCGGGAGCGCCGGTCACGCCGGCGCGTCGCCCCTCGCCGCCGCGGCGAGGAACGCGCGCTCGACCCTCGTGATCATCGTTCCGGCCCGCCTGGCAGAGACGAGAGCGGGAAGTGCGGCTGCGACGACGCCGAGCTTCGTGCCCGGGCCCGGCCAGGGCACCTCCCCGACGCGCTCGAGGGATCGCCGGTAGTGGAGGTCGGTGAACAACAGCATGAGAGCCGCAGCGAGCCGCACCGAGGGCCGCTGCGTTGCGCCGCTGCGGGCGTACAGCCTCGAGTATGCGGGGGCGCGGCGTAGGGCGCGATGGGTGAGGAGCCGCCGCACCGCTCTCACCGCTTCGACCCGCGCCGCTGAGTCCGCACCTCCTCCCAGGTGGGGACCGAGGAGCGGGTGGTAGGCGACCCCTCGCTCGAGGTCGCGCTCGATGTCCCGCGTGACGTTGGCGAGCTGGATCATCTCGCCGACGTCGAACGCGTCGCGGCGGGCCTGAGCATCGGGATCCTGGTGCTCGAGGAGCTCGAGAGTGAAGACCGCCGGATGCCCGATGACGTTGTGACAGTACGCGGCGAGCTGGTCGGCGTCGGTGAGGATGCCGCCCTGACGAGCAAACGTCTCGGCCGACCAGGCCATCCCGGCGGCCATCGACGCGACGAGCCGGCGAATGGAGGCGCGCACGGAGCCGGGGAGGGCGCGGTAGACGGTGTCGACGAGACCGCAGCGTGCGACGAGCAGAAGGTGCAGCCGGTCGCGATCGCCGGCGGCGAGCGTCCCCGGTACCGGCGGCGGCGTCTCGAGGGCGTCACCGTCGAAGCGGGCGGAGAAGCTGCGGAGGGCTTCGAGTCTCGCCTCGCGGTCGGGGTGGAGGTCCTCGTACGTATCGAGCATCCGGCAGTAGAGGTAGGCGACGGCGGCGGCGCGAGCTTCAGGCTCGGGAAGCACCACGATGCTCGTCGCAAACGTCCGCGCCGCGTGCGGCAACACGGCCCACACGAACCGCTCGGGGTCGGAGATCGCGCTCAACCTGGCCAGCGGCGGCCGCTCCCGGTCCGCGACGAGCCCGCGCAGGACGAGGAGGGGGCGGGTCGACGAGAACCGGATCGACATCGATCACTCAACGTACCAGGGCGCAGCCGGGCACAGGCGCGCGGTCAGAGCGAACGCCGCCGCCTCCGGTGGGCGGCGACGTTCTCCCGGGTCGTGCAGGTGTCGGAGCAGTGACGGCGGGACCGGTTGCGCGACGTGTCGACGAAGACGTCGTCACAGGTGGACGACTCGCAGATCCCCATCCGCTCCATCCCGCCCTCGATGAGGGCAACGCTGAGCCCCATCGCGGTGACGGCGCCGAGCCAGCCGGCCACTCCGGCGACTGCCGGCTCGACATGGAGGTGGGGTCGGCCGCCGTGGGTGCTCACCCGGGGCGTCGCCGCGACGTCGTCGAGGAGGGCGTTGAGGTGTTCCGCGGCTTGCGCAGCGTCGACGGCGCTGAAGATCGATCGCAGCCGGGAGCGGATGGCCTTGACCTCGTGCAGGTCGGCGTGTGTCAGGGAGCGCCGGCCGCGCGGCCAGCCGGGCGCGTGCTCATCGAGGAACCGTTCGACGTCCCCGGGTCGCTCCAGGCTCTCGCTGTCGCCGAAGACCTCGAGCGTGTTCACCAGGTCGACGGCAAGTGTCACCGTCTCGTCGCTGTAATGAGAAAAATCCACTTGATCCCTTACGTCTTGAGGTGTACGATGTAATAGGCAAACACAATATAGGCTACTACCAAGGGAGAGGTCAATGGTGATGCTGGAGCGAAGCCGGCCGGCGGACACGCGACCGCCGCATCGCGATGACGACGCGAGGCCGGGGAAGCCGCACGCGAGGTCGCCGCGAACCTTCGACGAGCTGCTTGGCGAGCTGGCCGCGACCCGCCTCTCCTACGAGAGGGCACGATCGTCGGCGGCCGAGCGAGCGGCGCTGCGCACGAGGCTCCACGAGCTGCGGGCTGCGCTCGCCGAGAATCGGCGGGCGGAGGTGATGTGACCGTGTTCGCCGCCCACTGCCCCGACCACGACACGCTCGTGCTACTCAGCCTGGTCGACCTCGAGGAGCTCCGGCACACGCCGGGAGGCATCGAGGTCCGGTTCCGATGCGACTGCGGCCACGGCGGCGCCGTCGTCACCGGCCGGGACTCGAGACGCGGGCGCGACACGACGAGTCAGGGGGAATGACGTGCACCAGGACGTGATGTGGGAGCTCGCACTCGACCATCTCGCCGAGCTGCGCCGGGAGGCCGATGCCTACCGCACGGCGCGCATGGCGGCCCGGCGGCGCCGCTCTGCCGCCCGATAGCCGGCACGCCGAAGCATGGGCGGCGCCGGTCAGTGGATCCGCTTCTCCCGGCCGGCCCACGCTGCGTCGCGCAGCACGTATTTCTGCACCTTGCCGGTCGACGTCTTCGGCAGCGGCCCAAAGGTGACGTGTTTCGGGGCCTTGAAGCTCGCGATCTGGGACTTGACATGGGTAATGATCTCGGCCGCGGTCGCCGAGCCCCCCTCGCGAAGGGTGACGAACGCCGCCGGCACCTCGCCCCACTTCTCGTCAGGCACGGCGATCACCGCGGCCTCCATGACGTCGGGATGCGACACGACGGCCTGTTCGACTTCGATCGACGCGATGTTCTCTCCACCGGAGATGATCACGTCCTTCGACCGATCCTTGAGCTCGACGTAGCCGTCGGGATGCATGACGCCGAGGTCGCCGGTGCGGAACCAGCCGTCCGGGATCGCCGCGGCGGTCTCCGCCGGCGCCCGGTAGTAACCGGCCATCAGGTTGTTGCCGCGCAACGCGATCTCACCGATCGTCTCCCCGTTCGCCGGCACGTCGGCGCCGGCGTCGTCGACGACGCGGGCCCTTCCCGAGATCACGTTGCCGACACCCTGGCGCGCTTTGATCCGGGCCTGATCGGCGAGGTCCAGATCACTCCACTCCGGCCTCCAATCGCAGATGAGGACGGGCCCGAACGTCTCGGTGAGCCCGTAGAGATGGGTGACGTCCATGTTGAGTGCCGCCATGAGCTCGAGGATCGTCGGGGAGGGTGGGGCCCCGCCGGTGGCCACCCGGACCGGACGCTCCACGGGAGCAGCCGCCGGGTCGTAGGCGAGCATCGTGAGCACCGTCGGTGCCCCGTTGAAGTGGGTCACTCCCTCGGTGCGGATGAGACGCCACAACTCGGCGGGATCGACCGAGCGAAGACAGAGGTGGGTGGCGCCGGCCGCGGTGACCGCCCACGTGTACGTCCATCCGTTGCAGTGGAACATCGGCAGCGTCCACATGAACACCGAGGACGCGTCGAGACGTGAGTGATACGCCATCGCCAGTGCCTGGAGGTAGGCACCGCGGTGGTGGTACATGACGCCCTTGGGATGGCCGGTGGTCCCGGACGTGTAGTTGATCGAGATCATCGCCGTCTCATCCTCAACCTCAGCCGAGAACGGCTCGGCGGCCGCGAGCATGGATTCGTATTCGCCTTCCGGCCCATCGGCCTCGACGAGCGTGGGCGACACCCCGGAACGCTCGACCGCGGCGAGCGCCGTGTCTCGCAGCTCGTGGTCGAAGACGAAGACTTCCGCATCCGCGTGATCGAGGATGTACGCGAGCTCGGCGGGAGCGAGGCGCGTGTTCATCGCCACGAGCACGGACCCGGAGCGAGGGACGCCGTAATGCGCCTCGAGAAGAACCCTCGTGTTCGGCGCCAGGACCGCCACCCGGGCCCCCTCGCCCCCCCTTCGTGCGACCAGCGCGCCGGCGAGTCGGGCGGAGCGCTCGTCGAGCTCCGAGTACGTGAACCTCCGGTCGCCGTCGACGACCGCGACCCGGTCGCCGAACACCGCCGCGGAGCGTTCGAGAAACGACAGCGGCGTGAGCGGCTGGTTCCATGCCGTCATCGTCGTCGCCTCCTCATCGAGGCCAATGTTGGCTGCGGCATCGCAGGCTCTGCAACCCGCCGTATCCGGCTCGGCGATCAGGACGTTTACGGTTGTGGGATGACGGAACGACGCGGCACGGGCTCCGGTGAGGCCGGTCTCGACGCGCTCGTCGCCCGCGCCCGTACCGGATCCGGCGGTGCGATGCGCCTCATCTACGAGCGGATGGGGCCCGCGGTGGCCGGGTATCTCCGGGCCCAGGGCGTCGCCGACCCGGAGGCGGCCGCCAACGAGGTGTTCTTCCGGGCCTTCAACAAGCTCCACCGATTCCGCGGCGACGCAGCCGGATTCGCCTCCTGGGTCTACACCATCGCCCACAACCTCGCCGTCGACGAACGCAGGAAGGCGGCGAGACGGCCGGCGACGCATCCCGCAGCGGCTGCCGAGGACCTCGACAGGCCGGCGATCGACACCGAAACGGAGGTGATGGACAGACTCGGCCTCGCCGGCGCCGCCGCGCTGCTCTCGGAGCTCACGACGGCCCAGCGCGACGTCCTGTTTCTCCGCGTCATCGCCGGGCTCAGTGTCGCCGAGACCGCCAAGGTCGTCGGCCGCCCGCCCGGAGCGGTGAAGGCCCTCCAGCATCGTGGTCTCGCCGCCCTCCGCAGGCTGCTCGCCGATCGGGGCGTAACCGAATCGGCCTCGACGACGTTTCCAGGGATGAGATGACCGACGACAGGCTCCGTGACACCGACATCATCGAGCGGCTGCTCGACGGTGAGAACGAAGACGATCTCGAGCCGCTGGCCGGCGTTCTGCGCACCATGCGGGCCGAGTCGACGGCGCCCCCGGTCGAGGCGGACCACCGCCTTGCCGACATCTTCGATGCCGCCCACACCGCTGCCGGCGAGCCCGGGCCACGCCGGTGGCGCCAGCGCCCCGCGGTCGCGTTCGCCGCTGCCTTCGGTGCCGTCCTCGTCTTCGGAGCGGCTGCGCGCGCCCTCGTCGGCCGCACCCCCGCCGGGATCGAGAGCTCGGCGCCGGAGATCACGACGACGGACGCCGTCGATGCGGCAGCGGCCCCCGGCGCGACCGCCGCAGCGGCGAGCGTCGCGATCCCAGAGGCCGTCGACGAGAGCGTCGGCGACTACCTGCGATGCGCCCTCGGCGAGGTCGGCGGCTATCTCCAGCGTCGCGTCGGCGATCCTCAGCTCCTCGACCGGCCGAGGATTCTCGCCGAGTGCGGCCTCCCTGCAATCCCCAGCCTCGGCCCTGAGGCCGAGTCGTTCCGGGTGGCGCTCAATGACTGGCTCGAGTGCGCCGCCGCAGAGTTCGACGCCGCCATCCCGCGCCTGCTCGAGGACCCCGGTGCCATCGACGATCCGCTCGAGGCGTGCGGCAACCCGCCGAACCCTCTCGATTTCGGCATCACGTTCGATCTCGACGGCCTCCGCGAGCGGTTCAACCTCGACGACCTCGACCTGCCCGAGCTGCGGTTGCCCGACGTCGATCTTCGCGGCCTGCTCGAGCGCCTCCCCAACGAGCTGCGGGAGCGCCTCCCCGACGACCTGAGTCTCGAGGGACTCACCGACCTCCGGTTCCACTTCCCCGACGACGGGGGAGTTCCGTTCGATCTCGACGGCGAGTTCCCGTTCGACGACTTCGCCTTCGACCGCCTCGACGAGCTCCTTCGCGACCTCGGGTCTCTCGAGCAGGCGAGTCTCGACGAGTTCGTCGAGGGGCTCCGCGACCAGGGCTTCGAGGTCGAGATCGACACCGAAGCGTTGCGGGATGCACTCGACGGCCTCGCCGCCGTGTCAGACGATCTCGCGTCCGAGCTCTGCCGCGGCCTGGGCGACCTGGGCGTCCCCGGCGTCTGCGAGTGACCCGCACCCCGCGCCGCAGGCGAGCCGCGGCGGGTTGGCGCGGCTCCTACCGTCTCACCCCCGGCGTGTGGACGGCGAGAAGCGTTCCCGGATAACCTCACGGTGCCAGGTCGCCTTGTGCGGCCGTCAGCCGTCAACGGAGGCACGAACCACCAGCGTGGCGACCCAGCTGCAACGCGATCTCGGGCTCTATGCCGTCTTGACGATCAGTCTCGGCGCCATGATCGGCAGTGGGATCTTCGTGCTCCCCGGCCTCGCCGCCGCGATCGCAGGGCCCGGCGTCATCTTCGCCTACTTCCTCGCCGGCCTCATCGTCCTCCCAGCAGCGCTCTCGAAGTCGGAGATGGCCACGGCGATGCCGCAGGCCGGCGGCACCTACCTCTACATCGACCGGGCGATGGGCCCGCTCATGGGCACCGTCGCCGGCATCGGGGTGTGGTTCTCCCTCGTGTTCAAGTCGGCGTTCGCCCTCGTCGGGCTCGGTGCCTACCTCAACATCTTCGCCAGCGCCTCGGTCAAGCCGGTGGCGGTTGCCCTCGCTGCGGTCCTCGTGGTCCTCAACATCCTGGGTGTCAGGCAATCGGGCCGCTTCCAGGCCGTCGTCGTGTCGATCGTGCTCGGCACCCTGATCGTCCTCGTCGTCACCGGCGTCGGGTCCGTCGAGTCGGTGCGCTACGAGCCCCTCCTCGACGGCGGTCTGAAGTCGCTGCTGTCGGCGACCGGACTCGTCTTCGTCGCCTACGCCGGCGTCACGAAGGTCGCCGGCGTGGCGGAGGAGGTGAAGCGACCGGCGCGGAACATCCCCCGCGGGATCCTCGCGTCGATCGTGCTCATGATGGCTCTGTACCCGGCGCTGGTGTTCGTCATCGTGGGCGTCACGCCGGTAGCGGAGCTGGCGAAGGACGTGACGCCGATGGCGACTGCCGCCGGCCAGTTCGCCCCCACCTGGGCGGTCGACGCAGTTGCCATCGTCGCGGTGCTTGCGCTCGTCTCGATGGCAAACGCCGGACTCCTCGCCTCGTCACGATATCCCTTCGCCATGTCGCGCAACCGGCTGGCCCCGGCAGCGTTCTCCATCGTGAACGAGCGGACGGCAACACCGGTGACGGCGATCATGATCACCGGCGGAACGATGATCCTCCTCATCGTCTTCTTCCCTCTCATCGAACTCGCCAAGCTCGCCTCGGCGTTCACGCTGCTCGCGTTCACGCTCGTCAACCTGGCGCTCATCGCGTTTAGGGAATCCAAGCTCGACTGGTACCGGCCCCCGTTCCGGTCGCCGCTGTATCCGTGGCTCCAGATCGCCGGCATCGCCGGGGCACTCGTTCTCGTCAGCCAGATGGGTGTCGTGCCGATCGTGGGAGCGATCGTCATCGTGGCCGGGGGGGCACTCTGGTACGAGGTGTTCGGCAGGAGCAGGGCGAGCCGGGAAAGCGCCGGGTGGGACGCCCTCCGGATCCGCGCTCGGGAGCGAGTGCTGCGGGACACCGATACGGCGATCCATGGGCCCGCCGCGGCGTCGGTATTGCTGGCCATCCGCCGCGAGGTCTCCGATGCCCGGCTGCACGACCTGATACGCCTCGGCACCTCGGTCTTGCGCGACGGGCGGGAGCTCGAGCTGCTCCGCATCGGTTCGGACCGCGCCGGCGACGGCGGCGTGCACGACACCGCCACCGACGAGGAGCGCCACTTCCAGAACAGGGTGGCGACCGTCGCCGCGGGCATCGACGTCGACGCCCACTTCGTCTACGTAGGCGGCCGGGACTGGCGCAGGCAGCTGCTCGAGTACACCGAGCAACGGGACATCCAGCTCGTCATGGCCGAGGCCGTGCCCGGTTCGGGTATCCGTCGCTCGTTCGCCCACGACATGCAATGGCTCAGCGACCACGTCCCGTCCGACTTCCTCTTCCTCGGCAACCGGTACTTGGACGAGATCGATGACATCGCGATCCTGGGCTCCGGCTCCCCGCTCGACCCCCTCAAGGTCGACGTCGCCAACCGGATCGCCGCCGCCGAGGGAGCCTCGCTGCGGTTCCTCCACGTCCTCCCGGCAGCCGCACCTGGTCGCGAAGTCGTCTCGATGCGGGACTACCACCGCCGTCTCGCCGGCCTCATCGACGTGCCCGGGGTCTCCGACGTCATCCGGGCGGACGACATCGTTCCCGCGCTCGTCCATCGCGCCCGGGGAGCCGACCTGGTCCTGTTGGGGGCGTCGAGGTCCCGGCTCATCTTCGTGGGCGATCTCGTCGACAGGATCGGCGCCCAGCTCGACGCCCCGGTGCTGCTCGCCCGGGCGCATCGCGCCGTGAGCGAGCGGCCGCTCGCCGACCGCGTCCTGGAGCGCTTCCTCGAGTGAGCCGGGCCCCGACCCGTCAGCAGTCCGCACCGGGAGGGCACTGGCGTGGGCCGAGCCCCCCTCGGTCGAGCATCCCGAGCACCGAGTACTCCACCTCGCTCCACAGCGCATCACCGCTCGCGACCATCCCGGGGTAAGCGGAGCACGGGCCGTCGGACGAGAACCCACACGGCAGTCCACTCACGCTCAACTCCCCATCGACCACCCCGCCGATGACCACCGTGTCCTCTGCCGGCTCGCGCCAGATCACACCATCGCGCAGGATCACGGAGGCGCCGGCGCATCGTGGGGGATACGACTCGGTGAGGGCCCCACAGAGCAGCACGGGTTCGCCCGCATACGCAACGAAGAACCCTCGTACCCAGCTCCCGGACGTGCCCTCGGCAAGCGCCTGGGCGACCGTGTCACCGCCGTCGGGCCCGGGCAGGCTCAGGGCCCCCTCCGGCCCGTCGCCACATGCCGAGGCGACCAGGAGCGCACCGACGATCGACACACGGAACAAGAGCAGCCTTTCGTTCACCGACTCTCCTTCACGGGGGCGGCCATTCACGGGGCCGCCGTGCTCTGGACCAGGGACGTGCAACGCACCAGGTCATGCGGGCGCTGCGCCGGGAGGCGGCCGGTGGCGGACGCTCCGAAGGCCGAGGCCGATGCCGGCCCCGACGCCGATTCCGGCCACGACGAGCGCCACGACCGTCCACGTTGCGATACCTTCGCCGCCGGTCTCCGATTGCGGCGCCGGCTCGTACGCCGTCTCGGGCCTGAGACCGGCGAGATCCGCGGTGTAGATCCGCGTCGAGGAACACGCGTTGTCGGCGAGCACACCCGCGTCGCTTCGATACGAGAGCACGAGATACCGCCGGCCCGGCTCATAGGAGCGGTCCACGGACGTATGGACGCTCTGCCCCTGCGCCGCGCTCGCCTCCAGCTCGGCCAGGCTCGGGCCGCCGTTGACCACAGCGGAGCCGCCGAGGTCGCCCTTCCAGACATCCTCCACCTCGAAGCTCGCCACCCGCCCGTCGAACCGGACACCGGTGACCGTCCCGACGAAGACCGTCTCGGCCGCCCCCAATGCCTCCTCCAGTGGCGGCGGCTCGGCACACGATGCCAGCGCGGCTCCGGAGGACAGCAGGGTGGACGCGAGGACGACCAAGAACATCGAAGCCACCCTTGCTCCGGGCCGGACCGCGAACCTCATCGGGCGCTCCCTTCTTCGTCGTCACGGGCGGCGGCCCGTGGATGACGATTCGACGCTCTGGCGCATCTCGGAGTTCCCACGAGATGTCAAAGCAGAGCGGGCGACGCGCCGGGCCGTCGCGCCTGCTCGCGACCGCCGTCCGGCTTGAATGCACGGGTGGACGTCTCCAATCCCGACAAGCTCATCTTCCCCGAAGCCGGCTTCACCAAGCGGGACCTCGTCGCGCATTACGAGCGGGTCGGCACGGTGATGCTCGGGCACCTGGGGGACTCGCCGCTCACACTCGAGCGCTACCCGTCCGGCATCGACGGCAAGGGCTTCATGCAGAAGAACGCCTCCGCCCACTTTCCGGACACCATCCGCCGGTTCGAGGTGACGCGACGCGGCGGCATCACCGTGTACGCCGTCGTCGACCGGGTCGAGGACATTGCGTACCTCGCCAACCAGGGCACGGTGGCATTCCACACCTGGACGAGCCGGACTCGCGACATCATGCGCCCCGACCGCATCGTCATCGACCTCGACCCGCCTGCCGGCGAGGTCGACGCCGCCCGGGCGGCGGCCGCTGCCGTTCGGGAGCTCATGGACCGCCTCGGACTCACAACGGTCCCGGTCGCCACCGGATCGAAGGGGTACCACGTCGTGGCGCCGATCGCGGCAGAGCTCTCGTTCGCCCGGATCGAGCGCCTCGCCCACGGTATCGCCGCCGTCGCCGCAGCGGCCGATCCGGAGAGGCTGACGCTCGAGTTCACGATCGAGGCACGCCGCGGCCGCGTGTTCGTCGACTGGCTGCGCAACCGGTTCGGAGCCACCACCGTGGTTCCGTGGTCCCTCCGCCCGCGGACCGGAGCGCCGGTTGCGGTCCCGATCCGATGGGACGAGATGGCCACGACCCCGCCCGATGCGTGGCGGCTCGACACGGTCGAGACGCGCCTCTCCTCCGGAGACCCACTCGCCGACGCGGCGACGAGCCCTTCGGATGCGGAGGCGGCGCTCGCCGAACTCGAGCGGCTGCTCCGCGGCTCCGTCATCGAGCTCGAGCCCTTCGACCGGTTCGGGCGGCAGAGGCGGCCGTGAGCGCTCGCCGGGGCAGGCTCCCACTGACCGATCTCGTCAACGGTGCGCTGGCGATCTCCCCCGTCGTCGAGATCACGACCACCGGACGGCGTTCTGGACGCGCCTCTCGGGTCGAGATCTGGATGTTCGCCGTCGACGGGCGTTACATCATCACCGGCACCCCGGGGCCGAGGGACTGGTACGCGAACCTGCTCGCAGACGACCGGCTCATCATCCACCTCCCCCCGCCCGAGGGCCTCGACCTCGAGGCACGAGCCCGTCCCGTCCTCGATCCTGGTGCCAGGCGCGAGGTCCTCACCGCTCCGGAGACGTCGTGGTACCGGAGCGAGGTCCCGATCGAAGAGCTCGTGGCGGGCAGCCCGGTGGTGGAGGTCGTCTTCGACGCACGGCCCGGGCCGGACTAGCTCCACGCCTGTCGTTTCATCAGGTTCAGCCGGTTGCCGACCGATGGGTACCTCGTGGAGGCTCCAAACGTGGTTGCCCTGATATCGCTCGGTCTGATGATGCTGGCGGCGATCGCCGCCCTGACCGCCCTCGTGTGCGGTGAGATCGCCGCCACGTTCGGCGATGCCGAACAGCGCGCGTTCGACCGCCGCTTCGACGAGATCGTGAGGGGACTCGAAGACTGAGGGGCCCGCACCGCTCGCCGAGCCTGCCGTTCGTGAACGACGCCGCCTGCTCCCGGTAACCTCGCGGGACAACCACCCGACGCGCTCCGGGAGAATCCCCGATGCAGTTCAGCGAGGGCTTCACTCACCAGCTGCCCGACACCCACCCCGAAGAGACCGACGAGTGGCTCGCGTCTCTCGACGACGTCATCGAGACCGACGGCGCCATGCGGGCCCGGTTCATCATGGCCAAGCTGCTGGAGCGGGCGCACGAGCGCAACGTCGGCGTCCCCGTCGCCGTGTCGACCCCGTACATCAACACGATCCCCCCCGAGCTCGAGCCGCCGTACCCCGGCGATGTCGCGTTGGAGCGAAGGCTGCGGAGGTTCGTGCGCTGGAACGCAGCCGCGATGGTGACGAGGGCGAACCTCATGTCCGACGGCATCGGCGGGCACCTGTCGTCGTTCGCGTCCTCGTCGATCCTCTACGACGTCGGCTTCAACCACTTCTTCAGGGGCAAGGCCGACGGCACCCCCGGAGACCACGTCTACCTCCAGGGACACGCCGCACCCGGTATCTACGCCCGATCGTTCGTGGAATACCGCCTCGACGAGGACCAGCTCAACCGGTTCCGCCGCGAGATCGGCGGCGGCGGCCTCTCCAGCTACCCCCACCCGAGGCTCATGCCGGAGTACTGGGAATACCCGACGGTGTCGATGGGGCTCGGCCCGATCAACTCCATCTACCACGCTCGATTCCTCCGCTACCTGGAGCATCGCGGTATCGAGGACACCTCGGAGTCGCGGGTGTGGTGCTTCATCGGCGACGGTGAGACCGACGAGCCGGAGACACTCGGATCCATCTCTCTCGCCGGGCGGGAGCGCCTCGACAACCTCACCTGGGTCGTCAACTGCAACCTGCAGCGCCTCGACGGGCCGGTGCGCGGCAACGGGAAGATCATCCAGGAGCTGGAGGCGATGTTCCGCGGCGCCGGCTGGAACGTCCTCAAGGTCATCTGGGGCTCCAACTGGGACCCGCTCCTCGACAAGGACGACGACGGCGTCCTCGTGCAGCGCTTCAACGAGAGCGTCGACGGCGAATACCAGCGGTACAAGGCTGAGGACGGTGCGTTCGTGCGGGAGCGGTTCTTCGGCACTGATCCGAGGCTCGCCGCCCTCGTCGCCGACATGACCGACGACGAGGTCTGGGCGCTCCAGCGTGGTGGCCTCGACTACCGGAAGATCTACGCGGCGTACAAGATCGCCACCGAGTTGAAGGACGCCCCGACGGTGGTCCTCGCCAAGACGATCAAGGGCTTCAAGCTCGGCAAGGGCGTCCAGGGCGGCAACGCGACGCATCAGGTGAAGAAGCTCAGCCGCGACCAGCTTCTCGAGCTGCGGGAAACCCTCGAGCTGACCAACGAGGTGCCGGACTTCGCCGAGGGCGAGGACCCGCCGTACTACCGGCCTCTCGCCGACTCTCCCGAGGTCCAATACCTCCGGCAGCGGCGGAAGGACCTCAACGGCGAGTTGCCGAGCCGCGGCGTCGCCACCCGGTTTCCGCTCACGCTCCCCGGTCACGAGCCCTTCGCCGAGTTCGAGGCGGGCTCGGGCACCGTCGAGGTTTCGACGACCGGCGTCTCGACGAGGCTGCTGCGGAGCCTCGCCCGGGACGAGGCGTTCGGCTCCCGCGTCGTGCCGATCATCCCGGACGAAGGGCGGACGTTCGGCATGGACGCGCTCTTCAAGGAGCTCAAGATCTACGCATCCCGCGGTCAGCTCTACGAGCCCGTCGATGCCCACATGCTCCTGTCGTACCAGGAGGCCACGGACGGCCAGATCCTCGAGGAGGGGATCACCGAGGCCGGCTCGACGGCGAGCTGGATCGCCGCGGCGACGTCCTATTCCACCCGTGGCGTGCCGATGGTGCCCTTCTTCACGTTCTACTCGATGTTCGGCTTCCAGCGCGTCGGTGACCTCATCTGGTCGGCCGCCGACTCGCGGGCACGCGGCTTCCTGTTGGGGGCGACCGCGGGGCGTACGACGCTGCTCGGCGAGGGCCTCCAGCACCAGGACGGCCACAGCCACGTGCTCGCATCGACGGTGCCGGTGTGCCAGGCCTACGACCCGGCGTTCGCGTACGAGGTGGCCACGATCATCGAGCGCGGCCTCCACAGGATGTACGGAGGCGACGGCGAGGACGTGTTCTACTACCTGACGCTCTACAACGAGAACTACGTCCAGCCGCCGAAGCCCGACGGTGTCGACGACGGCATCATGGCCGGGCTCTACAGGTGGGCGGATGCACCTCCGGCGGCTCATCGCGCCGCACTCCTCTTCTCCGGGCCCACCCACCGGATGGCTCGTGAAGCTGCCGACGAGCTCGCCGAGCACTACGACGTGGGCGCCGAGCTGTGGAGCGCCACCAGCTACAAGGCGCTGCGCGAAGACGCTCTCGCCGTCGAGCGCTGGAACCGTCTCCATCCCGCCGACGAACCGCGGACGCCCTACATCACGCGTGCGCTGGGCGACGTCGGCGGCCCGGTCGTCGCCGTGACCGACTACATGAAGATGGTGCCCGACCAGGTCGGCCGGTGGATCCCGGGGAGCTTCGTCCCGCTCGGCACCGACGGTTTCGGCCGCTCCGACACCCGCGAGGCGCTGCGCGAGTTCTTCGAGATCGACGCCCGTCACATCGTCGTTGCCGTGCTTTCCGAGCTCGCCGCCGCAGGCTCGATCGAGGTCAAGGTGGTGATCGAGGCGCTGGAGCGCTACGAGATCGACGGCGACGCCGACGACCCCGCCCGCCGCTGAGGCACCGCGCCCCTCGTCGATGTCGTTTCCTGTGCTCCCTACCCTGGTCCCGTGAGTGCGACGCCCGATCTCGAGTTCGTCTACGTCGGCGACCCGATGTGCTCCTGGTGCTGGGGATTCGCCCCGGTGCTGGAGAGCCTCCAAGCCCGATACGACATCCCCATCCGCACCGTCGTCGGAGGGCTCCGTCCCGGGCCGAGCGCCGAACCGCTCACCGCCCGCATGCGGCGCTACCTCATCCACCACTGGGAGCAGGTTGCGGCCCGCTCCGGCCAGCCGTTCGATCAGGCCGGCCTCGATCGCGACGACTGGGTGTACGACACCGAGCTGCCGGCACGGGCCGTCGTCACGATGCGGGAGGTGTCGCCCGACGAGACGCTGCCGTTCTTCACCCGGCTCCAGCGGGCGTTCTACGCCGAGCGGGTCGACGTCACCGATCCCTCGGCGTACCCGCCCCTTGTCGAGGGCTTCCCCGTCGACGCCGGCACCTTCATGGACCGGCTCGAGACCGACGCGTCTCGCGACGCCGCCTGGCGCGACTTCGGCGAGGCGCGGCGCCTCGGCATCGAAGGCTTCCCCGCCCTCGTCTTGCGCACCGAGGACGGATTCGTCATGGTGACCCGGGGGTTCCTCCCCTACGCCGACCTCGAGCCGGCGCTCACCCGCTGGCTCACCGACGCCTACCCGACCGCGATCGAGGGCCTCGTCTGCGCCGTCGACGGCGACTGCTGAGCCGGTCGGCGTCCTCTGCGCGTCGGCGACGCCGGGGCGCGATTCGTCCTTCAGGATGACGCCGCGATCACCCTCGAGGCCGACGACGCGATAACTACGCGGCGATACGGTGGACGGGACCACAGCCGGAGCACCCACCACGTCGCCATGCCCGCACAGCCGGGCGCAGGAGCCTCCGGCACGATCGAGGAGACCATCGATGACCACGAACCCACCGGGGCGCCGGACGGCAACCGCCGCAGTCCTCGTGGCGGTCCTGACGCTTGCCGCCTCGGCATGCGGATCGGACGACACCTCCCCCACCCCCACGACGGCCGCGCCCGACACCACCGGCACCACAGCAGCCACCGTGACCACGACACCCGTCACCACCGCCCGTGCGACGACGAGCCCCGACGTCAGCTCCCTCGCCGCCGGTTCCGGGTGCACCCCCGGCACGGCGGCCGCCCTCCCCGCAGGCGAGTGGTTCGGCTACGTCGACGCTGCAGCAGCCGGCGAGGTGAGGTTCGACCTCGCCTGCTGGTTCACCGGTGAGGCTGCAGCCCGCGCCGCCACGGACGACGGCGAGGAGTCCCCGCCGCCGAACGACTTCTACGTGCGCAACGTCAACGACGCCGCCCGCAGCCTCGGTGTGGCGCCGGGAGCCAGCGTCACGTGGCTTCCCAATCCGGGTGATCCGGCGACGGAGCAGACCATCACCTACGGAGACTGGCTCGACGTGCGGGACACCCGGGGTTACCAGCCCGGGGTGTGGCTGACGATCGACGGCGGCGCCGTCGTGGAACTCCACGAGCAGTACGTGCCTTGATCCGGGCGTCGCGACGGGCGGCGGGCACCGACAGGTCTTCCACCCGGTAACTGGCCGCAGCGCGTCAGCCGCCTCCCGGGGCGGCGGCCCACACGACGGTGTCGGGGTGGAACTGGCTCCACGCGAACCAGAAGGCCTGGTGGGCGACGACCTCGGTCCCGTCAGCCGACTCTGCCCGGATCCCGGAGCCATCGGCGACCACCCTGACCCCGAGGAGCTGGACCGTGCCCCCCGCCTCGAGCTCGGCAACCGCGGCCGCAACCGGGAACGCAACCGGCGTCCCATCGGCCGCGGCGACGCCGAGCACCTGCTCTTGGACAGGAAGGCGGTCGTCGACGTCGCCGATGGGGAAGATCGGTCCGTCGTCGTCACGCCCGCGCAGCGGGTCGGGTGAGTAGCTCCTGCCGATCCCGCCGTCCTCCGCAACGATCGTCGTCTCCGGATGGGCGAGTTTCCACTCACCCCAGGTGGAGGTGACGACCGTCGTCTGGTCGAGTACGGCCTCAGCGTCGTGGAGCGGGCCCGACAGCGCCCGGCCAGTGAAGGTGTCGAACACCGAGAACGTCGCGAGGTCGAACATCACCTTGTTCGAACGCGACAGCAAACCGGAGGTCCGCAACACCGACGGCTCCGGCGCCCCGGAGACCGAATCGGTGAAGTACGCCTGGGCCGAGCCGCACAGGGTGCAGTAGGGGATCCCGAGACGGCGGTTCCCCAGCGTGTCGTTCACCATCTCGTGGACCTCCATGATGTTCTTCGGATACGCCCTCGACTCATCACCGACGGTGACCCCGAAAACGACGGCGTCGTCCGGATACCACCCTCCGTCCGCCGCCGGCGTCACCACCGGGTCGTCGAGCGCGGGGATGCAGCCGCGCTCGCACGGTTCGGTGTCGCCGAGAGGCCGGTCGTCGATGAGGACCCCGCCCCAGGAGAGGTGGCGCCAGTCGATGGCTGCGCTCTCATCCTCGAAGAACGGCGCCCAGCGCGGCTCGACGACCGTGAAGAGCATGGCCTTCCACCTCAGGTAGCCGGGCGGCTCGGGGAGGTCCCATGCGATGAGGTGGTCGGTGAGGGACTGCCACGTGCTGCGCGCCGCCACCGGGTCTTCCGCGAGGTCGGCTCCGGTGAGCTGCTCGAAGCCTTCGATGGCGAGCTCGCGGACCGGTCCGGGGGCGAGAAACCGGAGGAGATCCGACAACAGCCACGCCACCCGGGGGTCACCGGACGCTCCGATCCGCCGCAGCGCCGCGATGTCCAGGTTCACCGCCACCTGCGAAAAGAACGTGTCGAGGTCGGCGGCGAGCGAGGGTTCGAGCGGGCCTTCCGGTGCCGGCGGAGGATCGGGGAACGCGAACCCCACCTGATTGCGCGCCGGAGCTGCGACCGGTGGCGGGACGAGCGCCCCGTCGGCGTCGGGGTCGAGCGCCGGAAGCTCGTCCCCGGCGCAAGCGCCGGCGACGAGGGCGAATGCCGCAGCAACGTACCAGCGAGACATGATTGCGCTCCGTCGGGTCGGCCCGAGCATACGTCGGGTTCGGCGATGGGCCCACCGCCCGCCGCGCCTCACGACTGCCCTAACCTGCCGCCCTCGTCTCCCCGGAGCAACTCGTGCCCATCATCGAAGTGTCGCGCCTGGCCAAGCAATTCGGCGACGTCTGCGCCCTCGACGGCATCGATCTCGAGGTCGAAGCCGGCACCGTCTACGGGCTGCTCGGGCCAAACGGGGCCGGCAAGACCACGGCGGTGCGCATCCTCACCACGCTGCTGAAACCGGACCGTGGACGAGCACGCGTGGCCGGCTTCGACGTGGTACGCGACGCCGCTCAGCTCCGCGCGGCCATCGGCCTTGCCGGCCAGTACGCAGCCGTCGACGACATCCTCACCGGATTCGAGAACCTCGAGATGGTCGGCCGGCTCTACGGGTTGCGCGCCGCCCAGGCGAGACGTCGCGCCGGGGACATTCTCGATCGTTTCGGGCTCAGCGACGCCGCCAACCGCCAAGTCCGCACCTACTCCGGAGGGATGCGAAGACGCCTCGACCTCGCCGCCAGCCTCGTCGCCGAGCCCGAGGTGCTCTTCCTCGACGAACCCACAACCGGTCTCGACATCCGGAGCCGCATCGGCCTGTGGGAGTTCATCGAAGGCCTCGTGGACGGCGGTACCACGCTGCTGCTGACGACCCAGTACCTCGAGGAAGCCGACCGGCTCGCCGATCGCATCGGCGTGATCGACAGAGGCCGGGTGATCGCAGAAGGGACCGCAGATGAACTCAAGGAGCGGATCGGCGGCGACGTCATCGAACTCGAGGTCGCCGATCATGCCCAGGTCGGTGCGGCGGCCGACGCTGTGAGCGGTGTTGGAACCGAACCACCCCGCATCGACGAGGTCGAGGGCCGAGTGCGGATCCCCGTCTCCAGCCCCGTCGGTGTCATCACCGAGACGGTGCGCCGGCTCGACTCGGCCGGGATCCGGCTTCGCGATCTCGCGATCCGCAGACCCACGCTCGACGACGTGTTCCTCACCCTCACCGGCACCAGCGTCGACACGGAGGAGCCGCCGGTACCCGACCGTGGCCGACCAGGACGGAGGACGACATGACGGCAGGCACGGAAACGACGACGCAGCCGGCTCTGCGCCCGAGGGGCCGGCTGGCATCGGATGCCTTCGTGATGACGAGGCGAAACCTGCTCAAATACACGAGGGTTCCCACGCTGCTCGTCTTCTCGACGATCCAGCCCGTGATGTTCGTCCTGTTGTTCGTCTACGTCTTCGGCGGCGCGATCAACGTCCCGGGCGTCAACTACACGAACTTCCTCATGGCGGGGATCTTCGCCCAGACAGCCGTCTTCGGCTCCACCCAGACGGGGGTGGGCCTCGCCGAGGACATGAACAAGGGCCTCGTCGACCGATTCCGCTCGTTGCCGATGAGCCGGTCTGCGGTGCTCGTCGGGAGGACGCTCTCCGACGGCGCCCGCAATGCCTTCGTCGTCGTGCTCATGACCGTCGTCGGGTACATCGTCGGCTTTCGCTTCCAGGCCGGGCCGATCAATGCGCTCGGTGCCTTGCTGCTCGCGGTCGCGTTCGGCTTTGCGTTCAGCTGGATCTCAGCTGCCATCGGGCTGTCCGTGCGCGACGTCGAGAGCGCCCAGGCGGCGACGTTCGTCTGGGTCTTCCCGCTCACGTTCGCCAGCTCCGCGTTCGTGCCGATCTCCGGCTTTCCCGGTTGGCTACAGGCGTTCGCCAAGGTCAACCCCATCACCATCATCGTCGACGCCATCCGGGCGCTCATCCTCGGAACCACGCTCACGCCACGCCTGTGGCAGGCCGGCCTGTGGATCCTCGTCCTCCTCCTCGTGTTCGTCCCGCTGGCGGTGCGGGCGTATCGACGCGCCGTCTGATCGAGGCCGGACAGGCCTGCGAATCTGCCGGTCCCGGACAACGCCCCGCCTCAGAGCACGCGTTCAGCCGCGGCGCCCGGACGGGCCGGCACGAGCGTCCGTCGTCGCCCGATCCGGCGACTCGACCGTCGGACCGGGCCAGAGATGTGGCCGCTACCGGGGGATCTGACGGGGTCCGCTCACGAGGCCGAGAGCACGCACGATGGTGGCCGCACCCTTGGCCCAGCCCGCCGGTCCCACCCCGTCGATCTTCACGACGCCGGGGACGTCGACGTCGGTCCACGTCCCGTCTCGGCGCTTCACGAGCATCGGCACGTCGACCGCAGCCAGCATCGCGGCGTCGTTGGGCCCGTCGCCGATTGCGTACGTACGTGGAGCGTCCTGGCCCCTGGAGAGATCGAGCAGGGCCCGCACCGCGGTTCCTTTGTCGTGGTCGCCCTGGGCCGTCCAGAACCTGGAGCCCCGCACGAGCCGGAGGCCTCGCGCCTGCAGCTCCGCAGCGAGGGCGGCAGGAGAGAACGACGAGCCCTCCTCGATGACGAACGTCTCGCTATAGCGGCGGTCTTTCGCCCTCCCCGCCGCATCCGGGTCGAGCCCGGTGACGGCCGACACCTCATCCGCGGTCATCGACGCGTACCCGCGCACGACGACGCCCGCAGCCCGTGCAGCGTCCTCCAGGCCGGCGCACACCCGGGCATACGACACGCCAAAGCGGGTCGTGTTCCCATCGACGTGCAGGGCTCCCCCGTTCTCGACGATGTAGGGCCCCGTCACCCCCAGTCGGTGGCGGATCGCCAGTTGTTCGGTCTCCGTCTTCGCCGAGCAGAAGACGACGCCGACGCCGCTCGATCGCAGTGCCGCGACCGCGGACGCGGCCTCTGCCGGCTGGTAGTCGTGCTCCCCGAGCAGGCTCCCGTCGAGGTCGGTGAACAGGAGTACGGGTCGGCCGCTGCTCAAGCGGGTCGCGCCTCCCGGCGATGGCCCTCATCATCCCCCTCCACCGAGGGGAATGAGATCGGGGCGCGCGTGACGACGTGCGCCGACTCGATGAACTCGAACTGCTCGAACGTCGGTACCGAGGCGAGGCGCTCCAGGAACCGGTTCCAATCGAGGTTGGCGAGCGCCGGGTAGCTGGTGACCGCGGTCGCATCATCCGCCGGCGACGTCCCCTGTCCTCCCAAGAATGCGCTGATCTCCTCTTGGGTCCGCGGACCGCAGATCGGCGACTGGTAGAGAGCATTGAGGGCCTGGAGCCGCATTTCCTGGAGGTGATCGGCACCCTTGTCCTCGTGGAAGTGGGGGTTGCGCGTCTCGATCTGGTACACCCGCACCCCCTGTCGCATGACCTCTGGGTGCGGCGACTCCGCAAGCCCCCCGAAGAGCTCGAAGAGGTTCAGGTACTCGTAGGGCTCTACCGAGAAGCCGCTCCCGAAGTTCATGAGGAGGGCGAGGTCGAGACAGATCGCATGCTCGCCGGAGTTGCCGGTCGTGATGATCTCGGTCCCGAACCCGGTGATCTCGGAGAGCAGCAGGTTGAGGAACCGGTTCGTGACCTGTGAGGTGCGGCCCCAGCGGTTGAAGAACAGCTCGCCGCCCTGGATCTTCGGCTTCGAGCTCCAGGAGATCCGCACCATGGTGTGAGGCGACGGGCTGACGGCGAATCCCGCGGCGTAGGACTTGACGTACTCGTGGACGGCTCCGGGCACGTAGTTGTCGGCATCGATGAACCCGACGATGTCCCGGCCCGTGAGCTTGGCGAGGGCCACACCCACCATCATTCCCTCGCCCTTGCCGTGACGGACCCTGCCCTCGTCGTCGACGAGCTCGGGCATGCCCGCCTCGACGAACGCCGCACCGAGACCCGAGTCACGCTGGTGGACGATGATGGCGCTCCGGTCGAGAAGACGGCAGAACGCCTCGAGCGCCTCCCGCTCCATCTCGAAACGATCGACCGGGACCCCTGCGCTGTTGGAGACGAGGATGACGAGACAGTCGTGCGGGATGCCCGAGAGCACGCCCTTGAGGAGCTTGAGCCGCTCGTCCTTGCAGGGCACGACGATGGCCATCCGCCGCTCGATCTCGTTGATCTCGTCGAACGGGACGTGTCGGACCTGGTGCCAGCCGAGATCGACCTCGCTCACGCTCTTCTCGAGACCGGAATCGAGCTCGTAGACATCGACGGTGTCGAAGAGGTGGACGGCGCCCAACCGCTCCGAGTTGATCGGTACCTCGATACGCACACTCGCCTCCGTCACGCCGGGCGGGGAGGTCCTTTGAGGATATCGAAGATCCGCCGGACGTGTGAGGTCGCGCGCTCGCCCGGCGTGCTCAGCCGGCCCGTGCCGATCGCTTGGCGTAGGCCACCACCATGTCGTGGAGGTAGCGGGAGGAGAAGTCGAATCCGCGCAGGGCGACGTTCGCGGTGTAATGCAGCACCCGGGCGACCCAGAGCTTGAAGAGGAGCTCGGCCCAGTCTTCGCCGGCCGGATCGAAATGGTCGAGCAGGATGCGATAGGACTCGTACCACGTCTCGTCGTCCATGTACCCGAAGCGGGGGTAGGTCCGGGCTTCGAGCAACCCGTCCCGGACGTGGCCGGGAAACAGCTCGAGCAACTCCTCCTGGCCTTGGGTCCAGTTCTCGGTGAGAAGCCGCAGCGTGGTCTCGAGGTTGTAGCCGTTCTGGCTCGCCACCGCTGCCGGCACCGGGCCGGGGCGCTCGATCTCGTGGCCGTAGCCGGAGCCGATGTCGAGCCCACGGAGGCTCTGCACCGCGGCGAAGCACTCCCTCAGCATCGTCCTCAGGTCGGAGAGCGCCCCGTAGAGCTTGTGGATCTTGCCCTCCGGGATGTAGACCTCGGCCAGCGGGAGCCCGGCTCTCGTCAGGACGAACGTGTAGACGGTGTCGATGCCCCAGTCGCTCTGCGCCCGCACCCGGGGTTCGTCGACGAGGACCTTCGCCGCCGCTCGGGTGAGCAACAGTTCGCCCCCGAGGGGCTGCTCGATGTGGACGAGTTCGGAGTCCGGCCACAGGAGAGAGAACCCCGTCCTCGTGATCATCCAGGTGATCATTGCGTCGGTCCGGGCCCGGGGGAAGTAGTGGCGGACGACGTCGTAGCCGCGGTCTGCCGCGGTCTCCGCCTTGTCGATCCAGCCCTCACCGAAGCTGACGATGTCGGCGTCGTAGAAGTGGAGGCGGTCGTGGGACGACGCGAGGAAGTAGTCGAGTCCCGTGTTCATCGCATCGCCCTTCCCCGGCCGCAGGCTGCCGATGCGCCGCTGGAGTGCGAGGTTGATCTCGGCGCCGGTCTCGCCCGCGATCGCGGGCGCCGCCGTCTCGAGGGCGCGGTAGGTCTCCTCGTTCTCGTAGCCGATGCCGAGTACCTCCGACACGCGAGCGTGCCGGGACGCCTTCCGCACGTTCGCGATGAGGACGTCGGGGCGTTCCTGTTTGAAGGGGAAGATGACGAGGCTCACAACGATGATGGGTGGTTTGTCGGGTTACCCACGCTTCCTGGCCAAATGAGCAGCCTCAGGCTACCTGCTTGTCCGCTGTTTCCGTACCATCGGGAGGGAACACTGCTGCGTTCCCTCCCCTGAACATCATCGGTACGCAGCCGGCGGCGCTTGACGCCCGTGGATGGCCGAGCGGCCGCCCCGCACCGCGAGCACACCGCGGGAGATCGAGGTGCTCGGCCCGTGAGGGAGCCCGGCCCGATCCATGGCCCCCGAGGCGCGTACACTCCCGGTCATGCCGGGCGCCGAGACCTACGGCCACGGTCACGACGTGGCCGTCGTGTTCGCCCACGGCCAGCGCACGATCGCCGACTCGGCCGAGTACTTCTCCCCCCATCTGAACCGCGGCATGCGGCTCGTCGACGTCGGGTGCGGGCCCGGCAGCATCACCTGCGAGCTGGCGGCGGCCGTTGCTCCCGGCACGGTCGTCGGGGTCGACGCCGACGCCGGCGTGCTGCGCACGGCCGCGGAGCGGGCCGCCGCATTGCACCTCGGCACCGTCATCTTCGAGCAGGCGAACGCGTACGCGCTCCCCCACGGCGACGCCACCTTCGACGCCGCGCATGCCCACCAGCTCCTCCAGCACCTTCGGGAGCCCGTCGCCGCCCTCGCCGAGATGCGTCGTGTCGTCGTCCCCGGCGGCCTCGTTGCAGCCCGCGACGCCGACTACGGCACCATGGTCCACTCGCCGCAGTTCGAGGGCATCGAGCGGTGGCGAGAGCTGTATCGAGAGGTGGCGCGCCGGACCGGAGTGTGCGCCGACGCCGGGCGGCTTCTCCCGCAGTGGTTCTTCGCCGCCGGCCTCACGGACCCCGTCACCACATCGAGCTCGACCTGGACGTTCGCCGAGCCGGCCCGCCGCCGGTGGTGGGCAGACTCGTGGACGTCAAGACTCCTCGACGGCCGGCTCGGGGAACTCGCCATCGAGCTGGAACTCGCCACCAGGGATGACCTCGCCGCAATGGCGGCGGACTGGGATCGCTGGGCGAGTCATCGCTCGGGCTGGTTCGCCTTCCTCCACGGCGAGGTCGTCGCCCGAACGCCGGCGTGAGCGTGCCGGCCCCGCCACAGGCAGACCGACCCCGCAGCCGGCCGCGATGCTCAGTGGGTGACGACACGCGGGAGGATGCGCGCCTGGGCGACCCAGCCGGTGACCTCCTTGGCGCTGGGCACCCTGCGGACGATCGACCGACCGCTCCGTTCGATGCTCGCGTCGTTGACCCCTTCCATCTTGTCGGCGAGGTTCGCCGGGTTGCGGTTGGCGAGCTCGGGAACGGAGTCGACGCCGGCCGCCTCGAGGAGGTCTGAGAACTGGGAACCGACGCCTTTGATCCGCATGAGGTCTGCCCGATTGACCCACTCGAGGATCAGGCTCTCGGAGAGCCCCGCGACAGCGGCGAGATCCTCGCGCCCGCGCTTTGTCGAGCCCCGGGCCAGCAGCGCCCCGGTCGTCCGCACACCCTGAGCCGTGAGCCGGGCCGCGTATGCGGGTCCGATGCCTTCGATCGCTTCGACAGATGCCATGGTGCCTCCTTTGGCGTCGCTCCGGCTACGACCCGGCGGGGGCGGAGGAGTTCCCGCCCAACATGCTGTCGGGTCCGCACCGGTTGCTACGCTGCTGTAAGCGTTTACCGGGGGGGCGGGGAGGATCGTGAGCGAGGACGAGCCGCGGCCGGTCGTCACCGGCCTCGAGACCGCTTCGACGGCCCGGGCGAAATCGTGAGCGGCCATCGGGCGACGATCCAAGACGTGGCGCGCCAGTCGGGCGTGTCGGTCGCCACCGTGAGCAGAGCCCTGCGGGGAAAGGCGAATGTCGCCGAGGAGACGCGGGCGAAGGTCGTCACGGTCGCCGATCGCCTCGGCTACCAACCGCACACCGCCGCCTCGTGGCTGGCGTCGGGCAAGACGATGACGGTCGGCGTCGCCGCGCCGTATTTCGACGTGTGGTACACCGGCCGGGTCCTCGCCGGCGTGGAGCGAGTGCTCTCCGATGCCGGCTACGACCTCACGGTCTATGCAGCCGAAACAGCGGAGCAGCGCGACCGGTTCGCGGCGCGATCCGCCTCGCTGCAGACCAGGGTCGACGGGATGCTGCTCGTCGACTTCTCGCCGGAGGAGTCCCAGCTCGCGCGCCTCCTCGAGTCGAGGATCACCCTCGTCGCCATCGGAGAGCACGTCGACTCGGTGAACTCGCTGGCGATCGACAACGTGACCGCAGCGATCGAGAGCGTCCGGCACCTCCTCGCGCTGGGACACCGCCGGATAGGGCTATTGGGCACACAGGACATTCACCTCATCGAGTCCCCGGCGTTGACAGCGCGGCAGGCGGGATACAGCGCCGCGCTCCGCGACGCCGGGATCGACCCGGACCCTGCGCTCGACATCGACTGCGAGCTCTCGGTCGAGGGTGGCGCTGAGGGTTTCGACCGTCTCCTCGACCTCCCCGGCCACCCCACCGCGATGTTCTGTTTGTCGGACGAGACGGCGATGGGGGCCATGGGAAGGGCCCGAGCGCTGGGAGTGTCTGTTCCCAACGACGTCTCCATCATCGGCTTCGACGGCCATGACCTGTCGGAGTCCTTCGGGCTGACCACGATGTGCCAGCCCGCGAGACGCATCGGTGAAGAGGCAGCCGAGCTGCTCCTAGCCTCCATCGCCGAGCCAACAACGCCGGTCGCGCATCACACGGTCCCGGTTGATCTCATTGTCCGGGAATCGACTGGTCCGCCCGCCCATTGACCAGTGTGAGAGCGGATCGCTCGTACCGAAAGCGTTCCCGGCAGCCCTTGGCGCCGTTGCTGACCGCCGACTGGCACACAGACCGATGATCCAAGCACCGACTCAACGAGCCGTGGGCCGCCCGTCAGCGGACGAGGTCGGGAAACTGACCACACACCTGAGTTGCGCCGAGAAGTCTGTTCCTGCCACCGGCGATGAAACTTGCCCCACCGACGACGATGCCACATCCGCTCTCGCTAAGAATGTGGTTGCCATAGAGCTGAGCTTCCGAGTGGAACTCGAGCCGAATACCGTCGCCCACCGCCACTTCGATATCGTTGTCGTCGACGCTCGCTGTCGACATGTCCAGAACGAGAATGCCTGTCTCAGCGTTCCCGGTCACGGTGTTACCCAGAACTGACGCAACCGACATCTCGCTGATGGCGATGCCCCCTCCGTCGTTGTCTCGCACCACGTTGTCCTCGATAGTCACGTGAGCGAGGTTCGTGAGGATCCCCTCGGCACCGCTGCGTTCTACGACGTTGCCCGAGATCGTGGACTCCGGCCAGCTCGTTGCGTTTGCGATGTGAATCCCTTTCGCTCCGCGGCCCGAGGTATCGGCAATCAGGTTCTCGGATATCCGAGCGGAACCGAAGACGACTCGGACACCTCGCATGTGGTTGTCAGAGATCGTGTTCTCGGTGATCGTCACGTCCTTGCTGTTGCGGACCAGCACGCCGACTTCGCCTCCACTGATCGTGAGAAGTCGGATTGTGACGTCGGAGGTGTTCAGTACGCTGATCGTCGGTGCGCCAGCGAAGCCTCGCACCTCCGCGGCTCCGTCCCGCTTGCTCTCCAGGGTCACGGGCTTGTCGATGAGGAGTGACTCCTCGTACACCCCCTGGTCCAGCCGGATCGTGGCCCCATCCGCCGCTGCAGACAGGGCCTGGGAAATCGTCGGATGGTCACGGGGCACTTCGATCACGGATGCACTGCCTGGTCGCACCCACACGAGAGCGGCTATCACACCCACGAGAACCACGACCAGCCATCCGAGGAGGGCCTTGAGGGGGGCCGCAGCCACCGCCTAACCCTTCACCGCTCCCGCGGTGATGCCCCGCACGAAGAAGCGCTGCAAGGCAAAGAACACTACCAACGGCACCACCATGCTGATGAATGCTCCCGAAGCAAGGAGGTGCCACTCGTTGCCGTACTGGCCGAGCAGATTGTTGATCCCGACTGTGAGTGGGAACTTGTCCACGTCCTGAAGGAAGATCAGGGCGTTCATCAGATCGTTCCACACCCACACGAACTGGAAGATCGCCAGCGAAGCGAGCGCGGGAATCGACAGCGGCACGACTATGCGGAGGAAGACCTTTGTCTCGGAGGCTCCGTCCATGCGGGCCGATTCGAAGAGCTCCTTGGGTAGATCAGCGAAGAAGTTCCGTAACAGGAAGATGGCGAACGGCAGTCCGTAGGCCGTGTGAGCCAGCCACAGACCCCAGAACTCCCCAGTCAAGTTGAACTGATTGAAGATCTTCAGAACCGGCACCCAGGTCACCTGCAGCGGCACCACCAGTAGCGTCACTACGCCCAGGAAGATCCAGTCACGTCCCTTGAACTCCATCCAGGCAAAGGCGTAGGCCGCTACCGCCGCAATGATGATCGGGAGAAGGGTCGACGGGATAGCAATGATGAAGGTGTTGATGAAGTTGTCGGCGAACCCGGGGGGAGGAAGGTCACCCGACTGGAGGACAGTGTCGTAGTTCTCGAGTGTGAAGTCGAAGTCGGTGATGGCCGTCCACCATCCCGACTGCGAGCTGGCTGCCCTTGTCCGGAGCGACGTCACGAAAAGGCCGAGGGACGGCACCAGCCACAACAGCGCCACACCGACGAGAACGAAGTGGATGCCTCCCTTGCTAACCACCCTCGTAAGCTGGGCGCCGAGCGTTCTAGGGGGCGATTCCTGGGTGGTCATCGTTCCGCCCCTTGGCGAATCTGCCGCAGCTGGTACCACATCATTGGGATCATCAACACGAGCAGCAGAACAGCGGCCGCACTGCCGTACCCCGCCTTGTTGTTGTTGAAGATCTCCAAGAAGACCGTGTAACCCACTATCCGGCTGCTCCCTCGGGGTCCGCCAGCCGTCATCACCAGCACGAGATCGATGGCCTTGAGGGCGTTGATGATCATGGTGACGGAGACGACGATGATCGGGCCCATCATCATGGGCACCGAAACCCGCCAAAAGGTCTGCCAGGCGTTGCTGCCGTCGATCGCAGCTGCTTCCAAGACGGTGGAGGGAAGCGATTTGTAGGCGGCGGCCAGGATGGTCATCGCGAGAGAGGTCCACACCCAGATGCCCGCGGCAATGATGGCAAAGTTCACCCAATTGGCCTCCCCGAGGAAGGCGATTGGCTCCAAACCGACTCCATCGACCACTGCATTGATCAGCCCGATGTCGGGATTGCTGGCATAGACCAGACGGAACACAACAGACGCAGCGGTGAACGAGATCACCAACGGCAAGAAGATGATGGCCTTGGCCAACTTCTCGTAGCGGACCCTGTCGGCTAGAACCGCGACCAGCAGCCCCATTCCCACGACGCCGGACGTGAACAGCACCACCCATAGGGCACTGTTGAACAGCGCCGACCATGGCGGCAGCTCCCGGCGGATGAAGAACGGGTCATCGGTGAGCAATCGGTCGTAGTTGTCGAGTCCGACGAATTCCTGTGTGGGATTGATGACGGTGCCGTCGTAGAAGCTGATCTGGATCGTGCGTATCACCGGCCACAGCAGGAACACACCCAGCAGGAACAGAGCCGGGAACGCCCACGCCCATGGGCGCCAGTTGAAAGCCCCCCTGCCGCTCGCCAAGGGCGTCAGAGGCGCGACTGGTCCCACAGACTCTTCGATCGCCTTGTCAGCCAGCTCCGCGCCTCCCCTCTCCACTCGTATGCAGGTGGGGCCGCCGGTATCGGCGGCCCCACCAATCCAGCAAGCTTCGCTATCTGACCCCAGCGGCTACCGATTCGATGAATCCAAGGACGCCGTCGATGTCATCTGGGTTGTCGATGAAGTCCTGAAGGCCGGTGAACATGGCGTCTCCGCCGACTGCCGGGTCTGCCAGGTCGGACCCGTCGAACACGAAGATGGAGGCACCGAGGACTCCTTCAGCTTCGAGACGGGTGAGCGGCGCGTAGATATCGAGCGAGACTTGATTGTTCGGCGAAATCACAGCCCCCTTGTCGGCGGAAGCCCAAACCTCGTTGGCTTCCTTGCCGGCAAGAAACTTCATGAGTTCTCTGACCTCTGGGGTGTCGTTGAAGACCGCCGCAAGGTCACCCCCGCCTACGATCGGCTTGCCGTACTGCGGGTTGATCTCCGGGAAGGTGAAGAACGCGTAGTCCTCACCCGGTACGAGGTCGGGGAAGTTCTGCGCTGCGAATGAGCCCATGAACCCACCCTCGTAGTACATCTCGGCATCTCCGTTGAGCACGACGTCGAAAGCGTCGATGAAGCCTGTTGAGAGGGCACCTGCGGCTCCGCCTGCGAGCTTGTCCGCGGTCGGAGCGATGATCTCCTGGAAGCGTTCCATGGCCTCCACGACCGAGGCATCGGTCCACTGGATCTCACCCGTCTCGAAGAGCTGGCCGTACGCTTCCGGCCCTGCGGTTCGAATGTATATGTTCTCGAACCAGTCAGTCAGCGTCCAACCGTCCTGACCGCCCAGGGACAGCGGCGTCTTGCCAGCCGCGACGTAGGCGTCAACGATCGCCAGGAGTTCAGTCCACGTCTCGGGGGGCTCGACTCCGAGTTCAGCAAACGAAGCCGGCTTGTACCAGAAAGTGCTCTTCGAGTTGGCCTTTGCGAGGAGCCCGTACACGGTGCCGTCGATCGTGCCGAACCCGAGCGCACCGGAACCGTAGTTCGCGGTCAGGGTGTCTTCGTCGATGATGTCGTCGCCGCCGCAACACAGCGGTGTAACGACGCCGTCTGCCACGAACGATGCCAGGAAACCGGGGCGAGGAATCATCGCCAGATCAGGCGCGTTGCCACCGGCGATGCGGGTCTGCAGCACCGTGACCAGCTCACGCTGACCTTCGTAAACCCACGGCAGCCCTGTTTCAGCGGTGAAAGCGTTGAGCACCTCGAAGAATCCGGCCTGCTCATCTCCACCCCAGGAGGCCATGATCGTGATGGGCTCTCGGTCCATCGTCTCGGTGACGACTGAGGTCTCGGTGACGATCGAGGTTTCTGTCACGACTTCAGTGACGATTGAAGTCACCACGACCGTATCCGCTGTTGTGCCCTCATCATCGCCGCAGGCAGCTGCCACCAACACCAGCGCGGTGAGTGCGATCAGCCACTTCGTTCTCTTCATGTGCTCCCCTCCATGATTCGCGGTCTCGTTGCGTTTGGCCCAGTCACTCCTCGGTGATAGGCCGACTGACTGGGGAGGCCCGAGCTGCATACGATCCACGTGTCGCAAATGCTTCGTCCGCCTCACTCACATTCCGGACTCTACCCACTGAGAGGTCGCCGATGTCGAGGCACACATGGTGGTAGCGCCCAGCCACGACACGGCACTCGGGTCGTTCGGCTCACGTCCACGACGCACCCTCGTTCACGAATCTGCCACGCGACGCGGCAGGCGGGCACAGGCGCTGTTGTGTGGACGGTGCGGGCCCCGTGTGCGGGTAGCTCAGCTCGACGAAACGACGCCGATTCCTCCCTTCAACGCAGGCGAGAGCGCCGCACCGACTCGACGTGGGCGACGAAGGACTCCACGCTCACCGCTGCGATCGTGCTTGCGATCACTTCGAGAGGGAGGTCGTCGAGCCTCTTGAACCGCACGCACGACTTGCCCATGTCGAGGCGCTTCCCCGATGCGGCGAACGCCTCCTCGAAACGGATACGTTCTCCTTCCATGGCGTAGACCCCCGTGAGGTACAGCGCCATGTGGTTCTTCTGCGACGCGAGCCCCGCATACATCAGCGGCTTGCCGTTGTAGGTGTCGGGGTGCGTCTCGAGGGGGACCTGATACGTGATCATCCCCCACTCCATGGCCTCCTCGTAACCCGGAGGAAGGTTCTCCAACACGACAGTGCGCACCTTCTCGATGGCTCCCCTTCGATCATCGGGCAGCTCGTCGAGGTACTCATCAACCGTCGCGGCGTCGGAGCGCACCGGGCGAGTATGGCCATGGTAGGCCGGCGCTCGCAACCGGCCCCGCGCCCGCCGATCCGGCAGCGGAGATAGGCGCCCTAGGCCCGAATCGCGACGCCCGTCTCGGGATCGAAGAACTGCGTGTTCTCTGCTGTTACGGCGACTTCGATCGTGTCGCCGACCTGCACCTTCGAGGTCGAGTCGAAACGGCCCCCGAGCCTCGTGTGATCCGTCTCGATCAACTCGGCATCCTCACCGAGGTCGAGTGCATCCTCGGACAACACCTGCTTGGCATCGATCGTGAAGTAGGCGATGCGCTCGAACCCGAGCGCTTCGACGATCTCGACGGTCGAGCGCAGCCGCTGGTCGGCGGGGTGGTCGGGCACGATCGCCGCATCCTCGAGGTCCTTGGGGCGGATGCCGATCGTGACGGTGCGCCCGACATACCCCCGCAGCGCCGGTCGCGCCTCGAAGACCTGAGCCGGCAGCCGCAGCCGCTGCGAACCGAGCACGACGGCGAATCCTCCGTCGCTCTCGACGAGCGACGCCTCCATGAGGTTCATCGAGGGAGAGCCGATGAAGGCGGCGGTGAAGAGGTTCTCCGGTCTGTCGAACAGCGCCTGGGGGCGGTCGACCTGCTGGAGGACGCCGCGGTTGATGACGGCGACCCGGTCCGCCATCGTCATCGCCTCTACCTGGTCGTGGGTGACGTAGAACGTCGTCACCCCGATGTCGCGCTGGAGCGACGTGATCTCGGCGCGCATCTGGACCCTCAGCTTGGCGTCGAGGTTCGACAGCGGCTCGTCGAGGAGGAAGACCTGGGGGCGGCGGACGATCGCCCGTCCCATCGCAACCCGCTGGCGCTGGCCACCGGAGAGCAGCCCCGGCTTCTTGTCGAGCTGCTCGGTCAGTTCGAGGAGCCGCGCCGCCTCCTCGACCCGGCTGCGGATCTCGTTCTTGGGCCGTTTGGCGAGCTTGAGGGCGAACCCGATGTTCTCGGCGATCGTCATGTGCGGGTACAGCGCGTAGTTCTGGAAGACCATGGCGATGTCCCGGTCCTTGGGGTGGACGTCGTTGACGACCCGTTCGCCGATCGTCAACGTCCCCTCACTGATCTCTTCGAGGCCGGCGATCATCCGCAGCGCCGTCGACTTGCCGCAGCCCGAAGGACCGACCATGACGAGGAACTCGCCGTCCTCGATCTCCAGGTTGAGGTCGGTGATCGCCTGGAAGCCGTTCGGGTACCGCTTCGTGATCCCTTCGAGGACGACTTCAGCCACCGCTCCTCCTCCATCGCTCGGGCACTGTCCATTGCTCACCGTAATGACAATTGCAGAGATCTCGCAACCCGATATTTGTCATCTTTATCATACAAATAGTCTGCGTCGGCGCTGCCGGGCCCTCCGGTGACGTTCGGCCCTGGCACGGAACCTCGCGGTGCCCGATGCTGGGCTGTCGGGCCTCCCCCGCCCGCATCGGCCGCCGAGAAGGGACCCCACCATGGCCAGTGTCAAGGAAGCCGCCGCTGCATTCCTCGCCAACCGACGCATCGCGGTGACCGGCGTGTCCCGGAACCCCCAGGGCCACGGGGGCAACATCGTGTATCAGCGGCTCCGCAGCCGTGGTTACGAGGTGTTCCCCGTCAACCCGAACGCCGGAGAGGTCGAGGGCGACCCCTGCCACCCGGACGTGGCGTCCATCCCCGGCGGCGTCGACGCCGTCGTCATCGCAACGAGCCCGGACCACGCCGAGGCAACGATGAGGGAATGCGCCGACCTCGGCATCGCCCACGTCTGGATGCACCGCTCCTTCGGGGCCGGGAGCGTGTCGGACGCAGCCACCGCATACGGGCGGGAGCACGGCATCACCGTCATCGACGGCGGCTGCCCGCTCATGTTCGGCCCGACGTCGGACTTCGGTCACAAGGCGATGCGGGTCGTCTTCACGGTCGCCGGCAAGGTGCCGAGGGAGGTGTGACGCCCGCCCGCTGAGACCGCAGGGTCATTCCCCGTCGTCGCGTCGCCCTTCGGGGACCTCGTCGGCGCACAACCAGTCGGACTCGAAGATCGTCGGGCCCGTGTAGAAGCCGCTCTCGGGCGAGTAGTACGTGTCGGCGGCGGCGAAGTTCGAGTACGACCACGGCAGCTCGCCGCAGACGGCGACCGCAACGAGATAGGTGCTGCGCAACGTCAGCAACGGCGCCGGGTCGGGATCCTCGGGGGGGTCGTCCACCGCCGCGTCCGGTGACATGACGACCCTGAGCTCCAGCTCCTCGCCGCGATCGGTGTAGATGCCGCGATCGGCGAACACCTCGATCCGAATCTGGTCGGCCTCTTCGAAGACGGCAACGCGAAGCTCGATGTCGCCGTTCTCGGTCTCGACGAAGACATCGCACACGGCCGCAGCCGCCATCTCCCCGGCCAGCTCGTCGGCGAGCAGCTCCATCGGGAAACGCCACGACCGGGACCCATCGCCAGCCGGCACCGGAACTCTGTCGAGCCCGCGGACGAACTCACCGAGCGCGACGTCGTACGCGCCGATGCCGTCGAGGCACGCCGTCATCTCCGGCGGCTGCGTATCGGGCCGTTCCGAGAAGCCGGCGTACTGCTCCATCCACTCGAACGGTGGCGGCCCCGCCCCGATCCAGCGGACGACGGCGGCGAGGCCGATCTGGAACTCGTTGCCCCGATAGTGGCTGCGGAGCGACTCGAGGTAGGCGCTGTCGCCCGGCTGGCCCCCGATGCGCTCGAGATGACCCACGAGGCGGGTCACTCCCGCAGCTACAGCGCCCGTGTCGACGTCGAGGCTGGTGTAGACGTTGCCCGCCTCGGTTGCCCAGTAATGGCCCTCGACCGGCATGAGGTAGGACGTACCGGGGCCGGGTTCGATACGGAACCGGCCCGATGGCGGGTCAGACGGGCGAGTCCCCAGCGTCAGCAGGGACACGTCGTCGAGGGCGGCATCGAGGGGCGACGGTCGGACCGGTGGTGGCTCGGTCGGCGGCGGAGGCTCCGACGTCGTCGGGGCGGACGTCGTCGGCTCCGCAGCGAGTGGAGCCGTCGAGGACGGCGCCGCCTCCTGGGGTGGGACGATCGCGGTCGGTTCCGTCGGCTCGGTGGAGCCCCCCGAGCACGCCGCGGCGACGAGCAAGGCGCCGGCGAGGACTCCGGCCGGCCCGGCGAGCGATGCAGACCTCACCGACCCATCATCGACGGTTCCGGGCCGATGGTGTAGGAATCTGGCCGGTCGAGCCACCTATCGTGCGAGGAACCCGCCGGGAGGAGCGCAGTGGGAGGCTTCGTCGACCTCAGCCACGCGATCGTCGACGGGATGACGACGTACCCCGGCATCCCGCCGCCCAGCGTCTCCACGTTCCTCTCCTTCGACGAGTCCCGGCCCCACTATGCACCCGGCACGGAATTCCAGATCGGCCGGATCGAGCTCGCCGCCAACACCGGCACCTACCTCGACACCCCTGCTCATCGCCACCGGGGTGGCTGGGATCTCACCGGGCTCGACCTGGCGTCGGTCGCCGACGTCCCCGGCGTCGTCATCCGCTGCCGCAGCCTGAAGGCGCGAGCCGTCGGACCCGAGGCCGTCGCCGGGCACGGCCTCGGCGGGCGCGCCGTCCTCTTCGACACGGGCTGGTCTGAACGGTGGGGAACCGAGGCGTACCTCACCGACCATCCTCACCTCCACCCCGACACCGTCGACATCCTCGTCGCCGCCGGGCCAGCCATCGTCGGCATCGACTCGCTCAACATCGACGGCACCGCCGACGGGACCCGGCCCGCTCACACCGACCTGCTCGGCGCCGGCATCCCCATCGTCGAGCATCTGACCCGGCTCGACGCCCTCCCCGACGAGGGGTTCCGGTTCTTCGCCGTTCCGCCCCGCATCCAGGGCCTGGCAACGTTCCCCGTCCGCGCCTTCGCCGTCGTCGACCCGTCGCGCTAGCCGCTGCGGGTTGATACCCTCAGCCCCGGGACGACTCGGGAAGCGAACGATGCTGCGAATGATCGGCCGACCCGACCGGCGCTCCGACGTGCTGTTGCCGGAGCCCGAGCTGCCGACGGTCCGGACGAGCCGGGAACCCCTCGTCGTGTGGCGGACGTGGCTGATCGTCCCGGAGCGACGCCCCGGCGGGGACACGGTCCCCCTGCTCACGGGGCTCTTCGGCTTCCCGTGGCGCAGCGCCGAGCTCGACGCCAAGTGCACGATCCAGGACTGGGATCGCACCGGCCACCCCGGGCGGCCCACCGTCGACCGTCACCACCGCCTCATCCCCGATCCGGACTGCACGTGTGGGATCTACGCATCGAGGGGAGCGCTCGTCGAGCCCCAGCTGGACCTCGTGCCCCGGGGCGTGCCGATCGCCACCGGGTTCGTCGAGCTGACCGGACACATCCTCGAGACGGATCGTGCCCACCGGGCCCAGCATGCGAGGGTCGTCGGCCCGCTCACCGTCCTGCCCGGTCGCATGCCCCTCGGCACCAGGTTCGTGACGAGAGCTCCCAGACCGCGGGCCGTCGTCACCGACCGCCACGGGTACCGAACGCGATGGGTGGATGCGGCGGCGGGCCGGCCCTACGCCGAGTGGAGGGGCGAGGTGGGGCGCCAGCTGCGCCATCGCTACGGCGTCGTCGTCGAGAGCGGCTGAATCCGCTCGTCCTCCCCCCGAACGAGACGCGGATCGTTCCCCCGCAGGATGCGGCGTCTCGGCGGCCGGCCGTACGATGAGGACGTGGAGAGACGCGGCCCGAACTACTGGATCGACGCGATGTTCGCCGTCGTCCTCGCCGGGATCGGGATCGCCCAGCTCCTCGTCGGGACCGAGCCGATCGGGCCTCACCGCGAGCCCGACGGATGGGCCGTCGCCCTCACCCTGGCGATGACCCTGCCGCTGGCGCTGCGGCGACGGCTGCCGGCGACGGTGGTGACGACGACGATCCTCGCCTTCATGGTCGACCGCCTCGCCGAGTACCCGGCGACCCTCGCCCTCTTCGCGCTCGGCTTCGCCTTCCACGCCGCCGGGAGCGACCTCGAACGGCGGGCATCGCTCGTCACCGGCATCGTCGGCTTCATCGTCGTCGTCGGCTTCACGCTGCTCGGAGTTGCGGTTCAGGAGGGCGTGGGCTGGGAGTCGGCGGTGTCGCTCGCGGCTCTCACCGGACTGCCGTTCCTCCTCGGGCGCGACATCCACGAGAGCCGGAGAGCCGAGTCGGCGGCCTCGATGCGGGCCGAGCGGGCCGAGCACGAGCGGGAGGCCCGCGCCTCGGAGGCGGTTCGTGCCGAGCGGGGGAGGATCGCCCGCGAGCTCCACGACGTGGTCGCCCACGAGATGACGGTGATGACGATCCAGGCGGCGGCGGCACGCAAGACCGTCCACCGCGACCCGGACCAGGCCGAGGACGCTCTCGCGACCATCGAGACGTCCGGTCACGAGGCGCTCCAGGAGATGCGCCGGTTGCTCGGGCTGCTCCGCGACGAGGACAACCCGGCGGAGCTCGCTCCGCAGCCCGGCCTCGGCAGACTCGGCGGCCTGGTCGACCAGATGGAAGAGGCCGGCCTCGCCGTCTCAGTCGCCATCGCCGGCGATCCCCGCCCGCTGCCTGCGGGTGTCGACCTCAACGCCTACAGGATCATCCAGGAGTCCCTCACCAACACGCTCAAGCACGGCGGCCCGACCGTCCGAGCCAGCGTCCGGCTCACCTTCGGCGAGGCCGACCTCGAGATCGAGGTCATCGACGACGGGAGGGGAGCAGCACGAGGTCTCGGCGGCGGCAACGGGGAGGGGCACGGCATCGTCGGCATGCGCGAGCGAGTCTCCATGCTCGAAGGGGACATCTCCACCGGACCTCGCGCCGGCGGCGGGTACCGGGTCCGGGCCGTCATCCCGATCGGCACATGAACACCATCCGGGTCGTCGTCGCCGACGACCAGGCGCTGGTGCGGACGGGCTTCAAGATGATCCTCGAGGCCGAACCCGATCTCGAGGTCGTCGCCGAGGCCGACAACGGCGTGCAGGCGGTCTCCGCGGCGAAGCGGGAACGGCCCGACGTCGTCCTCATGGACGTGCGGATGCCCGAGATGGACGGGCTCGCCGCCACCGAGGAGATCTGCCGGACCGACCTCGACCCTCAGCCGCGCGTGATCATTCTCACGACGTTCGACCTCGACGACTACGTCTACGACGCGCTCCGGGCCGGCGCGAGCGGGTTCCTCCTCAAGGACACCCCGCCCGACGACCTCGTGAACGCGGTGAGGATCGTGGCCGGCGGCGATGCGTTGCTGGCGCCGTCGGTGACGAGGCGGCTCATCGAGGAGTTTGCCAGACGGCCCGGCGCCGCCCGGCCCCACGCCGGTTTCGCCGACCTCACCGAGAGGGAGACGGAGGTGCTGCGCCACCTCGCCAAGGGTATGTCCAACGCCGAGATGGCCACGGCGCTCTACGTGAGTGAGACGACGATCAAGACCCACGTCTCGCACATCCTCACCAAGCTCGACCTGCGCGACCGGGTCCAGGCGGTCGTCGTCGCCTACGAGAGCGGCCTCGTCGTCCCCGGAGCCGGCTCACCCTGACGGAGGCCGTCATCCCTGCGGATGAGGCTCGAATCCGCCACCCGACCGACGACAACGGCCCCGCCGCTGCGTAGCGTTCGGGACGATCAACCCGACAACTGCAGACGTATCGTCGAGGGAGGCATCGTGACCGCATCACCCGCGACGGGCTTGGGTGTGACCGCAGCCCGGATCGAGAACGGGACGAAGATCTTCGGCGAGGGCGAAGCGGCCGTTCGCGCCCTCGACGACGTGACCGTCGCCTTCGATCGCGGCCAGTTCACGGCGATCATGGGGCCGTCCGGCTCCGGCAAGTCCACGCTCCTGCATTGTCTCGCCGGGCTCGACGATCTCACCGAAGGCCACGTCTTCATCGGTGACACCGAGCTGGGCACGCTCAACGACCGCGACCTCACGATGCTGCGGCGCAGCCGCGTGGGGTTCGTCTTCCAGGCCTTCAACCTCATCCCGACGCTCTCCGCGGAGGAGAACATCCTCCTGCCATTGTCGATCGCGGGGCAGAAGCCGGACGGTGAGTGGTTCCGCCAGGTCGTCACGACGATCGGCGTCGACGACCGCCTCACCCATCGCCCCTCAGAGCTCTCCGGAGGCCAGCAGCAGCGGGTGGCCGCTGCTCGCGCCCTCGTGTCGCGCCCCGACATCGTCTTCGCCGACGAGCCGAGCGGCAACCTCGACTCCACCTCGGGTGCCGAGCTGCTCGACTTCATGCGCTCCGCGGTCAGGGAGTTCGGCCAGACGATCGTGATGGTCACCCACGACCCGGTCGCCGCCAGCTACGCCGACCGCATCGTCTTCCTCGACGACGGCGCCATCGTCCACGAGATCTTCAACCCGACCCCGGAGACGGTGCTCGACGAGATGAAGAAGCTGGGGAGCTGACCATGGTCCGCGCCGCCATCAAGGGCGTGCTCGCCCACAAGGTCCGGCTCGGGCTCACGGCGCTGGCCATCGTGCTCGGCGTGAGCCTCGTGTCTGGGACGTTCATCTTCACCGACACGATCAACAGCCAGTTCAACACGCTCCTCGACGACATCTTCTCGGGCATCGACGTCTCGGTTCGCAAGACCCAGGCCGACTTCTCCGGCTTCGAGGAGCCATTCGCCGCCGGAGTCCTCGACGACGTGGTCGCCGTCGAGGGCGTCCAGTATGCCGAGGGGGGCGTGAGCAGCATCACCGCCCAGATCCTCGGCAAGGACGGCAGCCCCATCGGCGGCAACGGGCCCCCCACCCTCGGGTTCTCCTGGGGTGAGACCGCCGCGCTGAACCCGCTGAAGATCAAGGAGGGCAACGGCCGGGCGCCGGCCGCGCCCGGTGAGGTCGGCATCGACGCCAACACCGTGAGTCACAACGACTTCGCCCTCGGCGACCTCGTGACGGTCGTCACCGGTGCCGGCCCGGAACAGTTCGAGCTGGTCGGCATCATGAGTTTCGGCGACTCCGACAGTCTGCTTGGAGCAACCCTGACGGCGTTCGAGCTCGACGAGGCGCGAAGGCTGTTCGGCTACATGGACGAGTTCACGTCGATCTCGATCATCGCCGACGAAGGCGTGTCCGGCGACGAGCTCACCACCCGGATCGAAGCGGCGCTGCCCGCCGGGTTGGAGGCCGTCACCGGCGAGACCCAACAGAACGAGCAGGCCGACCAGATCAACGAGGGCCTCAGTTTCATCAGCATCGGACTGCTCGCGTTCGCCGGCGTTGCGATCTTCGTCGGCGGGTTCATCATCCAGAACACATTCCGCATCATCGTGGCCCAGCGGACGAGGGAGCTGGCCCTCATGCGGGCCGTCGGTGCCACGGCGCGCCAGGTCACGTGGCTCGTCGTGCTCGAGGCGGTCCTCGTCGGCGTGTTCGCCTCCGTCGTCGGCATCGCGTTCGGGTTCGGCATGGCGCTCGCCATCAGAGGACTCATGAACGCGGTGGGTTTCGGGCTCCCCGCAGCTTCGCTCCTCCTCCTGCCGAGGACGATCGTCGTCGGCCTGCTCGTCGGCGTTGTCCTCACCGTCGCCTCCGCGGTGCTGCCGGCACGCCGGGCGTCGCGGGTGCCGCCGGTGGCGGCAATGCGCGAGGACCTGTTGACACCGAAGCGCAAGTCATTCCGCACCCGCACCATCTGGGGAGTGGCCATCACGTCACTCGGCGTCATCGGCCTTCTCATCGGGCTCTTCGGCGGCATCGACAACGCCATCGCCCTCGTCGGCGCCGGTGCCGCGGTCATGTTCATCGGCGTCTCGATCCTGGCGCCGCTCGCCGCGCAACCCGTAGCCGATCTCATCGGCCGCCCCGTCGCCAGGCTCTACGGGGTGAGCGGAACGCTGGCCCGTGAGAACACGAAGCGCCAGCCGCGTCGTACCGCGTCGACGGCGTCGGCGCTCATGATCGGAGTCGCCCTCGTCGCCTTCTTCACGATCTTCGCTGCGTCGACGAAGGCATCAGTCGAGGAGACGATCTTCGAGCTGTTCCCAGCCGATCTCACCGTCCAGTCGACGAGCCAGACCGACCCGGAGCTCCCCGCCCCGTTCAGCCCTGCGTTCACCGCGGAGATGCGTGAGCTCGACGAGCTCGGGGCGGTCTCTGCGCTCCAGTTCGGCCGGGTCGAGATCGAAGGCGCCACCCAGTTGATCGGCGCCATCGAGCCGCAGACGATCGGCGAGGTGTTCGCCCTCGAACCCGTCGGCGATGCGCTCATCGCGCTCGATGCCGCGAACTCGATGCTCGTGTCCACGGCCCGGCTCGAGGACGAGGGCTGGGTGGTGGGGGACGCGATCGACGTCGAGTTCTCCGCCACCGGCGTGGTGCCGATCACGATCGCAGGAGCGTTCGAGGCAAACGACTTCGCCAACTTCTACTTCTCGAGCCAGACGTACGAGGACAACTTCACCGTGCTCGGTGACGGCGTCGTCTTCGCCAATGCCGCCGAGGGAGTCACCCTCGCCGCCGCCCAGCAGGCCGTCGACGGGATCGCCGAGCCCTACGGCAACGTCAAGGTACAGACGAAGTCGGAGATCGTCGGCGAGGCTGAGGATCAGATCGACCTCGCCCTCACCCTCTTCAACGGGCTGCTGTTCTTCGCGGTCATGATCGCCGTCCTCGGCATCACGAACACCCTGGCGCTCTCCATCTACGAGCGCACCCGCGAGATCGGACTGCTGCGGGCGGTCGGGATGGTGCGGCGCCAGGTGCGACGCATGGTGCGATGGGAGGCGGTCATCATCGCCCTCTTCGGCGCCATCCTCGGCGTCGCCATCGGCATCTTCTTCGGCTGGGCCGTCATCCAGGCCCTCAAGGACCAGGGTCTCGGCGAGTTCGCCATCCCCTACGGACAGGTCTTCATCGCCCTCGTGCTCGCCGGGGTTGCCGGCGTGATCGCTGCGATCTGGCCGGCGAGGAAGGCGGCGAGACTCAACATTCTCGAGGCCATCGGCTACGAGTGACGACGACGCACCGGGGCCACCGCTGCGGCGGCTCCGGTGCACGCCCGGACCTGCCGAAGCCGCGACGGCCCCGGTAAGGTCGGCGCCGCCACGACCGGGAGGAGCGGGTGTACGACTTCGAGACGCTGAGCCTGCACGCCGGGCACCACCCGGACACCGACTTCGGGGCGAGAGCGGTGCCCATCTACCAGACGACGTCGTACCTGTTCGACGACGTCGAGCACGCGGCAGGGCTCTTCAACCTGGAGCGGCAGGGCCACATCTACACACGGATCTCGAATCCCACCGTCGCCGTGCTCGAGGAGCGGGTTGCCGCGCTCGAGGGCGGAGTAGGGGCGGTCGGGACCGCATCGGGCCAGGCTGCGCTCTGGCTGGCCGTTGCCACGATCGTCAACGCGGGCGACCACGTCGTGCTGTCGCGCAACGTCTACGGCGGCACCAACAACCTGTTCGTCCAGACGCTGCCACGCTTCGGCATCGAGACGACACTCGTCCCCGCCCGGGACCTCGGCGCCATCCGGGATGCGATCGGGCCGGCGACCCGCCTCGTCGTCGGTGAGACGCTCGGCAACCCCGGGCTCGAGATCATGAACATCCCCGAGGTCGCCGCGATCTCACATGACGCCGGGGTCCCGCTGCTCATCGACAACACGTTCGCCACGCCGTACCTCTTCAGGCCGTTCGACTGGGGGGCTGATCTCGTGTACCACTCGGCGACGAAGTTCCTCGGCGGTCACGGCGTCGCCATCGGTGGGGTGCTCGTCGACGGCGGGCGGTTCGATTGGGAAGCATCGGGCCGGTTCCCCACCCTCACCGAGCCGTACCCGTCGTATCACGGCCTCTCCTTCACCGAGGAGTTCGGCCCTCAGGCGTTCATCACCCGGGCCCGCGTCGAGGGGTTGCGTGACTTCGGCGCGTCGATGAGCCCGGCGAACGCCTTCTACCTCCTCCAGGGGATCGAGACGCTCGCCGTGCGGATGGAGCGCCACGTCGCCAACACGCGCGCCGTCGTGACGTTCCTCGATGCCGCAGACGAGGTGGCGTGGGTGAGCTACCCGGAGCTCTCGGCTCACCCCGACCACGAGCTTGCCCGCAAGCTCCTGCCGAAGGGAGCAGGGGCGATCTTCTCGTTCGGCATCGAGGGTGGCCGCGAGGCGGGCCGGCGCTTCATCGAGGCCCTCACCGTCTTCTCGCACCTCGCCAACGTCGGCGATGCCAAATCCCTCGTCATCCACCCCGCCTCGACGACGCATGCGACGATGAGCGTCGACCAGCTCGAAGCCGCCGGCATCAGCGAAGACCTCGTCCGCCTCTCCGTCGGGCTCGAGTCGGTGGACGATCTCGTCGATGATCTCCGCAGGGCGCTGCGGGCATCACAGAGGTCGTGAGATGGAGCTGAAGGTCGACGGCAGGCGGGTCCGGGCTACCACCGGTGGAAGGCCGCTCGACCCCAATCGGCCGCTGCTCGTGTTCCTCCACGGCTCGGGGGCAAACCGAACGGTGTGGGCCCTCCAGACGCGATACTTCGCCTCCCACGGCTGGTCGGTCCTCGCCGTCGACCTGCCCGGTCACGGCGGCAGCGAAGGCCCGCTCCTCGCTTCGGTCGAGGACATCGCCGGCTGGACGGCAGAGCTGGTACCGGCCGCCGGTTGGGAGCGCGCCGCCCTCGTCGGTCACAGCCTCGGCTCTGCCGTGGCCCTCCATTGCGCCGCCGCCCACGCCGCGGCGGTCAGCCACCTCGTGCTCGTCGCCACCGCAGCGGCGATGCCGGTCAACCCGGACCTCCTCGCCGCGGCGCGGGACGACCCGGCGCGGGCGCACGAGATGGTGATGCAATGGAGCCTCTCGCGCCGCTCGCTGCTCGGAGGCCACAAGACGCCCGGACTGTGGCTCCACGGCGGCGGTGCCCGGGTCCTCGCCTCAGAGCCACCCGAGGCGCTGTACGTCGACCTCACGGCCAGCGCCGCGTACACCGGGGCGCTCGACGCCGCGGCCGGAGTGCGATGCCCGACGCTTCTCATCCTCGGAGAGGAGGACCGCATGCTGCGCCCCGCCTCCGCCGCTCCGCTCGCCGAAGCCATCTCCGATTCCGTGACGGTCGTCGTGCCCCATGCCGGTCACCACCTCTACGTCGAACGGCCCGACGCGGTCATCGACGCCATGGCGGGGTTCCTCGGCGGCGGGTAGGGGGGCGCTCCCGGCGCGGCGGGTGACGCCGGGACCATGACGTCCCGATGGACTTCACACACGCCTGGGACGCGGACGCCTACGACCTGTTCGCGACGACTCGATCTCCGATCCCGGACCGCCGACGTGCGCCGCGTCGGCCGCTACCCGAGGCCGCTCGCGCCCGCCTCCGGGAGGTGTGCCTCGATGAACGTCTCCGCGTCATCGGGTCCCTTGCGGGCTGCCTGGTTGGCCCAGGCCTCACTCGCGTCCCGACCCGCCTCCACCTGAGCTTCGGCAAGCAGACGCCGCAGTTCGTCCCGTCGTTCGACCAGCGGAAAGCGCTCGGAGAACGCGTCTACCGGGAGAGCGCTGAGCTCATCCATGACGGCGCTCAGTTCCCTGAGGATCTCCTTCTCGTCCATGATGCGATGCTATCGCGGGCGTTTCCGGCTCGCTCGGCGACGAGGTGGTGCATGTGGCACCGCAGCCGGGCGACGGTTCCACAGGCTGATGGACGCCGCGTTTGGCAGGTGGCTGGAGTACCGCCGCACGGGGCGAGCCACGCCGAATCCCGTACCGCGGCTCACGGTGGGCGATCGTGGGACAGAGACGGAGCTCCGGCAGGCCTCCGACGACGTTGCCCGGCACCTGCCGGTCGCGATTCACGTAGCGGAGATCGCGCTCATCACGGGAGCGCCCACCGCTGCTACCTGGCCCGAGATCGAACGGGGTTCCCCTTGGGCCGAGCCCACCTGGGCCGCGGTTGCCCGTGCCCAACGAGCTGAGCCACCCAGCGGACTCGCCCCGCGAACTCCTCGGCCAAAGCCCTACTGCGCCGTCAGCCCGCCGTCGATCGGCAGCGCGACACCGGTCACGAACGCAGCCTCTGCCGAGGCCAGATACAGGACGGCCGCGGCGACCTCCTCCGGGGTGGCGATCCGGCCGACGGGGTGCTTGTCCTCGAAACGGTGCCGGACCGCATCCGCACCACCCATCTCCTCCATCTCGCCGCGCAGCATCGGAGTATCGACCGAGCCGGGGCACACGCAGTTGACCCGGATGCCGTCACGGGCGTGGTCGAGCGCCATCGCCTTCGTCAGGAGCACGACGGCGCCCTTCGCGGCGCTGTACGCGGCCGTCCCCTTGCCGCCAACGAGCCCGAAGTAGGAGGCGTTGTTGACGATCACACCGCCCCCGCCCTCGATCATCACCGGCACCACCAGCCGCGACATGAGGAACGTCCCCCGGACGTTGACGGCGAACGTGTGGTCCCACTCCTCGGGCGTCGTCTCCGGTGCGGTCCGTTCCCGGTAGATGACACCGGCGTTGTTGAACAGCACATCGAGGCCTCCGAGTGTCGCCACCACGGCGTCCACGGCGCTCCGACACGACGCTTCGTCGGTGACGTCGCACCGCACGGCGACGGCCCGGCCGCCGGCCGACTCGATCTCCGCGGCCACGATGTCGCTGCGGGCCTCGTCCCTGGCGGCGACGGCGACGGCGGCGCCTTCGGCGGCAAACGCCTGCGCCGTGGCACGACCGATCCCCGAATTGCCGCCGGTGACGAGCACCCGGATGCCCTCGAACCGGCTCACCGGGCCAGGTACCCGGCGTCGACGGCGACGAGAGCGCCCGTCATGTAGCTGGCCTCGTCGGAGGCGAGGAACGCCACGACGGCGGCGACCTCGTCGGGACGGCCGAGCCTTCCCATCGGGACGGACTCGGCGATAGCCTCGAGCTCATCGGGCGTCGGCGGTGCGGGGCGCTCCGAGACGAGCATCGGCGTGTCGATCTCACCGGGGCACACCGCGTTGACCCGGATCCCCTCCCTCGCGTGCTGGAGCGCCATCGACCTCGTCAGCTGGTGGACGGCGCCCTTCGTCGCCGCGTAGGCGGCGTGGCCGCCGCTGCCGACATCGCCCCAGATCGAACCGAAGTTGACGATGGCGCCCCCGCCGCCCTCGAGCATCGCCGGGACGGCGGCCCGGCTCATGTAGAAGACGCCGTCGACGTTGACCGAAAAGATCCGGCGCCACTCGTCGTCGCTCGTCACGTGGGCCGGCGCCCGGACGATCACGCCGGCGGCGTTGACGAGCACGTCGAGGCGGCCGTGGGTCTCCATCGTGTCGGCAACGACCCCGTCGCAGAACGCGGACGATGCGACATCACCGACGACGGGGGTCGCCGTCTCGATCTCGTGGGCGATCGCCCCGGCTCCCTCGGCGTTGCGATCGACGATGACAACGGTGGCCCCGCGCCGGGCGAGGGCACGTGCGGTCGCCGCCCCCATCCCGGAGGCGGCTCCGGTGACGATCGCGACCTTGCCGGTGACGTCCATGCACCGAGGTTAGGGACGGCATGGCGAACCCGTCGCTCAGTCCCCTTCGGGGTACACGGGCTTCCAGTCCTCGGCGGCGCTGACGAGGTACTCGCTGACCTCACGGCAGCGGTCGAGCACATCGCAGAGCTTCTCCCGCCCCAACATGACGTCGACGAGCGAGACCTCGAAGCGACCGACGAGAGACAACCTCCGCTCCGGCGACTCGGACAGCGGCCCGAACGAGTCGACGGCGGACACCTCGATCGGGATCGTGGGCCCGGCGATCCCGGCGAGCTCGGTGGCGAGGATCACGACGTCCGGTGGCGACTGGAGGGCGGGAAGCCCCCAGTTGAAGAGCACCTGCTGGCGCCAGTCCCCTTCCGGCTCGGCGAAGTCGTCGTCCATCTCCGCCATGCGGTCGTCGAGGTCGAGCAACGTCCTCGGATCGACGTCGAGGGCGAGATTGAGGTCGAGGGGCCCGTTGCAGGCGACCTCCGGGTGCATGTCGACCTCGAACGCCTGGCGCAGCGAGTACGTCTCGATGAAATGACGCTCGTCGTGGACGTGGAATCCGTGCTCGACCGCGTGGTCTTTGAGGTAGGTGATGAATCCGGCGATGTCGATGGCCACGGGCCGATGCTACCGGAGCCCCCCGTCGCGTATTCGCGGCATCTCAGAGGACGCGGTGTGAGCCGGCGTAGACGTTGAAGCCGCCGGCACGGAGGAATCCCACGACCGTCAGCCCCAGCTCGCTCCCCAGCTCGGCGGCGAGCGACGACGCCGCCGAGACCCCGCACACCATGGCAATCCCGGCGACGGCGGCCTTCTGCACCATCTCGAAGCTCACCCGGCCGCTGACGACGAGAATCACCTCGCCCAGAGGCCAGCGCCGACGTGCCACGAGGCCGACGAGCTTGTCGACGGCGTTGTGCCTGCCGACGTCCTCGCGGAGAGCGAGCAGCGAGCCGTCCGGGGCGAAGAGCGCCGCGGCGTGGATGCCGCCGGTGGCGGCGAAGCCGGTCTGCGCTTCGAGCATCCGCTCCGGCAAAGACAACAGGAGGCTCCGGTCGACGACGGGGCCGGTGGGAGGCGCCGGAGCCGCGATCCGCACCGCGTCGATCGACGCTTTCCCGCACACGCCGCACGACGACGTCGTGTAGGTGCTCCGGCGGAACTGCTCCGGATCCACGTCGACGCCGGGCGCCAGCACGAGGTCCCATCGATCCCCGTCGGCACCGGCGGTGCGGAGGCGGACGTCGCTCACCTCGTCGGGGCCGAGGACGATGCCCTCGGTGATCGCGAACCCGAGGCCGAGGGCGGCGTCGTCACCCGGAGTCCGCATCAGCACTGCGATCGGGACGTCCCCGAGGCGGTACTCGATGGGCGCTTCCGTGACGAGGGCGTCGTCGGCGCCGCTGCGCCCGTCGGTCGTGACTCGTTCGATGCGGCGATCGGTGAACAGATCCACGACGCGAGGTTAGGGAGGCGGCGCCGCCTCAGATCACGTCGAGGTCGCGGCCGTAGCGCACGACGCCGTCGTAGACGCCGGCGACCTCGTCGACGAGGTCGCCCTCGGGGGTGTTCCACAGCAACTGATGCGTGAGCACGAGGATCCCGGGCTGGAGCCGCGCCGCCAGCCGGCCCAACGTCTCGCCCGAGGTGTGCGCTCGCTCGTGATAGGCCCGCCATCGAGGGGGACGGGAGACGAGGCCGGCGCTCGAGTAGACCTCGTGGACGAGCACGTCACAGCCTCCGTACGTCGCCTCCATGGAGGGGAACGGACCGGTGTCTCCCGAGATGACGACGGTGCGGTCGGCGGAGCGCACCCGGTAGCCGAGGGCCGGCGTCGGCCCGTGCACCGCCGCCACCCAGTCGCCGTGCTCGACGGCAAACGCCTCGACGCTGACGCGATCGTCCTCGTGGACGACCCCGGGCCCGATGTCGGTTGCTACCACTGCGTGACCTCCGGGTTCGAGCGGCTCACTGTGGATCCGCTTGGCGACGTCGGCCTCGTATGCCGCGGCGACGTGGCGTGCCATCGCCGCCGTGCCGAGCGGGCCCCGCACCACGAGCGGAACCGCCCGTCCGAACATCCACGGCGTCAGCATCAGCGACGCCAGGCCGAGGGTGTGGTCCGAGTGGAGGTGGGTGATGAAGACGTGCTCGACACCCGCCAACGCGAGCCCCTCGATCCCGTGATGGAATCCGGAGGAGAGCTGGATCGCGACCCCCGGCCCGCAATCGAAGACATACGGCGTGCCGTCGGCGATCACGGCCGTCGCCGGGCCGCTGCTCCCCGGGACGGTGCGGGGCGTGCCGGTTCCGAGCAGGACGACGTCTGTGGCCATTCCCGGCCGGCTCAGAACTTCCGGACGACGAGCCCGGCGCGGACCTTGGGCTCGAACCAGGTGGACTTCGGCGGCATGACGAGGCCCTCATCCGCGACCGCCATCACCTCGGCGGTCGACGGCGGGTGGAGGGCGAATCCGACGATCGCACTGAGTCGGCTGAACTCGCCGAGGCCGGCGGGGCCGGGGACGTACTGGAGTCTCGGATCGGTGGCGGGCTCGGTGATGCCGAGCAGCGGTCCGAGGATGTGCTCCTGGAGCACGACGGCGTCGAGTCGGGCGTAGACGTCGCCGTCTGCGGGCGGCTTCGGCAGCGTGACCCGGTACCACTCGCCGTCGACGACCATGGCGACCGCTCCCGGCTCGCGGGGCCGCGCCTCCTCGGCCCACGGTATGGCGAGGTCCTCGACGTCGAACCTGTCTCGCATCGAAGCGAGGAACTCGCGCGGTGTCATCGATCCGAGATCGGTGAGGGCCCGGTGGTAGCCCTCGAGCACGAGCTGGTCCTCGGCGAAGAGCACCGCCGGGAAGTAGTTGTACGGCTCCGCTCCCGTGTGGCCCCGGTTCTCGGAGGCCTCGGTGGCAGCCAGCCTCCGCGCCGCCACCGAACGGTGGTGCCCGTCGATGATGTACAGCGTCTCGACCATGGCGAGGCGGGTCCCGATTTCGTTGACACCGGCCGCATCTGCGACAACCCACAGTTGGTGACGGACCCCGTCGTCCGACTCGAAGTCGAGGACGGGGGTCTCGGCGGCGCAGCGGGCGGTGAGGACGTCGGCGAGACCCGGGTCGGTGCGATACGTCATCGCCACCGGGTCGGTGTGGGCACGCACGGTCGTGAGGTGGCGCAGGACGAGGTCCTCGGTTTCACGCCTGGTGCCCTCGTGTCGGCGCACCGTCCCTTCACCGATCCCCGACGTGGCGACCTCGGCGATGACGCCGATGTGGGAACCCTGCTGCGTGCCGACCCGGTACAGGTAGTAGGCAGGAGCAGGCTGGGGCAAGAGGGCGCCATCGTCGATGAGCCGGGCGAGGTGCGCGGCGCCGTGGGCGTCGGCGAGTGCCGGATCCGGCACCCCGTCGGCGGTGTCGATCGCGGTGCGGAGAACGTGGAGAATCGACAGCGGGTGGTCGGCGACGAGGCGGTCGTATCGATCCGCGGTGATGACCGACAGCGGAGGCGCCGCTACCTCGTCGGCGATGTCCGGCCGGGGCAGGAACCCGGGGAAGGGCCGCACGAGGGCGCTCGAGGCGCCGACCGCGCCGACGGAGACCGCGATGACGTGCTCGAGCCCGGAGATGGCCTCGACGGTTGCCGAGTCGGGAAGCGCAGAGAGGTGGATCGACGCGCTCGCCGCATTGGCCCCGGCGAATACGGTGTTCTCCATCTGCTCCACGTTGAGATTGGCGCGACGCAGCACCTCGAGGACCCCAGCGAGCACGCCGACCCTGTCGTAGTGGCGCACCGTGATGACTGACGCTCCGACCGGCTCGGCAGCGACGTTCACCGCGTTTCTCACCGCACCGCGCCCGAAGCTCTCGATGATGGCGACGACTTCGTCGGCGATGGACCGCTGCGCCTGCTTCGTCGACGCCCCGATGTGGTGGGTCCCGTACACGTTGGGATGGGCGGCGAGCGCCGAGGTGAAGGTGCCCGAGCCCTCCCCGGGTTCGTCGGCGTACACGTCGAGGCCGACGCGCAGGCCCTTGGCCTCGATCGCCTCGAGAAGCGCCTCCTCGTCGATGATGTCGCCCCGGGACGTGTTGATGAGGACGGTGCCCAGCCGCAGATGGCCGAGCATCTCTCGGTTGATCATGCCGGCGGTGTTGCCGGATGCCGGGATGTGAAACGTCACGATGTCGGACGTCCCCAGCAGCCTGGGGAGATCGGGCACGAGCCGGCAACGGAGATCCTCGATGAGGGCGCCGACTTCCGGTCGCCGGCCCGGGCGGTCGACGACGACGATCTCCATCCCGAACGCATGCGCCCGGCGAGCGACCTCGGCCCCGATGGCACCCATGCCGACGATGCCGAGGCGCTTGCCGTGGAGTCCGTCGGCCTCCGACCAGCGCTTCTTGTTCCACACCCCCGCCCGGAGCTCCGCCACGTTGTCAGGGATGCTGCGGTCGATCGCCATGATGAGACCCATCGTCAACTCGGCGACGGCGACGGCGTTCTTGCCAGGCGTGTTGGCCACGATGACGCCGTGGTCCGCAGCCGCCCTCGTGTCGATCGTGTTCACCCCGGCGCCGGCCCGGACGATGAGGGCGAGGCGGTCGGCAGCCTCGATCGTCTCCGCCGTCACCTTGGTACTGCGCACGACGAGGGCTTCGTAGCCGGCGACGACCTCCGCCAGCGCGCCGGCATCCCGGCCCGGATCGACGGTGACGTCGTGGCCCATGGCCTCGAGACGCTCGATCTGAGGCCCGGGGAAGGAGTCTGCGATGAGGATTCGCACGCGGCTCTCTCGGGTCGGGTCACCTCAGTTTGCCACTCCGCCGGGGCGAGATGCCCGGTCCCGGGAATCGTTCGCTGCCGGAACGCGTTCGGATGGGGAACGACATGACGACGAGGGAGCACGACATGGACGCCACCGCAGCCCGGGGACGGGTGCGCGTCGAGAACGGGGGCAAGCGGGTTCGGGTCTATCTCGGCGGCGAGCTCGTCGCCGACACGATCCGGGTGAAGCTCGTCTGGGAGAAGCCGTTCTACCCCACGTACTACTTCCTCGCGGACGATGTCGACACCGATCTGCTCATCCCCACCGGTGAGACGCACCACTCGCCGAGCCGCGGCGATGCCGAGCTCCACACCGTCAAGGCCGGGGGCAAAGAGGCCCCCGGAGCCGCACGCTGGTACACCGAGAGCAAGATCGAGGGCCTCGAAGGCCACCTCACCTTCTCCTGGGGGGCGATGGACGCGTGGTTCGAGGAGGACGAGCAGGTGTACGTCCATCCCCGCGACCCGTATACCCGCGTCGACGTGCTCCCCAGCTCCCGCCGTGTGGAGGTCTTCGTCGGCGGCACGAAGGTGGCCGACTCGACGAATGCCAGGTTCGTGTTCGAAACCGGCCTCCCGACCCGCTACTACATCCCGAAGACCGACGTGCGGATGGACCTCCTCGAGCCGTCGGACCTGCACACCTCGTGCCCGTACAAGGGCACGGCGAGCTACTACCACGTCGATGTCGACGGCGCCCGGTACGAGAACATCGTGTGGTGGTACCCGTCCCCGGTCGAGGAGACCTCCCGGATCGCCGGGTATCTGTCGTTCTACAACGAGAAGGTCGACATCCGCCTCGACGGCGTCAAAGAGGACAGGCCCAACACCGTCTTCTCGTGAGGCGGCGGGCGTTGCGGCACGGGTCGGGAACCGGATCGGCCGGTCCCAGCGTCTGATGGGTATGGACCGGAGCAGGGTCGCAGCCGCGTTCGCCGTCATCTCGCTGATCGCCGCAGCCTGCGCCGGGGCAGACGACGCGGCGACGCCGCCGGGCCGCACCCCCGACTCGACGTCTCCCGGCTCGACACCTCCCGGCTCGCCGCCCGCGCCGGACCCCACACCCGGTGCCGTCCCCTTCGTACCGGGCGAGGTCGTCCGCTTCGACGCACCGATCGCGGACGTCGCCGTCACTGAATCCGAGCTGGCCGCCGTCGCCCGGGCCGATGCCGCTTTCGGCCTCGACCTGCTCGGCGTCGTCGCCGGAGACGACAACGTCATGATCTCGCCGTACTCGGTGGCGACGGCGCTCTCGATGCTGTTGCCGGGAGCACGCAACACCACCGCCGCCGAGATTGCGGCCGTTCTTCACCTCACCGGCGACGAGGAGGCCATGCACAGGGTGCGGACGCACATCGAGGGGGCTCTCGCGTCGAAGGCCGCCCCCGCCGGCGAGGAGGACACCCGCGAGCCCTTCGTCGTCCGGCCGGCCAACTCGGCGTGGGGGCAGGGCGGCTACCCGTTTCTCGAGCCCTACCTCGAGCGGCTGGCGACGAGCTACGGCGCCGGGCTCCGCCTCGTCGACTTCGCCTCCGCTCCGGACGCATCGGCTGACATCATCAACGGCTGGGTCGAAGACGCCACCGAGGGCCGGATCGAGGACCTCATCCCCGACGGCGTCATCACCACGTTGACGCGTCTCGTCCTCGTGAATGCCATCTGGTTCAGGGCGAACTGGGAGGTCCCCTTCGACCCGGAGCGCACCGCACCGGCGCCGTTCACCCGCCTCGACGGGACCACGGTCGAGGTGCCGATGATGCACGCCGACATGCGCACCGGCTACGCCGCCACCGATCTCTTCGAAGCGGTGCGCCTCCGCTACGCCGGAGACGCGGCGATGGTCGTCGCCGTGCCCCGGGCCGGGTCCCCCGCCGAGCTGGCGGCCCGAATCACCGCAGACGACCTCGCCGTCGCCTGGGGTGACTTCCAGGTCGAGCTGGCGATGCCCCGATTCGAGTTCGAGTCCGACGTGGGACTCAAGGCCGCCCTCCAGGCGCTGGGGATGAACACCGCATTCGTGGTGCCGGTGCCCGGCGACGACGGCACCGCCGACCTCACCGGGATCACCGAGCCGAGGGACCTCTACGTCCAGGATGCGCTCCACAAGACGTTCATCGCCCTCGACGAAGACGGGACCGAGGCTGCGGCCGCCACGGCGCTCGTCTTCGGGATCACGTCGCTCCCCCAGCCGGCGGCGCTCACCGTCGACCGCCCGTTCCTCTTCTGGATCGAGAGCACGTCGACCGGCGAGATCCTCTTCCTCGGCCAGGTCACCGACCCTTCGGCCGCCTGAGCGGGGACGGCCGGCGGCAGCGCGTCAGCCTGCGGCTTGGCCACCCGTCGCCGCGATGTACGTCTCGAGATCGGTGAGGAGACGGTGCTTGACCTCGACGGCCGCGAAGCTCGCCTCGATCGATGCCCGGGCCAGGGCCACCATCGCCGCCAGGTCCAGCCCCAGCTCTTCGTGGACCGCGACGTAGTTGTCGCCGACGTATCCGCCGAAGTACGCGGGGTCGTCGGAGTTGATCGTCACGACGAGGCCGGCATCGATCATCTTCGGGAGGGGGTGGTCCTCGAGGCGCGCCACCACCGCGAGCTTCACGTTGGAGAGCGGGCACACGGTGAGCGGGACTGCATCGTCGCGTAGCCGCGCGACGAGGGCAGGGTGCTCCAGGCACCTCACCCCGTGGTCGATCCGCTCCGCACCGAGCAGGTCGAGGGCGCCGCTGATGTACTCGGGCGGCCCCTCCTCCCCGGCGTGGGCCACGGCATGGAGCCCCTCGCTGCGCGCCCTGGCAAAGACGTCGGCGAACTCGGACGGCGGATGGCCCAGCTCCGTGGAATCGAGCCCGACGCCGAGGAGATGCTCACGGTGCGCGAGCGCCGCTTCGAGCGCTTCCATCGCCGACTCCTGGGGGAGATGTCTCACGAAACAGGGGATGAGCCCTGTGGAGACGCCGAGCCGGGCCCCGGCTTCGGCGCATCCCGCGGCGAGCCCTTCGACCACCGCGCCCATCGCGATGCCGCGCTCGGTGTGGGTCTGGGGGTCGAAGAAGATCTCGGCGCGGCGCACCCCGTCGGCCGCCGCCCGCTCCAGATACGCGATCGCGAGCTCGGTGAAGTCGCGACTCGTCTGGAGCACGGTGGCTCCTTCGTTGTACACATCGAGGAAGTCCTGGAGCCCGGAGAACCGGTACGCGGCGCGCAGCTCGTCGACGTCGTCGTACCGCAGCGGAACCGAGTTGCGGGCCGCCATCTCGAAGAGCAGCTCGGGCTCGAGCGTGCCCTCGATGTGCACATGGAGCTCGGCCTTCGGCAGCCCTCGCAGAAACGCCTCCACCGATGCTCCTTCCCGCCGGGAGTGGCCGGAGCCTAACTGGAGGAGGTGGCCGGGTTCACGGCGACCCGAACCACACGGCGGTCGTCCGGCACCGCTGCGTGATGACGGCCGGGATCTGCGTCGCGTCGCCGCCTTCGTCGAGGCTCACGCCTCCCCCGCCGATGAGGAGCGGGGGATCCGCGCCGGCGTTCGCGGCAGCTACGGCGGCGGCGGCGTCGCCCATCCGGTCGGCGTGCCAGACGACGATCGTGTCGTCGACGTAGAGACATCCGCCGACGATCTCGGGCGTGCCGGAGTGGAGTGCGTCATCGCCGGCATCGGGATCGTGGCGGAACACCCACACCCCGTCGATCTGCAGCGCCTCGATGCCGCCGCGAATCTCACCGGCGGCCGGCGGCTCCGGGGCGGCCGTGACCGAAGCCGGTGGGGGGTCCGCCTCACGTTCCGCCGCCGGGGGATCACTCGCGCCGCACGACGCGACAAAGAGAAGCCCGGCCAGCGTCGGGGCCACCATCGCGGTCCTCATACCCCTCCTCCTTGGGCGCCTCCCGGTCCGACGCCGTCGGCCCTGCCGGAGGTTCCGCGGCTCCGGCGACACGTCCGCCGGGCCGCGCACGCTACGACCCGCTACCGTCCTTGGGCCATCCCCATGAGCGACATCACCGACCTGCGAACCTACATCGGCGCACTCGAGGCCGCAGGACGCCTCGCCCGCATCTCGACACCGGTGTCGCTCGACCACGAGCTCGCAGACGTCGCGGCCACGCTCGCCCGCACCGGCGGCGGGGCGCCGTTGTTCGACAACGTCGTCGACAGCCCGTGGCCCATCTTCGCCGGAGCGGTGGCAAGTCGGGATCGAGCCGCCCTCGCCCTGGGATGCACCGTCGACGACGTCGTCGACGAGATGGAGCGCGTCCTCGACCCGGCACGTGGGCTCGAACCGGTACGGGGCGGCGCCGCGGCCTGGCACGACAACACACTGAAGGGAGACGACGTCGACCTGGGCGTCCTCCCCATTCCGACGCACTCCAGGGGCGACGGCGGCGCGTTCATCACCGGTGCGGTGACGGTGACGAAGGACCCGGTGAGCGGGCGAGGGAATCTGTCCTACAACCGCATGCTCCGCATGGGCCGCAACCTCCTCGGGTTCAACGTCAACGAGTGGCGGGACGTCGGCACGTTCATGAAGCGCCGCGACGACCCCGCAGCTCCGTTCCCCGTGGCCCTCGCCATCGGGCTCGACCCGGCGATCACGATCGCGGCGGGGGTGCGGACGGAGCTCGACGAGCTGCTCATCGCCGGCGCCATCCGGGGCCGCGGCATTCCCGTGTGCCCCGGTGTGACCGCGGACGTCGACATCCCGGCCGACGCCGAGATCGTCATCGAGGGTGTCATCCGGCCCGAGGAGCGGGCTCCGGAGGGCCCCCTCGCCGAGTTCCACGGGTACCACGGGGAGCTGTGGAACAGCCCGACCGTCGAAGTCGCCGCGATCTCGTGGCGCAACGACCCTGTCTTCCAGACGATCATCCCCGGGTGGTACGAACACGTCTACATCGGCAACGTCCTGCCCCGCGAGCCGCTGCTGCGGCGCTTCATCCGCCACATCGAACCCGCGGCCGTCGTCCACATTCCCCCGTACGGGAACGGGTTCCTCGCCGTCATCCAGATCGAGCGCGACAACCCCGGGCAACCGAAGAACCTCGCGATGGCGGCGATGACGGCTCACATCAACATCCGCAACGTCGTCGTCGTCGATCGCGACGTCGACATCTACGACCCCGCCGAGGTGCTGTGGGCGATCACCAACCGGGTCGACTGGCAGCGGGACGTCTTCACCGCCCCCGGCGCCCAGGGCCACGAGATGGACCCGGTCGCCGACACGCGGGGAGTGGCGACGAAACTCGGCATCGACGCCACCTACAAGCCGGAGCGTCGCGACTACGGCGAGCGGGTCGTATATCCACCGGTCGACCTCGGCCGGTACCTGAAGTGAGGTCGGGATGAGACGGGTCATCGTCGGGATCTCCGGGGCGAGCGGGATCGTATACGGCATCAGGACGCTCGAGCTGCTGGCCGGCGTCGATGACGTCGAGACCCACCTCGTCGTGACCCCCGCCGCCCGCACCACGCTCGGGATCGAGACCGACCTCACGATGGACGACCTCGAGGCGCTCGCCGCGGTGACCCACAGCGTGAAGAACATCGGAGCGTCGATCGCCAGCGGCTCGTTCCGCACCGAGGGGATGATCGTTGCCCCGTGCTCGATCAAGACGCTGTCGGCCATCGCCAACTCGTTCGCCGCCGACTTGTTGACGAGGGCCGCCGACGTCGTGTTGAAGGAGCGGCGGCCCCTCGTCCTCATGGTCCGCGAGACACCGCTGCATCTCGGCCACCTCCGGCTCGCAGAACGAGTGGTCGAGATGGGCGCGGTGATGTTCCCACCGGTGCCGGCGTTCTACACCCGGCCGGTCTCACTCGACGACATCGTCACCCATTCAGCGGCCAGGGCGCTCGGCCATCTCGGCGTCGAGGTCGACGCCATCGACCGCTGGACCGGTTCGCCGGAGCGCTAGCGGCGTTCAACCCGGGACGATCGCGGCCGCAGCCTCCATCAGCTCGCCGCCGGTGTCCGCCTCCTGAACCGGCAGGAGGAACTCGTCGATGCCGTGCTCGTCCATGAGCGCGGCGAGCTCGCTCCGGCACTGCGCCGGGGTGCCCACGATCACGAAGGGGTGCAACCACTCCTCGCGGACGAGATGGGCGGCCCCTCGAGGCCCGCCCTCGCCGAGGGCGGCGCGCAAGGCGGCGACGTCGGCGGGGGACACACCGAGCATCTCCTTCACCGGTTGTGGCGAGTCGACGAGGCGAAAGGTGAGATGAGATTTCGCGGCCTCGAGATCCCGGTCTGTCGTGCACACCATCGTCGAGTACGCGACCCGGGGCGGCTGGGCGCGGCCCCGGGCGCCGGCGCCGAGGAGGGCGATGCTGTCGCCGATCGTGTCCTTGTGGACGTAGCTGAGGACGAACCCGTCGGCCACCTCTCCCCCGAGCCGCAGCATCCTCGGTCCCCTCCCGGCCAGCCAGATCTCGATGTCGGGCCTCGCGAAGCCGAGCGTGGCGTTGCGAAAGCGCACAGGCTCGCCGTCCCGATCCACCGTCTCGCCGGCGAAGAGGCCGCGCAGCGACTCGACCATCTCCCGGACCGCGGTGATAGGCCGGTGCCGCTCGATCCTCATCGGCCCCAGGGTGAGACCGCCACCGGCGCCGAGGCCGAGGAACGCCCGCCCACCGGACAGCTCGTCGAGGGTGGCGATCGCAGCCGCCGTCGACCCTGGATGGCGGGTGAACGGGTTCGTGATGCCGGTGCCCACCATCACCCGTTCGGTGTTGCAGGCGATGGCGGCGAGCGTCACGTAGACGTCGCGCGCAGTGAGGCCCTCGTCGTACACCCAGCAGCGGGCGTACCCGAGCCGCTCCGCCTCGACGGCGAGCGCGACGATGCGCGCCGGCTCCGCGTCCGGCAACAGGTTCACGCTGGCGCGCATGCGCACCCCGGGGATCGACGGCGCCCGATCGTACCGGCTGCGTCAGACCCCGGTGAAGACGACCTGCAGCCCCGACGCAGCGTGCCTCACGACCCCGGCGCCGATGAACACCGTCGGGAACGTCTGCACGCACAACGTGACATCGTGGGTCCCCGCCGTCATAGCTGCAACGTAGGAACCAGACGCGGTTCCCATGTCGCTGCCGACGAAGGGCCCGACCGATCCGTAGACGTGGGTGTCGGCGATCACGGTCCCACACGCGTCGTCGTCGATGGCGATGCCCGCCCGGAACGACGTCGGGGCGTCGCCACCGGTGACGAACCCGGAGAAGTGGTAGGTGATGAGGACGGTTCCCGACTCCGGAACCGTGACGGATTCGTTGAGGATCGCGCTGTAGGCCGATCCCACCACGGCGCCGGACTGGTCGGTTCCCTGGGCACCGGAGACGCGAACCTCGAAATGGGTCGAGTCGAGACCATCGAGAAGGTCGGCATCCGCCGCCTTCGCCGACGCTCCCAGGAATGCCGTCGCGTCCAGACCGTCGAGGGTATCGGCGTCGACGGCGTCGGTGCGCTGCCAGAAGTCGCTCGGGAACTTGCCGGCGAATTGCTCAGCGTTCGTTGCGCTCGTCACGGCGCCGTCGTCGTCCGGGTCGTACGTCGCCTTGTCCAGCAGGTCGGCGGCATCCAGTCCCTCGACCGATGCGGCGTCGACGACGCGGTTGACGGCGAGCCGGTGCAGGAACGCCGACATCTGAGCCCGGGTGACGGCGTCGTTCGGACAGAACTGATCGTTCGCCGGCGGGTTGCAGCCCTTGGTGACGCCGGTGTCGGCCAGCCACGTGATGTCGTTGTGGAACACGTCCGACGTCGGCACATCGGTGAACCGGTGTGACGCCCAGACGGCCGTCGGCACCATCAACCCGGCCGCGACGAGGCCGCCGACGGCGAGCCAGAGCGCTCTTCGAGAGCGCACGGCGCGAAGGACGCGGCAAACCGCTTGCATGATGGACTCCCTCCTTGTCGTCCTCGAAGCGTACTGATCGAGGTGCGATTGCGGTATGGGTCAAGCACCGCCGCGCACCGTCGCCGTGGCGTTTCGGGCGTTCGCTCCTTCATCCCGGGAGTCGTTCCCGGGCATCACTGGAGGACCGGTACGGCACACAGCGCCATACGGCGGATCCGTCCATCGAGGGAGCTCGCTCGTGACCAGGAACGCCGAGGAGCTCCTCGTCGGCCTCCTCGGGGTGGCCGGTGTCGTCCTCGTCCTCGGCCGGCCCGCCGGCGTGTACGACTTCATGCTCGGTCTCGTCATCGTCATCGGCATCTGGCTCGTCAGCGGCCTCCTCGCCCGCTACCGGGAGGTGCCCCACCGGAGGTTCAGCCGGCGCTGACCGGCCCCTGACTCCTTCGTGTCGCGAGCCCTGGTGCGGCGTCCCTCGCCCTCCTCCGCCTTGCTGCCGCCAGAGACGGGGTGTGCCTCGCACCCTCGACGGGGGCTAGTCCGACCGACGGCGGCCAGAACCCTCCCCAGGATGTGCCCGCATAACGCCGATATAGGCAGTGAGCGCATCGAGGAGTCAAGAATGCCCATCCTCCGCACCGTCCCCCAACTCCTGGCCGGGTTCGCCCTCGCGGTCGCCGCAGCAGCCGCGTACACCGGCCTCACCGATCCTTTTGCTCCCCGAATCGTCGACGGGTTGCTCACCGCGGCTGTCTTCGCCATCGGCGGAGCCGTGGGGACCGCCGTGGCGCGGCGCGTCGTACCGACGGGTCTCAGCCGCAGGCACCCGAGCACCCGCCGTTCGCGGGAGCCCATCGCCGGCTGATGGGCGCCGCCCTCCGGACCATCGAGTCCACGGGGACGGCGCGATGACTGCGGCCCCTCGCGATCCGTTCCGCACCTGCGCCATGGGGTGCCATCACGACCTTGCTGCCGGTGTCCTCGTCTCAGACCTGCTCGAACACGACGGGCCCCATCCCCCGCTGGAGCTGGTCTGGCGCCGGGAAGGCCGGGCCTGGGTTCGTCGCCGCGACCGCCGGCGCCGTCGCGCCGCGGTCTGAGACCCGTCACCCGGCCCACACCTCGGTGTCGGGAAAGGCACCGACGATGGCGAACCAGAATGACGTGCGGGAGGGAGCCGGCTCCAACCGGGACCCGGCGAGCGGGCCGGCCACCGCGGCGCCGGTCCCGTCCCATGTCGAGCCGGTGGAGGTGTCCGACCAGACCCCGCCCGATTCGACGAATTCGAGCACGTCACCGCCGACCACGGGAAAGAAGACCGCCGCTCCGCCTGTCACCGGCAGAACGACCACCGGCACGCCGTCGACCGTGTCGTTGACCGGGCCAGCGACGCGCTCGACCGGATAGGACCTGACGACCGACCCCACCTCGACGGCAACGACGAGCGCGGACGCGGCGAGTCGCGGGTCCCGTGCCGCGTCGCCGACGGGGAAGGCGAACCGACCCTCGTCGATGATCTCCTCGTAGCCGAGGAAGGGGTCGCGGTCGTACGGCCGCTCGAACCCGGTGTCCCGGGAGAGCACGATCGTGCCGGGATGTGACTGTTTCCATTGCGCCCAGGTCGCCACAGTCGATGGGAGCGGTTCGAGCCGCGTCCTGGTGAGCTCGCCAACGATCGCTTCGCCCGCAACCTGCCACCAGTACGAGAAGGTCTCGCGGTCGACCATGACGAGATCCGACTCGTAGAGCGCGCTCGTGTTGCCGAACGACAACTCCCTTTCCCCGACGACACGTTCGTAGACGATCGCCGACCGGCACAGCGGGCAGTAGCTCACGAGCACCGGTACGTCACCGATGACGTCGTTGACGATCTCGTGGAAGTTGAGGATGCGGAAGGGAAACGCGTGGGCGCGACCGCCTCCCACGTAGCCCAGCACGAGGTCGTCCGCGCCGAGCCATGAGTCGGCAGACTCCGCCGACTCGTAGACCGGACCGTCGATCGGTGGAATGGCATCGAGGAGGCGGGCGCGCAGGGCCGGTGTCGAGTCGCTGAGACGCACCGAGCCGCCATCGAACGTGTCGAAGTAGACGTCGCCGAGCGGAACGCTGCTCAGGGAGAGGTCCACATCCGTGGGCGGCCGCACCACGGACGGCTCCGTCGACGGATTCGAGCCGGGTGGAGCGGTCGTCTCGCCCACCGTGGACTGCGGCGCGAGGCTGCTCGCCGGTGGTGAGGTTCCCGAGCCGGCATTGCCCCCGCCGTCTTCGCCGCCGGCGCCGCATGCCGCAGCGACCAATGCAACCAACACGGCGAGCCTGGTGGCGCCCATGCGACGTGCAACCTCAGTCCTCGTTCGTCACTTCCCGGCGCGCCTCGCCGGGCACCCGGATCGCCCGGGGCGTAACCTTCCGTTGCCAGCAGACCCACCTGCGGGTGATACCGCATTCGCGACGCGGGGAGGCGCAGTGAACATCGCAATCGTGTACGACAGCCGCACGGGCACGACCAAGGCTGCTGCCGAGGCAATGGCGCAGCTCGCCGTCGAGCGGGGGCACCAGGCATCTGCGGTCGCCGTCCAGGCGGCTTCGTCGGTGGATGTTGCCGCCGCGGACGCCGTGTGCATCGGCAGCTGGACCGAGGGCCTCTTCTTCATCCTCCAGCACGCCACGAAGGCCACCATGGAGTTCATCGGCGGTCTGAGCCTGGACGCCACCCCGGCTGCGGTGTTCTGCACGTACAAGACGTCTCCCGGCAAGATGCTCGACAAGATGGCGGCCGCGCTCGAAGCCCGGGGGGCACGGGTGACCGGTAGCTACCGCTCCAGGGGGCCACAGGCCCCAGACGGGTTCGCGGCCTGGCTCGACGCACTCGGCTGAGGAACGGGCGGCGGCGCTCAGCGGGCCTCGAGGGTGTGGTCGTCGCGGCGCTGTGGCCGCGTCCCTGCGATGATGCTCCAACCCGCTGCGATGAGCAGCATGCTCGCGGCGCCGAGCCATCCCACGCCGAGCCCCGTGGCGGAAAGCCTGGCGGCGACGACGGTGAAGTCGCGACAGGCCTGAAGCCTCCCCGACTGGAGGGGCCTTGCAGTCGGACCCGGCGACGCCACGGAAGTCGCGTTTCGTCGATTCCACGTCGCCCGGCACGGTCGGCGCCATGCAACCTCCCGAGACTCGGTGGTGTTCTGAAGGGTGAGATATCGTGCCGGGACCAAGGAGCAGCACCATCGTGACCGACGCCGCCGGGCTCGCCGGGGCACTGGCCCGCGACCTCGACGCGGCATTCCCCGAGCTCGTCACGACCTACCAGGACCGCATGTACGCCACCGCCCTTCGCCTCACCCGGGCGCCGTCCGATGCAGAGGACGTCACCCAGGAGGCACTCGTCCGCGCCTACCGGGCGCTGGGAGGCTACGCCCCCGACCGGATCCGCAGCCTGCAGCTCCGGGCGTGGCTGTGGACGATCCTCGTGAACCTCGTCCGCAACCGAGCCCGTACCCGATCTCGCCGACCCCACGACACCGCCCTCGGCGGCGTTGAGCCGGCGGCGGGTGCCGATCCGGCCGGGGATGCCGTCGCCGTCGTCGCGGTGACCAACGCGCTCGGCGCTCTCCGCCCCGTCGAACGCGAGGTCCTCGTCCTCCGCTATGTCGCCGACCTCCCCCTCGACGAGGTGTCCGACACACTCGGGATCCCCCTCGGCACCGTGAAATCTCACGTCCACCGCAGCCTGGCGAGGCTGCGCACCATCTTGGGAGAGGAGACTCGATGAGCCAGGACCTGGAAACGACCGAGGGGGCGCTTCGCGGGCTTCGCACCGAGGCTCCACCGTCGCTGGCCGGTCGTGTGCTCACGGAGACCGGTCTGGTCGACGCCTGGACCACCGTGCGAGGCCCGGGCGGCGACCTGTTCATCGCCCACAACCCGGAGGGGGTGAGCTGCGTCGCCCCGGTGGGGTCCCTGGGCGAGTTCGCCGACGTCCACGCCTCACGCACCGGGAGGCGGCTCGGAGTGGAGCAGGAACTGGCTGCGCGTCAGGCGACCGCGCTACGGCGGGTGCTTGCAACGGGACGGCCGGGGTCGCTCCGCATCGACCTGCGCGGTCTGACCGGGTTCCAGCGGGCGGTGCTCGCCAAGACCGCCGAGATCCCGCCAGGGGAGCTTCGTCCCTACGCATGGGTCGCCCGGGAGATCGGGAATGCGGGTGCGGTGAGAGCCGTCGGATCCGCCCTCAACCGCAACCCGGTGCCCGTCGTCCTCCCCTGCCATCGCGTCGGTCGCAGCGACGGATCCGTCGGGGACTACGCCTTCGGTCGGCACATGAAACGCGATCTGTTGCGCGCCGAGGGCACCGACCCCGACACCGTCGACGAGCTGGCGAGGCGGGGGATCCGTTTCATCGGAAGCGACACGACGCTCGTCTACTGCCACCCGACCTGCCGCCATGCCAGGCGGATCACGGCGGCACACCGCGTCGAGTTCCGCTCCGCACCGGCGGCGGCCGCTGCCGGGTACCGGTCCTGCAAGACCTGCCGGCCGGTGGCTGCAGCCTGACCCGGGATCGGTCGGACAGCGACTCCGGGTGGTGGCCGCGACGACCCCCAGTGGTAGTTTCGCAGCCGATGAAGATCGCCTACCACCTCGACGAGTCCGACGTCGTCGCCCTTCATGTTCACGTCACCGAGACCGGCATCCGCCTTCGCCCCCTCCTGGCCGTCGTGGCCACCGCCGTGGCCGCCACCCTGTACTGGATCGTGTCGGCCGGGACCGGCAACACCCTCGCCGGGCTCGCGACCGCGCTCGCCGGAGGCGTCGCGTACGCGGCGATCGCGCCCCGCCTCCTGCGTGGCGTCGTCGCCGGGATGGTCGGGCGGCGCCTCCGGGCGGCTCCGTCGGGCATGCTCGGCGACCGGGAACTGGAGCTGACCGATCACGCCCTCGTCGATCGCTCGGTCACAGGAGAGGCGAGCACGGCGCTCGGCGCGATCCGCACGATCGTGCAGCGCGACGACCGCGCGTTCATCTTCGTTGCGCGGGACCTGGCGTACATCCTGCCACGGAGCAGCGTGCGGGACGGCAGCTACGACGGTTTCCTCTCATCACTCGAGAGCGCCGTGGCCCGGGCCCGCAACTGACCGGGCGGAGCACGCGAGCCCCGACCTAGCATCCTGCTCATGGAGGACAACGCGCTCATCGAGCACATCCGCACTTCGGTCATCGGTGAGGACGAGGTCGTCGACGGGCCTTTCGGTCCCCGCCGGGTCACGTACGCCGACTACACCGCGTCCGGGCGAGCCCTCTCGTTCATCGAGGACTACATCCGGGAGACGGTGCTCCCCCTCTATGCGAACACACACACCGAGTCCTCCGGGACGGGACTGCAGACGACACGCTTCCGCGAGGAAGCTCGCACCATCGTCAAGCGGTGCGTCGGTGCCGGCGACCAGCACGTCGTGCTGTTCTGTGGCTCCGGCTCCACCGGTGCCATCGACCGTCTCATCCGTGTGCTCGGGCTGCGCGTCCCCAGCGTGCTCGAGGACCGCTACCGGCTCACGGATCACATTCCGGCCTCGGAGCGCCCGGTGGTGTTCATCGGGCCGTACGAGCACCACTCGAACGAGCTGCCGTGGCGGGAGTCGATCGCCGATGTGGTCACGATCCACGAAGACCTCGACGGCGGCGTCGATCTCGGGCATCTCGAGGACGAGCTCGTGCGCCACGCCGATCGGCCGCTCAAGATCGGGTCGTTCTCGGCGGCGTCGAACGTCACCGGGATCATCACGGACGTACGCGCCCTCTCGGTGCTCCTCCACCGGCATGGGGCACTCTCGCTGTGGGACGTTGCCGCGGCCGCTCCGTACGTCGGCATCTCGATGTCACCCGCCGACGACGGACCCGATGCCGAACTCGCATACAAGGATGCGATCTTCATCTCCCCGCACAAACTCATCGGGGGCCCCGGGACGCCCGGCGTCCTCGTCGCCCGGAGGGAGCTCTTCACCAACCGGGTGCCGGCCGTGCCCGGGGGCGGCACCGTCAGCTACGTCAACCCGCTCGAGCACCGCTACCTCGAGGACGTCGAGCACCGCGAGGAGGGCGGGACCCCGGCCATCATCGGCGCCATCCGGACCGGGCTCGTGTTCCAGCTCAAAGCGGCGGTCGGTACCGATACGATTCGCGACAGGGAGGAGTCGTTCATCCGGCGGGCGATTGCGTCCTGGTCGGAGAACCCGAACATCGAGATCCTCGGCAACGCCGGGGCGGAGCGGCTCTCCATCGTGTCCTTCGTCGTCCGCCATGAGGGCCGCTACCTGCACCACAACTACGTCGTCGCCCTCCTCAACGACCTCTTCGGCATCCAGTCCCGGGGCGGATGCTCGTGCGCCGGACCCTACGGTCATCGTCTCCTCGGCATCGACATCGAGCGCTCCCACGAGTTCGAGCGAGAGATCGCAGGAGGCTGCGAGGGCATCAAGCCCGGCTGGGTTCGCGTCAACTTCAACTACTTCATCTCAGAGCAGGTGTTCGAGTTCATACTCGAGGCCGTCCACCTCGTCGCCGAGGAGGGTTGGCGCCTCATGCCCTACTACCGATTCGAGCCCGATACCGGCCTGTGGAGACACCGGGATCCCCCGGCGCGGCCGCCGATGAGCCTCCACGACGTCAGCTACGACTCCGGGGAGATGCGCTACACACCCGACCGCCGCCGCGACGGCGACACCAAGTTGCGGGATTACCTGGACGAGGCACGAAGGATCATCGGCGGCGTCGCCGCCGGCCCGGCTCCGGTGCCGTTCGGAAAGCCGGACGTGAGCGCCGACTTCGAAGCGCTCCGCTGGTTCCCCCTCCCCGACGAGCTCGCCAGTTCGTAGCTCCGATCAGGTGCCCGACGAGCCGCACCACGGCGAGCCCGGTCGTGGCCCCCTGCAGCGTGGCGATGGCGACGCCGGATACGGCGGCTTGCACCCAGGTCGTGGAGGAGGCGTGCGCCGCCGCACCGATGACGGCGGCGGGGAACCAGAGCGCTCCGGCAGCGAGCGGTGAACGCGCGGAGGGCGAAGCACAGACCGCCGCCGCAGCTGTCCCCAGCTGAAGATGAGACTGCGCGGCGAGGCGGGCGCTGGATCTCCACCCGGCGACGGCCCGGCCGCGGGCTCCCGAGGTGAGGCGGATGGACGCCGTGACGAAGCCCCACCCCAGGACTCCGATGACCATGAGGTACAGGAGCGGGTCGGTGACGGCGAAGACCGAGTAACGGGAGGCTGCGGCGACGAAGTACGCAAAGACGACGGTCATCACCGCTGCCGGCCACGAGGTCGTAGCAAGCACTTCCCCGCGCCCCCGACGCGTCACCCGGAGCCGATCGAGCAGCGTGCCCATCGACAGGGCAACGGCGCCGGACGCTCAGGGGATTCCCCGGCCGCTCCGATATACCATGGAGCAGGATTACAGGCCTGTTTCTCCGCCGGGCAGGAAGGGGCGGCCCGTGGTACCCGAACAGCCCAACGTGCCCCGCCTCGGATTGAGCGAGGCGTATCACGTCGCCAACCGCTGGCTGACCCACGCCGGGGCAGTGCCCCGCGCCATCGAGGAACCGGTCGATGGCGTCGTCGAGCTCATCGGACAGGGCTTCCACGCCCGCATCCGCATCGACGCCGCGCCGCTGGCTCAGGGCGCCGTGCTCGCGCTGCTCCGCGCCGTCGAGGACACGTCGCGGGTGCGGCTCATCCTGTTCTCGGCGACGGGCTACACGACGGGGGCGCTCGTGTTCGCCGACACCCAGGGCGTCGCCCTCTTCGACCTCACGGCCAACGGAGATGTCGCGCCGCGCAACACCCACGCCAGAGCGCTCGAACCGCCCGAGCGGCTCGAGCCCGCGTTTGCCAAGCCGGCGGACCCCATCCCGCAGCCGGAAACGCCCGAGTTGCCGCCCCCCGAGTCGGACCCGGGCCAGCAGCAGGTCGAGTGGAAGGACTGCCCCCGCTGCGGCGCGACCCATCATCCCCGCGCCAACTTCTGCGCCTCGTGCGGCGCGGATCTGCACGCCCGGCTCTCCGTGATCGCCCCTGAAGGCGGCCCCGGAATCCCCTCACCCTCGAAACTGGACTCGCGGGGAACCTCGATACGCCCGGCGCCACCCGGCAAGCCCGTGCCCGCGCCGCGGCCCGAGGCGGCGTCGCTGCGCTGCCGGACGTGCGGATCCCACGACATCGAGCTCATCCATCCCCACTGACCCCGTGACGGCCCCGATCTGGGATCCCGCCGAGTACCACCGCTTCGAGGGCGAGCGGCTCCGCCCCGCCCTCGACCTGCTCGCACGGGTCGACCTCGAGCACCCGGCGGTCGTCCACGATGTCGGCTGCGGACGCGGAGACCTCGCTCGAATCGCGGCCGAGCGATGGCCTGAGGCAATCGTGATCGGCTCGGATTCCTCATCCGAGATGCTCGAGGCGGCTGCAGCCACACCGAGCCGGGTGCGCTGGGTCCGGCTGGATGTGCGCAACTGGGACCCGGACCCGCCGCCCGATCTCATCCTCGCCAACTCCGTCCTCCACTGGCTCGCCGACCATGAAGACCTCTTCCCCAGGCTCTACCACACGCTCGCTCCCGGCGGAATCCTCGCCGTCCAGATGCCGCTCACCTCCACCGAGCCGACGTTCGCCGCGATCCGGCTGGCGCTCGCGACCGGCGGACCCGGCGGCGGCCCGCTCGGCCCGGAGTCACTCCGCGCCCGCTTCGAACGGCCGTGGGTTCGGGCGCCGGAGTGGTACCACGACCTCCTCAGCGCCGAGGACGCCGCCGTCGAGGTCTGGACGACTCGCTACTACCAGGTTCTCGACGGCCCCAACCCCGTGTTCGAGTGGATCAAGGGGGCGGCGCTACGACCCGTCATCGCCGCGCTCGACCCGACGCAGTTCGATGCGTTCAGCTCCCGGTGCCGCGACGCTCTCGCTGCGGCCTACCCGCCGCGACCCGACGGGACGACGGTGCTGGCGTACCCGCGCCTGTTCATCGTCGCCCGCCGCCCGTGACCGTCCGTCACCCGGGCGACACTGCTCGCTCCCTGTCGCCCGCACGGCGGTGGGGCGAGATCGAGATGGAAATGGGACGGCGACCGTGACCGCAGGCACGTCCGGCCGTCGCCACAGACCAGAGACGAGGCGCTAGCCATGCCCTACCCGCTCGGGCGGCGGATCGCGGTGGAGTCCGCCGGTGAATGGCCGGCAGCGGCCCGGGACGCTGCCGTGCTCCTCGGCGCCGCCGGCATCCGGCTGTCGGCGGCGGGGCGCCGCAGCGATCGGGAGCAGCTCCACCGCCTCGAACGGGCCTGGTCGCGGCGGGTGGTCGAGCGGCTCCGCATCGATCTCAGGATCGAGGGCCTCGCCCACGTCGACCCGGCCCGTGGGTACATCGTCGCACCGCTCCACGAGAGCTTCGCCGACGTTCCCACCCTCTTCCACCTCCCCCTCGACCTGCGCTTCGTCGCCCGCGACGAGCTCGTCGAATGGCGGCTGCTCGGTGCCTGCCTACGCAACACCGGCCAGATCACCGTCGACCCGGAGCGGCCCCGGGCGGCGCTGCGGGCCATCCTCCGCGGGGCTCGCACCGCGCTCGACGAGGGGGAGAGCATCGTCATGTTCCCCCAGGGCACGATCCTCGGCATCGAGACCGCCTTCCGGGAAGGTGTCGACTGGTTGGCCGGCCGTCTCGGAGTCCCGATCCTCCCGGTCGTCCTCGCCGGAGGGCACCGCGTGTGGGAGTGGCCCTTCTCCCCCATGCTGAGGTACCGGATGCCGGTGTACCTCGAGGTCCTCGCCCCCGTCGCCGCCGGCGAACTCACCGCCGCCGCCGGACGCATGCGCGAGCGCGCCTTGGACAACGGCCACGCCCCGGCGCGCCACTTCGAGCCGGACCGCGACGGGTACTGGGACGGCTACGACTACGAGATCGACCCCGGCTTCGATCACCTCGCCGCCCGGGTTGCCCGGCACCGGGCGCGCAGCTGAGCGCGACGCGCCGCCGCCGGCACGGCCCCGCGTCTGACCGATGCCTACCCGGGCGCGAGATAGAGGACGCCGAGCGGAGGGAGGTCGAGGGACACCGAATGCGACCGCCCGTGGGCTTGCTCGGCATCGGCGGTCACCTCCGCCTGCGACGATCTTCCCGAGCCGCCGTACCGTTCGTCGTCGGAGTCGAGGAGCACCCGCCATGCTCCACCACGGGGGACGCCGATCCGGTACCCATCGCGGACGGCCGGGGTGAAGTGGGCAACGCAGACGACCACGTCGCCGGTGGCTGGATCCCACCGCTCGAACGCGACCACCGACGCCGCGGCGTCGTCGATCGAGGTCCAGGCGAACCCGAGCGGGTCCGAGTCAGCGACGTGGAGCGCCGGGTTGGACCGGTACGCGTGGTTGAGGTCGCGGATCCACCGCTGCATCCCCTCGTGCAGCGGGTCGGCGAGGCAATCCCAATCGATCTCACCGTCGACGCTCCACTCCGGCCACTGTCCGAGTTCGGAGCCCATGAAGACCAGCTTGTTGCCGGTCGTCGCGTACATGTAGCCGAATAGGGCCCGGAGGTTGGCGAACTGCTGCCACCGGTCGCCCGACATCTTGGCCAAGAGCGACCCTTTGCCGTGGACGACCTCGTCGTGGGAGAGCGGGAGGATGAAATGCTCACTGAGGGCGTAGAGCCCGCGAAACGTCAGCTGCGACTGGTGATACCGGCGGTGGACGGGGTCCTTTGTGAAATAGTCGAGGGTGTCGTGCATCCACCCCATGTCCCACTTGTGTCCAAAGCCGAGCCCACCCTCGTCCGTCGGGTGGGACACGTTGGGCCACGCCGTCGACTCCTCTGCGACGGTGAACGTCCCCGGGTGGGTGCCGTAGGTGGCCCTGTTGAGGTCGCGGAGGAACTCGATCGCCTCGAGGTGCTCTTTGCCGCCGTACTCGTTGGGCAGCCACTCGCCTTCCCCTCTGGAGTAATCGAGGTACAGCATCGAGGCGACCGCGTCGACCCGGATCCCGTCGATGTGGTAGCGGTCCAGCCAGAACGCGGCACTCGAAATGAGGAAGCTGCGTACTTCGGGACGCCCGTAGTCGAAGACGGCGCTGTTCCAGTCCGGATGCCAGCCGCGCCTCCAGTCGGGGTGCTCGTACAAGGGAGCGCCGTCGAACCAGGCGAGCCCGTGGCCGTCGGTGGCGAAGTGCGACGGGACCCAGTCGAGGATGACGCCGACGCCTGCGTCGTGGAGACGGTCGACGAGGTACATGAGGTCCTGAGGAGTGCCGTAGCGGGCGGTGGGGGCGAAGTACGACGTCGCCTGGTACCCCCACGACGGGTAGTACGGGTGCTCGGTCAGGGGGAGGAATTCGACGTGGGTGAAGCCCATGTCGGTGACATACGCCACGAGCGGGTCGGCGAGGTCGCGGTACGAGAGGGACTCGTCGACCGCCACCTTGCGCCACGAGCCGGCATGCACCTCGTAGATGGACATCGGGGCGTCGAGGCGGTGGCGGTCGCCCCGTGTCGTCATCCACTCCCCGTCCCCCCAGTCGTAGTCGAGCGGCCACACCACCGATGCACTCTTCGGCGGCACCTCCGTGGCGACCGCGAACGGGTCCGCCTTCTCGACGAAGTCCCCCTCTTCCGTCCAGATCGCGAACTTGTACGTCTGGCCGGCGACCACGTCCGTGACCCGTGTCGTCCACAGCCCCCCCTCACCGCGACGCATCGGCGCCGCCCCCGGGTCCCAGTGGTTGAAATCGCCGGTCACCGCGACGTGCGAGGCGTGTGGCGCCCACACCGCGAAGCGACAGCCCCCATCTTCGAGGTGAGCCCCGAGGTGGTCGTAGGCGCGGTAGAGCGTCCCCTGGCGGAACAAGTAGACGACGTCGTCTGGCAGGCTCAGCTGCGACCTCCCAGCGGGTGAGGCTACCGCCTCGCGGCGGCGCCTCACCTACTCTGGCCCGTGTGACACGCCGATGCATCTCAGCGCCCGGCGCAGCCATCGTCCTCCACGCTTCCGGGTCGCCGCACCGCCCGTGAAGTACTGCGACGACATCGCGAACTTCGGGCCGTGGGCCGACCCGGCGCGCGTTGGCCGGCTGGCCGCCGACGTGGAAGCGGCGGGCTGACACGGGACATCGCCCTCGGGGGGATCGCATGCTGACGAGCCGACGCCTCGGACGAGAACGCGGCGATGGCGACGGCGGGGGCGACGTGGTGGCGTGAGGGATGGACCCCGGGGAGCATGGGCCCCGAAGCCTGGCTCGAGGCGGTGCGAGACGGGCCACCCGGCCGGCGCGACCGATGACCCAGCGCCGCCGTCGTACAGTTGAGCGAGGCGCCGGGAGGAGAGCGGTGACGAACCAGGACGTGATGCTCGTGGTCAGCGGTGAGGTGGCCCGGCCCGGAACACTGTCGCGCGAGGATCTCGAATCGCTGCCGTCGTTCGTCGCCGACGTCTCGGTCGTCGTCGACGGTACCGTCGGAGGTGCCGTTCACCTCGCCGACGTCGTCGGAGCCGCGGAGCCGGCACCCGACGCCGCCTTCTGCACCGCGATCAGCCGCTCGGGGGACTATCGCGCCTCGATCCCGATCGCAGAGATCATCGACGGTGGATGGCTGGCGACATCGCTCGGTGGTTCGACCCTGCCGGCGGAGCAGGGAGGGCCGTTCCGGCTCACCGTCGCCGGGGGCACGACCCTGTGCTGGAACGTGAAGGACGTCGGGGAGCTGAAGTTCACCGTCGGTCGCGAGCCCGACTCCGTGCCGGAGGACCCGCCGCACTGACATCGCCGGCACACCGGGCTGCGCCCGCATCGTTCGTCATGAGATCGATGACCTCGCGGGTCATCGATCTTCGGACAGGACACGCGACATAATGCACCCGACAGGAGGTCGGGGATGTCGGCGAGCGCCTTCGGGCGGGCATTGCGCAACTGGCGAAAGCGGAGACGCCTCAGCCAACTGGGCCTCTCGGCGGAGGCAGGGGTCTCCCAGCGTCACCTCAGCTTCCTCGAGACCGGCAAGGCCCGGCCGAGCCGGGAGATGGTCGTCCACCTGGCCACCGTCCTGGACGTGCCACTGCGCGAGCGCAACACCTTGCTCGTCTCCGCGGGGTACGCCCCCCTCTACCCGGAAACGGGGCTCGACGAGCCGGCGATGGCCCAGGTGCGCCACGTCCTCGAGTTCCTCCTCCGCTCCCACGAGCCCTACCCGGCGATCGTGGTCGATCGCAGGTGGGACGTCGTGATGGCCAACGAAGCCGCGGGGCGGCTCACGGCCGTCCTCGTCGTGGCGGCAACGGATTCGGCGGGCTCCGCCGTCAACATGATGCGCCTCGCCCTCCACCCGGAGGGCCTGCGGCGGGTCACCGTCAACTGGCCGGAGGTGGCGACGACCATCATGGACCGGCTCCGGCGCGAGGCGGCGGAACGCCCGACCGACGAGGCCCTCCAAGCGATGCTCGCCGAGGCGGAGTCGTACCCTGACGTCGCCACGCTCCCCCGCAAGCTCGCGGTCTCGGGCGACGACCTCCTCGTGCCGATCCACTATCGCACCGACGGGGTCGAGCTACGCCTCTTCGGGACGATCGCGACACTGGGGGCCGCCTACGACGTGACGGTGGAGGAGCTGCGTCTCGAGACGTTCTTCCCCGCGGATGCCGCGTCCGAGGCCGAGTTGCGGCGGCTGGCGGGCTGAAGCCCGACACGGCGCCGCCCCGATCGCGAAAAGAGGACATCCCGGAATCCGATCACGGCGCGTAGCCTCAGCAGAGAGCGCCCACGGGAAAGGAGCCCGATGCGCCGTTACCTGGTGGTGGCGAACCAGACGCTCGGAACCGAGATGCTGCAACAGGAGCTCCTGCTGCGGGCGGAGACCGGTGCGTCCGCGTTCTACTTCCTCGTGCCGCACGCCGCCCGCAGCCAGCACGTCCCGGTCTGGCCGCGGGGCACGGCGAGCCCGGACGACCCGCATCGGGCTGCGTGGCAGCGGCTGCGGGGCGTGCTGGCCGAGCTGCGCGCCACAGGCGCCGTCGCTGCCGGAGAGGTGACCGAGGACGATCCGGTGCACGCGACGAGGCACCGGATGCAGCTGAAGCACTACGACGAGATCATCGTCTCGACGCTGCCGACGAAACTGTCGCAGTGGCTTCGTATGGATCTCCCGAGCCGGCTCCAGCGCGCCGTCCCGATCACTGTGGTGACCGTCACCGCCAAGGACGACGGTTGACTCGACCCAGAACCGGTCAGGAGGTCGACCAGTCTGCGGCTCCGGTGGGATCGTCGCCGGTGGAGGCGATGTCGGCGCCTCCGTTGTCGACGAAGTCGCCGTCGGCCCACACCCCGGCCTCGACCGCAGTCGACGTCCGGCCGTGCCCCGCCGACCCCCACTCGACATAGCGGATGATCGCCGACGCGTCCCCGAACGACGAGCTCGTGTAGAGGCCGAGCTCACCACCGCTGGCGCTCACCCCCAGCCCGGTGAGATCGACCGTCATCGTCGCACCCGCAGCCACCGTCTCCTCGGGCAACGGCACGTAGCTCGGTCGGTTGCACAGGAAGTGCCCGGCGAGGTCGTAGTCCGTGGTCCCCACATTCCGCAACACCGCCGTCCCCGCAGCGAAATCAACAGACGCGATCACGATCGGCGAGGGTCCGCTCGGAGCCGGGGCCTCGGTCGTCGCCGCCGCGGTTGTCGAAGGCGCTGCCGTCGTCGTCCCCAGAGTCGTCGTCGGTGCCTGGGTCACCGTCGTCGCCGGTGCCTCCGTGGTCGCCGGCGGGCCGCTCGTCACCCCTACGTCGTCGTCGCCACACGCCGCCGCCACGAGCGCAAGCGCGCCGGCGACGATGAGCATCCTGCGGATCATCACATCGCTCCCTCGAGTTCGCCTCAACAGCACTACGGCCCAGATCGCCCCTCGGTTCGCGGGCCGTCGATGTTCAACCGCCCGCAGCGAACTAGATTCCGCGCCCCGGCTGGTGAAGGTGGACGATGGCCCGCATCCAGGTCTTCGACGTCAACGAGACCCTCCTCGACCTCGGAGCACTCGACGAGTGGTTCACGGCGATGTTCGGGGATCCGGCGGTGCGGGAGACGTGGTTCTCCCTCGTCCTGCGGAACGCGATGTGCCTCACGATCACCGACGACGGCAGCGACTTCCTCACGGTGGCGGGGGCTTCGTTGCGGATGATCGCCGAGGCCCGCGAGGTCGATCTCGGTCCCGACGCGATGACGGAGATCGGGGCGGCCATCCGCAGCCTCCCCGCCCACCCGGACGCGGTCCCGGGTCTCCGCGTCCTCCGCGACGGTGGCTTGAGGCTCGCGGCGCTGACGAACTCACCCCAGGCCACTGCGGATGCCCAGCTCGATGCCTCCGGCCTCGCCCCGTTCTTCGAGCGGATCATGTCGGTCGAGCCGACGGGCAAGTTCAAGCCTGCGGCCGCGGTGTACGAGATGGCCGCGGCCACTCTCGGCGTCGGGACGGCCGATCTCCGCATGGTCGCTGCCCACGACTGGGACGTCGCGGGCGCCATGAGAGCCGGCTGTGCCGGCGCGCTCATCACCCGTCCCGGAACCGTGGCGAACCCGCTCTACCCAGCGCCGGACGTCACGGGTCCGGACCTCGAGGTCGTCGCCCGCCGCATCGTCGACGCAGAGAGGGCGTGACCTCCACCGCGTGCGCGGCCCGGTCCCGATGCCGTGCCCGACCGTCAGGGCTGGATGTCGACGATCTCGATCTCGAAGGTCAACACTTCGCCCGCCAGCGGATGGTTGGCGTCGATCGTCACGACGTCTCCCTCGACCGCGAGCACCATCACCGACCGCCCGTCCTGCGCGATGAGCGTGTCACCGATCGATGTGTCCGGCGGAACCTGGTCGAGCCCGACCTCGACGACGAGATCGTCGCTGCGCTCCCCGTAGGCCTCGGCGGGTAGAAGCCGCACGGCTTTGATCTCGCCGAGCTCCATTCCCTGCACCGCCGTGTCGAAGCCCGAGATCATCTGACCGGCGCCGACGACGAACGTGAGCGGCTGACCCCGGTCGCGGGAGGAGTCGAACTGCTCACCGTCGTCGAGCGTGCCGACGTAGTGAACCGAGACCGTGTTGCCCTGGCTGACGGCCGCGCTCGCTCCCGGCAGTGGAGCCTCGGTCACGGTCGCTGCGGTCGTGGTGGTCGACGGCGCCGAGGTCGAAGGAGCTTCGCTCGTCGACGGAGCGGGCACGCGCGAGTCGGAACCTGCACCCGTCCCGGAGTCTCCGCCGCAGCCGGCGAGCGCAATCGCGAGGGCAACCGCGAGCACACCGAAGAGACGTCTCGTCGTTGCCATCGGGGGACTCCAAACGCCGGGGCTGCGCCAACCATAGGTACCGCCCGCACCCAACACGACATCGTCGCCTCGTGCTCCAGCCGTCGGACTCGCGGCGCCCGACTCCGTGCGGTCGCCCCGGCCGGTGCGAACGGCGACAATCCGGCACGGCAGCGGCGAAGGCCGGACATCACGAGCGCGATCAGAGTCCTCGACCCCATTGAGGATCGGGGCGGCCCGGCACCGGTTCCCGGTGGAGCCTTGCGGCCCCGCCTCGTCGCGGGCGCGATCGTGGTCGTGGCGATGGTCGCGGTGTGGGCGGGACCGGGTCGGTCCACCGTCGCGGCGGACGTCGGGCCCGATGGTGACGCCCGCGCCGCTGCGCCGGGTGGGCCCACCACGACATCCGGCATCCCGGCACTGACGGTGGCCGACGCGGCCCCCGGCGTGTCGTTGCTCCCCTCGTTCCCGACTCCGGAGGTCCTCGCCGCGTTCGAGGACTTCGTCGCGTCCGTCAATGCCGGCGACGCCGCCGCGGTCGCCGGACGGCTCGTTGCGGTGCTCCCCGATCTCCACGGGGTCGGGACCTCCGAGTGGCCGCTGCTCCCGACCGACGCCGGCCTGTGGTCCGCCGGCGCGCTCGATCGGGAGCGGGTCGAGGGCTTCGTGTCGTACCTCGCCGGGCTGTCTTCATCGATCCGCATCTCCGGTTGCGAGAGCTGGGGCGGCGGACCCAAGGCGCTCCTCGCCACCTGCGCGTACGAGACGAGCGGGGGCGTCCTCGAACGACTGGGCCTACCGGCGGAGAGGGGCCACCTCCACGGCGTCATGGTCGGCACCGAGGTCGCCGGCATCGTCCGCCACGGCAGCGTGGACCTCGAGGCGTGGGCCCGCGTTGCCGAGTGGATCGCAGTCGCACACCCGGAGGCGACCCGGGTGCTCGGAGTGGCGACGACCGGGGCGTCGCAGTGGCACGTCGATGCGGTGTACTCCGCCGACGCAGCCGCCATTCACCTCGCGCTCGCCGCCGAGATGGCCTCGGCGGACCGAGGAGCACATCCGGAGGCCGGCGGCGCTCACCCCGAGCGAGCCCGCTCGACGAGCGGCATCGTCCGGTAGCGGATCTGCTCGGCGAGCGAGATCGCGGTCCGGGTCCGGTCGACGCCCGGAATGTGGACGATGCGCTCGACGACCGACATGATCTGCGCGTTCGACGCGGCGGCGATACGGCACAACATGTCCCCCTCGCCGGCGACGGTGTGCGCCTCGATCACCTCGGGGATCTTCACCAGCTCGGCGACGACCTCGTTGAACCTGCCTTGGATCACCTCGATCGTCGTGAAGGCCATCACCCCGTAGCCGATCGCGCCCAGGTCGACGTCCGGCCCGAACCCGACGATCACGCCGCGGTCCTGGAGCCTGGCGAGACGGGCGTACACCGTGTTCCTCGCGACGCCGAGCCGGCGCGCCGTCTCGAGGATCCCCGATCTCGGGTGCGTCGCGAGGTCTCGGATGAGCCGCACGTCGAGGTCGTCGAGCCGGTGGCCAGTCTGCGCAGTCATGCCAGATCGTCTCGTCTGATCTTGAACAGATTGTATAGCAAGATATCACTCAGTTGACAGAGGACGATACACCGCTGATGCTTGCTGTACAAAGTGCGCTTCGCCGGGCCTGACGGCGGTGGCGGAGCGCGACCGCAGCCGACGGGGAGGACACGAGACGATGCCGACGTTTCGCCCCGACCTCGACGGGCTCATCACCTACAACCCGGGGAAGCCGATCGAAGAGGTGTCCCGCGAGCTCGGCATCGAGGACATCGTCAAGCTCGCCTCGAACGAATCGCCGACCGAGCCGTTCCCTGAAGTGCAGAGCGCCATCGCCGCCGCTGCCGGGACCGTCCACCGCTATCCGGAGACGTCGGCGTACTACCTCGCCGAGGCACTCTCCGCCCATCACGGCATCGAGCGCGACTCGGTGTGGGTCGGCCCCGGCAGCACGAGCCTCCTCCTCTCCGCGTCGCTCGCCACGGTGCGGGCGGACACTTCGGTCGTGGTCGCCAGGCCGTCGTTCGTCATGTATTCGATCGCAGCGGCAATCGCCGGGGGCGACGTGATCGACGTGCCCATCGACGCCGATCACCGCCACGATCCCGAGGCGATGGCGGCGGCGATCCGCGACGACACGGTCGTCCTCTTCTACTGCAACCCCAACAACCCGACCGGGACGTATTCGCCGGCGGGCGACATCGATCGCCTCGTCGGCCTCGTCCCCGAGCGTGTGCTCATCCTCATCGACGAGGCCTACGCCGAATATGTCACCGCCCCCGACTACGCCAGTGCGATCCCGCTGGCTCTCGAGCGCGACAACGTCGTCGTGACGAGAACCTTCTCCAAGGTCTACGGGCTCGCCGGGTTGCGCGTCGGCTACGCGATGGGCAAGCCGGAGACCCTGCAGGCGCTGCGGCGACCCCAGGTGCCGTTCGCGACCTCGACGCTCGCCCAGATCGCCGCCATCGAGGCCCTCCGTCATCCCGACCGTGTCGTGGAGCGTGTCAAGGAGAACGCGATCGGCAGGGAGCTGCTCGCCACCGAGCTCAGAGGACGCGGTCTCGCCGTGATCGACAGCCAGACGAACTTCGTGCTGTGGCGCCCCGCCGGAGACCCCGCCGCCACCGCCTCCGCCCTTCTCCACGAAGGCGTCATCGTCCGACCGATGGGGCCCTGGATCCGTGTCTCGGTCGGCACCGAGCGGGAGAACCGGCGATTCCTCCACGCTCTCGACAACGTCCCCGACACCACAGGATGACCGACATGCGACGAGTGCTCGCCCCAGACGGCAGCGTCATCGGGGACCTCCCCGACCTCGACGACAAACAGCTCATCGAGCTGTACGGGCTCATGGTGCGCAGCCGCGACTTCGACCAGAGGGCGCTCGCCGCGCAGCGCCAGGGCCGGATCGGCACCTACCCGATGCTGGAAGGCCAGGAAGCTGCCCAGGTCGGCTCTGCCTACGCGCTCGGCGCCGAGGACTTCGTCTACCCCGGATACCGCGAGCACGGCGTCATGCTGACCCGGGGGATGCCGCTCGACGTCATGCTCACGTACTGGCGGGGGCTGCCCAGCGAGGACTGGGACGTCCACCGGTTCGGCATGATGAGCATCGCGGTGCCGATCGCATCCCAGGTGACCCACGCGGTGGGCCACGCCTACGCCGCCCGGCTGCGCGGCGAGCCCGTCGTCACCGCAACGTACTTCGGGGACGGAGCGACATCGGCGAACGATTTCCACGCCGGGCTCAACTTCGCCGGCGTGTGGAAGACACCGACCGTGTTCGTCTGCGAGAACAACCTCTATGCGATCTCGATGCCGTTCGCGAACCAGACTGCGGCAGACACGATCGCCGACAAGGCGCGGGCGTACGGCATACCCGGCATCCGGGTGGACGGCATGGACGTCCTCGCCACCTACGACGTGACCCGTGAGGCGGTGGATCGGGCGCGCCGCGGCGACGGACCGACCCTCATCGAGGCGATGTGCTACCGCTACGGCGGTCACGGAACCGCAGACGACCCTCACCTCTACCGAGACCGGGAGGAAGAGCAGGAGTGGCGAGCCCGGGATCCGCTCCCGCGCTTTCGCGCGTTCCTCGAAGGGCGAGAGCTGTGGGACGAGGACCGGGAAACCGCACTCGTCGCCGCATCGGGCGACGCCTTCGAGGCCGCCCTCCGCGCGGTGGAGGCCATACCGGAACCACCGCGGGCGAGCATCGTCCGCCACGTCTACAGCCGGATCCCCGACATCCTCGTCCGCGAGCTGAACCAGCTCGAGATCGGCTCCGGGGAAGCGCCCACGTCGTTCGGGCCCGGCGAGCTCTGGCCGACGGGTCCCGATCCGGATGTGGCGGGGCCGACCGAGCGCTGGAACATGGCCGAGGCGATCAACGCGACGTTGCACGAGGCGATGGAGCGCGACGACTCGACCATCGTGCTCGGGGAGGACGTCGCCGTCGCCGGTGGCGTGTTCCGTATCACGGAGGGGCTTCTCGATCGCTACGGCGCCGGGCGGGTCATCGACACGCCGCTGAACGAGGCCGGCATCGTCGGGAGCGCCATCGGGATGGCGATCGCAGGTTCCCGCCCGATCGCCGAGATCCAGTTCGACGGGTTCGTCTATGCCGGCTTCGACCAGATGATGAGCCACGTCGGCAGGATCCGGTTCCGCACCCAGGGCCACGCCACCCTCCCCCTCGTCATCCGCTGGCCGAACGGGGCCGGCATCGGCGCCCACGAGATGCACTGCGACAGCCCAGAGGCGCTCTTCGCCCACGCCCCGGGCCACACCGTCGTCGTGCCCTCGACGGCGTTCGACGCCAAGGGACTCCTCGCTGCGGCGATCGAGTCCGACGACCCGGTGCTGTTCCTCGAGCCGAAGGTGCTCTATCGGGCGGGGCGGGAAGACGTCCCCGTCGAGCACTACACGATCCCCCTGGGCACCGCCCGCGTCCGGCGGGAGGGACACGACCTCACCCTGGTGACGTACGGGGGGATGGTGCCCCAGGCGCTCGAGGCCGCGGAGCGATCCGGCGCGAATGGAGCATCGGTCGAGGTCATCGACCTTCGCACCATCTTCCCCTGGGACGAGGCCGCGGTCGTCGCCTCGGTGGAGAGGACGGGACGGCTCCTCGTCGTCCAGGAGCCGCAGCGCACGGCCGGCATCGGCGCCGAGATCGCCGCCCAGATCGGAGAGGTGTGCGGCTACTCGCTCGTCGCGCCGGTACGCCGACTCGGTACCGCCGACGCGCCCTGGCCGCAGTTCTACATCGAGCGCCACGCCATCCTCACCGCCGACCACATCACCGCGGCGATCGAGGAGACGTTGCGATCATGACGCATCGTGGGGCCCGGCGACACCGCACGGCATCGTCTTCGCCGGATCGTTGCGGGAGGGCCGGCTGGTGGCATACGAGCTGAGGCTGCCGGACATCGGCGAAGGGCTCACCGAGGCCGAGGTCGTCTCGTGGCAGGTCGCCGAGGGCGACGTCGTCACGACGAATCAGCCGCTCGTCGAGGTCGAGACCGACAAGGCCGTCGTCGAGATCCCGTCGCCGCGCCCCGGCGTCGTCCTCCACCTCGGCGCGACGGTCGGAGAGACGATCGCGGTCGGCCACCTCCTCGCCGTCATCGGTGAGGAAGGAGAGGCGTGGGCGCCCGATGACGTCGCTCCTGTGGCGACTCCGCCGGCGGCCGCGCCCGTCTCTTCGGTCGTCGCCGGTTCGGCGGCGCGGGCCGTCCCGCTCGTGCGCAAGCTCGCCCGTGATCTCGGCGTCGATCTCGCCACCGTCACCGGTACAGGTGCCGCCGGCCAGATCACCCGTGCCGACGTCGAAAGTGCCGCCGGGGGACAGGCCACCACCTCCGCCAGGTCCCTCAGCAAGTTGCGTCGGACGATCGCGGAGAACATGGCGAGGTCGTGGGCCGAGATCCCACACGTCACGGTGTGGGGGCCTGCCGATGCCACCCGCCTCCTCGAGACCCACCGGCGCACCGGCTACCCGATCGATGCGCTGCTCGTCGCCGCAATCCTCCCCGCCCTGGCCGATCATCCCGACTTCTCTGCGACCTTCGACGGGACGATGCTGCACCGCGCTCCGGAACCGTCCATCGGGGTCGCGGTCGACACCGAGGCCGGCCTCATCGTCGCAGTGGTCCACAACGCCGCGGCCCTCGACCGCGACGCGCTGGCGGGCGAGGTCGAGCGCCTCGTCGCGGGCGCAACCCAGCGCAGCCTCGGCGCCGACGAGTTGCGCGGCCAGACGTTCACGATCACGAACGTGGGAGCGGTCGGAGGTGGCTACGGCACTCCGATCATCCCGCACGGGACGACCGCCATCCTCTCCGTCGGCAAGGCGAGGGACGGGGTCATTGCCCGGGATGGCAGGCCGGTGGTCGCACCGGTCTTCCCCCTCGCCCTCTCCTTCGACCACCGGGTCATCGACGGTGCCGCCGCAGCGCGGTTCCTCAACCGCGTCACCGCCGAGATCGAGGCCTCTGCATAGGCAGGGAGTAGGGGTCCTCCCCCATAGGCGGGCGTGAGGACCGGGCGTACGTTCGCGACATGAACGACAGGTCGAGTCCGGCGAGCCGCCCCGATCGGAAGGTCGCACCCGACGTTGTGGCGCGGCTCCGCTCGTGGCACGAGGTCGGGCTCATCGAGGCTGGCCAACTCACCGACATCTTGGAGTTTGAACGCTCGGGACACACCCCCACCGTCACCGTGTCGCGGCACGGACGGCTGGTCACCATCATCGGCGCCCTGGGAGCTGTCCTGATCGGGGTCGGCGTGATCCTCTTCGTCGGATCGAACTGGCAAGGGGTCCCGGCCGGTCTCAAGCTCGCCATGCTCATCGCCCTCGTAGCGGCAGCGTACGGGGCCGGATGGGCACTGCGATACAGAGCCGCCTATCCCCGTCTCGGAGGCTCCCTGATGGTCCTCGGCTCCTTCGCGTACGGAGCGGGCATCTTCCTCGTCGGCCAGGCGTATCACATGCCGCTCGACGACCCCAACCTGATGCTGCTGTGGCTCCTGCCCCTCCCACCGATCGCCTACCTCACCCGCTCCGGAGCGATGCTCCTGCTGGCGATCGGCGTCGGCTACGGGGCCCTCGGATACCGGATCGCGGCATGGGTGGACGTCGGGCAGACGCCGTTCGTCGTGCCGGCCGTGTACCTCGCGATCGGAGCGGCCCTCCTCGCGGTCGGGTACGCGCACGAGCGAGTGCCACGCCTCGAAGCCCTGGCTGGCCCCTATCGAGTCGCCGGCGCCGCCACCACCACCGCGTTCCTGTTCGTCATGAGCTTCCGCGGGTGGTACGACCTAGGAACGACCGGGTCGAACACCGGGGTCCCTCCTTCGCTCCTCGCTGCCCTCGGTGCGGCGGTGCTGTCGTGCGCCGCTGCGCTCGTCACGGCGACGCGAACCGGGGCCAGCCCGGCGAGGTCGGCGCTCGAGATCGGAGCCGCCACCGTCGTCATCGCGGTCTCCGCCCTCCTGACGGCCTCACCCGCCGCGCCATCACTCGTCTACTTCGCGCTCATCAACCTCGCCCTCATCCTCCTCATCGTCTGGCTCGTCGCAATAGGCCTCCTCAGCGGCCGCGCCACGCCGGTGAACGTGGGTGTCGCCGTCTTCGCGGTGACCATCGTCGCCCGCTATCTGGAGATCGGGCTCGGAATGATGGGCACGTCGATGTCATTCCTCGTGACCGGCGCCGTCCTCAGCCTGCTCGCCTATCTGCTGGAGCGAGGACGGCGCGGTCTCGTATCCACCCTCGACGCCGGAAGGATCGAACATGTCGCGTAAGGCCCGGTGGGGGTTCTTGGCGCTCGTCGCCGTGCAGGCACTCGTGCTCGTCGGCATCGCAGGAGCCGCAGAGCTTCGGCTGCGCAGCGGCCGCGAGGTCGTCCTCCAGACGACACCGGTCGATCCCCGCGATCTGTTCCGCGGCGACTACGTGACCCTCCACTACGAGATCTCCACCATCCCCGCCGGATTCCACCGCTACGAGGTCGGCGACCCCGTCTTCGTCCGTCTCGTCCGGGAAGGCACCGCATGGAGCGCTGCCGGCACCAGCCCCGAGCTGCGTGACGGCGACGAGCCGACCATCAGGGGAACCGTGATCGCGGTGCACCGAGATGCCGTCCTCGATGTCGTCTACGGCATCGAGACCTACTTCGTGCCGGAGGGCAGAGGATTCGAGATCGAAACAGCCGACGACGTCGACGTCGTCGCTGTAGTCGACCGGACCGGGCGGGCGGCCATCAAGCACCTCATCGTCGACGGAGACGTCTGGGTCCCATGACCGGCAGAGTCGCCACCCACGCCGGGCCCCGGCGCCCGAGACTCGGCTCGCTGCGCCCGAGCCGTGGGAAGCTGCGGCCCGACCCGGCTCAGATGAGCTTCGCCTCCCGCTCGGCCGGGATGGCACCGGTGAACTGCGGCGTGGTGCGGCGGAACCACTCGGTGCCCCAGACCCGCTCCCAGACGTCGTCGGGCATGGCGAGAAACCAGGAGTCCTCGGTGATCTGGCTGGCGTGGGCCAGCATTGCCGCCCGCTTCGCCTCGAGGTGAGCACTCACGTCGATCGCCGTCGTGATCTCGGCGTCGGGCAGGCCGATCTCCTCCAGCCGGTCGTCTTCGTCCGCCGGACCGACGTCCTCGCCGGCGGCGCGGGCGGAGGCGCGCAGCTCCCGCACGACGTCACGATTGATCGTCGCCTCGTAGACGCGGGGCGTACCGGCCACCCGAGCCGCCCTGTGGCCCACCCGGTGGACCTGGATGTGGTCGGGATGGCCGTATCCGCCGTGGTCGTCGTACACGGTGAGAACGTCCGCGTCCTCGTCTGCGAGGACGGCGCCGAGCCGTGCCGCGGCATCGTCGACGTCGGCCTGCCAGAAGCACGAGGGATCGCCGTTCGCCGGCTCACCCATCATCCCCGAGTCGCGATAACCGAGAAAGACAACCCGGCTCACCCCGAGGACCGCGGCGGCGACCTCTGTCTCGGCACTCCGCCGCTGCCCGAGGTTCTCGCCGGAGCCGAGCACGCCCTCGTCCACCTCGCCTTCCTCCCCGGCGGTGGCGACGACGAGCACGACGCGGTGGCCGCCGGCCGCGTTGAGGGCCATCGTCCCGCCGGTCGAGATGGCCTCGTCATCGGGGTGGGCGTGGAAGAAGACAAGCGTGGCCACGGGATCCTCCCGGCGTCGGATCGGAGAGCGGCAGGCTACCCGGGCTGCGGCCGGGCCCGGACGCACGGAGACCCGCCACGAGGGCGGGTCTCCAACGTTCGAACTCGCCGGTGTGGATCACCCTGACATCGGTTTTACGTATGTCCGGCACCGGAATGCAAGTTCAATCGGCACTGTGTGTATCGGCACCGCGGGCCCGAAGATCAAGCCCCAAACAGATCGACACCAACGACCGGTCCAAGCCGTTCCCAGGCCGAAAAAGGGACGGCGACGATGCGGTAGCGTGCCGGCCATCCGATCTGGGAGTGCACGTTGTTCGACCCGTCCGCCTGGTTCTGGGGCCTCGGCGTCATCCTCGTCATCGCTCTGGCCACGTGGGCCGTCAGCGTTCCACTCCGCAACGCGAGCATCGTCGATTCGGTGTGGTCCCTCTTCTTCGTTGCGGCGGCGTTCACGTACGCCGTCACCACCGCAGCGTCGGGGGGCGGGCGCCGCTGGCTGGTCCTCGTCCTCGTCACCGTCTGGGGGCTCCGCCTCGCCGGCTACATCACGATCCGCAACGCCGGCGAGGGCGAGGACAAGCGATACCAGGCGATGCGGCGCAAGCAGGGTCCGGCGTTTCCGCTCAAGAGCCTGATCACCGTCTTCGGCGTCCAGGGGCTCCTGGCGTGGGTGGTGTCGTTGCCCCTCCTCGGGGCCGTCGACGGGTCCGGAGGCATCAACGCCCTCGATGTCGTGGGTCTGGCCGTGTGGATCGTCGGATTCGTCTTCGAGGCCGGTGGCGATCTCCAGCTGGCGAGGTTCAAGGCGGACCCGGCGAATGCGGGCAAGGTCATGGATCGCGGTCTCTGGCGCTACACCCGCCACCCCAACTACTTCGGAGACCTCACCCAGTGGTGGGCGTTCTATCTCATCGCGCTCGCCGCTGGTGCGTGGTGGGCGCTCCCGGGGCCGGTCGTGATGAGCTGGCTCCTGCTGCGCGTCTCCGGCGTGACGTTGCTCGAACGGGGCCTCGACAAGACCCGGCCCCGTTACGCCGACTACGTCGCGACGACGAACGCGTTCTTCCCCGGCCCGCGCAAAGGCGCAGGCTGAGGTCAGCACACATCGGCGAGGGGTGACAGGAAGCGGTTCCGCGGCGCCGTGAGCAGTGGCGGCGGTCGAGGGCACCGTTCGATGGCGATCCCTTCGGCCCCGAGCGCTCCGGCGATCCGCTCGGCCTCGTCGCCGATCGCCAACCAGGTTGGGGCATCGAACTCGTCGAACGGAGCGACTCTGACGGCGAGGGAGTCGAGGCCATCGAGCTGCCACAGCCCGGCCGCCGCGCCGTCCACCAGCACGACCGACGTCGCGTTGCCGTGACGGTCGTAGACGTGGGCGTGGCGGTCTTGCGCGACGACGCGGGCACGGTCGACGTGGCCGATGAGCGCCGTGTCCCACACCGGCAGGAGTCGCACGCCCGCGGCCGGCGGGTCGCGGCGCGGCTCGCCGACGGCGAGCATCGGGCCCTGGGCAGTGGGCACATCGTCCGGGTCCGCCGAGCGCATCGCAGCTCGCGCCGCGGCGGCGGTGAGACCGGACCACCAGCGGAAGTCGTCGACGGTGGCGGGGCCGTACCCGTCGAGATACCACCGGGCGAGCCGTACCCGGGCCTGCTCGCCATCGATGGCCCGCAGAGGCTCACCCAGCCAGTCCTCCCAACGGGAGTACGTGAACCGGTTGCTCCGCCAGCTCCCCTGGACCCGGGCGCGCACGATCCTGCCCTCGGCGGCCATGAGGGCGATGAGGTACTTCAGGTGGTCGGCGACGGCGCCCCGTGGAGCAAGCGCCCGGCGGATGTCGGCTGCGGCCAGATCGCCGCCATCGAGCACGTCCTCGATCCGGCTCGCCCACCGGTCGACCTCGGCCGGGCCGAGCACCCCCCGCAACGTGGCGACGAATCCGCGGACGGCGAGATCGCGGGTCGCGGCGACAACGACCGGCAAGATCTGCCGGGGGACCATGTATAGCGAGGCGCGCATCGCCCGCACCCTCACGAGCTCGCGAGTCTCGTAGAGGGCGCGGTCGAGGTCGGCCCGTTCGAAGCGGCCGAGCCGGGCGACGAGCGACAGGTAGCACGTCGGGGCCATCCCGTAGATGCCGCCGGCGGCATCGACCACGGACACGGGGTCGTCCTCGCTGCGATCGAACCCCTGCCGCACCCAGTGGATCGCGGCGAGGTCGCGGCTCATCGCCTCAGCGTAGAACGGGCCCCGGTGGGGCCGTGGTCGCGCACGTCAGCGCTGCTCGGCCGCCTTCCGCTCGAGCTTCGCCATCGCCAACGAGAACACGATGACGATGAGGACGATGGCGGCGGCGAGGGCGAGGGCGAGGCCGGGGTTCGAAGGCGACGAGGCTGCGATGACGCCCGAAGCAGGGTCGACGGCCGGCGTTCCGTCCCCGGCGGTTGACCCTGTGGCGTCCGATCCACCGTCGACGGCCGCTCCGGCCCCGTCCCCTCCGGCGTCGCTCGAGGCGCCGCCCGGCGCGCCCGATGCGGCGAGGACGACGACGGTGCCGACCATCCCTGGATGGATCGTGCAGTAGTACTCGAAGGTCCCCGGCGTCGAGAACGTGAGGTCGTAGGCGTCACCGGTCATGAGGAAGCCGGAGTCGAAGGACCCGTCGTACGCCGTCACCGTGTGCGGGAGCAGGCCGATGTTGGCCCAGTACACCGTCTCACCGGCCACGACTTCGAAGCTCCTCGGGTCGTAGTCGTTGTCGACGATCGTCACGTCGGCGGTCCCGCTCGGGGCAGAAGCCGGCGCCCCCGGCTCGGCCGGCGTCCCCGGCTCGGCCCCCGGCGGGGCGGTCCCGTCGGCACCGGTCACGACGATCGTCGCCGCCATCTCGGGATGGATCGTGCAGAAGTACTCGAAGGTCCCCGGCATCGAGAACGTCCTCTTGTAGTTGTCGCCGGTCAGCATGATCCCGGAGTCGAAGGACCCGTCGTACGCCGTCACCGTGTGCGGCAGGACGCCGACATTGGCCCAGCTCACGGTGGCTCCAGCGTTGACGGTGTAGGTGCCGGGCGTGTAATCGTTGTCGATGACCTTGATGGCGGCTCCGCTCGTCGTCGGCGGAGGCGGTGGCTCGTCTGCCGGGGGCACCGGAGGCGCCGGCGGTGGTGGTTCGCCGCCTGCGCCGGTCACGAGGATCGTCCCCGTCATCTCGGGGTGGATCGTGCAGAGGTAGTTGTAGGTCCCCGCAGTCGTGAACGTCCGCGAGTAGCCGTCCCCGCTCATGAGGAGCCCCGAGTCGAAGAAGTCGTTCGTCGACGTCACGGTGTGGGGAAGGTTGCCGATGTTCGACCAGCTCACGGTGGTGCCCTCGGTCACGGTGTACGTCCGCGGCGTGTAGTCGTTGTCGATGATCTTCACGTCACCCGTCCCCGGTGGCGGAGGAGGCTCCTGCGGCGGCGGGGGCGGAGGGGGCGGAGGCGGCGGGGGCGGCTCACCTCCGGCGCCGGTGACGGCGATCGTCCCCGTCATGTCGGGGTGCACCGTGCAGAAATACGTGTAGGTCCCGGGAGCGGTGAACGTGCGGCTGTACATGTCACCGTTGAACATGAGCCCCGAGTCGAAGAGATCGTTCGTCGAGGTCGTCGTGTGGGGCAGGTTGCCCGCGTTCACCCACGTCACGGTGGTGCCCTCGGTCACGGTGTACGTCCGCGGCGTGTAGTCGTTGTCGATGATCGTCACGTCACCCGACCCCGGAGGCGGGGGCGGAGGCGGCTCATCAGGCGGTGGAGGCGGCGGAGGCGGAGGGGGCGGGTCGCCACCGCCACCCGACACGACGATCGCCCCCGTCATCTCCGGGTGCACTGTGCAGAAGTAGTTGTACGTCCCCGACGACGTGAACGTGAGCGCGTACGTGTCACCGTTGAACAGCAACACCGAATCCAGCGGACCGCTCGGGTTCGACGTCACCGTGTGCGGTGCCCCACCCGTGTTCACCCACGTCACCGTCGCTCCCGGATCGACCGTCAACGACCCCGGGGTGTAACCGTTGTCGAAGATCGTCACATCACCCGACCCCGGAGGAGGCGGAGGAGGCGGAGGAGGCGGCGGAGGAGGCGGAGGAGGCGGAGGCGGAGGCGGGGGTGGCTCCCCACCCGGTGCGACGACCTGGATGGTCCCGGTCATCTCCGGGTGCAGTGAGCAGAAGTAGGTGTAGTTGCCCGCGCCGCCGAAGGTGAACTGCCTGCTCTGACCGGCGTCGAAGTTGCCGCTGAACCACGACCAGTTGCTGCTCGTGGCGGTCACGTTGTGGAGGGCGTCCTGGTTGAGCCAGGTGACGGTGGCACCCTCGGCGACGGTCAGCGTCGCCGGGGAGAAGAATCGATCGGGAATGAGGACGTCGCCGGACGTCGGAGGAGGTGGCGGAGGCTCACCCGGATCGGGAGGCGGCTCGGAGGTGACGGTGATCGACCCGTGGTAGTTGGCGTTGGCGTCGTCGCGATCGTCGATGTACTGCCACACCCCCTCCTGATTGAACGTGTGGGTGCCGCTCTCGCCCTCGTCGAGGTCGACATCGAACTCGGCCGGGCCGGAGATCGAGCGCATCCGGTGCCGGTCGTTGTCGTTGTTGATCCAGCGCACCGTGTCGCCGACCTGGATCGTGACGTCCTTGGCGGGCTCGAGCGTGTCGGTGATGGTGATCGTCGTCTCGGCCGCACCGGCGGTCGCCAACGGCGTGAGCGCGGAGATGAGGAGAAGGGCGAGAGTGAATCGTCCCAGGCGTGATGTTCGTCGGTACATGGTGCCCAGCTGTCGGGAGAGGCTGTCAGTGTCCATTCTCGATTCCGTCCCGAGCCCGGCCCAGGGCCTTTGGTCACGATGTGAGGGGACCTCACCGGCGCCCTCGGTGTCGGCGGAGGAGGATCCGGCGGCACGCGCCGGCCGCCACGATCGGGGCCCGACCCCTAACGCGTCTTCCGCCCACGGCTAAGGGACGGCTAAAACCGTCGGAAACTGGTCACATCGCGGGCGTTTCGGCGCCGATTTCGGCCAATCGGCCCTCGAGAAAGGCTCGCTCTGCGTCGTTGGCGGAGAGTTCGAGCGCCCTCCGGTACGCCACCGCCGCCTCATCCTTTTGGTGGAGGCGACGAAGGAGATCGGCCCTGGCAGCGTGGAAGTGGCGGTATCCGTCGAGTCGATTGGACAGGGCGTCGACTGCTGCGAGACCAGCTTCAGGGCCGCGTTCCATCGCCACCGCGACCGCCCGGTTGAGTGCGACGACGGGCGATGGGACGAGCGCCATCAGGTCGTCGTAGAGGGAGACGATGCGCGCCCAGTCGGTATCGGTCGGGGTGCTCGCGCCGGCGTGCACGGCTGCGATCTCCGCCTGTACCTGGTAGGGGCCGCGACGTCCGCGTCGCAAGGCCGCCTCGAGGAGCTCGAAGGCCGCTGCGATTTGCTCCCGGTCCCACAGGCTCCGGTCCTGGTCGTCGAGGAGGACGACGCGGCCGCCCGCCTCCCGCGCGTCGCGGCGGGAGTCGTGGAGCATCATCAGTGCGGTGAGCCCGAGCGCTTCGGGTTCGTCCGGCATGAGCCGGCACAGCAGCCGCCCCAGCCGGATCGCCTCTGTCGACAGCTCGCGGCGGACGACAGCGGCGCCGCTCGTTGCCGCGTAGCCCTCGTTGAAGATGAGGTAGACCACGGCGAGCACCCCACCGAGCCGGTCCGGCAGCTGATCGTCCGACGGGACCCGATAGGGGATGCCGGCATCGCGAATCTTGCGCTTCGCCCGCACCATACGCTGGGCCATCGCCGCCTCCGTGACGAGGAAGGCACGGGCGATCTCGTCCGTCGTGAGCCCACCGAGGGTCTTGAGCGTGAGCGCGACCCGCGCCTCGAGGGCGAGCGCAGGGTGACAGCACGTGAAGATCAGCCGGAGGCGGTCGTCGCTCAGTGTGATGGCCACGTCCGGCTCCGCCTCCTCACTTGCGCGCCGGTCGAGCTCGACGAGATAGGCGAGCTCCTCCTGCTTGCGGGCAAAGTTGGCCGCCCGCCTGAGGCGGTCGATGGCCTTGCGACGTGCCGTCGTCGTCAGCCAGGCACCCGGATTGGAGGGCAGGCCCGTCCTCGGCCAGGTGGTGAGGGCGGCCGCCACGGCGTCTTGCACCGCGTCCTCGGCGAGCTCGAAATCGCCGACCTGGCCGATCACGGAGGCGACGACGCGTCCGTACTCCTCGCGGAAGACGTGCTCGAGCGTGGCCCCGGTCGTCGTCATCGTCGTCCATGGCGGCTGCTCACCCGCTCGGGTCCCACTCCCAGACGGGGCGGATCTCGACGGAGCCCACCCACGAGCCGGGAAGCCGGGCGGCAACGTCGATGGCGGCATCGAGATCGGGCGCGTCGATGAGGTAGAACCCGCCCAGCTGCTCCTTCGTCTCGGCGAACGGGCCGTCCGTGGTCAGTGTCTCGCCATCGCGAACTCGCACCGTCGTCGCGGTCTGGGTGTCCTGAAGAGCCTCACCACCGAGGTTGATGCCGGCTTCGGAGATCTCGTTGGTGAACGCCATGTACGCCTCGAAGATCTCACGGGACTCGGCGCTGTCCGGTGCCGGGTATTCGGCTTCGGAGCCGTAGATGAGCAGCGCGTACTTCATGACGGTTGCCTCCTCGTTCGCCGCGGGTGCCGCGCGTCCGTCATCAGACGACGAACGGGCGCGCCTCGTTTCGACGCGCCACGCTACCCCGGCCCCGGGGGCCGGCCGACGGCTCCGGTATCCTGGTCACATGAGCGATTACCGACCTCCGCTGCGGGACATGAAGTTCGTCCTCACCCACATCGCCGACCTCGACGGGCTCACCACACTCCCGGATTTCACCCACGCCGACCCCGAGGTGGCGTTCGCCGCCCTCGACGAAGCGGGCCGGTTCTTCTCCGACGTCGTGGCCCCGACGAACTTGAGCGGGGACACGGCGGGCTCTGTCCGCAACCCGGACGGCTCGGTCACCACGCCTCCCGGGTTCAAGGAGGCATACCGGCAGTACGTCGATGCCGGATGGGGCGCGATCAAGGGACCCCTCGAGTACGGGGGGCACCAGTTCCCCGGTGTGATCGGTCTCGCGGTGATGGAGATGCTCACCGCGTCGAACATGGCGCTGTCGCTGTGCCCGATGCTCACGGCATCGACGATCACCGCCCTCGAGAAGCACGGCAGCGAGGAGCAGAAGCAGACGTACCTCCCCCGGCTGCTCACCGGGGACTGGACGGGGACGATGCTGCTCACCGAGCCCCAGGCCGGCTCCGACCTCGGGGCGTTGGGGACCAAGGCCGTGCCGAATGACGACGGCACCTGGTCGCTCACCGGGCAGAAGATCTTCATCACCTACGGCGAGCACGACCTCGCCGACAACATCATCCACATGGTGCTGGCGCGAGCACCGGGCGGCCCGCCCGGCACGAAGGGCATCTCGATGTTCCTCGTCCCCAAGCACCTCGTCGGCGAGGACGGTGCCCCGGGTGAGCGAAACCGGATCGAGTGCGTGTCGCTGGAGCACAAGCTCGGCATCCACGCCAGCCCGACCGCGGTGATGGCGCTCGAAGACGCCACCGGGTATCTCGTCGGCGACGTCCACGAGGGGATGCGGTACATGTTCACGATGATGAACGACGCCCGCCTCCACGTCGGGCTCGAGGGCCTCGGGATCTCGGAGCGGGCCTACCAGCAGGCCCTCGAATATGCCGTCGAGCGGCGGCAGGGCCGCGCCGTGGGAGCAGCCAAGGGCGAGGCGTCGCCGATCGTCGAGCACCCCGACGTCAGGCGGATGCTGATGACGATGAAGGCGAACATCGAGGCGATGCGAGCGGTGATGTACGACAACGCCGCTGCGATCGATCGGGCCGACCACGATGCGTCGGACCAGGCCCGGGCCACCGCCGCCGCCAGGGCCGCCCTGTTGACCCCGATCTCGAAGGCGTGGGGCAGCGATCTCGGGGTCGAGCTGACGTCGATCGCACTCCAGGTACAGGGGGGCATGGGGTACGTCGAGGAAACCGGTGCCGCCCAGTACTACCGCGACGCACGCATCGCCCCGATCTACGAGGGCACGAACGGTATCCAGGCGATCGACCTCGTGATGCGCAAACTGCCGATGGACGGTGGTGCCGTCGTCGGCGGGTTCCTCGACGAGATGGACCGCCTCGCCGGTGAGCTCGCCGCTGAAGGCGAGAGCCCTCCGGTGATGCGTGATGCGCTCAAGACCGGCGTCGACACGCTGCGAGCGGCAACGGACCACCTCCTCCGCTGTGAAGAGGTGAACGACAGGCTGGCGGCTGCGGCGCCGTACCTGAAGATGTTCGGCATCGTCGCCGGCGGCTATTACCTCGCCAGACTCGCCCTCGCCGCCCGGCGCTCCGGGGCGGACGACGAGTGGCATCGGGCCAAGGCCGCGACGGCCGCCTTCTACGCCCGGCAGATCATGCCCCAGGCCACCGGGCTGCTGGGAGCGGTGACCGCGGACGCCGAGGCGCTGTTTGCCGTCGACCCAGAGCACCTCGGCGGTTAGCCGCCGCGCGCCGCATCCGATGAAACGCCCTCTCAACTGGTTCCTCGGAGCCCTCGCCGCCGGGGTGGCGATCGGGGCGCTCTCGCGGAGACGCCCGGCGCCGGGAACCGCCGGAGGCGAACCCGGCGACGCCGCCGAGCCCGGCCCTCGCCGCGACGTGATCTCCGCCGGTGCGGCGCGAGTCGCGGCGCCGGGCCTGGTGAGAGTGCTGCTGCGAAGGCTGCGAGAGCACAACACGGTCCTGATCGCTGCCTCCCTCTCCTACTACGCCATCCTGGCGGTGTTCCCCACCGCCATCGCCGCCGTGTCGGTCTACGGGCTCGTCTTCGACCCCGCGGACGTGCAACGCCAGATCGCGGACCTCACCGAGGCGCTCCCCGAGAACGCGGCGGGGGTCATCGCCGATCAGCTCGAGTCGATCGTCGACGCATCATCCGCGGGTCTTGGGCTCGCCACCGCCATCGGCGTCGCGGTGGCGCTGTTCTCGGCGTCCGCCGGCACGAAGTCCCTCATCACCGGCATCAACATCGCCTACGGGGAAGCCGAGACCAGGCCGTTCCCGAAGCTGCGCGGAATCGCCTTCGCCCTCACGATCGGCATCATCGTGTTCATCGCGACAGCGATCGCCCTGGTCACCTTCATGCCGGGCCTGCTCAGGGACGCCGGCCTCGGCTCGGGCTGGGAGCGGGCCGTGAGCATCGCGCGCTGGCCGGCGATCTTCGTGTTCGTCATCCTCGGCCTCGGCATCTTCTACAAGGTCGGGCCGAACCGGCCCGCCTCCCGGACCCCCCTCCTCAGCATCGGTGCGATCGCCGCCGCCGTTCTGTGGCTGCTCGTGACGGTGGGGTTCTCGTTCTACGCCAACAACCTCGGGCGCTTCAACGAGACATACGGCACCCTCGCCGGGGTCGTCGTCCTGCTGTTGTGGTTCTTCCTGTCGGGTTTCATGGTGCTGCTCGGCGCCGAGCTGAACGACGAGCTCGAGGAGCGCGGCATCGCCCCGGGATGAGCTCCGTCGGGAGCCAGCGGCTGCTGCCCGGCCTCGCCCGACCGGAAGCGCGGTCTCCGGGCAGCCTCGACGACATCGTCGCCCAAGCGCTCCCGGGGGTACGGCGAGGTGTCCCCTCAGGCCGTCAGCTCGATCGGTGCCGCGGTGAACGTGTAGTTGAACCGGCGGCACCAGATGGCGACGGATCCGAACTCGGTGAGATCGACTTCGGGCGGGATCTCGTAGTTCTGGTTGCCCTGGTTGCCCTTGAGCTCACCCAGAGAGACGAAGTCCCCGTCGTCGTAGGCGTCGCGGTCGTCGACGAGCGGCGACGGGGACAGGATGACCACGAGGTCTGGCCCGTTCGTGACATCGAGGTCCTCGAACCGAACGAAACGCGAGCCATCGGGCAGCTCGACGAAGAGCACCCGGCCGGTTCCGTTGCGGCCCACAGACACCATCTCCGTGTCGCTGAGCGTGACCGGCCCGGCAGTCGTCGTCGTGGCTTCGGTCGCCGTTGGAGCCACGGTGGTGGTCGGCGTGGTTGACGTGTCTTCGCCGGCCGTCGTGGCGACCGGCGGCGCCGTGGTGGTCGGCACGGTGGTCGGCGGCGCCGTCGTCGCGGCCGTGGTCGCAGCAGCAGGAAGCGCCTCGTCGACCCGCTCATCGATGAAGAGCTTCTGCGGCTCGAACCACACGAGCGCGAACACGGCGAGGGCGATACCCGCCACCCCGATCGAGGCGGCGAGGCCACGATGGGAACCGATCCACTTCCACATGTCCGTCACCTTCCTGGTCTTCACTCGTGGCAACGAGTCGCCGGGTGGCGGTGTTCCTGAACATACCGTGAACCCGATCGTCGGCACTGTGCCCAGGGGCGACTACATTTGTCAGGGCGCACCGGCGTTCGGCCGGGCGCGACCCATCCGCCAGAGAAGGCCGCCGCTTGACTTCGACCACACACGACCTCACCCACGACACCAGCTTCGCCGCGCTCGGCGTCGACGAAGAGCTCGTCGAGCTCCTCTCCCACGACGGCATCGTCGCGCCGTTCCCCATCCAGGAGATGACGATCCCAGACGTGCTCGCCGGACGCGACGTCTGCGGCCGGGCGAAGACCGGCTCCGGGAAGACCCTCGCCTTCGGCCTGCCGATCATCCAGCGGCTGACGCCGGCCCGGCCGAAACGCCCGCGAGCACTCGTACTGGTGCCGACACGCGAGCTCGCCAACCAGGTGGCCGGGGTGTTGCACCCGCTCGCCAAGTCCGGCGGATTCTCCCTCGTCGCCGTCTACGGCGGAGTCTCGATGAAGCGCCAGATCGACCGCCTGGACAAGGGTTCCGAGATCGTCATCGCCACCCCGGGCCGGCTCATCGACCTCATGGACCGCAAGAAGGTCCGCCTCGATGACGTCTCGATGGTCTCGATCGACGAAGCCGACCAGATGGCCGACATGGGCTTCCTTCCCCAGGTGCGCAGGATCATGCGCGAAGTGCCGGTGGCGCACCAGACGATGCTCTTCTCGGCGACCCTCGACGGGCAGGTCGGTGCGCTGATCCGGGAGTACATGGACGACCCCGTCGAGCACGCGGTCGACGACCCTACCGAGCGCATCGAGACCATGGAGCACCGCTTCTTGAAGGTGCACCACATGGACAAGGTCAAGATCGCCGCGGCGATCACCGCCAGCGCGGGTCGCACGCTCGTGTTCGTTCGGACGAGGTTCGCGTGCGACCGCGTCGCCAGGGACCTGCGGGATCACGGCGTCGAGGCGAAGGCGATCCACGGCGACCTGCACCAGTCGAAGCGGGAGAAGGCGCTCGCCGGGTTCTCCGCCGGGACGACGCCGGTGCTCGTCGCCACCAACGTCGCGGCGAGGGGACTCCACATCGACAACGTCGACATCGTCCTCCACTACGACCCGCCGGAGGACCCCAAGACATATCTCCACCGCTCCGGGCGCACGGCTCGCGCCGGCGAGTCCGGCCTCGTCGTGACCCTCGTCGAGTGGGATCAGGTCAACGAGGTCATCGCCATCCAGCGCCGCGCCGGACTCAACGTGCCGATCGTCAAGATGTTCTCCAACGACGAGCGCCTCGCCGACCTCACCTCGTGGGAGCCACCGCCGGACATGGCGCCGTTCGACGGTGACGCCCGTCGACGCCCAGGCTCACCGCGCCGCCGGCGGCGGTAGCGGTCCGCGCCGGCGCCCCGGCCGCCCGGCCGGGAGCCGCGATGGCGCCCCTAGAGTCGCCCCCACGGCCAGAGAAAGGCGCCTTCGTGGCAACCCAGTACTCCGCTCAGCCCGACTACCTCCTCGACCTCGAGAAGTCGTATTCGGCGACGCTCCACACGAACCACGGCGACATCGCCATCGAGCTCGAGCCGGGGAGGGCGCCGATCACGGTGAACAACTTCGTGTTCCTCGCGAAGGACGGTTTCTACGACGGCGTCATCTTCCATCGCGTCGTTCCGGGCTTCGTGGTCCAGGGTGGCGATCCCACCGGGACGGGTCGCGGCGGGCCCGGATACCGGTTCCGGGACGAGCTCGACGGCCCGGGGCACTACACCCGAGGCACGCTCGCCATGGCGAATGCCGGGCCGAACACGAATGGCTCCCAGTTCTTCATCTGCCTCGAGGACGTGGGCCTCCCTCACGCCTACACGATCTTCGGCAAGGTGGCCGACGGAATGGATGCGGTCGATGCCATCGTTTCCGTCCCCCGCTCCGGTGAACGGCCCGTCGAGGACTGCGTCATCGAACGCGTCACCGTCTCCGAGGGCTGAGAACGGGAACCGGTGAGCCCACCTCCGGCTCGTCGCCCGAGCCGACGATGCCGTGGGGGATCAGCCGCACCACCTGCGTAGAGTCCCGGCATGGCCTCGACCCGCCGGCTGAGCACGCTCACCCTCGGCGCGACGCTGGCACTCGTCGCGATCGGCGGCTTCACTCGCGGGAGCGGGAGCGGCTACGGCTGCGCCGACCGGTGGCCGCTCTGCGAGGACGGCCTCCTCGGCGGCTTGCTGCCGCGTGCCGACTACCACATGATCGTGGAGTGGACCCACCGCTGGGTGGCAGCAGTCGTCGGCGTGCTCGCCATCGCCACCGCGGTCGCCGCCTGGCGGCGCGAACGCGACCGGCCGCTCGTCGTCGTCCCGGCAGTGGCCGCCGTCGGCGTGATCGGGGTCCAGGCCTGGGTCGGGCGCCTCGTCGTCAAGGGTGACCTCGACGCCGACCTCGTCTCGGTGCACCTCGCAATCTCGATGGTCGTCGTCGCCCTCCTCACCACCGTCGTCGTCACGACCTCGCGCCCGATCCGGAGCAGCGAACGAGGCGGCCCGTGGACGGGCCGCCTCTTCGTTGCCGCGGCCGCATCCCTCGCCGTGCTCCTCCTCGGGTCCTACGTCCACAACCTCTACATCGGCGGGTGGCCGCTCGTCGGCAACACGCTCCTACCGGACCTCTCGAACCGGTTCGTCGCCGTGCACTTCCTCCACCGCCTCGTCGCCGCCGTCGTTCTCGTGTACCTCGGCTGGCTCGTTGTCGCGGCGAGACGGTCCGGCCGGTCCCGCCTGGAGCAGTCGCTCGTAGGCGGGGCAACCGGCCTGTACGCGGTCAACATCGGCCTAGGGGCGGCCCACGTCTTCACGAAGGTCGGCTCGAGCCTCCTCGTCGCCGCCCATCTGCTGCTCGCCGCCCTCGTCTGGACGATGCTGGTCGCCGCCGCGATCGGTGCCGCGGTCACTCGCGACGCCGCCGAGCGCGCCGAGAGGAGAGGGCGGGTCATCGCGGGATGAGGCTCGCGGGCGTCAGAAAGGCTCGCCCGGGCGGCGGATCAGCTCGCCCGGCGGCGCTGCCGATCGCGGAGCCGGCGGCGCAGACGGCGCCGCTCCGGGCCCGTCATGCCGCCCCAGATGCCTTCGGTCTGGTTGGTGGCAAGCGCGTACTGGAGGCACTGCTCTTGGACCGGGCATCCGGCGCAGACGGCCTTCGCGGGCGCGGCCAGAGACTCGTCCTCCCCGATGGGGAAGAAGAGATTGGCATTGGAACCGGAGCACGCGGCGTCTTTGCGCCATTCGGCGTCCGGCTCCCACATCATGTCGGTGAGCGCCATGACCATATGGCTTCCACCTACCCTTCTCAGAGGTCCTCTCATCCAACGCCCCACGTTCCGTGAACATTCCCTCCACCGGACCGTGGGCATGGGATGACCTGGGGTTTCTCAACCCGAGGCCGAGTGCAGGACCCCCCTGCTCGTCGTCGGGACCTAGACAGTAATCTCACCTGTGCCGTTTGGAAAGGGCCAGTTCGATGCGGTACGTGATCGACTTCGACGACGCTGCGGCCGATCTCGAAGAGCGTATCGGCGCGCGCGCGCGTGCCCTGCGGCGCATCACCGCACTCGGAATCCCGGTGCCACCGGGCTGCGCCGTGACCGACGTCGCTTGCAGGAGGTTCCTCGAGACCGGCGACCTCCCGGACGAGGCGTGGCATCAAGTCGTCGATGGCGCGCAAGGAATCCTCAGCGCCGTGGCAGCAATCGACCCGGGCCACCCCACGACGTTCGCGGTGCGGGCCTCCCCGCCGGTGGACATGCCCGGGCTCGTCGATTCGGTCTTCGACCTGGGCTGGACCGTCGAGGTTCATGATGCATCGACCCGTTGGGCGACACCTCGGTTCGCCGCCGAGACGAGACGCCGGTTCGCCGAGGGCTATGCGGCGGTCGTCCGCGCCGTCCCGGTGGAGAGGATCGAAGCCGTACGCGGTCGCGACGACGCCACCACGGCGGAACTGGAGGAGGCGGCCGGCGCCATCGAAGCCCTCATCGTCGCCGAGACACAACGCCCGGTGCCGCCCGACCCGCTCGAGCAGCTGCGGGAAGGCATCGAGTCCGTGTTCGCCTCCTGGGACGGGATGCCGGCGCGCCGGTTCCGCCGGGCAAACGGCATCTCCGACGACGTCGGCACCGGTGTCGTCGTCCACGCCATGGTCCACGGAGCGGCCGACGACGACTCGGGGGCCGGCGTTGCGTTCTCTCGCGATCCCGTCGACGGCGCTCCGGCGCCGGTCGGCTGCTACCGGCCCCGCGCCCCGCACAACCTCGTCGCCGCGGACCGCACGAACCTCGGTGCCGACTCCGGGCTCCCGCCGGAGCTTCGGGAGCGGCTCGAAGACGCGCTACGCACGCTCGAAGCCGACCAGCGCGACGCCGTCCGGGTCGACTACGTCCGGGAAAAGGGAACGCTCTGGATCGTCGACGGCAGGGCCGCCGACCGGTCGTCACCGGCCGCGACGAGGATCGCGGTCGATCTCGTCGACGAGGGCGCACTCGAAACCGACGAGGCACTGTTGCGCGTCGAGGCCGATGGGCTCGCCGAGTTGCTCCATGCCCGCATCGCGCCCGGCGCCGCCCCGGAACCGATCACCGTCGGCACCGCCGCTTCGCCGGGGGCGGCTACCGGCATCGCCGTCTTCGACTCGGCCTCGTCGCTACGTCGCGCCGCAGACGGCACTGCGGTGATCCTCGTGCGGAGGGAGACCACTCCAGAGGACCTCTCCGCCGTCGTCGCCGCCGCCGGGATCCTCACGAGCCACGGGGGCAGGACCTCCCATGCCGCCGTCGCGGCCCGCGGGCTCGGCACGCCGGCCGTCACCGGGGCGACGTCTGCCCACGTCGATGCCCAGGCGGGAGAGATGCGGATCGGGACCGCGACCGTGCAGCAAGGGGACATGCTCACGATCGACGGAGCCACCGGCTCCGTCTACCTCGGCCCCGTGGAGACATTGCCGCCCGCCGACGGCGGCCACCTTGAGCGGCTCCTCCGCTGGGCCGACGAGGTGAGGCGGCTCCGGGTGCTGGCGAACGTGGACACGCCGGCGGGGGCCGAGGTCGCCCGCAAGGCCGGGGCGGAAGGCATCGGGCTCGCCCGCACCGAGTACATGTTCTCCGGCGAGCGCCTCTCGGTGGTCCGCCGGATGCTGCTCGCCGATGACGAGCGCGACCGGGCAACCTCGCTCGAGACACTCGAGGCGATGCAGACCGACGACTTCGTGCGTCTCCTCGAGGCTATGGACGGGATGCCCGTCGTCGTGCGACTGCTCGACCCTCCCCTCCACGAGTTTCTCCCCGGCAGGGTGGAGGTCGAACAGCAACTGGCCGCCGCCCGCCGCAACGGCCAGCCCACCGAGGACCTCGAACGACTCGAGGCCGCCGTCGACACCTGGGAGGAATCGAACCCCATGCTCGGCCTGCGCGGGGTCCGACTCGCGGTCGTGATCCCGCAGATCTACCGCGTCCAGGTCCTGGCGGCGCTCGAGGCGGTGCGGCGGCGCCTCGACGCCGGAGGTGACCCGCGGCTCCAGCTCATGATCCCGCTCGTCGCCAGCCTCGACGAGCTCGAACTGGTGCGCGACATGATCGAGGAGGAGGTGCACTTCGCCGGCCGCCAGCTCGAGGTCGGCATCGGGACGATGATCGAGCTCCCCCGGGCGGCGCTCATCGCCGAGCGCATCGCGCTCGAGTCGGACTTCTTCTCGTTCGGGACGAACGATCTCACCCAGACGACGTTGGGTCTCAGCCGCGACGACGCCGAGGAGGCGTTTCTCGGCGAGTACCTCGCCCAGGGAATCCTCACCGACAACCCGTTCCAGACGATCGACCGGGCGGGGGTGGGACGCCTCATCCGCACCGCGATCGAGGAGGGCCGGGCGGCGAATCCCGAGCTTGAGATCGGGGTCTGCGGCGAGCACGGCGGCGACCCCCGGTCGATCGCGTTCTTCCATGAGATCGGCGTCGACTACATCTCGTGCAGCCCACCCCGGATCCCCGTCGCCAGGCTCGCCGCCGCTCAGGCGGCTGTGGTCACCGCCAGCTGACGCTCACAAGTACTGGCCGTGGGCCTGCTTGCCGGCCTCGAGGCTCTTGCGTCGGCGCATCTCGTCGAGCTGAGCGGCCGCTGCGGCCTGCTGGCTGAAGAGGGAGGCCTGGATCCCCGAGAACAGGCCCTCGAGCCAGCCGACGAGTTGCGCCTGGACGATCCGCAGCTCCGACTGGGATGCCGTCTCCGATTCGAGCGGCTCGAAGACGGCCGCCATCTCCTCCTGGAGGTCGCTGCTGAGGCTGTCGCGCAGCTGCTCGAGCGAACTCTGGTACACACCGAGCAGCCGGCTCCTGCCGGCGTCGTCGAGCGGCGCGGCGCGCACCTCCTCGAGCATCGCTCGCGTCATCGACGCGATGCGAATCAGCTTCGAGGGCTCGGTGACGTAGGTGCCCTCAGCTTCGGGCTCCTCTTCCTCGACGACGTCGGGGTGGAGTGCCTCTTCCTCGTTGGCTGTCACATCCGGGTCCATGACGCGCCAGCTTACGCTGCCGTCACCGCCGCCGATCTCCCCGAGGAAAGAAACGGCGCACACGAGCGACCTACGCTGGGCCGTAGGAGACGAAGGAGGGAACCCATGGCCGTCGAGGTCGCCGACCGCGTCTACCGGCTCGGAGCACCATTGGTGAACTGGTTCATCGTCGAGGACGGGGGCCGGGTCACGGTTGTCGATGCAGGCAACCCGAACCAGTTGGGCCAGCTCGCCCCTGCCCTCGCGTCCCTGGGACGGTCGATGGCCGACGTCGACGCCGTCCTCCTCACCCACGCCCACGGAGACCACCTGGGCTCCTCGGCTCACATCAAGGACGAGTCGGACGCCTCCGTGCACGTGCACGAAGGAGACGCCGCGCTGGCGCGCGGCGAGGCGCACCGCGAGTACGAACGCCACTACATCCGCGACCTCACCCGCCTCTTCGCGTGGAAGGCGTTGCTGTTCTTCGCCCGAGGCGGAGCATTGAAGGCACCGCCGGTCGCCGAACTGTCGACGTTCGGCGACGGCGAACAACTCGACGTGCCGGGCCGGCCCACGGTCATCCACACCCCCGGCCATACCGACGGCAGCGCGTGCATCACGCTCGACGACCGCGGGGTGCTGTTCACCGGCGACGCGCTCGTCACGCTCAACATCCTCACGGGCGCCACGGGCCCCCGCGTGATGCCGGCGTCGTTCAACAAGTCGAGCGCAGGGGCGCTCGAGTCGCTCACCCGCCTGGAAGGGGCATCGGCGAGCACGATTCTCCCCGGTCACGGCGAGCCGTGGGCCAGATCGGTGAGCGAAGCCGTCGCCGAAGCCCGCCGGGTCGGGCCGAGCTGAGCTCAGGAGGCGCGGAACCCGATCGTGTGCCAGCCGGTCGCGCCGTCAGGATCGGGGCTGCTGACGACCTCGGTCTGGGTGGCCCCGGTGCCGTCGGTCGCCCTCACCTGGAGCTCGTGACGCCCCGGCGTCACGTTGCGCTCGAGCCTCCACTGCACCCAGGACTTGTCCGACAGCGGGTCGCTGAGATCCGCCTCCTCCCAGACGCCCTTGTCGACACGCACCTCGACCTTCTCGATGCCCTTGAGCGGCGCCCACGCAACTCCGGCAAAGACGGCCGGGGAGCCGTTGACGACCTCGCCGTTGCGGGGGACGTCGATGCGCGACTGCGTCTTGATCGGGCCCGTCTTCGACCAGCCCCTCGGGATCCAGTACCCGTCGAATCCGTCCCACGTGGTGAGCTCGATCTCCTCGAGCCACTTCGTCGCCGAGACGTACCCGTAGAGACCGGGCACGATGAGCCGGGCGGGGAACCCGTGCCGGGCCGGCAGCGGCTCGTCGTTCATCCCGACGGCGATGAGGGGGGACCGGCCGTCGTAGGCGAGCTCGGTCGGGAAGCCCGCCGTCCACCCGTCGACGGAGCGACCGACGATCTGGGTGCCCTCCGGGCGGACGCCGGCCATGTCGAGGACGTCGGTGAGGTAGGCGCCCGTCCACTTCGCATTGCCGACGAGGTCGCCGCCAACCTCGTTCGACACGCACGAGATGGTGACGTAGTGCTCGTGCAGCGGCAGCGAGAGGAGGTCGTCCATCGACAGAGAGACCTCTCGCTCGACGAGGCCGGTGACCCCCAGCCGCCACGACACCGGATCGGGACGCGGCACCAGCAACGCCGTGTCGATTCGGTAGAAATCCCGGTTGGGAACGACGATCGGCTCCAGGCCGGGTACGGCGAAGCTCGATCCCTGACCCGGCGGGTCCACCCTCGTCGCCGGGCGGGGAAACGCAGTCGTGGACCTGACGTCCTCGGACCGCTCCAAGATGAGCCAACGCCCGCCGGCGCCGGCGGCGATGGCCCCCGTCGCCGCCCCGGCGACACCGACGAGGAAACGGCGCCGTGTACGGCTGGCCGGCATCGCGTCGGTCGGTGCGTCCTGGGCCGCCACCGCAGTGACGAGGCTGCGGAGCACGACAACGCCGGCGGCGGCGCCGAGCCCCATGACGACGATGACGCCTGGGATGCTGGCGTCGGGCTGATTGGCTGCGGCGGCGATCCCGCCGACAGCCGCCGCGCCGAACGACAGCGGCGCCACCCAGCTGTGCCGAGCGGTGGCGCGGCCCACGCCGACTCCGAGCAGGACAACGACGATCGCCGTCCCGATGGCGAGGGCTCCCTTGTCGGCGGTTCCGAAGAGCGAGATGGCCGTCTCGACGACGAACCGGGGCGCCCGATCGACGATGATGCTCCCCACCGATGCGATCGCCGACGGAACCCGCTCGAACAGCCCGGCGGCGAGCTCGGTGAGTCCGAGAGCGAGACCGGCCGCGGCGGCACCGGCGAGGCCGGCGCCTGCGCTCAGGCCACCCCACAGGGTCACGCGGGAACGACGGGTCGTGATGGTGCGGTCCATGGTGTCGGTATAACACGGCGCCCGGGAAAAAAGTCCGATTCGCCGATTACGAATCCGTGAACTCGTTCACGTCCGCCGCTTCGCTGCCGCCCACTTCAGGAAGCGGTCGCGGGTCCACGTGTTGGCGACGGCGGCCCGCTCCACCCAGCCGCGACGGGCGTTGCGCACCCCCCACGTCACGTTGGACAGCTCGGTGGTGTGATGGGCGTCGGTGGAGATCACGAACCGAAGACCATCGACGAGACGCGCCCGGCGCAGCAGGTCGGCAGGAGCGTCGAGCCGGTCGAGGTGGCAGTTGACCTCGATGGCGGTGCCGGTCGCCGCGGCCGTCTCGAAGACGGCGTCGGCGTCGAGCTCGATGCCGGGGCGCTTGCCGATTCTGCGTCCGGTGAGGTGTCCGATCGCGTTGACCGCCGGGGAGGCGATGGCGCGCAGGATCCGCTCGGTCTGGGTCGGCACGTCGAAGTCGAAGTGGCTGTGGACGCTGGCGACGCACCAGTCGAATTCGAGGAGGAAGTCCTCGTCGTAGTCGAGGCCGCCGTCGGGCCCGATGTTGAGCTCGGCCCCGTGGAGGATCGTGAGGTCGGGGTGACCCGCCGCCAGCTCGTCGAGCTCGGCGCGTTCCCTTCTCACCTCGTCCCGAGTGAGACCGTTGATCGCCAGGTTCTCGCCGTGTTCGGTCATCGCCACGTACTGGAGCCCGCGCCGGGCCGCCTCGGCCACCATGTCCGCCAGGCTGGAGCGGCCGTCCCCCGACCAGGTCGAGTGCACATGGAGGTCACCGCGGATGTGACGCTCTTCGACCAGCCGCGGCAGCCTGTCCTCGGCGGCGGCTGCGATCTCACCGATGCCCTCGCGCAGCTCGGGCGGGATGAAGCCGAGGCCCAGCGCGTCGTAGATCGCCTTCTCGGTGCGGGAGGCGACGATCTCGCCGCTGTCGGCGTCGGCGAGGGCGTACTCGTTGAGGATCCAGCCCCGCTCGATCGCCCGCTGCCGGAGCTCGATGTTGTGCGCCTTGGAGCCGGTGAAATACAGGATCGCCGCCCCGTATTCCCCCGGAGCGACCGTCCGGAGGTCGACCTGGAGGTCGTCGTCGGTGAGGACGGATGCCTTCGTATCGCCCCGGCCGAGGACCTCCCGGATGCGGGGCAAGCCGACGAAGGCGTCCATCACCGGCGCCGGGTCGCCGGAGGCGACAACGACGTCGATGTCGCCGATCGTCTCGCGGAACCGGCGCAGACTGCCGCAGTACTCGACCCGCCGCACAGCGGGCAGCTGCGAGAGGGCCGCGACGATGTCGGCGGCGACCGGCAGGGCCCTGATGATGGGGATCCTCCGCTCCTTGCTGTGAAGACCGAGCCGCTCTATGGCGCGGGCGATCTTCTCCTCGGTGCGGACGCCGAGGCCGGCGAGGTCGCGCAACCGCTCCTCGGCGATCGCCTGCTTCAGGTCGTCCAGGTTCTCCACCCCCAGCTCCCGGCGCAGCTGGACCACGGTCTTCGGTCCGACCCCCGGGATCTGCATGAGCTCGACGAGGGGCCTCGGGTACTTCTCGCGCAGTGTCTCGACGTCCGCGATGGCGCCCGTCTCGACGTACTCCCTGATCTTCTTCGCCGTCGACGCGCCAATCCCGTCGACGGCCTTGAGCTCGCCGGCCGTCATCCCGGCGACGTCCCTCGTCAGCTCCGCCACCGCCGCGACGGCACGCTCGTACGCGCGCACCCGGAACGCCTGGGCGCTCCCCTCCTCCAGCTTGAGGAGATCGACGTATTCGCGTAAGAGCCGCCCTACCGCGCGGTTCGCTTCGGCCATGGCGACCAATCTACGGCGGCCGCCGGCGACGCCGCCAGGGACAGGCCGACGGCGTGTTCAGAACGCGACGAGCCCGAAGATCACGAAGACGGCGACGAGCGCCGCTCCCTCGAGACGAACGATGCGCTCCCCCGTCCTCGAGAACGCGCCGGCGACGACGGCCGTCACCACCATGACGACGACGGGCAACGTGCCGAGGTCGGTGAGCACCGCCGGCCCGACGATGCCCGCCGTGCCGGCCACCGCCAGCGAATTGAAGATGTTCGAACCGACGACGTTGCCGACGACGAGGTCGGACTCGCCGCGCCGCGCCGCGGCGAGCGCAGTGGCAAGCTCCGGGAGACTCGTCCCGACACCGAGGAGCAGGCCGAGGAAGGTGTCCGACCAGCGCAGCCGCTCGCCGATCTCGAGGGCGCCGTCGAGGAGCAGATCCGCAGCCGCGACCGTGAGGACGAGCGATCCGAGGCCGACGAGCAGCTCGATGGCGATCCCGCGCCGAGTCGTGACCAGCCCGTCGACCTCGGCATCGAACTCCTCGGCGCCGATCGACCAGACGACGAGAAGGACGAGGGCGACGACGAGGCCCCCGACCAGGGCCACACCCTCGAACCCGCCGACCTGACCGTCAACGAGCACAACGGTGAGACCGAGCACCGCGACGACCATCAAGACGCCCTCCCGACGCAGCGTCGAGTGCCTCGCCATGACCGGGGAGATCAAGGCGGCTGTGCCGAGCACGAGCGTCACGTTGGCGACGTTGGAGCCGACGACGTTTGCCATCGCCACGTCGAGCTCGTCGTTGCCGGAGGCGATCGCAGACACGAGCAGCTCCGGGATCGACGTGCCGAGACCGACGACCACGGCGCCGACGAGGATCGCCGACACCCCGAGCGCGCGTGCCACCCGCACCGCCGACACGACGAGGCGGTCCGACGCCACCACGAGCAGCACGAGCCCGATCACGACGAGACCGACGGCGCCCAGCATGGAACCTCCATGGACGTCGGAGCGGCTCGGCCGGCGCCGCCGCCGCACCCGCTTCAGTGGAGAGCCACCGCCTGGCGCGACACCGTGGCGAAGCCCGGCTCTCCCGCCTCCGACACTAACGTCACCGGAATGGCTCGAGAGTCCGACATCGTCCACTCCACGTGGGTCAACTCGGATCGACGGATCCCGTCCCGCTTCATCCGGCCGCTGCTGCGCTTCACCCGTGTCGAGGCAGCGGGGGGGATGGTGCTCCTCGTCGCCGCGGTGGCCGCTCTCATCTGGGCCAATGCCCCCTTTGGTGAGTCGTACGACCACTTCTGGGAGACGCACATCACCATCGAGATCGGTCCGGTCCACTTCGACGAGGCGCTCAAGGAGATCGTCAACGACGCGCTGATGGTGATCTTCTTCTTCGTCGTCGGCCTCGAGATCAAGCGGGAGATCGTCGTCGGAGACCTCAGCGACCCGAAGCGGGCGGCGCTCCCCGCCATCGCGGCGCTCGGCGGCATGGCCGTGCCGGCGCTGATCTATGTAGCGTTCGTGGCCGGGACCGGCGGCGAGGCGACCCAGGGCTGGGGAATCCCGATGGCGACCGATATCGCCTTCTCGGTCGGCGTCGTGTCGCTGCTCGGCAACCGGGTCTCGCTCGGCGCGAAGCTGTTCCTCCTCGCACTCGCCATCGCCGACGACATCGGGGCCATCACCGTCATCGCCATCTTCTACACCTCGGATCTCTCGCTGGCGTGGCTCGCAGCCGGCATCGTCGGGCTCGGCGTCATCTACGTGGCGAGCCGGTCGGGAATCCGCAGCCTCCTCTTCTACGGCGTGGCCGGAACTGCCGTCTGGTTCTTCGTCTTCGAGTCCGGGGTGCATGCGACGCTCGCCGGCGTGGCGCTCGGCTTCCTGACACCCGTCGGGTCGTGGTACTCCGACGACGAGTACTACCGGCGCTCCCGGCTGATCCTGGAGCGCTACGAGATGGATGCCGCTGCTCCGCGGCGGAGAGAGCGGGTCGACGAGGGCGCGCTCGCCCTCTCGTCGATCGCGAGGGAATCGGTGGCCCCGCTGGATCGTCTGGAACGGGCCCTCCATCCGTGGTCGTCGTTCTTCGTCGTGCCGATCTTCGCGCTGGCCAACGCCGGGGTCCGGTTCACGGAGATCGACACCGGCGATGTCGTCACGAGCCCGGTCACGCTCGGTGTCGCCTTCGGGCTCGTGGTAGGCAAGCTGGCCGGCATCACGGCTGCGACGTGGATCGCGGTACGGACCGGCATCGGGAAGCTGCCGAGAAGAACCGGGTGGCAGCAGATCGTCGGTCTCGCCCTCCTCGCCGGCATCGGGTTCACGGTGTCGCTGTTCATCACCGAGCTGGCCTTCACCGACGAGCTGCTCTCCGATTCGGCGAAGGTCGGCATCTTCATCGGCTCGACGGTGGCCGGTGTCGCCGGGTTCCTCTTCCTCCGCACCGGCAAGACCCCCGCCGAGGAGCTCGAGGCCGGCCGCGAGCGCATGGGCATCGACGGCCCTCCCCCGGCGGCGGATGCGGACGAGCAGGCGCCGGCCGGCTGACCCCGGCTGGACGGCCGCGACATCGTCGTGTCGACCGGGCGGGGCGGCGAGGAGGAACAACGCCGGGGCCGAGCCGGTTGCAGTGGCACATGGCAGGATCACCGTCGCCGAACGCCATCAGGGTCGCATTCACGGTGGCCGCCGCCATGCGAAAGCGCCGACCGAACGCGCGAGGCGGGGCCTCCGCCGACCACGGCGCTCTCGCCGTCGTCCTCGACGACCTCGAGACCGGCGGCGTCGGCGCGCTCCCCGGCCGCCGCGGCGACCTTGCCGCCTACCGGAGCCACCTGGAGAGCATCGACCCCGACGACCTCGGCCGCGACGAGGCCCTCGCCTACTGGCTCAATCTGTACAACGCCGGCGCGCTCGGACTCGCCGCCGACGCCGTCGATCGCGCCGACGACACCGTTCTCCGGGTCCCCGGTGGCTTCACCCGACCCTGGGCCCGGGTCGCGGGCGAGCATCTCTCCCTGGAGCAGATCGAACACGCCAAGATCCGTCGCTTCGGCGATCCCAGGATCCACGGTGCGCTCGTGTGCGGGTCGGCGTCGTGCCCGACCCTGCGCTACGAGCCGTATCGGGGCCGGGACCTCGACGACCAGCTCGACGACCAGCTCGCCGGCTTCCTCTCCAACGGCGGCGCCGCCGTCGACCGCGCCTCCAACATGCTGTCGCTGTCGCGGATCCTGCTGTGGTACGGCTCCGACTTCGTTCGACCCCACCGGATGCCGACGTGGATCCCGACGACGAAGCAGCGGCTCGTCCTCGCCATCGCCGGGTGGCTCGATCCGGGTGTCGCCGCGTGGGTCCGCTCCGGCCGGCCTCGGGTGACGTTCCAGACCTACGACTGGTCACTCGCCTGCGCCGTCGGCTGAGGCCGTCCGGACTCCGGCCAGCAACACCAGCGTCGCGACGACGGCGACGACCATGTCGAAGGAGATGACGAGCGCAGCGAGTCGAGCGCCGTCGACCAGCCACCCGCCTGCCTCGGTGAACCCGACCACCCGCAGGTAGTTCCAGATCGAGCCGACGCAGGCGACGCCGACCGCGAGACCTCCGGCGACGCCGGCGCGGCGTCCCCAGCGATGGTGCGCCCCGATGGCGACGGCGGCGGCCGCCCAGGCGATGTCCAGGGCGGAGAGCAGCTGGAGGAACTGGAGGGACGGGTCGAAGCGGAGCGCCGCAGAGGACGCCAGCGTCACGAGGCCGACGACCCCGGTGACGACGACGGTGAGGACGATCCCGGCCCCGAGTGTCTCGCGGAAGGGCGTCCAGCCCTCCGATGCGAAGAAGCCGTGGGTGAGCCTGGGGGCGAGCCGGAAAGAGACGGCGAGGCCCAGAGCGACGAGAAGCGACAGATGGACGACGAAGCGGCCGCTGAGGCTCCACGACGACGGCACCGCCAGCAGGAGCGGCGAAACAGCCAGACCGGCGGCGAGGTAGGGCACGGCGTCGAGGATCGTCCTCGCAAAGACGCCATCTGCGGGCTGCGACGGACCGTTCACCGAGCAGAGGCTACGCGCGGCGGGAGGCGGCGGCGATCCGCTCCTCGGCAAGCCGGACGTACTCCGGGTCGGTGTCGAACCCGACGAAGTGCCTCCCCGATTCGATGGCGGCGACCGCAGTCGAGCCGGCACCGATGAACGGGTCGAGGACGAGATCCCCCTCGAAGCTGTAGAGCTCGATGAGCCGACGGGGCAGTTCGACGGGAAACGGCGCCGGGTGCCCCACCCGGCGGGCCGATTCGGGGGCGATCTCCCAGATCGAGACGGTTCCGGCGAGAAAGTCGTCCTTCGAGATCGTGTCCTCGCCGCTGCGTACCCGACGGTACGACTCCTTGGACGCGACGACGACGTACTCGTGGATGTCTCGCAGCGTCGGGTTCTTCGCCGACTGCCAAGATCCCCACGCACAAGAGCCCCCGGCACCCTTGGCCTTCTGCCAGATGATCTCGCCGCGGAGGAGGAACCCGATGTCGCTGAGGATCCCGGCGACGTGGTGGTTGAGCGGCAGGTAGGGCTTGCGACCGAGGTTCGCGACGTTGACCGCCACCCTGCCGCCGGCTTCGAGCACCCGGTACGTCTCGGTGAGGACGCGGTGCAGCAACCCGAGGTACTCGTCGATCGTGAGGTCGCCGTCGTAGTCCTTGCCGACGTTGTAGGGAGGCGACGTGATCATGAGGGCCACCGTGCCGTCTGGCAGCTGCTCCATCGACTCGGACGACTGGCAGTACACCCGGTCGACGATCGAGGCCGGTGCGTCGGCGACGAGGCCCCCGTACCCGAGGTGGGGAGCGGCGTCGTGGAGGCGGCGTGAGTAGAACGCGGACGCGTCGTGGCTCTCGCGCTTGCCGGCTCCGAAGCTCGCCGTGCTCGTCGCCACTCGTTCCTCCCGGGTCCCGCGGCAAGGTAGCAGCGGCGTCGCGCCTCACCCGGCAATGGGACCTCAGCGGGCGGCGACGTAGCTGCCCAGCACCTGGAGATGGGCGAGCGTGGCGGGCGCCGGCTCGATCACCCGGGCGAGTCCGGCCGGCCCGGGATCGTGCTCGAGGTCCACGAAGAAGCGGTACGTCCAGGCCTCGTCGCTGGGCCGCGACTCGATGCGGGTGAGGTTGGCGCCGCGCAGCCCGAGCTCGGTGAGCGCCAGGGCGAGCGCGCCGGGGGTGTGCGACGTCGTGAACACGATCGTCGTCTTGTCGTCGTCGCCGTCGACGGACGGGTCACCGGGGGCGATGACGACGAACCGCGTCGTGTTGTGGTCGCGGTCGAGGACGTCCTCGGCGAGCACGACGAGACCGAAGGGTCCGGCGGCCTCCGGTGGGGCGAGTGCGGCAACGGTCGGGTCGGCGGCCGCCGCCACCTCCCGCACGGCTCCGGCCGTGTCGTGGCGGGGGACCTCCTCGACGCCGAGGGCGAGCAGCTTCGCCTCGGCCTGGGCGAGCGCCTCGGGATGGGACTTCACCGCCCTCAGCCCCTCGAGCGTGGCGCCGGGGACACCGAGAATGGCATGGCGCACCTCGACGAGGTGCTCCCGGATGATCGAGAACGCCGGCTTGGCCTCGCGGCGCGGCAGCCGATCGAGGACGGGGAGCACGCTGCCCGTCGTCGAGTTCTCCACAGGGAGGACGAGCCGGTCGACGTCGCCTTCCCGGAGCGCAGCGAAACAGGCCACGAACGTGTGGAGCCCGACCGGCTCCTCGTCCGGGTAGAGCTCGACGACGGCCCGGTGGCTGTAGGAGTACGCCTCGCCCTGATAGCCGATCCGCATCGCCGCGCAGGCTACAGCGATCACCCCGTCCCGTCGCCACGATGGGTATCGTCGCCTCCATCGACGCCGGGGAGGCATGACCAGGCAGTACAAGCTCGGGACCGTGCGCCGTCTCGTCAACAAGATGGCGACGAGCCAGATCCGCAAGGGGAAAGGCCCGGCGGGGACCCACATCCTCACGACGACCGGCCGCAGGACGGGCCTCCCCCGATCGACGCCGGTGACCCTCATCAGCGACGGGGGAGAGCGGTGGCTCGTGGCACCCTACGGAGCCGTCGGCTGGGTCCACAACCTGCGAGCGTCGGGCACGGCGACCCTCGAGCGCGGCGGCATCGTCGAGACGATCACGGTGACCGAGCTGAGCCCCGAAGCGGCGGCTCCCGTGCTCGCCGAGTACCACGTCAAGCTGAAGCGCTACGTCGGCCCGTACATGGACGTGCCCCGCAGCGGTGCCGCGGAGGCCCACTTCCTCGCCGTGGCCGACAGGCACCCCGTGTTCCAGATCGACGGGACCCGGCGCGGGTAGGGCTCATGGCGACCCCGTTCGACCAGCCGCCGTCGTGGGTTCGCGATGCCGTGTTCTATCAGATCTTCCCGGACCGTTTCGCCGTCTCGGCCCGGATCCACAAGCCGGCGAACCTCGAGCCGTGGGACGCTCCACCGAGCCGGCACGGCTACAAGGGGGGCGACCTGGCCGGGGTCGCCGAGCACCTCGACCACCTGCGTGATCTCGGGGTCACCGCCATCTACCTCAACCCGGTGTTCCAGTCGGCGTCCAACCACCGCTACCACACCCATGACTACTTCCGGATCGATCCGCTCCTCGGCGGCGACGACGCCTTCCGGGCCATGCTCGACGCATGCCACGACCGCGGGATCCGGGTGATCCTCGACGGGGTCTTCAATCACGCCAGCCGCGGGTTCTTCCAGTTCTCCGACATCGCCGAGAACCACGAGCACTCACCGTGGCGGGACTGGTTCCACGTCGACGGCTACCCGCTCCACCCGTACCTGGAGGACAGGCCCCCGACGTACGAAGCCTGGTGGAACCTCCACGCCCTGCCCAAGTTCAACACCGAGAACCCCGAGGTGCGTGAGTTCCTCATGCTCGCCGCAGAGCACTGGACCCGGCAGGGCATCGACGGCTGGAGGCTCGACGTGCCCCAGGAGATCACCACCGAGGGCTTCTGGGAGGAGTTCCGGGCCCGGGTGCGTGCGGTGAACCCCGATGCGTACCTCGTGGGGGAGATCTGGCACGACGCACCCGACTGGATCGGTGAGCGGTTCGACGGCGTCATGCATTATCAACTCGGCACGGCGATCCTCGCATACGCCGCCGGCGGCAACGTCGCCGCCGAGCTCGAGCTCGACAACCCGGCATACTCGTTCACCCACCCCGCAGACGCCGGCTGGATGGCGCGCCGGCTGGGCGAACTCGAGGCGACGTATCCGCGGGACGCGACCACGGCGCACCTCGTGCTGCTCGACTCTCACGACACGGCCAGGGTGGCGTCGATCCTGCGAGGAGACCGGTCGTCGCTGCGGATCGCGGCGCTGCTGCTCATGTCGATGCCGGGAGCGCCCTGTGTGTTCTACGGCACCGAGATCGGCCTCGAGGGGGGCACCGACCCGGACAACCGCAGGTCGTTCCCGTGGGATGAGAGCGTCTGGGACCACCAGCTGCATGCAACGTGGCGCGACCTCATCGCCCTCCGCCACCGACACCCCGGCCTGCGATCGGCGGGCACCGGCGCGTGGGCCGACGGCGGGCTCTTCCTCATGCAGCGCGCCACAGACCACGAGACGCTCTACGTGGCCGTCAACGCCAACCACCACCCGGCGGAAGCACCGGTCGACCTGGGCGGCGCGCCGTCGCTGCTGTGGGGCCCGGAAACGGCTTCCTACTCCGCGGGGATGCTCGGCCTTCCGGCACGCACCGGCGCGATCTGGAAGGCAGACTGAGGGGATTCGCCCCCGAAGGCTCAGCCGGTCGCGGCCGGCTCCGGATCACCACCTGCGGCGAGAAGGGACAGCTCGAAGACGCTCTCGCCGCCCTCGTGCCGGTACACGACATCTCCGCCCATCAGCCTGGCGAGCTGGCGGGAGATGACGAGGCCCAACCCGAGCGATCCGACCAGCCCGGGCCGGTGGTGCGCACGCTCGTAGGAGTCGAAGATCCGCTCGCGATCGTCCACGGGGATCGGCGGTCCGTCGTCGGCGACGATGATGTAGGGCCCCGTCTCGCGCTCGCCGACCACGACGCGAATCGCGTTCCCCCCGTACCGCAATGCGTTCGAGACGAGGTTCCGCACGATCTGGCGGATCCGGGCCGGGTCACCGGAGGCCGGCGGCGCGTTGCCCGTCGTGACAATCCTCGCCAGTTCTCGCTCGTCGTAGTCCTCGAGCACCTGGGCGAGCTGCGCGCGGAGACCGACCGGAACCCGGCTCACCTCGAGCTTGCCCACGCTCGCCTTCGCCGCGACGAGGAGATCGTTGACGATGTTGGTCAGGTCGACGCCCTGACGCACGATCGAGTCGAGGAACTCGCGGCGCTCCTCCGGCCCTAGCCCGTCGTCGTCGTGGAGGATCCGCCCGAACCCGACCATCGCGGTGAGAGGGGTCCGCAGCTCGTGGCTCACGCTCGCGAGGAAGTCGTCCTTGAAGCGGACGAGATCCTCCAGGGCCTCCCGGGCGAGATCCCGCTCCCAATACGCCCCGATCATGGCGGCGGCCGTGGTGAGCAGCGAGATGTCGTCGGCGGGCCAGTCGCGTGCGCGGACGCTGTCGGAGACTCCGATGAGGCCGTGCCACTCCCCGTTGACGAAGATCGGGATGTTGAGCTCCGACTTCACCGGATATGGGTCGGCCGCATACTGCTCATACTCCGGCCCCTCGAGCTCATCCGGTCGAACCACGAAGGGCTCGCCACACTCGAGGTGCGCCCGGGACATCGGCATGCGGTCCCAAGGAACGAGGTCCCAGTAGTCGTCGCCGGCCTCGGTCTCCGGCTCGCCCCATCCCTCGACCTCGGCGACCAACTTGGAGCAGAAGCCGAGGTCGGGATCCATGACGTTGTGCTCGACGAACACGTACGTCGCCTGGGTGGCGTGGAGCAGCGCCTCGAGGGCGTGCCGCAGCCGGTCGCTGCCTCGGCTGGCGAGCAGGGCGCTGGCGCACTCGGCGAGAGCCTTCTGAAACCCCACCCGCTCGTCCATCGAGCGCGACTGCGCCTCGATGCGGGCGATGCTCCTCGCGTTCTGGACGGCGCCCCCGACGATGTTCGCCACGGAGCGCATGAAATCGGCATCGTCCTCTGTGAACGCCCGGGCGCGGCGCGTGTGGACGCCGAGGACCCCGTACGGCGCGTCCCGATCCGGGATGACGACGCTCATGCCGCTCACCACCCCGTGGTCGACGAGCAACGCAGGTCCGACGAACCTCGTCTCGGACGCGAGGTCGCCGACGATGATCGGCTCCGCGGACAGCAGCGTGTATCCGGCTTGGGAGGCGAGATCGCATGGCACTGTCGTCTCGCCCGCCTCCACGCTCTCGTCCCAGCCCCGGCCGGTGACGAGGGTGAGCGCCGACTCGGGTCCAGGCTGGTGGAGGATCTTGACGAGGTCGACATCGAGCCTGTCGCGAAGAAGGTCGACGGCGAGTTCGAACACCTCGGCGACGTCGAGGCCGGTGAGGGCGGCACGGCCGAGCTCGGCCACCGCGGCCTGCCGGGTGGGCCGGGCCGCGAAGAGGCCGGGCCCGGCGCCAGCGGCGTCGCGTGATGTTCCTCTTGTCGGTGTCATCGTCCTTAGCGGGTTCCGCTACGCATATCGTCGGTCCGCTGGGCGCCACGCTTGAGAAAGGCGGGCCGGTACCATGCGCGCATGGCCGAGCGCGCCCCCGACGACCGCTCCGAGACCGCCATCGCCTCCGCGGCCTTCGGCTCGAACGCGTGGCTCGTCGAGGAGATGCACCGGCGGTATCTCGGTGATCCCGACTCGGTCAGCGAGGCCTGGCGGGAGTTCTTCACCGGCTACCGCCCCTCCCGGCCCGCCCCGATCGCCGTCGCCCAGCGGGAGACGGCGACGCCGCTGACAACGACCGCGGCCAAGGCGGCGCCCCAGCCCGAGGCGGCCGGGGCGCCGCTCGAACCCGACACCGATGCGGTGCCTTTCGAGCTGCGGGGGGCGGGCGCCACCATCGCCCGTCGCATGGAGGAGAGCCGCGCGCTGCCGACAGCGACGTCGGTGCGGACATTCCCCGCCAAGCTGCTCGAGGTGAACCGCACCATCTTGAACAACCAACTCGCCCGCCGGACCGAGGGGGGGAAGGTCAGCTTCACCCACCTCATCGGGTGGGCCGTCGTCCGGGCGCTCGGCGAGCGCCCGGCGATGAACGCGGCCTACCGCGAGATCGACGGCAGTCCCCATCGCATCGACTACGAGCACATCAACCTCGGGCTGGCGATGGACATGGCCCGCAGCGACGGGTCGCGGACGCTGCTCGTGCCGAACGTCAGGTCCGTCGACAGGATGACGTTCCGTGAGTACTGGGAGGCGTACGAGGACGTGGTGCGCCGTACCCGGGCGGGGGCGATCGGACCGGACGACTTCGCCGGCACGACCGTGACTCTCACGAACCCGGGCACGGTCGGCACCGTTCAGTCCGTGCCGCGCCTCATGGTCGGCCAGGGCGTGATCGTCGGGGTCGGCAGCATCGGGTTCCCCCCCGAGTACGAGGGCGCCGACCCGGAGACGATCGCGATGACCGGGATCGGGCGGACGTTGACGATGACGTCCACGTACGACCACAGGATCATCCAAGGAGCCGAATCGGGCCTGTTCCTCGCCCGCATCCACGAGCTCCTCCTCGGCGAGGACGGCTTCTACGACGAGATCTTCGAGTCGATGGAGATCCCGTACGTCCCGGCGAGGTGGGCGGTGGACGCCAACCCGCCGCCGGGGTCGAGGCCCTGGGCCGAGAAACAGGCCCGGGTCTTTCAGCTCATCAACATGTACCGGGTGCGGGGTCACCTCATCGCCGACCTCGACCCCCTCCGCCAGAACCCGCCGGCGATCTACGCCGAGCTCGACCCCCTCAGTTATGGCCTCACGCTGTGGGACCTCGACCGCGAGTTCGCCACGGGGGGCCTTGGGGGCAGCACCCGCATGAAGCTCGCCTCGATCCTCGGACTGCTGCGCGACGCGTACTGCCGGACGATCGGCATCGAGTACATGCACATCCAGGAGCCCGACCAGAAGGCGTGGATCCAGGAGCACGCCGAGGTGCCACCGCCGCCACTCGCCGACGAGGAGCGGCGGCGCATCCTCCAGAAGCTCAACGAGGCGGAGGCCTTCGAACGGTTCCTCCACACGAAGTTCCTCGGAGCGAAGCGGTTCAGCCTCGAGGGCAGCGAGTCGCTCATCCCCCTCCTCGACACCGTCATGACCTCGGCGGCGGAAGCGGGCATGGAGGAGATCGTCCTCGGCATGGCGCACCGGGGCAGGCTCAACGTGCTGGCCAACACGATCGGCAAGAGCCTCGTCACGATCTTCAGGGAGTTCGCCGGCGTCGACGAGGAGCGCGTCGAGACCGGGTTCTCCGGGGACGTGAAGTACCACCTCGGAGCTCGCGGCGTTCACAAGACGATGCACGGGTCGACGATCGACGTCGAGCTCGCTGCCAACCCGAGCCACCTCGAGGCGGTCGATCCCGTCGTCGAGGGCATCACCCGCGCCAAACAGGATGCCCGGGGCCCCGGAGCGGAGGATGTCGTCCTGCCGCTGCTCGTCCACGGGGACGCTGCGTTCTCTGGTCAGGGTGTCGTTGCCGAGACGCTCAACCTCTCCCAACTCGACGGCTACTACACCGGCGGAACGGTCCACGTCGTCGTCAACAACCAGGTGGGCTTCACGACCACGTCGCGGGAGGCACGCTCCAGCTTCTACGCCACCGACATCGCCAAGGCCGTCCAGGCGCCGATCTTCCACGTCAACGCCGACGACCCCGAAGCGGTCGTCCGCGTCGCCCGGATCGCGTTCGCGTTCCGGCAGGCGTTCCACAAAGACGTCGTCATCGACATGGTCTGCTACCGCCGCCTCGGCCACAACGAGGGCGACGAGCCGACGTACACCCAGCCGAAGATGTACCGGATCATCGAGCACCACCGCTCGGTGCGCCACCTCTTCCTGGAGCGCCTCGTCAAGCGGGGCGACCTCTCGATGGAGGAGGGCGAGGCCGTCCTGGAGAACTTCAAGCGGCTGCTCGACGCCGCGTTCGAGGAGACCCGCCGCCCGCCCGAGCCCGGGCCGCGGCGTCCGATGCTCTCCCCCGACGCACCGTTCGACACCCGGGTGACCCGCGACGAGCTCGACGCCATCGAGGCGAACCTCCGGACCCTGCCGGAGGGCTTCACCGTCCACCCGAAGCTGGAGAAGACGCTACGGGACCGCCACGGCCTCTATCACGAAGGCCGGGTCGACTGGGCACTCGGGGAGGCGCTCGCTCTCGGCTCGCTGTCGCTCGAAGGCGTCCCCGTCCGGCTCGCCGGTGAGGACAGCCAGCGGGGCACGTTCAGTCACCGCCACGCCGTCCTCGTCGACTACGAGACCGAGGAGGAGTACACCCCGCTGCAGAGCCTCAACCCCGACCAGGCGCCGCTGCGCCTCCACGACAGCCTGCTCTCGGAGTTCGCCGCGATGGGTTTCGAGTACGGCTACACGATCGGCGCCCCGGATGCCCTCGTCATGTGGGAAGCCCAGTTCGGCGACTTCGTCAACGGGGCCCAGGTGGTGATCGACCAGTTCATCACCACCGGACTCGACAAGTGGGACCAGGCGTCCAATCTCGTCCTGCTCCTCCCGCACGGCTTCGAGGGGCAGGGCCCGGAGCATTCGAGTGCCCGGCTGGAGCGGTTCCTCACCAACGCCGCCGAACGCAACCTCCGCGTTGCCGTCCCGTCGACGCCTGCCCAGTACTTCCACCTCCTCCGTGCCCAGGCACACCACCCCGCCCGCCGGCCGCTGGTCGTCATGACGCCGAAGTCGCTGCTGCGCACCCGGGCTTCGTTCAGCCCACTCGAGAGGCTCCACGACACCGGTTTGCAGCCCGTCATCGGCGACGACGTCGTCACCGATAACGCCCGCCGGGTCGTGCTGTGCACCGGCAAGGTCTACTACGACCTCGTCGCCCACCGTGACGCCGAGGGCATCGACGACGTCGCTGTCGTCCGCGTCGAGATGCTCTACCCCTTCCCCGCCGAGGACCTCAACCGCGTCCTCGCTCCCTACGGCGACTCCGAGCTCGTGTGGGTGCAGGAGGAGCCGGCCAACATGGGAGCGTGGCGGTTCATGTCCCGGGTCCTGTTCGTCGAGGCGGCTCGATCCTCACGGGGCATCTACCGCCCGGAGTCGGCGAGCCCCGCCACCGGCAACCCGCGCACCCACGTCCGCGAGCAGCGGGAGCTCGTCGAGCGCGCCTTCGCCGTGGACTGAGCTCGGCCGGCGGCTCGGCCAGTCCTCTCCGTCGTCCTCGCCTCCGCGCGCGGCGACGACGTCGCGGCCGTCCAGCGCAAGGAACGGGGGACCGGGCGCACACCGGGTCCCCCGTCGCGTCCCGGTGCGGGGCGGCTCGGGACGAACGGGTCCGGGTCCGCTATGTCGTGAGCTTGCGGCGGAAGAGCACCGACGCGACCGCGAGCAGCCCGATGCCGAACAGCAGGAGAATCCCCAGCTCGGGGATGACGTCGCTGAATCCGCCGTCATGGCGGATGAGATCGGAGAAGCCCTCGATCGCCCACGCGTGCGGTGTGAAGCGGGCCACCGTCTGCATCGTTTCCGGGAACACCTCGATCGGCACCATCGCGCCGCCGATCGCAGCCAGGCCGAGCCCGGCGAACACTCCGAACGAACCGCCTTGCTCGTCGTTGTCGAGCACCGAGCCGAGAAGCATCCCGCCGGCGGCGCCGACGATGGAGAACGCGACGAGGAGCGCCGCCGCCGCCCACGGGTCTCCCCAGTCGACGCCGAACACCACCAGCGAGCCGAGCATGATGAACACGCCCTGGACCATCGCCACGCCAAACCTCCCCAGCACCTCGCCGAGAAGCACTTCGCGGGCCGAGGTGGGCGTCGCCAGCATGCGCCGGCTCACCCCCCAGCGCCGGGTCTGGATGAGCGCGGCCGATCCCGCCAAGGAGGTGAGGAACACGAACAACACGAGCTGTTGGGGAGCGCCCAGGTCGAAGCGCCCGATGTCACCGAAGGTCGCCTCCCCCGCGGACTCCACCGCGACGGTGACCCCGGCGACCGTTGCCGCTGCCTCCTGCGCCAGCTCGAGGCTCTCAGCCTGATCGGCAAAGCCGCCGTCGGCGAGGAGACGAGCGGCGAGGACGACCGTCGACTGTCGCGCGACCGCCGCCTGCACGGTGCTCCGGAGCTGCTGGCCCAGCTGGTCCGGCCCTGTGACGAACTCGACCGAGGCCCTGCCCCCTCCGAGCAGCGTTGTGTCGTAATCGTGCGGCACGACGACGCCGGCGTTGAGCCGGCCTCGCTGGATGCCGTCGACGAGCTCGTCGCGACTCACATAGAGCACCACATCGACGTCGTCGATGTCGATGAGGTCGTCGGTGAGCGCGTCTCCGAGGGCGCCCGCCGCGGGGATGAGCCCGATCCGGGGCTCGAAGCTGCCGCCGAAGCTGGCTCCGATGACGAGGATCAGCAGCATCGGGAACACGAAGACGAAGAACACGTTCGATCGCTCCCGGAGGAGCCGGCGGACGTTGTTGAGGCCGATCGTGAGGATCTTCACAGCCGCACCATCCGGTTGACGCGCAGCCCTGCGATGCCGACGGTGACGGCGGCGAAGGCGAGGATCGCAGCCACCGGGACCGCCACCGAGGTCGGGCCCCCACCGGCGTGGAGCTCGCCGAGGCCCCGCATGAACCAGGCGTGAGGCGTGAGCAGCGAGATGTCTGCGAGCGCTTCGGGGCCCTGGCTCACCGGGAAGAACGTGCCGCCGAGCATCCCGAGGACCACGGCCACGATCGTCTGCCAGTTCGACGACTGCTCGGGAGTCTTCGCCAGGGTCGCGATGACGGCCATGATCCCCAGTGCGGCGAGGACGCTGGCGGCGATGAGCACGGCGACCCCGATCGGGTGACCCCAGTCGGCCCCGATGAAGACGGCAGACGCGACGGTGAGCACCGCCATCGCGATGACCCCCACGGCAAGGCTGGCAATTGCCTTGCCGCCGACGATGGAGATCGGCGGGATCGGAGCCGCGAGCAGCCGCGGCATGGTCCCCTCGATGCGCTCTTCGAGGAGGCTCGCGACGCCGAACTGCACGGTGAAGAAGAGGAAGAAGATCGCCATCCCCGCCGAGAAGAAGGTCGTGGCGTCGAGCACCTTGGAGGCGGCTTCCGCCTCGCTGAGGACCACCGGCCTCGCCGCCTGCGCCGCCTGGAGGGCGAGGAGTCCGACGTCGGCCCCCGACGCCTGCGCCGCCAGCTGGGCTCCGGTGAGCGTCCCGGTGAACTCCGCGGCGATGGCGGCCGCGACCTCGGTGGCGATTTGGGCGTCGACGTTGCCGGTCACGCGGATCTCGGCCGGGAGCCCGGCAAGCACGTCCGAGCTGAACCCCGCCGGGATCACATACGTCGCGTCGAGGCCGCCATCGGCCACCAGGCCGAGCGTCTCGTCGCGGCTGCCGGCATCGCTGATCTCGAGGAGGCCCTCGTCGGCGAAGGGCCCGAGTACCTGATCGGTGAACGCCTGGGACACGAGGCCGCCGTCCTCGTCGACGACGGCAACCCGGACCACGAAATCACCGCCGCCGAAGTCCGGAATGATGAGGCTGAAGATGAACGCGAGCCCGAGCGGTGCGACCAGCCCGAGCATGATGGCCGACCGGTCGCGGATCCGCTGGCGCACGTCCTTGGCGGCGATGAGGAGCGACGCCCGGATCATTCGTCCCGCAGCGCTTTCCCGGTCAGGTGGAGAAACACCGCTTCGAGATTGGGCTCGGTGATCTCGACGCCGTTGATGCCGGCGTCGACTGAGCCGACGGCCTCGAAGATGCCGGGCAGGGCGCTCCGGGCATCGTTGACGATGAGCTCGATGCAGCCGTCACCGGCGCTCGCCTCGACGACGGCGGACAGTGAGGCCGCAGCCGCGGCGGCATGCTCGGCTCGGCCGGTGATGCCGAGCCGAACCCGGTCCCGCTCCCCGACGAGGCCGACGAGCTGGCGCCGCGCCCCCTCGGCCTGGATGCGCCCGGCGTCGATGATGCCGACTCGATCGCACAGTCGCTCCGCTTCCTCCATGTAATGCGTTGTGTAGAGGACGGCGAGGCCCTCGCCGCTGAGGCTCTCGACGCTCTCGAGGATGGCGTTGCGGCTCTGCGGATCGACGCCGACGGTCGGCTCGTCGAGGATGAGGAGCCGGGGCTCGTGGAGCAGGCCGATCCCGATGTTGAGCCGGCGCTTCATCCCCCCGGAGTACGTCTCGGCGCGGTCGCCGGCGCGATCGACCAGGCCGATGACGTCGAGCACGCGACCGACCCGCTCGTCGAGCCCGGAGCCGCGAAGACCGTGGAGCTTCCCGAAGAAGCGGAGGTTCTCGGCTGCGGTGAGATCGGGGTAGATGGCGAGGTCCTGGGGCACGTAGCCGATGCCTGCCTTTGCCCCGGTCGTCGTAGTGGTGACCGCCTCGCCGTCCACGCGCACCGAGCCGGCGTCGGGCTCGAGGATGCCGGCGATCATCGAGATCGTCGTCGTCTTGCCGGCGCCGTTGGGACCGAGCAGACCGTACGTCTCGCCTTCGGCGATGGTGAAGCCGACATCGTCGACGGCAACGAGATCGCCGAACGCCCTGACGAGACCCTCGCACTCGAGCACGGATCTGCTCACGACTCCAGCCTCCTCCCTCGGCACCAGCCGATCATCCGCGGCCACACCTCCAGCCGTCATCGTCCCTCAGGACGATTTCCCCGCCCTCCGTCCGGACGATCATCCAAGCGCGTCCTCGAACACCGCTTCGTATTCGGCGGCCCTCGCGTCCCACGACCAGTCTGCGGACATCCCGCGGACCTGGAGAGTCTTCCACAACGCCGGGATGTCGCGCCGATATCTCATGGCCCGCCGCACCGTCTTCGTGAACTCCTCTGCGTTGAACACGCGAAAGACGAGGCCGTTGCCCCGCTGCGGATCGTCGTCGACGTCGACGACGCTGTCGGCGAGGCCCCCGGTTGCGTAGACCACCGGAGGGCACCCGTAGCGCATGGAGTAGAGCTGGCCGATGCCACTCGGCTCGAACTCGCTCGGCATGAGGTACGCGTCCGCGCCTGCGGAGACGAGACGGGCCAGCCGCTCCGAGTAGGGGAAGTGGGCAACGGCACCGGGGTGACGCTCCACCCATTCGTCGACCATCCAGTCGATCTCGCCGTTGCCGACGAGGACGAGCCTGAACCCCTCGTCGACGAGTCCTTCGATGTAGTACTCCACGAGGCTGAGACCCTTCTGGTGCGACATCCTCCCAACGTTGCCGAACACCACACCATCGGAGAGACCGGTGAGCTCGAAGAGGGCGCGGCGGTTGGCGGCTCGCCGCTGCGGGCTCCTGGCGCTGAAGCGGGCGGGGAGCGTGGGGTCCGTCCGCGGGTCCCACGACACGGCATCGATGCCGTTGAGGATGCCGACGATCGGGTGCTCGAGGTTCCGAAGCACCTCTCCGATACCGAACGACGTCGCCTCGACGGTCAGCTCCCGGGCGTGGGTCGGCGAGACGGTGGTGACCCGGCGGGACGTGACGATCCCCCCCTTGAGGTAGTTGGCGCCGAGCCACCATTCGAGAGCTTCGGCCGGGTCGTGGCCGCTGAAGCTGGGCCCGAGCACGTCGACGGCGTCCGCGAGCGGTGCGCCGAGCTGGTACGAGGCGTTGTGGATGGTCAGCACGGCCGGCGTCGGAGAGGTGACGGCGGCAGCGGCGACGTGGGCATCGTGGAGGTGGACCAGGTCGTAGCGGTGGCTGAGGCTGGAAACCGCCTCGGTGAAGCGCAGATAGCGCCACCAGTTGTCCTCGTATCCGCTCCCCGGCTCGGCGCCGTAGACGCCGGCGCGGCCGAACGCGGCGTCGTCGCGGAACGCGACCACCCGTGGTGCCTCGGCATCGAGCTCGTGCCATTGCCGGTCGGCGCCCTCGAGCCCCAGGAGCTCGTAGCCGGGGATGGCGACGGTGACGTCGTGGCCCCGGTCGGCAAGGGCGCCAGAGAGGCCGGCGACGGCGGTGCCGAGACCACCGGTGGTGACGAACGGCGCCAGCTCGGCAACCGCGACAAGGATGCGCATCGCCGCGAAGGCTACCTGCGTCTCGCTGCGCGAAGGGAGCGGTGGCGCCGCCCGGGTCAGGCAGCGAAGGGGTCAGCGGGCGCCGGGGTGGCTCCGGCCGCAGCGTCCGAACGTGCCGGATCGTCGGCCTGCCCGCCGGGGCCGGGCGCGACACGTGCTGGCGGCTCCTCCGCGTTCGCGGCCGCCCGCGTCGGTGGACCGTCCTGGAGAAGTGCGATGAGGGCTTTCCAGTCCCGAACCACGACCCCGTCCTCGCTCACGACGCGAACGGGTCGCCGTCGGCGGCCCGCCCCGTACTCGTGGCCGCACGCGCTTCCGCGTTGCTCGGCCTGTTCTTCCCGTCGTTCTGATCCGCGTCAGGGTCGAAGACGACCTCGGCGGAGGCCCGTGGCCCGTCCTGGACCATGGCGATGACATCGCCCCAATCGCGCGCCACCGCGCACTTCCCGCAGTAGTAGGCGGCTTCCCGCCGGATCGCGGCCTCCGCTCCACACCGTGAACACATCATTCGTCTGGCTACTCCTGTCCTACGGAGCAGGTATCGGCAGCGGCCGCACGACATTTGAGCGCCAAGGTGGCGCCGAGCGAAATGACTAGTCAACCGGCCGATCGGGTGCCGATGCCCGAACTCAGGCGTCGAGGGTCCGATCGGCGAGGAGCATCGCGAGGTCCATGACTTGGACGTCCTCGTCGGCTCCGAGTTCCTTGACCCCGTCGTCCATCATCACGAAGCAGAACGGGCACCCGGTGGCGACGACGTCCGCGCCGGTGGCGATGGCCTCCTCCGTACGCTCGACGTTCACCTTCTTGCCGGTGTGCTCTTCCATCCACATGCGCCCGCCGCCCGCGCCGCAGCAGAAGCTCGACGTGGCGCTGCGCGGCATCTCGACCGATGTCCCGGCGAAACCGACGAGATCCCGGGGGGCGGCGAACACGTCGTTGTGGCGGCCCAAGTAGCACGGGTCGTGGAACGTGATCGTGCGGACGCCGTCGGCCCTGGGTGAGAGCCGTCCGTCCGAGACGAGCTGCAGGAGCAGCTCCGAGTGGTGCACGACCTCGTAGTTCCCCCCGAACTGGGGGTACTCGTTGCCGAGCGTGTTGAAACAGTGCGGGCACTGGGTGACGATCTTCGTGATCCCGAGGTCGTTGAGTGTCTCGATGTTCTGCAGCGCGAGGCCCTGGAACACGTACTCGTTGCCGGTGCGGCGCGCCGGGTCTCCCGTGCACAACTCCCGGGGCCCGAGGATGGCGAAGTCGACTCCGGCCTCGTGCAGCAGACGCGCCGTCGACAGGGTCACCTTGCGGTTGCGGTCGTCGAACGAGCCGGCGCATCCGACCCAGTAGAGGTACTCGGCCCCCACACCCGGCTCACCGAGGACCTTGACCTCGAAGTCGAGCTCGTCGGTCCAGTCGCCGCGGGTGTTCTGGTTCATGCCGTAGACGTTGGAGGAGTTCTCCAGCGACACGTACGCCTTGCCGAGCTCGGAGGGGAAGTCGGCCTCCATGAGCGACAGGTAGCGGCGCATGTCGAGGATCTTGTCGACGATCTCGATGCCGACGGGGCAGGCCTCGTCACAGGCCCGGCACGTCGTGCAGGCCCACAGTTCCTCGGCCGTGATCCGCTCGAAGACGGAGTCCGACGTGACGGTGATCTCGGCGTCGACGCCGACCGGCGGCGGCACCGGCTCCAGTGCCGTCGCCGCCGTCACCTCACCGAGTTTGAGGACGATCTCGCGCGGGTCGAGGGGCTTGCCGGTGGTGTTGGCGGGGCACACCGAGGTGCACCGTCCGCAGATCGTGCACGCGTCGGTGTCGAGAAGTTGCTTCCAGGTGAATTCGGCGACGAGAGAGGCTCCGACCGACTCGATGTCGGTCGCCTCCATGAGGTTCGGCATCTCGCGCATCGCCCCTTTGGGGCGCTCTCGGGGGGAGAGGAACATGTTGGCGGGCGAGGTGACGACGTGGCGGAGCTTCGTGACCGGCAGCATGACGAGGAACGCGGCAAAGAGCGCGGCGTGTGCACCCCAGAACACCTGATGCCACCCGGCGGCGCTCGACTCCGGGACGAGATAGCTGAGGAGGTACCCCACATAGGAGAAGCCCTCCCACGAGGGACGCTCGATGAGGCTGATCCGCGCCGCTTCGACGAGCAGGCCGGTGACACCGATGAGGGCGAGGGTTGCCAGGACGACGCCGTCCTCAGGCCGGGTCTTAGACCGGATCCGCCACGGCGGCGCCCCGTACCTGCGGGCGACAGCCCACCCCAGCCCGCCGAGGTAGACGAGGGCGAACGTGTCGAGGACGAAGGAGTAGAACTGGTAGACACCGCCGTGGAGGAACTTGAGGTTGTTCGGCAGGAGGTGGTCGATCTCGAGAGTGACGGTGCCCAGGAAGAGCACGACGAACCCGAAGTAGATGGCCGAGTGCATGATCCCGGCGGACCGGTCGCGTAGCAGCGTCTTCATCGCGAGGCCGTCGCGCAGCTCGATGAGCCGCTGCTTCCACATCCGGGTGCGGTCCTCGTCGAGGCCTCGCACCCAGTTGCGGGCTCGCTGGGCGAACAGGTAGGCGCTCACGAAGACGAAGACGGCGACACCGATGTAGAAGGTCGCGACGAGGGGGCCGGGGATGTTCCCGAAGACGGCCCTGCCGACCTCGGGCTCGACCTCCTCGGACCACGTCCCCACCCACCAGGCGAGCAGCGTTCCCACCGACGCGGCGACGCCGGCGGAGAGGAGGAGGTTCGCGACGCCGATCCGACTCCACACGGGAGTAGTCGTTGCGGCGCCCCCGTCGGTCGTCTCGCTCGCCACCTCGGTCGCCACCCCGGCTCCTTCCGCTCGACGTCCGGCGAGTGTACCGATGCCGCTGCGCCGACCGGGGCCGGCGTGATCCTCCCGACTCGAGGCCGCGACGCCCTCAGACTGCGGCGGCGATGTAGATGCCCCGACCCATGAGGCCTTCGGGATCGTGCTCGACATCGAAACCCGCAGCCTCGAAGGCCGCGAGATGCTCGTCCCGCCCGAAGAGGCCCATGACGTGGCGCTCGTGGAAATGTGCGACCGGCCCCCCATCGAGCGAGACGAGGTGGTGCGCGTCGAGGATCGAAGTCGCGCCGGTGCGGTCCGCCCGGTTGACGCGAACGACGAGGCTGCCGTCGCCTTCGTGGACTTCTTGGCTCACGCGACCCGCCTCCCAATCACCCGGCTCGAACCACGGCTCGACGACGGCGATCCCGCCGGTATCGAGGTGCGATCGGAAGCATCCGTAGGCTGCATCCAACCCCACCCGATCGGTCATGTAACCGATCGAACTGAAGAGGCAGAGCACGGCATCGAAGCGGACCCCGAGATCGAACCGAGCCATGTCGGCGTGATGCAAGGCGACCCCCGGGAGCCGGGCCCGAGCGACGGCGAGCATCTCTTCGGAGACGTCGAAGCCGGTGACGTCGAAGCGGCCGGCCAGTTCGGCGAGATAGAGACCGGTCCCGCAGCCGGCCTCGAGCACCGTCTCCGCGCCCGGAGCCCGCGCCGTGACGATCTCGGCGACACGTGCGGCGAGTGCCGGGTAGTCGAGCGTCGACGAGTAGATGATGTCGTAGACGGTCGCCGACTCCGTGAAGGGCGGGTGTGGATCCATACCGCCTCCCGTACGCGGCGCGCCCCCGGGTGGGCCGGGGGCGCGGTCGCTCTGACTGTGCCCTGATCCCTCAGCTCGTCAGGCCCAGCTCCGCCTTCAGCTCCTCGAGCTTGGCGTCGGCCTGGACCATGTTGATGGCCTCCTTGAGCTCCGCCTCGGCGCCCTGGGGGGTCGCCTCGCGCAGCTCCGCCTTCGCCATGGCCTCGGCCTTGCGCACCTCGATCTTCTCCTCGATCTTCTCCAGCGACGGCATGTCGTAGTCCATCGTGTTGGACAGCGCGTCGACGGCTTTGTTGACCGACTCCTGCATCTTCGCCGCCTCGAGGGTGCCGAGCAGCTCCATGCGCTTGGCGGCGAGCTCGGAGACGCGCATCGCGTTCTGCTGGACGGCCGTCTTGGCGCTCTCGGCCTGGGTCGATGCCGTCTCGTACTGGGTCTTGAGCGTGCTGAGGTTGTTCTCGGCAGCCTGCAACTTCATCGCGAGCGCTTGGGCCGTCCGGGTCCACTTGTCCTGCGCTGCGACGTCAACTGCGGCCTTGGCGTCCTCGGCCTTGAGGATCGCCTGTTTGGCCATCTCTCGGGTTTCGCCCACGTCGTCGGCCGCCTTCTCCATCTTCGACTCGATCTGGGTGCGGTGGGCAACGACCTTCGCCGCCTGGTTCCGCAGCGCCTGGTCGCGCTTGCGCGCCTCGTTGATCGCCTGTTCGATTTCGATCTCCGGGTTCATGGCGCCTTCGGTGGTGCGGCGGAACCACGTCGTGATGTAACCCCAGAGACGCTTCAGAAAGCTCATGGACACCCTTCCGGCTCAGTGAACGTGTGAAAAGTGTAGGGAACGCTGTTGGCATTCGCGACGGGGCTCAGCGCCTCCGCCTGCGGCCGCCGCGGACCCGCCGGCCGCCCGTGCCGCGATGCGCGTCCGGCTTCGGCGGCGGCGCCCGCCTGGTCGACGGTGGAGACGAAGGGCCGGGAACGACGGTCCGCCTGGACCTCCGCCGCGACGCCTCCCGGCGCATCGGAGGGCCCATCCCGCCGAAGAGGCCGCCCCCGCCCCGGCTCGACCTGCGACCCCGCCCGGTCATCATCGCCCCACCGATCATGATGAGCATGTCCATCATGCGGGGACCGGACAGGGTGCTCCGGCGCGATGGCCGGCGCCGGTACTCGCCGGCTCCGGACGGTGCGCCGACCGGCTCCCGGACCACCGGCTCGAGGCGGCGCCGCTCCGGCTTGTCGGGGAGCGCCTTGCCGTCGAGGACCGCCTCGGCGGAGTCCAGACGCCAGATGGCCTCGTCGAGGTCGTTGGAGATCTCGAGCAGCTCGTGCGGCGTCGTCGCGGGGCCCAGCGCCTCGAGGGCGCGCCGGTAGGTCTCCGACGCCTCCTCGTAGAAGCGGCCGGCCCGGGCGTCGTCGGCGAGACGGACCTCGTCCTCGAGATCGAGGATGTCGTTGGCGACGGCGTCGACCTGTTTCTGGATCTCCGCCTTGGCGGCGGCGATCCGCGCCTCGTCCGCCTCCCGCGCTCGGCGCTGAGACCTCCGGTTGAGCCAGATGAGCGCGACGCCGACGATCACGACCAGCAGCACGATCCACAGCCACCCGAGCCCGATACCGCCCGAGGACCCGTCGCCGGCCGTCGCCGCCGTCGTAGCCGGGGCCCCCGTCACGAGCTCGCCCGTGAGATCTGCGACGAAGGCGGCAACGAGGGCAGCATCGTCGTCCCCCGCCGCGAGCGCCGCATCCAACGCCGCTTCGATCGCGGGCGTGTCGTAGACGGCGCCGATCCCGGCGTAGCCCACCGACTCGGGGGCGACGACGACGACGAGCCCGGCGCCGGTCCGATCGAAGACGGCGTCGGCGAATGTCGTCGCGCCGGCAAGCGGCTCATCGGCGAGGACAACGATCGAGAGGTCCTCCCCGGTCCTGCGGGCGGCGGCCACTGCGTCGCCCACCTCGGCATCGGTGGCCGAGGCTCCCGGCTCGACGAACACACCGTCGTCACGGACACCGGCAGCGGCCTCTGATGCGTCGGCTCCGCGGGCCGGAGTCGCCGCCGTCACCGCAACGACGACGGCGACGACGACGACGAGGCGGCGCATCGAGACCATGTCACGAGGATACCGGCGGGAGCCGCGCCGGCGCCGAGGTCAGCTCCGGCCGATGACGGCCCGCAGGAAGAACCCGAGGTTGGCGGGTCGTTCCGCCATCCGCCGGGTCAGATAGGGATACCAGGCCACGCCGTAGGGGAGGTAGATCCGCACCGGGTACCGGGCTGCGACGAGCTCCCGCTGGAGCGGGCCGCGGACGCCGTACAGCAGCTGGAACTCGTACGGGGCTTCCCGGTCGGCGGCGAGTCGCCTGGCGAAGGCGAGCCGGTCGTCGTCGTGGGTCGCGATCGCCGGCTTCGTCTCCGGAGCAGCCATCAGCACCTCGAGAAGCCGGTCGAAGCTGGACGCGACCTCGACCCTACCCTGGAATGCCACGTCCGCCGGCTCGAGGTATGCGCCCTTGCACAGCCGGATGTGGCCGCCAAGAGCGATGATCCGCTCGAGATCGGCCGCCGAGCGAAGCAGGTAGGCCTGGATGGCGACGCCGAGGTTGCCGTGGACGCGCTGGGCCGCTTCGTAGAGCTCGATCGTCGCGCTGGTGTGTTCACTCTCCTCCATGTCGATCGTGACGGTCGTCCCGGCCGCGGCGGCGCGGGTCGCCAGCTCGCGGAGCGAGGACGCCGCCAGGTCGGTGTCGAAACCCAGGCCGAGCTGGGTCAGCTTGACGGAGATGTTGGCGTCGAGCCCCTCGGCGGCGATCCGGTCGAGACAGGCGAGGTAGTCATCGCGAGCCGTCACCGCCTGGCCGCGATCGGTGACGTGCTCGCCGAGGTGATCGAGCGACACCGAGAAACCGTCCGCATTGAGCCGGCGGGCGACATCGATGGCGTCTGCGAGCTCTTCACCGGCGACGAACCGGGTCGCCAGCGCCCGGCCCGGTCGGGTCGACGTGAACAGCGAACGGACCGCAGACCGCTCGGTGGCGAGCAGCACGAGCTTGCCGAGCGCCGAGGCCATCAGCCCTCGGCATCGCTCTCGGCTGCCTCGCCGAGAGCCCGGGAGCGCTGCGCCGCAGCCCGCACTGCGTCCTCCATGAGGGCGCGGAATCCTCCGTCCTCGAGCACGTGCATCGCGGCGGCTGTCGTCCCCCCGGGTGAGGTGACCTCGCCCCGCAGCCGGAACGCGCTCTTCTCCGAGCCTTGGAGGAGCATCCCGGCACCCCGGATCGTCTGGTCGACCAGCCGCTCGGCGGCGTGGTGGGGAAGCCCCTCGCGAATGGCCGCCTCGGTGAGCGCTTCGGCGAGGAGGAACACGTAGGCCGGCCCTGTCCCCGACACGGCGGTGACGGCGTCGAGGAGATCCTCCGACAAGTTGATCGTCGCCCCGACTGCGCCGAGCACCGACGCCGCCTTTGCCGTCGCCGCCTCGTCTGCGTGGGCTCCGGCGCAATACGCCGTTATGGCCTCGTCGACCGCGGCGGGTGTGTTCGGCATGGTCCTCACGACCGGCACGCCCGGGATCGCCCGCTCGAAGACGCGCGTCGCCACGCCGGCGGCCAGCGAGACGACGACCTGGTCGGGTCCGATCGAGCCCGCAACCTGTCGGAGCAGCCCCTCGACGTCTTTCGGCTTCACGGCCACGACGACGACGTCCCGGCCCATGACCGCAGCGGCCGGATCGAGCACGGCTTCGACACCCGTCTGCTTCTCCGCCTCGCGCGCCCGCTCCTCACGGCGAGCAACGAGGACGATGTCACCGGACTCCCAACCGGCGCGCAGAAGCCCCTCGGCGAGGATGGTCCCCATCGAGCCGGCCCCCAGAATCGCAACGGTCGGTCGCATCTCGCGATGTTAGGGGGGCCTCCGAACGCGGGAGTGCCGTGTCGGGTCAGCAGCTCGCCACGAACGCGGCGTCGACGGCCGAATCGGGAAGCGAGTAGGCCGACATGCCGGGGACGAACTCCGGCGTGGCGGAGATGTCGGCCGCGACGGTGCTCGTATGGCCGGCGAAGCCGGATCCGTCGTTGATCTCGACCGTCCCATAGAGCGTGCCGGTGGCGTCGACGGGGATCTCGGTGACGTAGTACACCAAGGTGCCGCAGCGTTGCACCCCGGCGGGCACAGCGGCGATCTTGGCCGAGTCGACGCAGACGTCCGCCGCATCCGCGCCCAACGGGGAATTCGTCACATGGGCGAAGCCCAACGACGTGAGGATGGAGTTGCCGGGGCACAGCGGGCCGACCGCGTCGGCGTCGAGCCCCCGGTAGAGGACGACGTAGAACCCATCCCGCTGATACCAGACCGCCTCGACCGTCCCATCGGCAAACAGCTCGAGACCCTCGGGGTTGTAGGCGCCGAGGAGCGCCGACACGAGCGAGACGGGGACGTCCGTTGCCATCGGCGCCGCCGTGGTCGTCGTCGTCGCTGGCGCCGTCGTCGTTGTGGCCGTCGTCGCTGGCGCCGTCGTCGCTGGCGCCGTCGTCGCTGGCGCCGTCGTCGGTGGCGCCGTCGTCGCCGGTGCCGTCGTCGCGCCAGCACCGCCGTCGTCGTCGGCACAGGCCGCGGCGATCACGACAAGCGTGGCCGTCACCATCGCCAGGCGTTGCCACCGCCAACCGGGCGCGCGTGCGTCAGTCGACATGGGATTGCCCCCTCCCTCTTGTCGCCGGTCCGGCGCACCGTACTGCCGCTCGAGCCCGGCGACAACGGGTGTGGCGGCTGTGGCACCATCGGGTCATGGACCACAGCCGCAATCGGCCCGGTGGCGGCCGCCGCGCCCTGCCGTGCCGCATCGCCGCCGGCGCCTCGCGGACCCTCGGGTCCTCCGGCGCGTGAACTCGCGCATCTCGGACCTGCGGGCCGATCTCCGCGGCCTGTTCACCGGCAAGCGCACGATCGGTGATTCGACGCTGCCCCCGATCGTCTTCGTCGTGATGAATGCCTGGCAGGGGCTCGGCGCGGCGGTTGCCGCGGCGCTCGTCGTCGGTGGTCTTCTCACCGTCGTCCGGTTGTGGCGAGGCGGGTCGCTCTCGTATGCGCTCGGGGGGATCGGCGTCGTCGCCGTCGCCGTCGTGTTCGCCCTCCGCAGCGGCCGGGCGGAGGGGTATTTCCTCCCCGGGATCCTGTCCAACAGCGGCTACGCCGTCGCCGGAATCGTGAGCGTGGCGGCGCGGCGGCCCGTGCTCGTCTTCGTGAGCTGGTTCGTACGCCGCTGGCCGCTCGGCTGGTACTGGCGGGACGACGTCCGACCCGCCTACACCGCCGTGACCTGGATCTGGATCGCGTACTGGGCGAGCCGGGCGGTCGTCCAGTGGCTGCTCTTCATCGACGGGCGCACCGAGCTCCTCGGCGCCGTCCGTGTGATCTCCGGACTCCCGGTCGGGATTCCGCTCGTCGTCGTCAGCTACATCTACGGCAATCGCACGCTGCACCGACTCGGCGGCCCGTCGGTCGCCGAGTACCGGAAGGGCGCGGCACCGCCGTTCTCGGAGCAGCAGCGCGGGTTCTGACGCACTCGGTTGGTGACAACGTAGGCCACTGTGTTCCATCTCTTGACAATGTATCACGCTCTCAATACCGTGCAGTGATGCGACGGGCGACCCACCGGGGGCGGGGGCTGGCCCTTCTCGTCGGCTTCGAGGCCGCTGGGCTCTGGATCCTCACCCGGCTGGGAGCCCGACCGGACCTCCACATCCCCTGGGATGACATGGCGATGTGGCTCGCCACCGCTCCGGCGGAGGTGGCCGTGGCCGCCGCGGTCCACAAGCTCGCCTTCGTCGGCGCCGCGTGGCTCGCCTTCAGCACCGTCGGGTACCTCGTCGCCGCGTCGATGCGGGCCCCCCGGGCGATGGCCCTCTTTCGCGCCGTCACCCTGCCGTTCGTCCGGTCCGCCGTCGACCGGGCTGTTGCGCTGTCCCTCGCCGCCGCGCTGGCGATGCCTCCGTCGCTCGTCGTCCCCGACGATCCCGGAGGGCCGGCGCCGCCGGCCGCTCCGACCTCGGTGCTCCCACCGGGCAGCGCCGCCGTGGGCTACGCGCCATCTCCGCCGGGCCGGGAACGAGTCGAGGCCGGCAACAGCTCTCCTCCACGAGACCTCGCGCCCTCGGCCCCACCCCGGCAGGCGCGGACCCACGTCGTCGAGCCCGGCGACAACCTGTGGCGGATCGCCGCTGCCGACATCGCCCGCCACGGGGGCTCCACGGCCGACGTCGCGACCCATTGGGTCCGCATCGTCGAGGTCAATCGCACCCGTATTCGCTCCGCCGACCCGGACCTCATCTATCCCGGGGAGCGCATCCTCCTCCCGGACATCGGAGAGGATGACCGCTGAGCGAGACCGGCTCCTGCACCGGTTTCCAACCGCTCAACTCCGGCGGGGCCCGGCACCGTCACCGAACCGGCGCCGGAGAGCGGCGACGGCGCGCCGGGCGGAGCGGGCGAAGACGCGCGGGAGAACGGGCCGGAGGAGGAGCAGGGGTCCCCGGAGGTGGACCTCGGCGGAGAGCGAGAGCCGCGACCCGTCGGGCGCAGGATCGACGACGACGGTGTCGACGGAATCCATGAATCGGGCGCGTGCGACATACCGCGCGATACGCGGCGGTTCGTGTTCGATGAGCTCGTAGGTCACCGCCGCGGGCCTGCCGAGAAAGGTGACGACCACATCACAGACGGCGCCTACCACCGGGCCGCCGGACCGCCATGCGGAGCTCACCACCCCTGGATCCCATTCCGCCAGCCGCCCGAAGTCGGCCACGAGGGCGAACGCCTCGACCGGCCCGGCGCCGAGATCGACGTTCAGTGATTCCTTCACCGACGGCACCGTACCGGGGCCAGTCGGGTCTCCGTCACAGGATCGGTTCGAGTCCGAGCGCTCCGATCCCAGGTCCGAAGCCGACGCGATCGGGCGCCGTCACGGCGGGCCGGCACCGACGGCCGTCGCAGCCCGACGGCCCGGGAGCCACGGCACGATCGGCGCAAACCGAGGCGACGAGCCGTAGACGACGAGGGCGAGCATCACGCCGTAGAACGGCAGATGGCCCACGAGTTCGGAGGCACCGAAGAAGAAGAGCGTTACGTTGAACGGAATGCCCGTGAGCAGCATCGCCAGCTGGGGCATCGCGCCGCTCATGATGAGGAGCCCGAAGAACAGCTCGACGCCGCCGGCCATGCGCACGAACTCGATGTCGGTCACCCCCAGTCCGACCCGATCGAGGACGTTGAGGAACGGGAACTCGTCGATGATCGCCAGGGCCAGCTCGGGACGCGCCAGCTTCTCGGTCAGCGCGAGGACGACGAGCGATCCTCCGGTGAGCAAGCGCATCCCGGCCAGCGGGCCGGCGATGTCGCCGGGACGGGCGCGGACGGCCCCGTGGCGGTCTTCGCCGGGAGGCATGAGGGCGAGGAACAGGGCGATGCCGAGCAGATCGACCCGTTCGACGATCGGGATCCAGCCGTAGAACGGCAATCCGATGGGGCCGGCGGCAACGAGGGCCCAGGCGGCGGGACGGATGCGGAACCCGGACACGAGCCACACGCCGAGGACTCCTTCGGCGATTGCGAGGAGGTCTCCCCTCACGCCGGAGGGCAGTCCGAGGCCGGGAGCGAGGTAGGTCCCGGCGTATGCCTGGGCGATGAGCGAAACGCCGGCGTGGATCCCGAGCAGACGGGGCACCCACGGGGCGAGACGCCCGACCGGCTCCAGCAGGGGGATCTCCGGCCGGGGCAGCCGCCCGGACGCCCACCGCCACGACAACGCCACAATCACAGCGAGCGCGATGTAGGCGAGGGTCAGCGGCTCGAAGAGGAATCCGAGGTCGTACCCGGGTCGCTCGTCGGTGAACCAGGTCTCGTGGGCGAGGATCTCCATCGGCCGCCCCCGAGTGTACGTGCTTCGATGGCAACCAGGTTCGCCTCTTCAGCACAAGGCCGGCGACGAGCCGAGACATGCGCCGCAGCTCGGACCGAGGCCTCTAGGGTCGGTCGAGACCACGCCATGGACCGCATCGCCACTGCCATCGTCGCCCGCTCCCGGATGATCCTCGCGCTCACCGGGATCCTCACCGTGGCGGCTGCCGCGATGCTGTTCCGGATGGACTTCAATGCCGACATCGCCGCGGTCGTCCTCGAGGGTCACGAACGCGGTGAGGCGTTCAAGGCCCTCCAGGCCGAGTACGCAACGGCCGACCCCATCAACGTCCTCGCCACGATCGACGGCCAGGCGACGTTCCGGGAGAAGGAGGGCCTCGTCGCGCTCGTCGAGTTGCGGGAGCGCCTCGCCGCCGTCGACGGTGTCGCCGCCGTGGCCTCGATCGTGCCCGACACCAACCCGCTCACCGGAGAACCGATCACAGCCGCGACGATCGAAGTGCTCCCCGGCCCCGCCGTCGCCGGCCTTCTCGAACTGAGCCCGGTCGCCGATCTGCTCCTCGACGAGCAGGGGGCCAACACGCTGCTCCTCGTCGTGCCGGGAGGCGACGCGCTGACCGTGGCGCGTGATCTCGGCGACGTCGCCCCGCCCCCGGGCTTGAGCCTCACCTTCAGCGGCAACCCGGTGGTGTTCGCAACGGTGCTCGACGTGCTCTCCCTCATCCTCCTCTTCATCCCTCCGGTGGTGATCCTGCTGCTCGTCGTCGTCTTCTACGCGACCATCGGCGACAGGCGACTCAGCGTGCTCGCCATCGTCCCCGCCGCGCTCGGATCGATCTGGACGTTCGGGCTGATCTTCGGCCTCGGCCGTGAGGTCGACATCGTCACCGTCATCGTTCCGATCTTCGTGGTCGTCATGGGATCGGCCGACGGTCTCCACTTCGTCACCCACTTCCAGCAGGAGGCCGAGACCGGAGGGGACGCGGTCGCCCGGGTTCGTTCCGCCCTCGCCCACGTCGGCATCCCGATGATCCTCACGACGATCAGCACCGCGGCCGGGTTTCTCTCTCTCGTCGCCACTGACGTGCAGCCGATCCGTCAGCTCGGGCTCTTCGCTGCGATCGGCATCGTCTTCGCCGGGATCATCTCGTTCTTCGCTCTGCCGGCGCTCATGAGCCACATCACGGTGGACCCGAAGCACCACACGGCGCTCCTCGGGCCGCGCGTCACGTCGGGGCTCAAGCGCCTGGTGCGCAGCCGGGTCCCTGCGGCGTCCCTGACCATCGGGCTGCTCGCCTTCGCCCTGTGGTTCATCCCGAGGCTCGACGTCAACTCGGACCAGCTGTTCTTCTTCAAAGACGACGACCCCGTCCGCGTTGCGTTCGAGCGGACCGAGGAGCTCTTTGGTGGAGCGACTCCGCTCTTCGGGGAGTTCGCCTTCGACCCGGCCACAGGCGCGACCGGCCTCGATGCGGTCGCCGCCGCGTCCCTCGAGCTGGAGCGCCTGCCCGGTGTCCGCGAGGTCTTTTCGATCGCCGACGTCGCATCGAGCCTGCCGCCGGCACAGGTGGGCGCGCTCTTGAACGAGGAGATCACCCTGCCGCTCGGCGACATGGTGAGCGACGACGGCCTCCGGTTCGTGCTCTTCCCGTCCGAGTTCTCGACCGAGGACCTGAGGGCATGGCTCGACGTCGCGGACAGCAACGACACGATACGGGTGCTGACCGGCATGCCGGTGGTCTGGGACGAGATCGCCCGGCTCGTGCTCCGGGCCCAGGTCGCATCGCTCATCGTCGCGTTCGCCCTCGTCGCCCTGATGCTGGCACTCGCCTACCGGCGTTTGCGCGAGACGCTCGTCTCTCTCGCCCCGATCCTGCTCACGGTGCTCACCCTTCTCGGTTTCATCGCCGCGTCCGGTATCCAGCTCAACCTGCTCACCGCGGTCATCTCCAGCATCGTCATCGGCGTCGGCATCGACTACGCCATCCACTTCGTCGCCGCGATCGACAATGCCCGCTCCGGCGGTCCCGGTTACGTCTTGCGAGCCATCGACCGCGCCGGCCGCCCCATCGCGGCCAACGCCCTCGGCATCGCCGTGGCGCTCACCGCCTTGTGGCTCTCCCCGCTCAAGATCCACTCTCAGGTCTCGATGATCATGTGGGTCGCGATGACGACGGCGGCGCTCAGCGCTATCACCGTCATCCCGGCACTGTTGTCCCGGGACGGGGTGCAAGGACCGGCGGAGACGGCGGCGTCGTAGCGGTGCAGCCACGGCGGCGTACCGCCGGGCAGTCACCCGCAGAAGCGGCGCCCCCCACCGCGGTACCGTGCAGACGATGACGCGGCTCTACTTCAACCCGCGCTGCGCGACGGCGAGAGCGGTCCGCGCCAAGCTGACGGAGGCTGGTGTCGACGTCGAGGTCGTCGAGTACCTGAAGACGCCGCCGGACGAGCGCGAGCTCCGCTCGCTCGTGTCGGGTCTCGACGTCCCTCCCGGGGAGCTCGTGCGCAAGGACGCCCGGTTCCGCAAGATGGGGCTCGATCCTGCGGCGTACGTGACCGAAGATGCCGTCGTCGCCCTCCTCGTCGAGCATCCCGAGCTGCTCCAGCGTCCCCTCGTCGTCACCGACGAGGGCGTCCTCATCGCCCGGCCCGCCACCCGCATCGAGGCGTGGCTGGCCTCGACCTGAAGCCCGCCGCCCCGGCCCGGGCGCCTGAAGAGGAGCTCGATACTGCGGTTGCTCGGCGGTGCGTGATCAGAGCGGCTCCGACATCGGGCGCAATCCGACGAGGAACGCCCGTGCCTTCTCCGGCTGGGTGAGGGCGAACACGACGGCTGCGGCGACGTCTTCCGGGTCCAGCATCGCCTCGAGTGTGGGATCGCCGGCGGTGCGACCGGTCCCGAGTGCGAACTCGGTGTTGACGCCCCCCGGGGCGACGACGCTCACCTTGACGCCCCGGTCGCGGGTCTCGTAGTCGAGTGCCTGGGCGTAACCCATCTGAGCGAACTTCGTCGCGCAGTAGACGGTCTCGCCGGGTAACCCCTTGAGACCCGCAACGGAGCCGAGGAAGCACACCTGGCCGTGGGACCGCTCGAGCATGGCGGGGAGAAAGGCCTTCGTGCAGAGAAAACCCGACCGCATGTTCGTGTCCATCATCCAGTCGTAGTCCTCAGCCGTGAGCGAGTCGAACGGCCCGTACTTGCCGACCCCGGCGTTGTTCAGCAGGATGTCGACCCTGCCGAAGCGGGCAACGGCGGCATCGTGGAGCCGGGCGACCTCGTCCTCCTGGCTCACGTCTGCGGCGACGGCGAGCGCCTCACGACCCGAAGACTCGAGCTCACCGGCGAGGGCTTCGACCCGCTCCCGGCGCCTCCCCACGACGACGGTCGCGGCACCCTCGGCGGCGATCGCCATCGCCGCCGCCCGGCCGATCCCGCTGCCGGCCCCCGTGATCACCGCTACCTCGTTCGCGAGCCGCACGCCCGCCTCCTCTCTCGTCGACGATTCCACTGTACGGCCACGGTCCGACCCACCGGTCGACGATGGCGGCCATCCGGAGCCGAGCTGGGAGGCGGCGCTCGCAGAGTCCTTCAGCAGGACCTCGAAGCTACCGTTCCCTGTCTGAGGATGCTCGCCAAGCGAATCACCGAAGCCAGACCGCGCCTCGATCGCGCCCCGGCGTGGGCGACGTTCCTCGTCGTCCTGGTTCCGTTGCTTGCGGTGTACCTCGTGTCCAACGAGCGCGAGCACCAGAA
>CAMYMC010000020.1 GCA_947259365.1 uncultured Acidimicrobiaceae bacterium | reverse complement strand
ACGTCGTCTTCCCATGATCAATATGACCCATCGTCCCCACATTCACATGCGGCTTCGTACGCTCAAACTTCGCCTTACCCATGACCAACAGGCTCCTTGCTCACTCGCCGCGCACTTTGGCGACTATCTCCTGCGCGACCGAAGTCGGCACTTCCTGGTACGCATGGAATTGCATGGTGTACGTCGCCCGGCCCTGCGTCTTGGAACGGAGATCCGTTGCGTACCCGAACATCTCGGCCAGCGGCGCCGTCGCCTTGACGACCCGTGCGTGGCCGCGCTGCTCCATCGCCTCGACCTTGCCCCGCCGTGACGAGAGATCGCCGATCACGTCACCCATGTACTCCTCGGGGGTGACGACCTCGACCTCCATGACCGGCTCGAGCAGTTTGACGCCCGCCGTCCTTGCCCCGTCCTGGAGAGCCATCGACCCGGCGATGCGGAACGCCATCTCGTTGGAGTCGACCGGGTGGCTCGAGCCGTCCGTCAGCGTCGCCTTGATGTCGACCATCGGATAGCCGGCGAGGATCCCCGATTCGAGCGCGTCGGCCATGCCCTTCTCGATCGCCGGCACGAACTCCTTCGGCACCGAGCCGCCCTTGGTCTTGTCTTCGAAGACGAAGCCACTCCCGGCGGCCCCTGGCTCGAGATCGACGACGACGTGGGCGAACATCCCGCTTCCCCCGGTCTGGCGCTTGAACTTCATCACGATCCCGGCGACGAGCTTCTTGATCGTCTCCCGGTACGCCACCTGAGGACGGCCCACGTTGGCGGCGACGCGGAACTCACGAATGAGGCGGTCGACGATGATCTCGAGGTGGAGCTCACCCATGCCGGAGATGATCGTCTGGCCCGTCTCCTCGTCCGAGCGCACCTGGAACGTGGGATCCTCCTCGGCGAGACGGCCGAGCGCCGTGCCGAGCTTCTCCTGATCCGACTTCGTCCGCGGCTCGATGGCGACCGAGATCACCGGCGCCGGGAACGTCATCGTCTCGAGCTGGATCGGTGCCGAGGTGCCGGCGAGGGTGTCACCCGTGCGCGTGTTCTTGAGGCCCACGGCGGCGACGATGTCGCCGGTCATGATCTCGTCGATGTCCTCCTGCTTGGCGGAATGCATACGGAGAAGACGCCCGAACCGCTCCTTCTTCCCGGTGGTCGTGTTCGTCACCGCGTCGCCCTTGGAGACGGTGCCCGAGTACACGCGGATGTAGGTGAGCTTGCCGACGTGGGGGTCGCTCATGATCTTGAACGCGAGCGCGGCGAACGGCTCGGCATCGTCGGCCTTGCGCGACAGCAGCCGGTCCTCGTGGCCTGGGGTGAAGCCACCGACGGGCGGCAGGTCGATGGGGCTGGGGAGATAGGCCACGATGGCGTCGAGAAGCGGCTGGACGCCCTTGTTCTTGAACGCGGCGCCGCACAGGACCGGAACGAAGTCCCGATTCACGGTGCCCTTGCGGATGACCTTGCGGATCTCGGCCGGCGTGAGGTCCGCTTCGAGGAGGTACTTCTCCAGCAGCTCCTCGTCCTCGGTGGCGACGACGTCGAGCATCTTGTGGTGGTACTGCTCGGCCTGGGCCTTGTAATCGGGCGGGATCTCGACGATCTCGCGCTCCCGGCCCTCCTCGTCATGCCACACGATGGCCTTCATCTCGACGAGGTCGATGACGCCGTTGAAGTCCGCCTCGGCGCCCATCGGAATCTGCACGGCGACGGGGTTGCCACCAAGGCGCTCGATGATCGATCGAATGGAGGCGAAGTAGTCGGCGCCGACGCGGTCCATCTTGTTGATGAAACAGACACGGGGCACGCCGTACTTGTCGGCCTGGCGCCAGACGGTCTCGGTCTGCGGCTCGACGCCGCTCACCGCGTCGAAGACGGCAACGGCTCCGTCGAGCACTCGCAGCGACCGCTCCACCTCGACGGTGAAATCGACGTGACCCGGCGTGTCGATGATGTTGATCGTGTGACCGTTCCACTCGCAGGTCGTCGCCGCGGAGGTGATCGTGATCCCTCGCTCCTGCTCCTGCTCCATCCAGTCCATGACGGCCGCGCCCTCGTGGACCTCGCCCATCTTGTAGGTGCGGCCGGTGTAGTAGAGGATCCGTTCGGTCGTCGTCGTCTTGCCCGCGTCGATGTGGGCCATGATCCCGATGTTGCGGATCGTGTCTATGGGAATCGTGCGTGCCATGACTGTGCGGTCTCCGGCGGCGAGGCCGGCGTCGGGGAAGCGTCTACCAGCGGTAGTGGGCGAACGCCTTGTTGGACTCGGCCATCTTGTGCACGTCCTCGCGGCGCTTCACTGCGGAGCCGGTGCGGTTGGCCGCATCGAGGACCTCGTTGGCGAGACGCTCCGCCATCGTGTGCTCCTTGCGGCGCCTCGCGAACTCGACGAGCCAGCGGACCGCGAGCGTCTGGGCGCGCCGGGGGCGCACCTCGATGGGCACCTGGTACGACGAGCCGCCGACACGGCGCGACCGGACCTCGACTTGCGGACGGATGTTGTCGACCGCCTTCTTCAGGACCTGGATCGGATCGCCGCTCGTGCGACGCTCCACGATCTCGAGAGCTCCGTAGACGATGCGCCTCGCCGCTCCCTTCTTGCCACGCCAGAGGACCTTGTTGATCACCTGGCTGACGAGCACGCTCCGGTAGACCGGGTCGGGCTCGATCTTGCGTACATCTGCTGGTGCGCGACGCATGGCCTAGCTCTCCTTCTTGGCGCCGTAGCGCGACCGGGCCTGGCGGCGGCCGTCGACGCCTGCGGCGTCGAGCGCGCCCCGGATGACCTTGTAGCGAACCCCGGGGAGGTCCTTCACCCGGCCGCCGCGCACGAGCACGATCGAATGCTCCTGCAGATTGTGTCCTTCGCCGGGGATGTAGGCGGTGACCTCCATCCCCGAGGTGAGCCGGACCCGGCAGACCTTGCGCAGCGCCGAGTTCGGCTTCTTCGGCGTGACGGTGTAGACGCGAGTGCACACGCCTCGCCGCTGCGGCGAGCCGGCGAGGCCGAGCGTTTTGATCTTCTTCGGTTTCGGGCTGCGGCCCTGGCGGACCAGTTGTTGCACTGTGGGCACCGCGCACTCTCCTGTCGTGGGCTCCGGGTCCGGCGTCCCGGCGCTCCGGACCCGGACGGGTCCCCGCACACGCGAGGTCGGCGTCCGATCGAGGACCGGGCGCCGACCGCCGTGTCGAGTCGCTCCCCTCACAACAGCGATGAACGCCTCCGGGTAAGGGGGGACTCAGCGGAAACCGCAGCGAGTATACCCGGTTCCCCGACCCGGTCGCGCCTCAGCCTTGCCGGGGCTCGAGGGTTCGCGACGGCCCCGTCGCGAACCCGGTCGCCGCGCCGGCGGCGAGGCCGAACAGGTGGCCCTCCCACGACACGCCGGGGATCGCAAAGGGGAGGATCCCCGAGAGCAACGTGCCGCCGAAGATCACGACGACGATGACGGCGATGACGATGCCCCCAGGTGATCGCTCGACGAAGCCGGCGGTGAGGAGATACCCGGCATAGCCGAAGACGAGGATGCTGGCACCGATGTGGACGAGCTCGCCCCGGGCGGCGAGCCAGGTGAGGGTGCCCCCGCCGAGCGCGACGGCTGCGGTGACGGACAGCCAGCGCTGTCGCCCCCGCAGGAGCACGAGACCGCCGAGGACGAGCAGAGGCACCGTGTTGGAGGCCAGATGCCCGAAGCCGCCGTGGAGGAACGGTGCCCACACGATGCCGTCGAGACCGGAGAGCGCTCGGGGTCGGATGCCGTGGACATCGAGGTCGAGACCGGGGACGACGACGTCGACGACTTCGACGGCCCACATCACCGTCACCATGATCGCGAGCATCCCGGCTCCGGAGCTCGCCCACCCCGGAATCGCGCCATGGCGGGCCCCGGTCGCCGTCACGGCCGCCCCACCTCAGATGGGGAAATGGGGCGTTGGCTCGTCGGCCGGTGGCGGTTCTTCGTCCCGCCGGCCGGGTGGCGCGCCAGCCCCGCCGACGTCGACGGGCCCGGTGACATCGAGTGGTCCGGCGGCACCGGAGAGCCCGGTCCGCGTGGGCGGAGCCGGTTCCCCCACCGGCGGGCTCCGCTCCGCCAGTTCCTCCGGATCGCGCCGCATGCCCATGAGCGTGATGAACGCCACGAAGATGGCGAGAAACGGCTGGTCGATGGCGAACGCGGCGACGACGACGACGGTGCCCGCGATGCCGGACACCACCCTGGCGATCGAAGCACCCCGCCGCGGGGCGACGATCTGGAGGGCGCTCGTGAGCATCTGGCCGCCGTCGAGCGGGCGTATCGGGATCCAGTTGAGGATCCCCCAGAACAGCGCCGCCCAGATGAACGACAGCGCGAAGATTCGGGTGAGCCGGGAGGCGTCGTCGAAGACGCCGCCGAGCCAGGCGAGCCCCACAGCACCACCGACGACGATGCCGACGGCGGACCCGGCGGCGGCGACGACGAACCTCTTGCCGGGGGTGAGCCTCGCGGTCACCGGGTAGGTCGTGACGCCGCCGAGGGCGAAGAGAGTGATGGCGACCTGGCGGGCGCCGTAGGCGCGAGCGGTGAACGCGTGGCCCGCCTCGTGAGCGAGGATGGCGATGAACACGGCGACGGTCCACGCTCCTATCTCCCACAGCTCACGGCCGGGCCCGATGAGTGCGATCACGAGGAAGGAGAAGTGCACGTTGACCGGAACGGCACCGAGTGAGAACCGCAGCATCAGCGGAGGCGCGGGGCGGGAGGCAGCGGTGGCATGTGCCCATCGTACGCCGGTCGGGCAGGAACCCGGTCGTGCCCGGCGACGGGTATGGTCGGCCCATGAGCGCGGTTGCGCGGGTTGACGCCGTCCCCCGGCAGCTGAGGTGACGATGCCGGTCGACACCGTCGTGTGGAACTTCGCCGAGACGCTCGTCGCGGCCGGATGGGCACGCCGGGCGCCGAAGGGCGTTCCGGAGTGGACGTCGGTCTACGACGACGTCTCCGGAGCACACCCCGATTGGCTGGCGGGCGGCGAGAGAGGCCCCGACCACCTCGAGCGCCTCACCGCCACCATGGCGTCGCGCCTCCCGATGGACCGGGGCGACGTCGCCGCCCATCTGGAGGAGACGGCGCGCCACCTCTCGTTCCGTCCCACCGCCTCCCACGCCCTCGCCGCCTGGGAGGGGAACGTCACTCAGATCTGCCTCGCGATCGGGGTCTCCGGGTTGATGGTGATCGTTGCGCCCTACCACCACCTCGACCGGTTCTTCGCGACGATCGTGACCTCCGCCGAGGCCGGCTCCACCGACCCGGTCGTGCTCGCCCATATCGGCAGGGTCCGGCTCGGACTCGACGAAGAGCTGAGCTCGTCCCTTCTCATCGATGCCGACAGAACCAACGTGGCGGACTTCAAAGCCGCCGGTGGGCTGGGGTACGTCTTCGAGGGCGACGACGAGTTCTCCGCCGACCTGCGCCACGGGGTCCTCCCCGAGCCGCTCAGCGGGCTCTTCCCCAGCATCTGAAGCGCCCGGGTAACCTCTCGCCAATGTCCGGCTGCTGCAATCCCTCCGGGTACCGGCACTTCTTCAACCAACGCGAAGCGCGACGCAACCTCCGCAGCTACGAGCGGCGGGGCCTCGACACGATGGCTCGCCGCGTGGTCGGCTACCTCACGTCCCGCGGGCTCGAGGGGCGGTCCGTCCTCGAGGTCGGCGGCGGCATCGGAGCGCTCCAGATCGAGCTGCTCAGAGCGGGGGCGGCAACGACGACGAACGTCGAGATTTCCGGCGGCTACGAGAAGGTCGCCGCCGACCTGCTGAAACGAGAGGGCCTGGAGGGCCGGGTGGAACGTCGGCTCGGCGACTTCACCGACGTCGCCGGGGAGCTCGAAGCGGACGACGTGGTGATGAATCGCGTCATCTGCTGCTACCCGGACATGGAGAAGCTCATGGGGGCCGCCCTCGGGGCGAGCCGACGCTTCGTCGCCGCTACCTTCCCCAGGGACCGGCTCGGGGCCGGTCTTGTCGTGGCGATGGGCAATGCGTACTGCCGGATGCGCAACGTCGACTTCCGCGCCTTCGTGCACCCGCCGGATGCGATCCGCGAAACCGCCTCGCGCCGCGGGTTCGCGGTGGCCTTCGAGGACAAGAACTTCATCTGGCACGGAGTCGTGTTCGAACGCGCTGCCTGACGCCCCAACCGTCCGACGCTGCCAGCCCAGACGCGAGAAGGGGAGCGGCATGCGCTCCCCTTCCCATGAAATCCCGTCGCGGGATCAGGCGTCCTCGGCCTCGGCGGTCTCGCTGTCGCCCTGGGCCCCGAGGCTGGCAAGCCACTCCGCCGGGTTGGCGGGCAGCGCCTCCTCGAGTGAGTCCGGCGGCGCCTCACCGAACAACCCGAGGGCCGACACGACGGTCGCATCCGGGAGCGAAGGCTGGATGGCCTGGTAGGAAACCGAGCCCGTGCCCGCCGGGATGAGCTTGCCGATGATGACGTTCTCCTTGAGACCGCGCATGAAGTCGGATCTCGCCTGGAGCGACGCCTCGGTGAGCACCCGGGTCGTCTCCTGGAACGACGCGGCGGACAGCCACGAGTCGGTGGCGAGGGACGCCTTGGTGATGCCCATGAGCTCGGGCCTGCCCTCGGCGGGGGTCTTGCCCTCGGCGACGAGCTCCCGGTTCGTGTCGCGGAACTCCTGGGCGTCGACGAGCTCCGCCGGCAAGAAGTAGGAGTCGCCCGAGCTCACGACGCGCACCTTGCGGAGCATCTGGCGGACGATGAGCTCGATGTGCTTGTCGTGGATGTCCACGCCCTGGCTCCGGTACACCTCCTGGACCTGGTCGACGAGGTACCGCTGGCACTTCCTCACGCCCTGGACCTCGAGCACCTCCTTGGGATCGAGCGGGCCCTCGGTGAGCTGGGTCCCGGGCTCGATGATGTCGCCCTCGGCGACGCGCAGCCGGGCGCGCCGCGGGAGCGGGTATTCGGTCTCATGGTCCTTGTCGGTGACGACGATGCGCCTGCCTTCCTCGTCGTCGACGATCTTGACCGCTCCGCCGTGAAGGGCGAGCAGGGCCTTGCCCTTCGGCGTGCGGGCCTCGAACAACTCGACGACCCTGGGGAGGCCGTGGGTGATGTCCTCGCCGGCCACGCCTCCGGTGTGGAAGGTGCGCATCGTGAGCTGGGTGCCCGGCTCGCCGATCGACTGGGCCGCCATGATCCCGACCGCCTCGCCCGGCTCGACGGGGCGCCCGGTGGCGAGGCTGAGCCCGTACGACTCGGCGCTGATCCCGTACCTTGACTGGTCGGTGAGTGGCGAGCGCACCCTCACCTCGGTCACTTCCGCCGCCTCGGCGATGGCCTCCATCGCGTCACGGTCGATGAGCACACCCGCTCGCAGCTTCACGCCGCCGGCGGCTTCGACGAGGCTCCGACCGACCTTGACGTCCTCGGCGAGCACACGACCGAAGATGCGGTTGCGGAGGTTGCGGATCGGCTGTCCGCCGTCGTCTCGGACCTGGATGGCGAGCCCGACGTCGTCGGTCGGCTCGTCGTGGATGATGATCTCCTGGGACACGTCGACGAGCCGCCGGGTGAGATAGCCCGAGTCGGCCGTGCGCAGCGCCGTGTCGGCGAGGCCCTTCCGCGCCCCGTGGGTCGAGATGAAGTACTCGAGCACCGACAGGCCCTCGCGGAAGTTCGACTTGATCGGCTGGGGGATGATGTCACCCCTCGGGTTCGCCACCAGGCCACGCATGCCGGCGATCTGGCGGAGCTGCATCATGTTTCCGCGGGCACCGGAGCGAACCATCATGTCCATCGGGTTGAAGCGCTCGGCCTCGAGGGTCGCCTGCATGGCGTCCTTGACCTCGTCCGTGGCCTCTGTCCAGATCTCGATGAGCTCCTGGCGCCGCTCGTCGTCGGTGATGACGCCCTTCTGGTAGAGCCCTTCCACCTTGGCGGCACGCTCCTCGTACGAGTCGAGGATCTCCTCCTTCGTCTCGGGTGTCTTGACGTCCTCGAGACCGATCGTCAACCCGGCCTTCGTGGCGAAGTGGAACCCCAGCTCCTTGAGCGCGTCGAGCATCGACGCCACATCCGGCTTGTCGTACCGGTCGATGACCTCGGCGATGAGGGCGCGGACGTCGGACTTGTACACAGCCGAGTTGACGTACGGGAAGCTGTCGGGGAACGCAGTGTTGAGCATCGCCCTGCCGAGGGTGGTCTCGACGAGCTCGTCGCCGGAGACCGGTTCCTCGGTGAGGAGGTGGCCGAGCGGCCCCCGGAGGGCGGCGTGCTGGACGGGGTCACCCGCGAGGCTGCCGACCCTGAGCTTGATCGGGGAGTGGATAGCGAGGTCGCCGATCTCGTACGCCATGATCGCCTCTTCGATGTCGATGAACGCCCGGTTGGCGCCGTTGGCATCCTCGACGCGCTCGGAGAGGTAGTACATCCCGATGACCATGTCCTGGGACGGCGTGACGATGGGACGTCCCGACGCCGGCGACAGCACGTTGTTCGTCGACAGCATCAGCACCCGGGCCTCGGCCTGGGCCTCGGCCGACAGCGGGAGGTGCACGGCCATCTGGTCGCCGTCGAAATCGGCGTTGAACGCCTCGCACACCAGCGGGTGGATCTGGATCGCCTTGCCCTCGACGAGAACGGGCTCGAAGGCTTGGATCCCGAGCCGGTGCAGCGTCGGCGCCCGGTTGAGGAACACCGGGTGCTCCTGGATGACCTCGGCGAGCACGTCCCACACCTGCGGCCGCCGCCGCTCCACCATGCGCTTGGCAGCCTTGATGTTCTGCGCCAGGTCGAGGTCGACGAGACGCTTCATCACGAATGGCTTGAACAGCTCGAGGGCCATGATCTTCGGCAAACCGCACTGGTGGAGCTTGAGCTGGGGACCGACCACGATGACGGATCGACCTGAGTAGTCGACGCGCTTGCCCAGCAGGTTCTGGCGGAACCTGCCCTGCTTGCCCTTGAGCATGTCGGAGAGCGACTTGAGGGGGCGGTTGCCGGGACCGGTCACCGCCCGGCCGCGACGACCGTTGTCGAAGAGGGCGTCGACCGCCTCCTGAAGCATCCGTTTCTCGTTGTTGACGATGATCTCGGGAGCGCCGAGATCGAGCAGCCGCTTCAGCCGGTTGTTGCGGTTGATGACCCGGCGGTAGAGGTCGTTGAGGTCGGACGTGGCGAAACGCCCGCCGTCGAGCTGCACCATGGGGCGCAGGTCGGGCGGGATCACCGGCACGACCTCGAGCACCATGTCGGCGGGGTCGTTCTTGCCCTCCGCGAACGGCGACATGACCTTGAGCCGCTTCATCGCCCGCTGCCGGCGCTGCTGCGAGTTCGCCTCGAGATCCGCACGCAGCTTCTGGATCTCCTCGTCGAGGTCGAGACGGCTGATGAGGTCCTTGACGGCCTCGGCGCCCATCCCGCCGACGTAGTGCTCGCCGTAGCGGTCGATGACCTCTCGCCACAGCTGCTCTGACTCGATGAGCTGCTTCGGCTTCATCGTCCTGAACGTGTCGAAGGCCTCCTGGAGCAGCTCGATCTCGACGCCGGCCCGCTCCTCGCGGTCCTTGATCTCGCGCTCGACCTCGCGGCGGCGGGCCGAGATCTCCTGGGACTTCGCCTCCGCCTCCTCCATCTGCGCCAGTTCTTCCTCGAGCCGCTCGAGCCGGGCCTCGCGCCATTCCTCGAACTCCTGGCGGATGAGGGCGAGCTCGGCCCGGGTGGCGTCCTCGAGCTCGACGAGGTCCTTGTCCCGCTTCTCCTCGTCGACGTGGGTGATCAGGTACGCGGCGAAGTAGATGACCTTCTCGAGGTCCTTCGGCGACATGTCGAGGAGGTACCCGAGCCGGCTCGGCACCCCCTTGAAGAACCAGATGTGGGTGACCGGTGCCGCGAGCTCGATGTGACCCATGCGCTCGCGTCGTACCTTCGCTCGCGTCACCTCGACGCCGCATCGCTCACACACGATGCCGCGGAAGCGGACGCGCTTGTACTTGCCGCAGTAGCACTCCCAGTCGCGAGTCGGCCCGAAGATGCGCTCGTCGAAGAGCCCGTCCTTCTCCGGCTTCAGCGTCCGGTAGTTGATCGTCTCCGGCTTCTTCACCTCACCGAACGACCAGGAGCGAATCTGCTCGCTGCTGGCCAGACCGATCTTCAGTTCATCGAACAGTTGTGGCACGTTGGGTCAACTCCCGCGTCTCTCACACGTCGTCGGCGACAACTCCGTATTCCTCATATCGTGGTCTCGGCCCGCTCCGGCCTCGAGATGTCGATGCCGAGGGAGGCGGCCGTCCGGAAGACGTCCTCTTCGAGCTCCTTGAGCTCGACCTCCTCACCGGCCGACAGCATCTCGACGTTGAGGCACAGGCTCTGCATCTCCTTGACGAGCACCTTGAAGGACTCGGGGATGCCGGGCTCGGGAATGTTCTCGCCCTTCACGATCGCCTCGTAGACCTTCACCCGGCCGCGGACGTCGTCGGACTTGATCGTGAGCAGCTCCTGGAGCGCATAGGCGGCTCCGTATGCCTCGAGGGCCCACACCTCCATCTCGCCGAAGCGCTGCCCGCCGAACTGGGCCTTCCCACCGAGCGGCTGCTGGGTGATCATCGAGTACGGGCCGGTCGAGCGGGCGTGGATCTTGTCGTCCACGAGGTGGACGAGCTTCATCATGTAGATGTACCCGACGGTGATCGGCGAATCGAACGGCTGGCCGGAGCGCCCATCCAACAGGCGAGCCTTGCCCTGCCCGTCGACGAGCTTGGCTCCGTCGCGGTTGGGACGGGAAACCTCGAGGAGCTTGATGATCTCGCTCTCCTCGGCTCCGTCGAAGACGGGCGTGGCGACGGCGCGCCACGGCCGAGAGCCCTTGGAGGCCGCGCTGTCGGTGCCGTCGAACGGCTCCCAGCCCTGCGCCGCCGCCCAGCCGAGGTGGGTCTCGAGGATCTGACCGAGGTTCATCCGCGACGGGACACCGAGCGGCGAGAGAATGATGTCGACCGGGGTTCCGTCCTCGAGGAACGGCATGTCCTCCTCGGGGAGGATCTTGGCGATGACGCCCTTGTTGCCGTGGCGGCCGGCGAGCTTGTCGCCCTCGGCGATCTTGCGCTGCTTCGCCACGTAGACCCGGACGAGCTCGTTCATCCCGGGCGGCAAGTCGAAGCCATCCTCGCGGCGGAACTCCTTGACGGCGATGGCCTTGCCCGACTCGCCGTGGGGGACCTTGAGGGAGACATCGCGCACTTCGCGCGCCTTCTCGCCGAAGATCGCCCGCAGCAAGCGCTCCTCCGGCGTGAGCTCGGTCTCGCCCTTCGGCGTCACCTTGCCGACGAGGTAGTCGCCGGCCCCGACCTCTGCGCCGATGCGGATGATGCCGCGGTCGTCGAGGTCGCGCAGCACCTCCTCGGCGACGTTGGGGATGTCCCGCGTGATCTCTTCGGCGCCGAGCTTCGTGTCGCGGGCTTCGATCTCGTGCTCCTCGATGTGGATCGAGGTGAGGATGTCCTCTTTGACGAGCCGCTCCGACAGGATGATGGCGTCCTCGAAGTTGTGGCCCTCCCACGGCATGAACGCCACGAGCAGGTTGCGTCCCAGCGCCAGCTCACCGCTCTCCGTCGAGGGGCCGTCGGCGATGATCTCGCCCTTGCGCACCGTGTCGCCCTCGGCGACGAGCGGCTTGTGGTTGATGCTCGTGCCCTGATTCGACCGCTCGAACTTGCGGAGTGGGAGGACGTGCGAGCGGTTGTCGTCGGAGGCCTTCACCTTGATGCTCTCGCCGGTGACCTCGACGACCGTGCCGGCGACCGGGCTGACCACGACGTCGCCGGAGTCCTTGGCGGCGCGCCCCTCGACGCCGGTTCCGACGAGCGGGGCCTCGGCGTTGAGGAGGGGAACCGCCTGGCGCTGCATGTTGGAGCCCATGAGGGCCCGGTTCGCGTCGTCGTGCTCGAGGAACGGGATGAGCGCCGTCGAGACCGAGACGATCTGCTTCGGCGAGATGTCCATGTAGTCGACGGCCTTGGGAGACACGTAGTCCACCTCGCCTCCCGTCTTGCGGACGAGGACCCGCTTGTTCACGAACGTCCCGTCTTGGCGCAGCGGGGCGTTCGCCTGGGCGATGACGTGGGTCTCCTCCTGGGAAGCGGTGAGGAAGTCGACGTTCTTCGTCACCTTGCCCTTGACGACGCGCCGGTACGGCGTCTCGATGAACCCGTAGCGGTTCACCTTGGCGAACGTGGCAAGCGACCCGATGAGGCCGATGTTGGGGCCCTCCGGCGTCTCGATGGGGCACATGCGGCCGTAGTGGGACGGGTGCACGTCACGAACCTCGAAACCGGCGCGCTCACGCGACAGGCCGCCGGGTCCCAGCGCGGAAAGCCGCCGGCGGTGGGTGAGGCCGGCGAGCGGGTTGGGCTGGTCCATGAACTGGCTGAGCTGGCTCGTCCCGAAGAACTCCTTGATGGAGGCGACGACCGGCCGGATGTTGATGAGGCTCTGCGGCGTGATCGCCTCGGGGTCCTGGGTCGTCATCCGCTCACGCACCACCCGCTCCAGCCTGCTGAGGCCGACCCGGATCTGGTTCTGGATCAGCTCGCCGACGGTGCGCACCCTGCGGTTGGCGAAGTTGTCGATGTCGTCGACCCGGTGGCCGTCGGCGCCGCCGTGGAGGCTGATGAGGTACATGATCGTCGCCAGCATGTCCTCGTGGCCGAGGAGTCCGTGCTCGTCGGCGATGTACGCATCGAGCCCGATGGGATCGCGCCCGAACTTCTGGTCGAGCTTGTAGCGGCCGACCCGGGTGAGGTCGTAGCGCTTCGAGTTGTAGAAGAGGGTGTTGATGAGGCCGCGGGCGGACTCGACGGTCGTCAGTTCGCCCGGCCGCAGCTTGCGGTAGAGGTCGAGGAGGGCGTCGTCCTTCGTGTCGGTCGGGTCCTTCTCGAGCGTGTTGGCGATCAGCTCGGACCCGTCGAAGAGGGCGAGCAACTCCTCGTCGGTCTCGCCGAAGCCGAGGGCGCGGAGGAACGTCGTCACGTACTGGCGGCGCTTGCGGTCGACACGCACGCCGACCGTCTCCTTCTTGTCGATGTCGAACTCGAGCCAGGCGCCTCGTCCCGGGATGACCTTGGAGGTGAAGATGTCCTTGTCCGAGGTCTTGTCGATGGACTGGTCGAAGTAGACGCCGGGCGAGCGGACGAGCTGGCTGACGACGACGCGCTCCGTCCCGTTGATGATGAAAGTCCCGTTCGGCGTCATCATGGGGAAGTCGCCCAAGAAGACCTGCTGCTCCTTGATCTCGCCCGTTTCCCGGTTGAGAAAACGCGCCGTGACGAAGAGCGGCTTCGAGTAGTTGGCGTCCTGCTCCTTCGCTTCCTCGATCGTCAGCGGAGGATCGCCGAAGCGGTGCTCGGTGAGTTCGAGTGCGAGGTTGCCCGTGAAATCTTCGATCGGGGAGACCTCACCGAAGATCTGTTGGAGACCGCTCTCGAGAAACCACTCGAACGAGTCGTGCTGGACGGCGAGCAGATCGGGGAGTTTCTGGACTTCGGGGATCTTGGCGAACGAGAGTCGGTCGGTACGCGCACGGGCCAACGCGGGTCCTCCTCTTCAGTTGGTACGGGAGCGAGTGGGACGAAGCAGACGCAGATCGGACAGGAACGGGACGGTAGGTGGTCAGGAACGAGCGAAAGGCCAGGTTAGCACGCCACTAACCCGGCTCTGCAAAACGAGAGTCGCGAAGAACTTCTTCAACTGGTGAGTCCGACGATATGCGCGAAACCGAACCCTGTCAAGGGTCTGTCTCCGACCGCCCGCCGGCATGGCTCCAACCCGAGCCATCGAGCCGGATCGCCGGGCCACTGTCCGCGACCGACGATCCCGGGGGCCCGCGCCGATGCGGGCTCCCGGGTCGTGTCGCCGCTGCGGGCTACTTCAGCTCGACCGTGGCGCCGGCGGCCTCGAGCTCCTCTTTCGCCTTGCCTGCCGTCTCCTTGTCGACGGCCTCGAGCACCGCGCCGGGGGCGTTGTCGACGACCTCCTTGGCCTCCTTGAGGCCGAGGCTCGTGAGCGACCGCACCGCCTTGATCACCTGGATCTTCTGCGAACCCACATCCGACAGGACGACGTCGAATTCGTCCTTCTCTTCCTCAGCGGTGGCTGCGCCATCGCCGCCGGGAGCGGCGACGGCCGCGACCGCCATCGGGGCGGCGGCGGTGACGTCGAACTCCTCTTCGAACGCCTTCTTGAACTCGCTCAGCTCGAGGATGGTCATCTCTTTGAACGCCTCGAGCAGGTCCTCAGTCGTCAGCTTTGCCATCTGTCTCCTCCTCGGCCTCCTCGGCCTGATCTCGTGCGGCCTCGTCGGGGGCCTCGTCACTCGCGTCGGGGTCTGGGGTCTCCGCGTCGGCGGCGTCGGCAACGGGCTCGGAGTCCGCGGCGTCGGGCGCAGGCTCAGCATCCGCAGCGTCGGCCGGGCTCAGCGTCCGCAGCGTCGGCCGCAGGCTCAGCATCCGCAGCGTCGGCCGCAGGCTCAGCATCCGCGGCGTCGGCCACCGGCTCGGAGTCCGCGGCGTCGGCCACCGGCTCGGAGTCCGCGGCGTCGGGCGCAGGCTCAGCATCCGCGGCGTCCGCCACCGGCTCAGCATCCGCGGCGTCCGCCACCGGCTCAGCATCCGCGGCGTCCGCCACCGGCTCAGCATCAGGCTCGGCCTCCGGTGGTGCCTCCGGGTCGGCGCCCCTCGTGTCGACGAGCGCCTGGAGCAGCCCCGCCATCTCCTGCTGGAGCGCGCCCACCAGCGCGGCGACGTTGCTCATCGGGGCAGCGAAGAGACCGGCGAGCTTCGCCAGCAGGACATCTCGCGGCTCGATCGAGGCGAGCTCGCCGACCCGCTCCGGGGTCAGGAACTCCGACCCGAGGAGCCCGCCCTTGACCATGAAGACCTCGTGGTCCCTGGCGAAGTCCTGCAGCGCCTTCGCCGCGGCGACGGGGTCGGCGTCGGCAAAGGCGAGCCCGGTCGGTCCGAGGAGCAACGCGTCCAGCTCGTCGATCTCGAGATGGGCCGCGGCGCGACGCGCCAGGGTCATCTTCACGACCTTGAACTCGGCTCCCTGCTCCTTCAGCCCGCGGCGAAGCACCTGTTGCTGCTTCACCGACAGACCCGCATACTCGGCGAGGAAGACAGCCCGGGCGCGCTCGATGCGCTCCTTGATGTCGGCCACTGCCTGGACCTTCTCCGGTCGTGGCATGTGTCGTTCCTCCGTTTCCGGCGTTATCGCTCCTCGTACCCCGGACTGGGGCCGTCTCCGACCCGGAAAACCCAGGACGTACAACGGCTCCCGGCACGAGGACGGGAGCCCTTCGGAGGAAGAGCGACCTGCGCCGGCGTCACGTGATCGTGTGCTTCTGCCCGGGAGGGCACCGGCGGTCTCGGGCCGAGGTATGAGGTGATGCGGGGCGGGATCGTAGTGACGCCCGGCGCGGGCGGCAAGCCGGGGCGGGTACCGTGACGCGACGGAGCCCCGCTTGGGGGCTCCGCCAAAACCACGGGGATCCGCTGGTCGGGAGAGCGGGGTTCGCTCTTGAGGATTCGGGCAGACGGCGGGCCAGGAAGCCATCTACTCGCTCCACACCGGAACAGCCAGGGTAGGGGCTGGCTATGACGCCCGGTATGGCCGAAATCCGCCCTCGGAACGGTGGTGGATCGTCCCTGCCACCGACCGCGGGTCCCCGTATGTTGGATACAATCTAGGTCGATCGACCTACATCTGTCCAGTGGTACGCACACACCCGCCCCGGCGAGGCAGCCCGTATTGTCCATTCCTGGTCCCCGGGTGCCCCGGCTTCCGCTCCTCCGCACCCGGTGCCGTCGCGGAATGACCGCAAACGAGTGCGCCGCTCAGCGCAACTCCTTGACGAGCTCCTCGACTCCGTTGGGATCGACACCCACGCCTGGGCCCATCGTCGAGCTCACGGCGACATTGCGCATGAACCGGCCCTTGGCCGACGACGGCCGGGCCCGAGAGATCTCGTCGGCGACCGCACCGAAGTTCTCCACGAGCTGGGACGAGTCGAAGGACACCTTCCCTACCGGGATGTGGACGTTGCCGTAGCGGTCGTTGCGGTACTCGACCCGGCCTGCCTTGAACTCTCCGACGGCCTTGGCGACGTCTGGGGTGACGGTCCCGCTCTTCGGGTTCGGCATGAGACCGCGCGGCCCGAGGATCGGACCCAGCTTGCCGACATGAGGCATCATGTCCGGCGTCGCGATCGCGATGTCGAAGTCGAGCTCACGCCCTGCCGAGATCTCCTCGGCGAGCTCCTTGCCGCCGACGATGTCCGCCCCGGAGCCCTCGGCTTCCCGTGCATGCTCCCCGTCCGCGAAGACGAGGACGCGGACGCTCTTGCCCGTGCCGTGAGGCAGGCTCACCGTGCCGCGGATGAGCTGGTCCGCGTTGCGGGCGTCGATGCCGAGCGTGAAGACGGCGTCGACGCTCTCGTCGAACTTCGCATGCGCCAGGGTCTTGACGAGCTCGAGCGCATCCCGGGGCCCGTAGAGGGTCTGCCGGTCGTACCGGCGCATGGCCTCGGCCTGCGCCTTCGTCTTCGCCATGTCGTGTCCTTTCGTGGTCCCTACGGCGCCCGGAGGCGCCTCCCACGCCGAGCCTCGCGGCTCAGCCGGCGACCTCGATCCCCATGGATCGGGCCGTCCCTTCGATGATCTTCATCGCCGCGTCGATGTCGTTGGCGTTGAGGTCCACCATCTTCGTCTCGGCGATCTCGCGAACCTGGTCTCGGGTGACAGCGCCCACCGTCTCGAGGTGTGGCTCCGCCGCCCCCTTCTCCACTCGCGCCGCCTGGCGCAGGAGCACCGCCGCCGGCGGTGTCTTGAGAATGAACGAGAAGCTCTGGTCCTCGTAGATCGTCACCTCGACGGGGACGATGGTCCCCGCCTGGGTTGCAGTGGCCTCGTTGTACTGGCGCACGAAGTCCATGATGTTGACGCCGTGGGGCCCGAGGGCGGTGCCGACCGGCGGTGCCGGACTCGCCTGTGCGGCCGGGATCTGCATCTTGAGCACGGTCGCAACTCTCTTGCGTCCCATGGGAACCTCGCTTGATGGGTCTCAGTACTTCAGGATCTGGTCGAAGTTGAGCTCGACCGGGGTCTCGCGGCCGAAGATGTCGACGAGGACGCGGACCTTCGACTGGTCGACGTTGATGTCCTCGATGACACCGTTGAAGTCGGCGAAGGGCCCTTCGACGACGCGGACGGTCTCGCCGACATCCCACGCCACCTTGAGACGCGGCTCCTTCTTCTCCTCGTCGTCCTTCTTGACTCCGAGAATGCGCTCGACCTCGCGGCGCGACAGCGGTGTCGGCTTCGACGCCGATCCGACGAACCCGGTGACGCCCGGCGTGTTGCGCACCGCGTACCAGGAGTCGTCGTCCATGTAGAGGCGAACGAGGATGTACCCGGGGAACTTCTTCCGCTGGACGTTGACCTTCTTGCCGGCCTTGAACTCGACGACCTCTTCCATGGGGATGACGACCTCGAAGACCTTCTCCTCGAGGTGCATGGACTTGATCCGGGTCTCGAGGTTGGCTTTCACCTTGTTCTCGTACCCGCTGTAGGAGTGCACGACGTACCAGCCGCCGGGGAGGTCGTACGGGCTCAGCGGCTCCGGTGCCTCCGGAGCGGCCGCGGCCTCCTCCTCGGCGAGGGTCTCCTCGTCGTTCTCTGGTGCGTCGTTGGTCATCGCCGTCGTCATACGTTCTCGAGCACTCTGAGGATCATCTGCTTGAACCCGAGGTCGAGACCGAACGTGATGCCGGTCACAACGACGGTGACGATGAGGACGACCACGGTGAACGTCGTGGTCTCCTGCCTCGTCGGCCAGGCCACCTTCTTCAGCTCCTGGCGGACCTCCCGGAAGAACTGGTGCGGCGGCGTCCGCTCGCGGCGGCGTTGACGCGGGGCCTCCTGCCGGCGTCGCTTCGCCCGCTCTTCCTCCTTCTTCTGGAGGCGGCGCATTTCTCGGTTCACGTGGGTGGTCCCTCCTGGGGTGGGCAGGGGTGGTGGGGCTCGAACCCACAACCTCCGGTTTTGGAGACCGGCGCTCTGCCAATTAGAGCTACACCCCTCCGGGTCGAGCCCGGCGGAGGAGTATATGAGCCGGGTAGGTGAAGTGTAAATCCTTCCCCGGTGAACGCGATCGCGACCCCGGTGCCGGAACGGCGATCACGCGGCGTGCCGGGCCCGCCTCCACAGAGCGACTGCGAGCACGCCCGCAGCCGTCGCCGCCACCGCCCCGGTTGCCGCCGCGACCCGGCCGAGGGTCACCGGCGGACGCCGCCGTCCGTCCGCGGCGTCGAGGGCGGCGTCGACCGCGGTGGCCAGCCCGGCCGGGGCCGGCTCGAGATCGTCGGCGAGGGCGGCGAGCGCCCGCACGAGCTTCCGGTAGCGAGCGGCTTCGGCCTGGCAGGCGAGACACTCGGCGACGTGGGCGTCGAGGGTGGCCCCGAACGACCCGTCGGGGCCGGTGAGCGGCACGCGTTGCGCGACGACGAGACAGAGTGCGCTCATCCCTCACCCCCCAGCTCGGACCAGAGCAGTTCCCGCAGCCGGCGCCGCCCCCGGTGGAGCCGCACCTTCGCCGCCGTGACACTGATGCCGAGGTGCTCGGCGATGTCGCGATGCGTCCAGTCGTAGACGTCCTTGAGCACGACGACGGCGCGGTGCTCGGGTGTGAGCATCCCGAGGGCCTCGAGGAGGCGGGGTCGCATCGCGGCGCTCTCGGCGGCGCGCTCGGGGGAGATCCCGGGCGCCGGCGGCGCGGCGGGGAGATCGTCGATCGAATCCGCGTGATGGCGGCCGGCGCGGCGGCGCAGCGACCATGCCGTGTTGACGACGATGCGGTGGAGCCAGGTGCCGAACCTGGCGTCGCCGCGGAACGATGGCAGCGCCCTCCAGGCCCGCACGAACGACTCCTGGGCGATGTCGGCGGCGAGCTCGCGGTCGCCTGTCAGTCTCAGTGCCAAGGTGTACACCTCGCTCTGATGCTCCCGGACGAGTTCGGCGAACGCACTGCGGTCGCCGTGGCGCGCCCGGGAGAGCACATCCTCTCGATCCGGTCTGACCTCTCCGGTCGCCATTCGGTTACCCGTTCCTCACCGTCGCCCGCCCGGTGACGAGCTCGGTGTCACCCGCGGTGACAGAGAGCTCGAGCGCCGCCGTCTCATCGTCCACCGAGGCGACCTGGCCGGACACCGTCGCCGCGGCCGCGGGCCGGAGCGGGTTGCGGAACCGCAGCCTCAGCTCGGCGAGCGGGTCGGGCCGCCGGCTCGTCGCCGCGGCGATCTGGGATGCCCAGGCGCCCATGAGCAGCCCGTGGACGACGACGCCTTCGAACCCGGCGGCACGGGCGGCGTCATGGTCGAAATGGATCGGGTTGAAGTCGCCGGAGGCCCCGGCGTAGCGGACGAGATCGGCGCGGCTCGCCGACTTGGCGAGGGACGGCAGCATGCTGCCGGCGCCGGCGTGCTGGATCGGGGAGGCGACGCTGCACGGGCCCGCCTCGGACACCGGGGGCTCCCCGACCTCCGGTCCCGGGTCGGGCTCTCCCTCGGCCGCCATGAGGAACGTGGACTCGGAGTCGATGAGCCTGCCGCCGGCACCGTCGACCGATGCGGTGAAGGTGACGAAGTGCAGCGGCGCCCTCACCCGGACCCGGGCCACCTCCGCCGCCACGGCGACCTCGTCGCCGACCGCAATGGGACCGTGCCAGGCGAAGCGCTGGTCGCTGTGGACGAGGACCCGTGTGTAGGCCCGCACGTCGTCGGAGAAGAGGAAACGCGGCGCCATGACGAAGAGGAGGGCGCCGGCGTACGACGGCGGAGCGTGGGTGCCCCAGCGGCCCGGCTCGTCGCTCGTCGCATCGACGTACTCGGCGACCTTGGCCGCCGAGATCTCCAGGGTGACGGGTCCGTAGCTGCGTCCGGCGAGTTCGGCGAGCTCCATCGGCAGGAGCGTACCGCGGCCCCCGCCGGGCTCACCGCACCTCCGGGCCGGGCCCGCCGGCTCAGCGGTTCTCCTTGTGCGGCGTGTGGGTGCGGCACCAGCGGCAGTACTTCTTCAGCTCGAGACGCTCCCGGGTGTTCGTCCGGTTCTTCGTCGTCACGTAGTTGCGTCGCTTGCACTGCTCGCAGGCGAGGGTGATCGGTGGTCGCTTGTCGGATGCCATGTGGCGTGCTCCCCGGTGCTAGTTGAGGATGGTGGTGACGCGGCCGGCGCCGACGGTGCGGCCGCCTTCGCGGATGGCGAAGCGGAGGCCTTCGTCCATGGCGATGGGGGCGATCA
>CAMYMC010000019.1 GCA_947259365.1 uncultured Acidimicrobiaceae bacterium | reverse complement strand
GCGACGCCTGCAACGGCCAGGAACACGAGACCGACGACCATCAAGATGATGCCGATCGTCCTAAACCGCATTGCCATTGGAGCTCTCCTTGCTCTCGGGATGGTATCTTGTGAATGTGAACACTTTCACAAAGTATCGTGCATCGTCGATCCTCGATAGGGACCAAGGGCCCTGTCTCTCAGGATTTCGGCCCCCACCCCCCGTGGGGTCATCGATCATCGACAAGGGACGAACCGGAGAGCACCCTCGCCCCGACTCCCCCGAACAGGACCGTCCCCCATCGAGCCCGGGCGGACACCAAGGACGTCGTGGGATCTGGCGTCCACGCTCCCCGCCTCCTCCTAGACGTGGCCCGCCACGGCGTGTTCGCCAACGAGGTCTTCGACCGCCGCGGCGAATCGGCCCAGCACCGAAGGTCGCACGAAGTACCAGGTGCGGGGGCACGATGTCTTTTGCGATGTGCGGCCGGCGCCCGTCGAACTGCTCGAGAATGCGGATGCGAGCGGGATGCGAGAGCGCCTTGGCGATTCGTGCGATCCGCTCCTCCGTCATGGCTCCGTCATCGTCGAGGAGGTCGTTGCCGACTGCCGGGGGAAGCCGCTGGCCCATCGAGGTTCTTTCTCGTCGTCTTTGTGAATTGTTTCACAAAGTGTCGATGGAGGGTAGGGTCCTTGGTCCTCGCGGTTACCCCCGACGGTCCCCCAGCCCGCCGGGCCCAACGTCCATACGGCACCTCCTCCCAGTTCCGCGGGTGATCGTCCCGCTCCGCAGGCGCTCCCCTGTCACCGCGGCGGGCATCTTCCCGCTTCGGCCCGGTAGCGTTCGGTGAAGGGAGAACGGAATCGTGCCGATGTACGACTCGGCACGCCGAGGCGCACGGAGCGAGGACGACGCGATGGCAGAAGACACCGACACTGCGGCACCCACAGAAAACGAGGAGCGACCTCGACGCTGGCTGACCTCCGACCGGTACTTCCTGTTCGTGATCCTGGCGCTCGTAGCCGTGGCCGCCGCGGCGTTCGGCGCCGGACTCGCCGTCGGTGGCAACAACGGCGAGGAGGAGGTCCGCGACACGTTCGCCCACCGCCTCGAGGCTTGGGCGGATTGCCTCGCCGAAGACGGCGCCGCCGTCCCGGGCGTCGACGCCCGCGCCGACGGCGGGTTCACCGTCGACGTCGAGGCCGGCTTCTTCGACGAGTTCGAGGTCGGCACGTTCCTCCGCGCCGCCATCGCATGCCGGGAGATCTTGCCGCTCGAAGGGCTCGTCGAGATCCTCGGCGTACCCGGACAGCTCTTCGAGCCCGAGCGGAGACCCTTCGAACCCGAACCCGGGTTTCCCCCGCCTGATCTCCTCGAGGAACTCGAGCGTGGCGGGATCGAGCCCCTCCTCGAGCTGCTGGGCGAGCTCCCACCGGGTCAACTCGAGCGGATCTGTCGCGGTATCTTCGAGTCCGACGGGCCCGGTGTCGACGAAGGGCTGCTCCGCCGCCTCGGGCGCCTCTGCGAGCGGGCGGGCTGAGCGCGCGAGGGCGGCCTTCCCCCAGGCGCCCACACAATCCCCCTGCGGGTTGCACCGCGGCTCCTCACCCACAACATCAGCTACCGGATCCGTGGCGCCGGTCGGGCCGTTCTCGCTCGCATCGCAGCTGCCGACTGCGACGCCGACGTCGCTGCGAACCGCGACCTTCCGAGGTGAGCTCGCTACCGGGCGACGCCGATTCGGCAACATGTTGCTCGCCCCCCGCCCCGATCCTCACCGCGGAAGGTCGCGGTCTCCCGGCGGCTCGGTCCTGCCGTTCACGATGCAGCGCGGCGCGCTCGAAGCCTTCGTCGCCAGAACGGAGTGCACGCTGAACCGGACCAGGGTTTGGTTGAGCCGGCGTTGAGGATCCACCGCCGGTCGACCCCTCCTCCCTACCCTTCCGGGCGGACGTTGTTCGCACCGGAGGTCGCCATGGTGGAGTCATCGGACACGATCATCGTCGGGATCCTGCTGGTCCTCATCGCCCCCTTGATGCTCGTCGAGTACCCGGCGTACCGCCGCGGCGGATACACCTCGGCATTCTGGAGCCTCCCCCGCGACGAGAAGCTCGACCATATCGGCACGGAGACCGCTCACTGGGTGAGGCTCGGTGTTGCGTGGATCCCAATGCTCACGCTGGCCGTCGCCGGTCTCGCCGGCTTCGCGTACCAACTTGGAGAGGAGGGCGCCGGAACGCTGGCGTGGGCCGGCCTGGCGGCATACGTCTTCGCCGCCTTCGCCTGGCTCGTCGGCGTCATGGCCCAGTCGGTCGCCATCCGGGTCGCTGCCGAGTTGCGACGCGACACTGGCTCGAACCCCGACTGGGCAGACGTCGCATGGACGACGGCGTGGTGGAGTGAGCTCACCTTCGTCATCGTCGCCAACATCGCGTTCGTCACCTGGGGTATCGCCATGCTCGACACAGGGTTCCCGGCCGAGTGGATGGGGTGGACCGCCGTCCTCCTGGGCACCCTGGCCGTGGTCATGGTCGGGTTGCTGAGGGAGGCGTTCCCCCAGCTCGGGGTCCTCGTCCCCATCGTCCTCGGGGTCGCGCTCCTGCTGCACTGACGTCTTCGCGGCGCCTCAAAGAACGCGCTTCGCCTGCCGAAACCAATGGGGTTGGACGTCCCAACGATGGAGGAACAACATGCTGAGCATGTGGACCGCCGTCCAGAGCCGCCTTCTGAAGGAAAACGGCGCGAGCCTCGTCGAATACGCGCTGCTCGTGGCGCTCATCGCCGTCGTCGCCATCGTGGCGATCACGGTCGTCGGCGAGCGCGTCTCGGAGAACTTCTCCGAGATCGCGGCGACGCTCTGAGCCGGCCTACAACACACGAGAGAGACGCCGGGGCGCAGCGACGCTCCGGCGTCTCGCGTCGAGAGAGGCGGGCGGTCCTCCGCTCAGTCGCCGACGCGCTTCTCGTACGTGACGGACGACACGAGCCGGTCCTCATCGATGTCGTAATAGGCGCGTAGCACCGTCTCCGAGTCCGCCGACAGGCGATACCCGGATGTCTCCAGCGCACGGCGGGCCTTGTGGTTCGCAGCGTACGTGCCGACGACGATCCGCTCGACCCCCGCGACAAGGCCCTCGACGTGGGAGTGGAGCAACCGCCCCACCCCACGCCGCTGGTGGTCTGGTGCTACGTAGGCGTGCCTGAGCAGGGCGACCTCGCGAACGTATTCGAGACCCATGACACCGAGGAGCTGGGTACCGGCGAAGATCCCGTACCACGTCATCCTCGAGGCCTCGGCGTCCCACTCGGCCGGGGTCATCTCCGGTCCGGGGACCTCCTCAGGCGGCAAGAAGTCCCGGTACCACTCAGCAGCAGAGTTGATGACGGTGACCGCCGTCTCCCGGTCGTCGACGCCGAGCGGTCGGACGGTGTAGCCACCGTCATCCTGCTCCGCGATGCCCGACGGGTCCATGGGCACGACCCTACCCGGGCGGTAACGCCGGTATGAGAGGCCGGTCGGCGACGCACGAAGCCGCGTAGGCGGTTAGGTTCACCGACGGCAGCGAACGCGCACAGAAAGGACGCCGATGCGCTTTCTCGTCGTCACCAGGGGACGTGATCCGGTGCCGCCCGACATGGGCATGGCCATGATCCAGATGATGCAGGGATGGCTCGCCGAACAGCGCGCCTCGGGCAAGCTCGAAGAGGCATGGTCCTTCGCCGGGCAGGTCGGCGGGGGTGGCATCGCCAACGTGGACAGCCACGAGGAGCTCGACGCGATGATGGCCGGGTTCCCGTTCAGCCAGACGTCGTACGTCGACGTGTACCCGCTCGCCGACCTCGACGCCGCCCTTGCCAATGGCCTCGAAACGATCCAGGCGATGATGGCGGCTGGGGGCGGCTAGCTCCATCGCGCCCACAAAGGATCAGGTCGTCCCGCCCAGCGCAGCGGCGGAGGTAGCCGGGCTCCCGAGCCCGGTTCCATTCGCTCAGGCGGCGTGGGGACCGACACCGGCGGGGCCACGCGGCGGGGGCAACCCGTCGAGGATCGCCGCGTCCGTGGCGGCATCGACGGTGAGCCAGTAGTCGGGCCAGACAGCGCACAGCTCGTCGGCGCAGCGGCGGCAATGCGGATGAACGAGCCGGTCGAGCCGATGCACGAGGTCGACGGTCGCCGCCGCGTCGCACCCGTCGGTCGTGCACAGCATCTCGCCGCTCCCCTGCCGATGCTCCTCGACGGTGTATCGGCAGGACGACGGCTCATCCTGAGCCGGGGGTCAGTGCGATAGGACGCGGCTCAAAGGTCGCACCCGGATGGGAACGGGGCCGCGCGTCAGAACGCGATCGAGGAACCGCCGGCGAACACCGGCAGGTGGTCGCACGACAGGCACACCCACACCGACTGTACGTGTGCCTGCGGCGTCCTACACATCCCGCAGACCTTGCGCTTCCCGTTCCCCGAGGCGGCACACTCCACGCAGCCACAGTCCCCGGAGAGCAGCCTCCTGGGGCGGGAGCGCGACGCGATCACCCATTCGGCGAGCGCGACGGTATTGACGACGGCCAGGGTTGCGACTCCAGCAAAGACGACGAGCAATGACCCGAGAGCCGCACTGCCCTCACTCGTCAGCCACAAGCCGATCCCCAGCGCCGCGATCCCGGCAGTAATGCCGTTCAACCAGCGCATGGCGCATGGTCCCACGCAAAACACCGCGCGTCCAGGAAAAAAGCGCCCGCGATGCCCGCTTCGGGTGCGGAAGATCACCGCTAATCCCGAGCGAGGGACCTGCCGATGACATAGCAACGGTGGCCCAGCCACCGGCGGCAATCACGACGCGTGTGCGCAACCGACCTCGAGGAGGCGCCGTGGCCGCAAAAGTACTCGTAGTCGACGACGACCGGACCCTCCAGACGCTGCTTCGCCTGGAGCTCACTGGCGAGGGGTTCGAGGTCATCACCGCGTCCGATGGACCCGAGGCGCTCCAGCTCGCCATCGAGGCGGCCCCCGACGTCGTGGTCCTCGACGTCGTCATGCCGGGCCTCACGGGGATGGAGGTGCTCGAGCGTCTCCGCGCCACCTCCCAGACTGCGACCACGCCGGTCATCCTTCTCACCGGCCGACCGCTCGAGGCAACCGAGCGGCTCGCCCTTCAGCGGGGCGCCGACCACTACATGACGAAGCCCTTCGAGATCGAGACGCTCGTGGCCCGGATCCACGCAGCGGTGTCACGTACCGGCAGCGCCCGCGACGTCTCCCCGCTCACCGGACTCCCCGGCAACAGCAGCATCGAGCGGGAGCTGGAGGTGCGGCTACAGGCAGAAAAGCCGTTCGCCCTCATCCACGCCGACATCGACAACTTCAAGGCGCTCAACGACCACTACGGCTTCAAACGGGGTGACGAGGTGATCAGGTTCTGCTCGCGTGCGCTACTGCGCGCCGCGGTCGACAGCGGAGCCGCCGACTGCTTCGTCGGTCACGTCGGAGGTGACGACTTCGTCGTCCTCCTCGGCCCATCCGACATCGAGGACTTCTGCAAGACGGCGCTGACCCTCTACGACGACGGGATCCTGGACTTCTACGACCCCGACGACGCCATCGTCGGCGGCATCGACGTCGAGGACCGGACGGGGACCATGCGCCACTTCCCGATCTCGACACTGTCGATGGGGATCGCGACGAACGCTCATCGCAGCCTCGAGGGCCCCGGGCACGCCTCGGCCATCGCCGCGGAGATGAAGCACTTCGCCAAGCGGCAGACCGGGTCCAACTTCCAGGTCGACCGCCGAGTGGACTGACGCCGACTCGCCGGCGCGCCCGACCTACTTCCCGATGTCGACGACGGCGACTGTGACGATGCCGATCGCGCCCGCCCGGCCTGCCGAGGCGATGACATCGCGAGCCGTCGACTCCGCGCCGTTGCCGCCCGTGAGCAGACCGCTGAGCCCGTCGTCGGGCACCAAACGGGAGATGGCATCGGTGCACATGAGCACGCGATCGCCGGGCTCGAGCTCGAGATCGGCGATGTGCTGGACGCTGAGGCCGAGCAACCCGCATGCCGACGTGAGCCGGCGGCTGCGATCGCCAACGACATCCCGCTGGTGTACCCCCGCATCGGCCGCGTCGGCAGGCGCAACATGGTCGGTCGTCACCTGCACGAGGTCGGAGCCGGCGAAGACGTAGAGCCGGCTGTCGCCGACGTGTGCAACGTTGAGGGTCGCGTGCGGAGTGAACTCCGCGATCGTCAGGGTGCTGATGGACTCGCGGGCGTCGTCGCGGGAGCGGGCGAACTCGACGACCGCCTCGTCGCCTGCTCGGAGCCGGTCGACGACCGAGACCCCGTCCTCGATCGGCGCCGCCGTCGCAGCCTCCACCGCCCTCCGGCTTGCTTCGTGACCGGTGCCGGCCGTCCCGAAACCGTCTGCGACGGTGAGGATGAGCGATCCTCCCGTCGAGCCCGAGCCCGCCGTCCCCTCCGCATCGGCCCGCTCCCCGCCGACGGTGTCGGTGACGCTTGCCCACTGGAAGGTCACGTGCCCGGCGCGGCGTGGCGCGGCCTCGTCGCTGGTCTGTCTGCCGAACATGGATCCTCCATCAAGGCGGCAAGGACATTATCGGCCGGTACGCCGGCCGGCCTCAGCAGTTCGTTCCAGCACGGCCCCCCTCCCTAGATTGGGAGGCACCCGAGGGAAGGAAGCCGCGTGACCGAGCCCGTGTACACACCGACAATGCGGATCGAGCGGGTCAAGGGGCCGGTACGCAACGCGTGGCTTCCCGCAGTGGAGAATCCGGTGACCTTCGGCGTTCACGGCGAGGTCGCCGCCCACTACGGGGTCGACGAGAACGAATACCCACCCGACGCCACGACGATCGACTACGTCATCGCTGCCGCTGCCGGGTGACTGACCGGAACCCTGGGAGGCGCGCTGGAGGCGCGCGGCATCGACGCAAGCAACGGGAACCTGGCCTCGACCGTGACCGCCGAGGTCGTCAAGGACCGCAGGGTTCTCGTCATCCGATCGATCCACGTCACCTATCACCTGAAGGGCGTCGCCGCCGGCGCCCGCGAAGCGGCGGAGCGGGCGCACGAGCGCCACGCCGGCCACTGCCCGGTGGCACGCAGCATCAGCCCGTGTATCGGGATCACGACCCAACTCGAGTTCGCCGAGTGAGCCGGTTCGGTGATGCTCCTCGAGAACGCCTGCGAGCGCGCCCGGCCGGGGTTGACATCCGGCCACGCCTGGCGGTGCCCCGTCCCGTCTAGGTTTGCCGAGTGCTCCGCGTTCTGTTGACCCACAACCCCGAGGACCTCGAGGTCTACTACGGTCGGGCTCTCGCCGAGCTCGAGCCGCTTGCAGAAGTGGTTCGCAACACCGTGGGGCGGGACCTCACCCCCGGCGAGCTCATCGAGGCCGCCGGCGATTGCGACGTCATCGTGTCGCACCGGGCAACGCCCGGGCCGCGCGCCCTGTTCGAATCCACACCGCGGCTGCTCGCGTTCTTGAGATGTGCCGTCGACATTCGCGACGTGGACGTCGACGCGGCGAGCCGCGCCGGGGTCCTCGTCGCCACGGCGGAGAAGAGCTTCGTCCCGTCGACGGCCGAGCTCGCCCTCGCGCTGATGCTCGACCTCGCCCGCAACGTCACCACCTCGACGACCGACTACCGGTCGGGTAGCGAGCCCCGGCAACGGCCCGGTCGCCAGCTGCGGGGAGCAACCGTCGGGATCATCGGCGTTGGCGCTATCGGGTCGTACCTCGCCGGCCTGCTCGCCTCGATCGGGATGCGGGTCCTCGCCCACGACCCTTACGTCGACGTGACCGCCACCGGCATCGAGCAGGTGTCCCTCGAGGCGCTCCTCGCCGGATCGGATTTCGTCCTCCCCCTCGCCGCGGCGACCGCGGAGACGGAGCGGCTCATCGGCCCCGCCGAGCTGGCGCAGATGCGGCCGGGGGCGCTCCTCGTCAATGTGTCACGAGGCGATCTCCTCGACGAGGACGCCGTCGCCGCCGCCCTCGATTCGGGGCATCTCGGCGGGCTGGCGATGGACGTGGGCATGGCTCCGGATCAGCGCCCCTCGCCACACCTCGCCGCCAGGCCCGGCGTCGTGGCCACGCCACACCTCGGAGGGCTCACGCCCGAGAACGCCGACGCTCAGGCCCGCAGCAGCGTCGAGCAGATACGGGCCATCCTCTCCGGCGAGATACCGCCGCGGGCCGTCAACGCAGATGCGGCAACTCGCCTCCGGGAGTACTGGGCGACTGGTGAAGGGCGGCGGTGATTGAACGAGACGGTGACGCCGTTTCCGGCGGGGGCGTGCGACACGCACATCCACTTCTACGACGCGCGCCACGCGGCGGCACCGGGCTCCATCCTCCGTCCCCCGGATGCGTCCGTGTCGCAGTACCGCTCCGTCCAGCGTGAGCTGGGGCTCGACCGGGTCGTGGTCGTCCAGCCCACCACCTACGGCACCGACAACCGGTTCCAGCTCGAGGCCATGGAGGCGTTCGGCGACGCTGCGAGGGGGATCATGGTGGTCGGAGCTGCGGTGACGCGACACGAGCTGGACCACCTCACTGCGCTCGGGGCACGCGGTGCCCGTTTCCACATGTTGCCGGGCGGCGCGCTCGGGTGGGAGGAGCTCCCCGCGGTCGCCGGGCGCATTGCGGACCACGGCTGGCACATCCAGCTCCAGCTCAATGGCCGCGAGCTGGCGCAGCGCCTTCGCGAGCTGGGTTCGCTCCCCACCCCCCTCGTCGTCGACCACGTCGGGAGATACATGCCACCCGTCGCCATCGACCATCCCGCGTTCGCCGCTCTCGTCGGGCTCCTCGACGCCGGGGCGTGCTGGGTGAAGCTCTCGGCACCCTACGAATCGTCGGTCGCGGGGCCGCCCGGCTACGACGACGTCGCACCCCTCGTCGCGGAGCTCGTTCGCCGTGCACCGGAACGGATGCTGTGGGCGACGAACTGGCCACATCCCGGCAGGACGGCACCGTCTCCTGCCGCACTCGCCGCACTGTTCGCGCGGTGGGTTCCCGACCCGGCCACGAGGAAGCGGATCCTCGTCGACAATCCCACCGAGCTCTACGGCTTCGCCCCGGTTCTGCCCGGGGTCGAGACAGGAGAGGAGCGATTCCCATGACCGAACACGAGGACGCGCCGCGCTACGCCCGGTACCCTTCGCTCGCCGATCGCGGCGTGTTCATCACCGGTGGCGCCGACGGCATCGGGCGGGCCCTCGTCCACCAGTTCGCCGCCCAAGGCGGCAAGGTCGGCTTCGCCGACATCAACGTCGTCAAGGGCACCGCCACGGTCGAGTCGTGTGTCGTTGCGGGCGCGGTCCACGTCCCTCGGTTCTACGAGGTCGACCTCGTCGACATCGCCGTGCTCCGCGAGGTGATCGCCGGAGCCGAGGCCGACCTCGGGGGGATCGAGGTTCTCGTCAACAACGCCGCCAACGACGATCGGCACGACTGGCGGGACGTCACCCCCGAGTACTGGGACGACCGGCTCAACACGAACCTCAGGCACTATTTCTTCGCCATCCAGGCGGTCGCTCCCGGCATGATCGAACGCGGATCGGGGTCGATCATCAACATCGGGTCGAGCAGCTACATGATGCAAGAGGACTTCTTCCCCGGGTACGCCATCGCCAAGTCGGGCGTCGAGGGCATCACCCGGACGATGGCGCGCACGTTCGGACCGCACAACATCCGGGTGAACACCGTGCTCCCGGGATGGGTGGCCACCGAGCGTCAGCTGGAGAGGTGGCGGACCCCGGAGGGGGAGGCGCAGACGCTCGCAGATCAGGCGCTGAAGCGGCGGATCTACCCCGACGAGTTCGCCCAGATGGTGCTGTTCCTCGCCGCCGACGACGGCGCGGCGTGCACCGCGCAGAGCTTCCTCGTCGACGCCGGGAGGCGCTGAGGCGGCGTAGCGCCTCTACTGAGACCGCACCCACGTGGTGAGGCATGCTCTCGGACGGCATCAGCCGATCGTCGCGCCCTGGAGCAGCCACCGCGCCCGCAGCCTCCCGGCGACGAGCGCGGCGGCAACGAGCACGACGGCACCGAGCGCAGCCCACGGCGGCCAGGCAACGAAGGCGACGGTGATCGCGACCGCCCACAGGCCAAGCTCGAGCGTCAGCCGCGCCGGCCCGGGTGTAGCGGCCACGACCTGGCGCCCCGCTCTGCCCCCGCCCAGGGCGCGGCGATCCAGGTGACGAGCTCGACGAGGAACCGGAGCGCAGCCGACTCGCCATTGTCGCACGGGCTCGCCCCCGGGCCCGCCCGGGGATCGGGGTCCGTCATGGACGGCAACCGGAGCGGCAGAGCTCCAGCGCATTGCTCCGGCGCGGCGTAGGGTCCGGTGACCACGACGAGAGGAGAGCCGTTGAGCCATCCCAACGAAGACCTCGTTCGGACCGCCTACGACCTGTTCGCCGCCGGCGACGTCGCGACGCTGCAGACGCTGTGGACGGACGACATCGTGTGGCACATCGGCGGCGCCACAACGATCAGCGGCGACCACGAAGGCGCCGTCGGGATCATCGCGATGTTCGGTGAGCTCCTCGGCGCCACCGAGGGGACGTTCCGGGCGGAGCTCCGGGCGGTGTTCGCCAACGACGAGCAGGGCTTCAGCCTCCACAAGGCCACTGCGACGAAGGGCGGCGATGACTACGAGCTGTGGACCGTGCTCGGATACACGTTCCACGAAGGCAAGGTGTCGGAGATATGGAATTTCGCGTTCGATCAGCGCCTGGAGGAGAAGCTCCTCGGCTGAGCAGAGCCCGCCGCCGGCGAGTCGCCGCCGAGAGTGACCGAACGAGCGCTCGCTCGGGCGAGTAGGATCGGCGGTCATGGGCCTTCAGGTGCTCCCCACGCGCCTCGACACCCGCTCCGACGAGCACCGGCAGGGGCGGGCGGCCATGATCGAGTCGCTCGAGCGCGTCCGGGCCGAGCACGCCAAGCTGCCGACGATCGGAGGCGAGCGCTACATCCAGCGCCACCGCGACCGGGGCAAGCTGCTCATCCGGGAGCGGATCGAGTTGCTCATCGACCCCGACACGCCCTTCCTCGAGCTCAGCCCGCTCGCGGGGTGGGGCACCGACGTCGCACTCGGTGCGTCGGTCGTCACCGGCATCGGCATCGTCGAGGGCGTCGAATGCGTGATCTACGGCCCCGACCTCACCGTCAAGGGAGGGACGCTCAACGGCATAGGACTGGAAAAGGGCCTGCGCGCCCAGGACATCTCGCGCATCAACCGGCTCCCGCTCATCCAGCTCACCGAGTCCGGCGGCGCCGATCTCCCCCGCCAGGCCGAAGTCTTCGTCCGCGGCGGCACCTTCTTCAAGAACCTCACCCAGCTCTCGGCTGCAGGGATCCCGGTGTTGTGCCTCGTCTTCGGCTCGTCGACCGCAGGCGGCGCGTACATGCCCGGCATGAGCGACTACGTCGTCATGGTCAAGGGCCAGGCCCAGGTGTTCCTCGGCGGCCCCCCGCTCGTGAAGATGGCGATCGATGAGGACGCCGACCCCGAGGAGCTCGGCGGAGCGGAGATGCACAGCCGCGTCTCGGGGGTGTCGGACTACCTCGCCGTCGACGACGTCGACGCCATCCGGCTGGGCCGGGAGATCGTCGCGGGACTCAACTGGACGAAACTCGGTCAGACCCCGACGTGGCCCCCCGATCCGCCCGTCCACGACCCCGACGAGCTGCTGGGGGTGATTCCCGACGACCTGCGGATCCCGTTCGACATGCGGGAGGTCATCGCCCGTATCGTCGACGGCAGCCGGTTTCACGAGTTCAAACCCGGCTACGGCACCCAGCTCGTCTGCGGCTGGGCCTCGGTGTGGGGCTACCCGATCGGGATCCTCGCCAACAACGGGATCCTGTTCTCGGAGGAATCCCACAAGGGATCCCAGTTCATCCAGCTCTGCAACCAGAAGGCGACCCCGATCCTGTTCCTCCAGAACATCACCGGGTTCATGGTCGGCACCCGCTACGAACAGGGCGGGATCATCAAGGACGGCGCCAAGCTCATCAACGCCGTGTCCAACTCGAAGGTCCCCCACGTCACGATCATGATCGGAGCCTCCTACGGCGCCGGGAACTACGGCATGGCGGGCAAGGCCTACGACCCCCGGTTCGTCTTCACCTGGCCCTCCCACCGGATCGCGGTGATGGGAGCAAAGCAGCTCGCCGGAGTCCTCGAGATCGTCGCCCGCAGCTCGGCGGCATCGAAGGGCGTCGAGGTCGACGAGGAAGAGCTCACCGCTCGCACCACCGCCTTCGAGGCGACGATCGAGCATCAGTCCCAGGCGCTGTTCGCAACCGGCCACCTCTGGGACGACGGCATCATCGACCCCCGGGACACCCGGACGGTGGTCGGGATGTCCCTCTCGGCAGCGGCGAACGCGCCGCTGGAGACGGCCGCCGGCTACGGCGTCTTCAGGATGTAGTGATGCGGATCTCGCGATTGCTCATCGCCAACCGGGGCGAGGTCGTCGCCCGCATCGCCCGCACCGCGCGCCGGCTCGGCATCCGCACCGTCGGCGTCTACTCCGAGCCCGATGCCGACTCTCCCGCGCTCCACGGCGTCGACCTCGCCGTACCGCTCGACGGGGTGACATCGACCGAGACCTACCTCTCGATCGACGCCCTCCTCGGCGCAGCCGAGCGAACCGGAGCCGACGCCGTCCACCCCGGCTTTGGGTTTCACGCCGAGAACCCGGACTTCGCTCGCGCCGTCATCGCCGCCGGGCTGACATGGGTGGGGCCGCATCCCGACCACATCGCAGCCATGGGCGACAAGATCGCCGCCAAGAGGATCGCCGCCGACGCCGGGCTCCCGGTGCTGCCGACCGTCGCGGTCGGCGACGGGCGCATCGGTGTCGACATCGCCGCAGACGTCAGCTTCCCGTTGCTCGTGAAGGCGGCCGCCGGCGGAGGCGGCAAGGGCATGCGCAGGGTCGACGACGCGGCCGGGCTCGAAGCCGCCGTGGAGACGGCTCGTGGCGAGGCACTGCGCAGCTTCGGAGACGACACCGTGTATCTCGAGCGCCTCGTGTCGCCTGCCCGCCACGTCGAAGTCCAGGTGGTGGGCGACGGCAGCGGGGGCGCCATCCATCTCTTCGAGCGGGAGTGCTCGATCCAGCGCCGCAACCAGAAGGTCGTCGAAGAGGCCCCGTCGGCCCTGCTCGACGACGCCCGGAGGAAGCGGATGTGCGACGCCGCGGCCCGGCTCGCCGCCGAGATCGGTTACGCCGGCGCCGGCACCGTCGAGTTCGTCGCCGACCCAGACGGCGAGTTCTTCATCGAGATGAACACGCGCCTCCAGGTCGAGCACCCCGTCACGGAGGAGATCACGGGCATCGACATCGTCGAGCTCCAACTCGACGTGGCATGCGGCCGGGGTATTGCCGTCGACCAGGACGACGTCGCCATCGACGGCCACGCCATCGAGGTGCGGCTCTACGCGGAAGACCCGGCCCTGGGCTGGACGCCGGCGGTGGGGACGCTGCACACGTACCGGCGGGGCACCGGCCCGGCTCGCTACGAGGACGCCGTCGCCTCCGGGATCGAGGTCACGCCGCATTACGACCCCATGCTCGGCAAGGTGATCGCGAAGGCACCCGACAGGGCAACGGCGGCCGAGCTGCTCGCAGCCGAGCTCGACGAGCTGCGGATCCACGGCCCGGCGACGAACCGCAACACGCTCGCCGCCACCCTCCGCCACCCTGTCTTCCTCGCCGGGGACACGACGACGTCGTTCTTCGACGACCACCCCGAGGTGCTCGATGCCGACGTCGACCCGGCGACGTTGCGGTCCCACCTCGCCGCGGTCCTGTGGGCGCGTCAGGCCCGGCATCGCGCCGCCGACGGGCTCTGGGGCGCCGCACCGTCTGGATGGCGCAACGTGCCCAGCCAGCCCCAGCAGCTGCGGCTCGGGCGCCGCGCAACGACACACGAGCTGTCGTATCAGGTCGACGGCTCGTCGCTCACCGCCGATGGCCTCGGGGATCGGATCGCAGCTCGCGTCGTCGCCCACGAGGACCCGTGGGTGATGGTCGAGCTCGACGGGGTTGCCCGCCGCGTCGAGATCTCCTGTGCCGCCGACATGACGTGGGCGAACTCGACGATGGGTCAGAGCGCATGGCGAGAGCTGTCGCCGTTCCCCGCCCACGATCCGACGCTGGCGGCCGGCGGACCCGCCGCCCCCGTCCCGGGGACCGTCGTGGGGTTGCTCGTCTCTGCCGGCGACGTCGTCGAGCCCGGGGACCCGCTCGTGCTCATCGAGGCCATGAAGATGGAGCACCGCATCGCGGCCCCCGCTCGCGCCCGGGTGACGTCGGTGCGGGTCGCAGTCGGCGACCAGGTCGACACGGGCGATCTCCTCGTCGAACTGGAGGAGGTCGACTGATGGCCGAGGGGATCCGCATCGGCAACATCGCCGGCACGTACGGGGACCGCCCGGCCGCGTTCGCCGAGATGCTCGACGGCCCGGTCGACGTCATCACCGGCGACTGGCTCGCCGAGCTGACGATGCTCATCATGGCCCGGACCCGGGCGCGCCGGCCCGACGGCGGCTACGGACGCACCTTCATCACCCAACTCGAGGACACGCTGGGAACGTGTCTCGAGCGTGGGGTCAAGATCGTCGTCAACGCCGGCGGCCTCGACCCGCTCGGGTGCGCCGCCGCCGTCGAGAAGCTCGCCGCCGGCCAGGGACTCGAGGCCTCCGTCGCCGCCGTCACCGGTGACGACATCGCCGCGCGTGTTCCCGAGCTCCAGGCAGCCGGCGTCGAGTTCGTCAACCTCGACACGGGGGAACCGCTCGGCGAGCGGGCGAGCAGGATCGTCACCGCCAACGCCTACCTGGGGGGCTGGGGCATCGCCGCCGCCCTCGACGCCGGCGCCGACGTCGTCGTCACCGGACGGGTCACCGATGCCGCCCTCACCGTCGGACCCGCCATCTGGCGCCACGGCTGGGACCGGGAGGACTGGGACGCGCTCGCCGGAGCCGTCGTCGCTGGTCACGTCATCGAGTGCGGCTGCCAGGCGACCGGGGGCAACTACTCGTTCTTCCACGAGGTGCCCGGCATGGAGTACCCGGGGTTCCCGTGGGCGGACGTCTACGAGGACGGCTCGTCGATCATCGGCAAGCACGACGGCACCGGAGGCGAGGTCTCGATCGGGACGGTGACGAGCCAGCTCCTCTACGAGATCGGGAGCCCCCGCTATCACAACCCGGACGTGACGTCGCGGTTCGACTCCATCGAGCTGGACCACGTGGAACCCGACCGGGTGCGGATCTCGGGCGTGAAGGGTGAGCCGCCACCGGCCGAGCTCAAGGTGGCCGCCGGTTTCGCGGGCGGGTTCCGCAACTCGGTGATGATCGGGCTCACCGGCCTCGACGCCGAGGCGAAGGCCGACCTGGTGGCGCGCCAGATGTGGCGGGTGTCCCCGGTCAAGCCCGAGGATCTCGACGAGGTGCGAACGACGCTCATCGGGGCCGGCAGGGACGACCCGGCGACGAACGCGGAGGCGGTGTCGTACTTGGAGATCGCGGTACGCGACGCCGACGAGGAGAAGGTGGGCCGGGCCTGGGCGGACGGGCTCGTCCACATCGTCCTCGGCTCGATCCCGGGGCTCTTCGCCACATGGCCGCCCCGGGCTGCGAAGCCGTACGCCGTGTACTGGCCGACCACGGTGCCCCGGGGGCACATCACGGAGGTCGTCCACATCGGCGACCGGCGCATCGAGGTCGAACCGACGCATCCGCCCCCCGGCGGAGCCGCCGACGTCGCCCGTCCCGCGGTCCCGGCCGCCCCCGCCGGCGGGGAGACGAGGCGGGTTCCGCTCGGGCTGGTGATCGGAGCCCGCTCCGGGGACAAGGGAGGCACCGCCAACCTCGCCGTCTTCACCCGGACGGACGACGCCTATCCGTGGCTCGCTTCGTTCCTGACGGTGGACCGGCTGCGGTCGCTGATGCCGGAGCTCGACGACCTCGAGATGGAGCGCCACGAACTCCCCCGGCTCCGCGCGCTCAACTTCGTCATCGGCCGGCTCCTCGACGACGGCGTCTCGTCATCGCTACGCGTCGACCCCCAGGCGAAAGGACTCGGCGAGTACCTGCGCGCCGTGCACGCGGACGTCCCCGTGTCGCTTCTCGACGGCTAGGTCATCCGACCCGCGAGCTTGTTGACGCCCTCGAGGCTCGAGCCGAACGCCGAGCAGCTCCCGTCGCGGGTCCCGAGGCAGGCTCGGCGCCCTTCGGCGCGTAGGCTCCCGCCCGTGATCGACCTATCACGGGCGCGAGCGGAGACCCCGGGCTGTGCCGATCGGATCCACCTCAACAACGCCGGGGCGTCGCTGATGACACGGGCGGTGCTCGACGCCCAGCTCGACCATCTCCGGCTGGAGACCCGGATCGGCGGCTACGAGGCGGCGCGCGCCGCCGCCAACGCGTTCGACGATGTGTATCGGTCGATCGCTCGGCTCATCGGCGCATCATCGGGCGAAATCGCCCTCGTCGAGAACGCCACGACCGCGTGGAATCTCGCCTTCCACTCCATCGAGGTGCGCGAAGGCGACGTCATCCTCACCACCGAGGCCGAGTACGCCAGCAACTACATCGCCTACCTCATGGCGACGCAGCGGCGCGGCGCCCGGGTTCGCGTCGTGCCGAGCGATGCCGACGGCCAGCTCGACGTCGAAGCGCTGCGGGAGGCAATCGACGAGCACACCACGTTGATCAGCATCACCCACGTGCCCACCAACGGCGGGCTGGTGAATCCCGCCGAGGAGGTCGGCCGCGTCGCCCGGGCTGCCGGGGTGCCGTTCCTCCTCGATGCGTGCCAGTCCGCGGGCCAGCTCGAGCTGGACGTCGAACAGCTCGGCTGCGACTTCCTCACCGCCACGGGTCGCAAGTACCTGCGCGGACCGAGGGGAACGGGCTTCCTCTACGTGCGCCGTACGATGCTCGATCGCGTGACCCCACCGCTGCTCGATCTGCACGGCGCCGAGTGGGTGGCGACCGACCGCTACGAGCCGCGCCCCGACGCTCGCAGGTACGAGAACTGGGAGTTCAACCACGCGGCGGTGCTCGGACTCGGTGTCGCCGTCGACGAGGCGCTCGCCTGGGGCCTCCCCGCCATCGAGGAGCGGGTCACGGGCCTCGGCGCGAGCCTTCGCGACAAGCTCGCCGCCGCCGGGTTCACCACCTACGACATCGGCCGTCGTCGCTGCGGCATCGTCACGGTCGCCGTGCCCGGGTTCGATGCCGTCGACTCCCGCGACCGGCTGTTCGAGCGGGGGATCAACGTCTCGGTCACGACGCCGCAGTCGACACGTCTCGATGCGGAGCGCCGCGACCTCCCCGACCTCCTCCGGCTCTCGCCGCACTACTTCAACACCGAAGCGGAGCTCGACGCCGCAGTTGCTGCATTGGGCGCGCTTCGCTCCTGAGCCGGGCGACCGGTAGCCCTGCCGCCTCACGGGCCATCGAAACGCCGGTGCGGCGCGCAACCCCGAGCTGCGGGCGCCACCGGTACGATGCCCGGCCGTGAGCGCATCCGTCATCGAGCAACTCATCGGCTACGTGGGATCGGCGCTCATCGTCGTCTCCTTGACGCGCAAGTCGATCCTCAAGCTGCGGCTCTTCGGGCTCGCCGGGACATCGGTGTTCCTCGTCTACAGCCTCCTCATCGAGGCGTACCCGATCGCCGTCGTCAACGTCGTCATCATCTTCGTCCACCTGTTCTTCCTCCGGGAGCTCCTCTCCAAGAAGCGGGAGTACTTCACGATCCTCAGCGTCCTCAAGGATTCGCGCTACCTGGCGTACTTCATCGACTTCTACCTCGAAGACATCCACACCTTCCAGCCGGGGTTCGAGTACGACCCGGCCGACGACCAGATCCGGGTCTTCATCCTCCGCAACCTCGTCCCCGCCGGGCTCTTCATCGGGAAGGTGCACCCCGACGGGTCCATCGAGGTCGAGCTCGACTACGTCATCCCCCAATACCGCGACTTCAAGATCGGCGGGTTCCTCTACTCGACTCGGTCGGGCGTCTTCACCGACCCCCGCTGCGACGTGGTGTGGAGCGAGCCCGGGTCGCAGCGGCACACCGAGTATCTCGACCGGATGGGGTTCGAGCGGGGCCGGGGCGCTGACGGCAGCGTCGTATACCGCCTCGACCTCACCGGACTCCACAACCCGGTCGCGTCCGGCTGATCGCTTCAGCCGTCCCGGAAACGGGGCGGGCGGCGTTCGAGAAAGGCGGTGACGCCCTCGGCGAACCCGGGACCATTGCCGAGCTCGGTGTTGACCTCCGCCTCACGGGCGAGCTGATCGGCGAGAGAGGCTCCGAGCCCTTCGGCGAGAACCCTGGGAATGGCTGCGGCGACCGCCGGATCGAGGGCACCGAGCCGGCTCGCCAGGGCGCGAGCGCGCCCGGACAGCTCGGCGTCCGGCACACACTCCCAGACCAGGCCCCACTCGGCTGCCGTGACGGCGTCGAGCGGGTCGCCCAGCATGGCCAGCGCTCGGGCGCGGGCGAGGCCCACCAGCCGGGGCAGATGCCACGTCGAGCCGACGTCCGGCACCACCGCCAGCTGCGGGCCGAAGACCTGGACGAAGCTCGCCGACTCGGCGGCGACCACGACGTCGCACGCGAGCGCGAGCCCGACGCCTCCGCCGGCGGCGACGCCGTTGACGGCGGCGACCGTCGGCTTCGCCGAGTTCCGGATCATCATCGCCGTCGGGTTCCACCAGTGCTCGAGGATCCAGCCGACTCCTTCACCGACGGTGAGGCCTTCCGGCCACCACGGCCCGGCGGCGAGATCGGCTCCTGCGCAGAAGCCGCGACCGGCGCCGGTCAGAACGACTGAGCGCACGTCGTCGTCCCCCAGCGCCAGCTCCACCGCCTCCTGGATCCCGGCGAGAAGCTCGCGGTTACCGGCGTTGAGCACGTCGGGGCGGTTGAGCGTCACCGTGGCGACGTGACCGGCGACGTCGTAGAGCACGGAGTGGGGCATGGCGAGGCACCTCACCGAGCGAGCGCTCGTTCAGCCTACTATTGGGGCGTCAGAGGAGCTCCTCATGCCCTTCACAGACGAGCATCACGATTTCCGCCGCCTCGTCCGGAGCTTCGTGGTCCAGGAGATCGACCCCCACGTCGAGGAGTGGGAGGCGAAGGGGATGATGCCCCTCCACGACGTCTTCTCCCAGATGGCCGAGCTCGGCATGATCGGGCTCGAGTACGACCCCGAATACGGCGGACAGGGAGCGGATCACCTCTTCACCGTCATCCTCGCCGAGGAGTTCGGCCGGGCGGCCGGCGGCTCGATCGGAATGGCGCTCGGGGTGCAGGCGGACATGGCGACGCCGTCGCTCCACGAGTTCGGGTCCGAGGAGCTGAAGCAGCGTTACCTCGCCCCGGCACTGCGCGGTGAGATGGTGTGCTCGATCGCGGTGACGGAACCCGACGCCGGATCCGACGTCGCCGCCATCCGTACCCGTGCCGATAGCGACGGGGACGAGCTCGTCATCAACGGCTCGAAGATGTACATCACGAACGCGCTGCAAGCAGACTGGATGTGCGTCCTCGCCCGCACGTCCGACGAGGGCGGCCACCACGGGATGAGCCAGATCGTCGTGCCGGCCGACGCTCCGGGGTTCGAGGTGTCCCGCAAGCTCGACAAGCTCGGGATGCGGGCCTCCGACACCGGGCTCCTCACCTTCAGCGACGTCAGGGTCCCGGCGGCCAACATCATCGGCACCCCCGGCGACGGCTTCCGCCAGCAGATGGCCCAGTTCGTCGTCGAGCGGATGTGGGCCGCCTACGGGGCCGTCGGGTCGTGCGAGATGGCGCTGGACAAGACGAAGGGCTACCTCAAGGAGCGGGTCGCGTTCGGCAAGCCGCTCCTCCACAACCAGTACCTCCAGTACCGCCTCGCCGAGCTCGCCGTCGAGGTCGACCTCCTCAAGCACTACAACTACGCAACCGCCGAGGCGTACAGCCGCGGCGAGGACACCACCCGTTTCGCCGCGATTGCCAAGATCAAGGCCGGGCGGCTCCTGCGCGAGGTCGCCGACTGGTGCCTGCAGTTCCACGGCGGCATCGGGTACATGGAAGAGACGTGGACGGCCCGGTTCCTGAGGGACAACCGACTCATGTCGATCGGCGGAGGGTCGGACGAGACGATGCTCCAGGTACTCGCCCGAGCCGACGGCTACTGGATGTAGGCGCCGGATGCCGTCCGACGAGCTGCGGGCAGCCCGCCAGGCACAGATCGCCTCGGCAGCACTCCCGCTCCTGCTCGACAAGGGATTCCACGCGACCTCCATCAGGGAGATCGCCGAGGCCGCCGGCCTCAGCATGGGAGGCCTCTACGAGTACATCACGACGAAAGACGACGTGCTCTCGCTCGTGTACCGGCAGATGACGGCCACCGTCGACGAGATCGTGACGCCGAGCGGCGAGACCACCACCGGCGACGTCGAAACCGAGATCGCTCGCGTCCTCGACGCGTACCGCACCCGGGCCCAGGAGGTTCAGGTGATGTATCGCGAAACGGTGGCCCTCGACGAGGCCCACCGCGAGGCCCTCGCCGCCGGCGAGCGGGACAACGCCCGGCGGGTCGCCGAGCTCATCACGCTGGGCATCGAGCGCGGGGAGCTCTCTTGCGACGATCCGCTGCTCGTCGGGCACCTCGTCGCCTTTCTCGCTGCGTTCATGCCGCTGCGGGGCTGGATCATGCGTCGGGACGGGATCGAGCCCGGCCCGGAGACGGCACGGACGCTCGCCCGCCTCGTCGTCCGGGCGCTCGGCGCGGACCGCTGAGCTCCCTTCGGGGCGGGTTCTGTCCCGACGATCTCCACCTATGCTCCCCGCCGTGTTCGCGTTCGCCGAGAGTCCCGTCGACGTCCCCGACGCGCTCGGGGAGACCTTCGCTCGGACCTGGCGGCAGATCGCCTCGATCGGCACGTGGTGGACCGCAGCCGAACGCGTCGCCATCGCCACGGTGGCCCGCCGCAACCGGCTCGGCGATCCGTACCGCAGCCCGTCCTTGCCGGAGCCGGCGAACGAGGCGGCGGCGCTCCTCGCGGCGACGCCCGCCGTGACGACCCGGGAGTGGGTCGACGAGGTGGTGTCCGGCATCGGGGAGCCTCGCTACGTCGAACTGGCCGGCATCGTCGCCAGGGTCGTCGCCGTCGACACCGTCACCCGGCTCCTCGGTGGCGAGCTCGAGCCGTTCCCGGAGCCGGCGGCCGGCGAACCGTCGCAGCAGCCGGCGAGCGGGCCGGTGCGCAAGGGGAGGGCATGGATCGGGATCGAGGGCATCGCCTCGCCGCCGAACGTCCTCTCCGCAGTCCCCGAGGCGCGCCGGGCGATGGTCGACGTCTCCGACCTCCTCTACATGTCGCCGGCTCAGATGGAGGACCCCGACATCACGCTGTGGGGCCTGCACCGGACCCAGATCGAGCTCGTCGCCTCCACCGTCTCGTTCGCCAACGAGTGCTTCTACTGAACGCTCGCCCACGTCGGGATGCTCAGTTGGAGCGCCAGGAAGACAGGCCGGGAGATCGACATCGCGGCGATCAGATCGCAAGGGCGCGACCCGAGGATCGAGGCCGGACGCGAGCTCGTCGCCCTGGGCCATGCCGCGACCGGTGCCGCGACCGACGCCTCCCATGTCGAGGCGACGGCGGCGGTGCTCGGGGACCAGGCGGGGGTCAAGGCCGCCGCCGTCGCCGGCGGGTTCGAGATCTTCAACAGGGTCGTCGACGCCGTCGGGCTCCCGGTGGGGCGGAACTTCCGGGAGCGGATGTCTCCGGTCGTCGACACGCTGCGCCTCGCCGGTTTTCCCCACGCCGGCCACTGAACGGCCAGGACCGCAGCGCTCAGGAGAGGTACGGGGCCATGAGGTCCTCGAGCCTGGGCCCGACCCGCTCCTCGAGGTCGTAGCCGACCCGGACGGACGGAACGTCGAGTTCCAGGACGCCGGCGAGGTCGATCGGCGTCCCGATGACGACGACGTCGAGGTCTGCCGCAGCACGCTGAATCGTGTCCTTGAGGTCGCGGCGCTGCTGGGCGCCGTAACCCATCGCCGGGAGAACCCGCTCGAGATGGGGGTACTGCTCGAAGACGTCGACGAGGGTTCCCATCGCATAGGGCCGGGGATCGAGGATCTCGGCGGCGCCGTGGCGATGAGCAGCGACCATCCCGGCCCCGAAAGACATCTCGCCGTGAGTCGTCGTCGGCCCGTCCTCGATGACGAGCACCCTGCTGTCGGCGATGGGAGCGGGGTCGTCGACGGTGACGACCGACGCCGCTTCGATGACGGTCGCATCCGGGTTCACCGCGGCGACGTTGGCCCGGATCGTCTCGAGCTGCGGCGTCGACGCCGAGTCGATCTTGTTGATGATGACGACGCCGGCCCGGCGCAGGTTCGCCTCGCCCGGCCAGTAGGACAGCTCGTGGCCCGCCCGGTGAGGATCGACGACGCAGATGTCGAGCGTCGGCCGGAAGAAGGGCGTGTCGTTGTTGCCCCCGTCCCAGACGATGAGGTCGGCTTCGGCCTCCGCCGCCCGCAGGATCGCCTCGTAGTCCGCCCCGGCGAAGACGACGGCGCCCTCACGAAGGTACGGCTCGTACTCCTCCCGCTCCTCGATGGTCACGTCGGCGTCGTCGAGGTCGGCGAAGGTGGCGAATCGCTGGAGCCGCTGGTGGAGGAGGTTCCCGTACGCCATGGGGTGGCGAACCGCAGCGACCCGCTTGCCGGCAGCGGCGGCGAGACCGCGGATCTTGCGCGACGTCTGGCTCTTGCCCGCCCCGGTCCGCACCGCCGTCACCGCGATGACCGGCCGGCTCGACTCGAGCATCGTCGCACCGCCGTGAAGGTGGAATGAGGCGCCGACGGCGTTGGCCCGGGCGGCGAGGTGCATGACGTGGTCGTGCCGGACGTCGGAGTAGGCGAAGACGACGACGTCGACGCCGTGTTCGACGACGATCTGCTCGAGCTCGTCCTCGGGCACGATCGGGATCCCCTCCGGGTAGAGGGGCCCGGCAAGCTCGGGTGGGTAGCGCCGGTCGGAGATGTTGGGGATCTGAGTGGCCGAGAACGCAACGACGCGAGTCGAAGGGTCGTCGCGGTACAGCACGTTGAAGTCGTGAAAGTCGCGTCCGGCGGCGCCGAGGATGAGGACGCTGGTTGCTGGTTCGGCCTTCCGGGTCATCGCGGCCCAGACGGTAGCCCGGGTTGGCGCCGCGTAGGGGCCATCGCCCCTGGGCGGCCGGGACTCGGTCGGGCATGATGGAGATCGCCCAGTCCGCGAGGAGGTGGTGTGAGCCACGATTCCGGGTTCCGACGCAAGAACCACGACCGCTCGACGGCGCACCGGCAACGCAAGCGCCGGGACCACGCGTCGCGGTTCTTCGAGCAGAGGACGAGCCGGCGCCGGCAGCTGCGGTCTCGCACCGAGCAGGAGGAGCCGGCGCCGCCTCCCGACGCCGAGACCGACGACGAGGCGAGCAAGGAGAGCTGAGCCCGGTCCCAACGGGCCGGCGAGCCGGATCACGGCGCCCATCGGTCCGGCCGCGGGAGCTCCTGGCGGCCGGTCGCAGGGTGGCCGCGACAGACCGGTGCTCGCGGGCCGATGACGGCCCGGTCACGACGCCCGGTCGACTCCCGGGCCCGACGCCTCCTCCGGAGGCACCGACATCGTCCCGAGGACGTACAGGACCTGCTCCCTCGAGACATCTGGGAACCGTTCGAGCATCCGCTCCACCGTCCACCCCCGCTCGAGCCGGGTCCGGATCTGGGACTCGAGACGCTCGACGTCGGCGAGCAGCCGCTCCGCGGGTGAGACGAGGCGCGTCGCCAGCACGATGACGGCCGCGATGACCGCGATGATGACGACGATCGGCAGCGCCGCACCCATCGGTGCTGCTCCTCCCTTCTCCGCTCAGCCTACGCCGCAAGGCGCAAGGTGTCCGCACCTCGCATCCGACCGGTCGGCGCTGGAAGGCGGGACGGCTGCTTCGCCGAGAGCGGTCCCGGCCAGCCGAAGGCCGGGCCTCTCACATGCGATCCGGTCCAGGGAGAAGCTCGCGGCTACCCGGCGGCCCGGCGCCGGTCGCGACCATCAACCCGCCCGCAGCCGGTCGGGATCGAAGAGCGTGTGATCACCGGTGCGTAGATGACACGATGCGAAATGGTCGTCAGCGCCTTCGACCCGGCGCAGCTCGGGGACGAGCCTCTCACAGAGGCCCTCTCGCGCGATCGGGCAGCGGGGGTGGAAGTGGCACCCGGCCGGCGGGTCGACCGGGTTCGGAATCTCCCCCGCCGGAAGCGGCTCGGTGCGCCTGTGTTTCGGATCCGGCACGGGGACCGCCGACAGAAGCGCCCGCGTGTAGGGATGCTGCGGGTTGTGGAACACTTCGTCGAGGGCACCGATCTCGACGATCCGACCCAGGTACATGATGGCAATCCGATCGCAGATGTACTTGGTCGTCGCAAGATCGTGAGTGATGAAGAGGTAGGTGAGGTCGAACTCCTCCTTCAGGCGGATCATCAGGTCGAGGAGTAGGGCCTGCACCGATACGTCCGCCATGGCTATGGGCTCGTCGGCAACGATGAGCTCCGGCTGGGTGATCAAGGCGCGGGCGATGACGACCCGCTGTCGCTGACCGCCACTGATCTGATGCGGGTACTTGTCGTAGAAGAACTGCGCTGGGTTCATCCCCACGGCGTCGAGCATGGTGAGCACGAGATGCCTCTGCTGCTCGGGAGTCAACTCCGGCATGTGGATCTGCGCGGGGTGCTGAATCGCCTGACCCACGGTCATGCGCGGATTGAGCGATGCCAGCGGGTCCTGGAACACCACCTGCATTCTGCGCCGTGTCTTGCGCAACTCCTCGGGGCTCAGCGACGCCAGGTCCACGCCGTCGAGCTCCACCGTGCCCTCGGTCGGCTCGAGCAGAGCGAGGACGAGCCGGCCCACGGTCGACTTCCCGGAGCCGCTCTCACCGGCCAGGCCGAGCACCTCGCCTCGGCGGATGTCGAAATCGACCCCGTCCACGGCCCTCACGTAGTCGATGTGGCCTCGAGCAAGGAGGCTCGCGATGAATCCTTTCTGGACGGGAAACCACTTCTTGAGGTTCCGAACTCCAACGAGGACGTCCCGCTCATCCGCCTCAGCCACGAATTCCTTCTTCCTGGCGGTCGGGCTGGGTCTGGTAGAGCCAGCAAGACACGTTGTGGCCGGACTCCAAGGGAAGGAGCTCCGGCTCCACGCCCGGACAGATCTCCATCACCTCCGGACACCTCGGATGGAACTTGCACCCGGGAGGCGGAGCCAGGAGGTTCGGTGGGGCCCCTTCCATCTTGTACAGCTCACCCTCATCGAGGTCGATGTTGGGCACGGAGCGCAGAAGGCCCCGGCTATAGGGGTGCGCGGTCTCATCAAACACGCGGTATACAGAGCCCAACTCGACGAGGCGGCCCGCGTACATGACTGCGACCCGGTCGGCGATCTCGGCGACAACGCCGATGTTGTGCGTGATCAGCACGATCGTGAGGTCGAACTCGGCGCGGAGTTCACGGATCAGATCGAGGAACTGTGCCTCAACGATGACATCAAGCGCCGTCGTCGGCTCGTCGGCAATCACCAAGTCGGCGCGCAGCGCCAACGCCAGAGCGATCATGATCCGTTGACGCATGCCCCCAGAGAATTGGTGAGGGTAGTCGTCGATCCGCTCGTCCCGGATTCCGAGCCGGGTCACCAACTCCTCCGATCGCTCGCGAGCCTGTGCGGTGCTCACGTTGGGCTCGTGAGCCTGGATCGTCTCCGTCAGGTGGTCCACGATCTTCTGAATCGGGTTGAGCGATGTCATCGGATCTTGGAAGACCATGCCGATGCGGCCGCCACGCACCTGGCGCATCTCGGGGCCGGCCAGCTCCATGAGGTCTCGACCGTCGAAGAGAAGCTTCCCCCCCGTGATCCGCCCGGGGGGCTCGATCATCCGCATCAGCGCCTTCCCCAGCGTCGACTTGCCGCAGCCTGATTCGCCGACCAGACCCAGGATCTCACCCTTGTGGATGTCGAGCGAGACGCGATCCACAGCGTGCACCAACCCTCCGCGGGTTGCGTACTCCACCGAGAGGTCACGGACTGAGTAGAGAACGGTGTTCGTCATCGCTCGCGGAGCTTCGGATTGAAGATCTCTGTGAGTCCCTCACCGAGCAGGGTGAACGCCAGGACCACCAACATCACTGCCACCCCGGGGAACGTGATGATCCACCATGCGTTCTGCATCGAGTCGATTCCGCGGGCGATGTCGATTCCCCAATCCGGCGTCGTCGGTGGGAGCCCAAGTCCCAAGAAGGAGAGCCCGGCGCCGGTGAGGATGGCGTCGGCAACGTTCACGGAGAAGATGATGGCCACCGACGGGATCACATTTGGGAAGACATACCGCCTCAGAATGACGCCCACCTTGGCTCCGATGCTGCGTGCCGCGTCGACAAAGAGCGACTCTTTGGTGCTCAAGGTCTGGCCCCGCACGATCCGGTAGTACGTCGGGATGTAGAGCACGGCAATGGCCACGATGATGTTGAAGATGCTCGGACCTAACACAGCGGTGATCGCGATGGCCAGGAGCAAGCCCGGAAACGCGTACAGGCTGTCCATGATGACGGTGAGCGTCCGGTCGAGCCAACCGCCGATGAAGCCGGCCAGAAGACCAAGGGGCACGCCGATCACCAACGATGCGATCGACGCTGAGAAGCCGATGATCAGCGAGATCCGGGTGCCCCAGATGACCCGGCTGAAGACGTCTTGGCCGATGTTGTTGGTGCCCATCAGGAACGACCGGCCTGAGCCGTGAGAGGGAACGATGGGGCCGCTCACCTCGATGTCCGGGTAGTCGCCCTGAACGCCCGCGAACGCTACCGAGGAGGCAGCGACCGCCTCTACCTCTCCACCGGTCAGCGCGTCGAGTGCCTCGGCGAGGGCGTCATATCGCTCGATGTCGAGTCGGACCCTCTCCTCGCTCCCGCCGGCAGCGAGCTCCCCAGTCAGCCGGTCGGCCTCGTCGCGCACGGCTTGACTCGACGCGGCTCCCCGCACGACGCCGGTACCTACGCGGCCCAGTCCGGCGAAATCGATCAATCCGGTGTAGCCGGAGTCGACGCGGAACAACAGGATCTCCTCATCCGGAACGGCGCCCGGGGCGAGAAGTGGGGGGCCGACTTGCTCGGTGGGCTCATTCGGGGCGAAGACGCCCGGGGCCAGCGCCAGCACCATGAACCCGAACACCATCACCGAGGCGATGGTCACGAACCACCAGTCCGCTCGGTAGTACCGCCGTGCGAGGAGGACGCGGCGCACGAGCCCCACCCGCTCCAAGTCGAGCTCCCACCCGTCGGGCTCGGGTTGGGGTGGCCCGCGGGGATCGAGATCGACGGCCATCAGTACTTGACCCTCGGGTCGAGGAGGGAGTAGATGATGTCGACGGCCAGACTGATGAGGGCCACGAAGAGGGCGAACATCACAATGGAGCCTTGGACCGCAGTGAAGTCCCTGGCCGTGATCCGGTCGACGAGGTACCTCCCCATGCCCGGCCACGAGAACACGGTCTCGGTGAGGATCGCGCCGCCGAGGAGGATCGCCACCTGGAGCCCGATCAGCGTGATCACGGGGATCATCGCGTTCTTCAATGCGTGCGAATAGGTGATCACACGCTCGCGGATACCACGAGCTCGCGCCGCCGCCACGTAGTCCTCCTGGAGGGTCTCGATGACGTTGATGCGAGTCAGCCGGAGGAACACGCCGGACAGGATGAGCCCGAGCGTCAGCGTGGGAAGGATCATGTGGTGGAGCACGCTCCGAAAGGCTTCCCAGTTGCCGTGGAGCACGCTGTCGACCAGCAGCATGTTCGTGGTCCGGTCGACGGTGGCGCCCAATGTCGCCTCGATTCGCCCGCCGGTCGGTGTCCACCCGAGCCACACGCCGAACAGGAGCTGGAAGAGCAGCCCGAGCCAGAACACAGGCATGGCGTAGATAGCCACGCTGTAGAGGCGGAATCCATAGTCGGAGGTCTTCTTTCGGCGCACCGCAGCCCACGTGCCGAAGATCAGACCGATCCCCAGGGCCAGGGCGCTCGCCGGGATGATGAGCTCCAACGTGGCGGGGAGTCGCTCCCCCAGCTCGTCCACGACTGGGCGCTGCGCAAGTGTCATCGCGTTGCCGAGGTCGAGGGTCAGCACATCGCCGAGGAAGCTGCCGTACTGGATGAACAGCGGTTCGTTGAGACCGAGGTTGGTGCGCAGTCGCTCCTTGACCTCAGGGCTGCCTTTGGGGCCGAGCGCCGACGTGACCGGATCGCCGGGAATCACACGCAGCACCAGGAACACGAGGGACGCCAGGATCAGCACCATCGGGATGGTCAGGACGATTCGGGTGAGCACATAACGGCGCAGCGAGTGCGATCCTCGGATGAAGATGTAGGCCAATGCGAGCGCCGCCGGCACGCCGATGATCAGAAAGATCAAGGCCAGGGGGTGCATCGAGCCAGGGTAACACCGGGGTCCAATGGAGAAGGGAGCGGGCTGGGCCCGCTCCCTTCTCCGGCTTTGGCCTGACGCCTGGGCGTCAGGACGCGCTGAGCGTGTTGTAGTTGAACTCGATCGTTGGCCCGATGTTCAGCGTCACAAGCGAACCAAAGGCGTCGTCGCCGGACACTCCGTCCCGGTAGACGACGTGCTCGGCTTCAACCCAGAGCGGAAGCGTGACCACGAGCTCGGCATGCAGCGCCTGGATCTCCCCGTACAGTGCCTCGCGGGTACTCGGATCGGAGGTGGAGGCAGCCTGTATGAGCTTGTCAACGAGCTCCTGTGAGGTGGCATCGATGCCCTCACCGGTGTCCGGGTCCGTCACCATCGTCCCCAGCCCTCCGTTGACAATGAAGGGGTTGAGGTAGTTGTCGGGGTCCGGATAGTCGTAGAACCAGCCGAGGAACGACACGGGATAGTCGGCGCCGCCGATGACCGCGCCGATATAGGTGCTCCACTCCTGAGCCACCAGGTCGACGTTCACCGCCCCGGTTGCCTCGAGCTGCTCCTTCATGACCTGCATCGTGTCGGCCACCGTGCCTCCGTAGTGCTCGGGCGGGTAGGCCAGGGTGAGGTCCAGTGGAGCGTCGGGCGTGTAGCCGGAGGCGGCCAAGGCGGCCGTCGCCGCACCAACGTCGGGTGCTGCGTAAACGTCGTCGTAGACGTCATTGGCCCCGAGGAACCCGGGAGGAATGGGCGAGAACAGCGGATCCACCGCACCCTGGAAGACCCGGTCGCTGATCTCATCGCGGTCGATCGCGTAGGCGATCGCCTTGCGCACGTTGGGGTCGTCCGTTGGCGGCAGCGAGTGGTTCACGATGAAGTACCGGATCGGTCCAGCGTTGATGCGCTCCACATTGAGCCCGCTCACGCCGGTCAACTGGCTGATCAAGTCGGGCCCGAGGATGCGCCAGGCCACATCGATCTCACCTGTTTGGACCGCTTCGGCCATCGACTGTGGCGAGCCGAAGTATCGCACGATCACCTGCTCGACCTGAGCTGGGGAATCGCCTTGATACGTGGGATTCGGCTTCAGCACCGTCTGCTCGTCGACCACGTAGCTCTCGATGTACCACGGCCCGTTGCCGTAGATCGGTGCATCGGGGAAGTTGTTCAGCTCGGCAGCGGTGAACTGCGTCGGGTTGGTGGGGATGTATGGCGCGCCTGCGAGCAGCTGCTCGAAGAAGCCCCATGTCTCCGTCAGGTTGAACTTGATCGTCACGTCGTCGAGTGCCTCGACGCTCTCGACGTACGGCTGGCCTAGGGCCGGGCCGACCCCGCCTGGGCCTTCGAGGACCAGGAGGCGGTCGTTGATCTGGTCGGCGTAGCTCTGGGCAGTGAGCGGGGTCCCATCCCCAAACACCAAGCCCGGCTTGAGCGCGATCGTGTAGCTCAGGCCGTCGGCGCTGAACTCGCCGAAGCCGGCCGCAGCGCCGGTGACGAGCTTGTCACCCGATCCGGGCTCCCACCTGAGGAGACCCTCGCCGATGTTCTTGAGCAGCTCCCAGTCGTGCACGGCATATGCGTCTGCCCCGTCAAGGCCGGAGATCGAGTCCGTGGTGCCGATGATGAGCGTGACGCCTGCAGGCGCCTCAGTCGTGACCGGCGCGGCGGTGGTGGGAGCCGCCGTCGTCTGCGCCGGTGCGGCCGTCGTTGCCGGTGCCGCCGTCGTGGCTGTGGGCGTGGTGTCGTCGTCGTCGCCGCAGGCGGCTGCCACGAGGGCCAGGGCGAACAGCGGCACCAGCCACTTGTATGGTCTTCGCATTGGGGTTCTCTTTCGTTGACGGACAGGGGCCTCAGAGGGCGGACCCCAGATTGGCCCGCCGTTTGGGTTCCAGTCGCCAAACGCTACTCGTCCCAATCGAGCAGTGTCCACACGTGTACGGTGGCTTTTCGCGACTTTGTCGACACTGGACGCTCGAGCTCGGCCGGCTCAACGCCTCGTGCGCAGGGCCAGCGCCACCGCCTCGACCCGGCTGCGGGCGTCGAGCTTGGAGAGGATGTGCTGGATGTGGTTGCGCACGGTCGCCGGTGAGAGGACGAGCCGCTTGGCGATCGCGGCCCCGTCGAGGCCCTCGGTCAGCAGGTCGAGGACCTCGCGCTCACGAGGGGTAAGGGTCTCGAGCAGCTTCGCCGCGCCCTCCGGGACCGGCTTGCGGCCTTCGATCCGTTCCGCGACGAGCCGCTCCAGTTCGGGGGGCAGGTCGACCTCGCGGAGGAGGTGCACGAGCCGGAGCTCGCCGCGCATCTCCGGAGGAGGCACGATCGTCGAGACGTTGAGCCAGAGCCGCCGGCCGGTGCTGGAGCGACCCATGACCTGACGGGTGGCGACGATCTCGTCGGGATCCCCCGGCACGGCGGCGAGGCAGTTCTCGGCACAGACTTCGTTGCCGCAGCGGTCGTCCCAGTCGAGGACTTCCCAGCAGGAGCGCCCCAACGCCTCATCCTCGTCGCGGCCGAGCAGCGTCGTCGCCGCCTCGTTCCAGCCGACGATGCGCAGGTCCGAGTCGATCGCGACCATGGCGTCCGAGGTGCGGCCGAGCACGTCGAGCAGCTCCGGCCCGGTAACGCGGTCGGTGGCGCCCATGGCTTCGCCTTCTCGTCGCTGATGATGCAAATGCATCACTCCGACTGTACGGGTGAACCCGGCCCGGGTCAACGGGAACCGACGGCTTCCGTCACGTTCCGGTGCCGCCGAATGAGCATGCTGCATCGCACCCTCAGCCGGACGACGGGTCTCCCTCCCCACCGAACTGGCGGCGCAACACGGCGAGGATGCCGCCGGCGTCGAGGATCTCGCGCATCTCTTCGGGGAGCGCCGAGGCCTCGAGCATGGCTCCGGTGCGGTGATTGACGACGCGGCCGCTGGCGAGGTCGACCTCGATGTCGTCCCCATCGGCGAACGCCTCGTGGACGCCGGGACACACGAGCGCCGGCAGCCCGATCGCGACCGCGTTGCGGAGGAACAGGCGCGACAGCGACTCGGCCACGATGCAGCCGACACCGAGCGCCTTGAGGTTCTCCGGCGCCGTCTCCCGGCTCGACCCGCAGCCGAAGTTCCGCCCCGTCACCACGACGTCGCCCGGCCGGACGTCTCCGGCGAAGCCCGGGTTCACCGACTCGAGGGTGTGCATCTTGCGCTCGTCGACACTCCCGATGGCGAAGCCGCCGGGCGACAGCAGGTCGGTGCTGATGTCGTGGCCGAAGTGCCACACCCGGCCGCGGACGATCGTCTCAGCCACCGGCGCCCTCCATCGATCGCGGATCCGCGATGCGGCCGGCGATCGCCGACGCGGCGACGGTGGCGGGCGAGGCGAGGTAGATCTCTGCCTGGGCGCTACCCATCCGGCCGACAAAGTTCCTGTTGTGGGTCCCGATGGCGCGCTCGCCGGCTCCGAGGAGGCCGCCGTGGCCCCCGAAGCACGGCCCGCAACCGCTCGGGAGCACCGACGCCCCCGCAGCAATGAGCGTGTCGAGGATGCCCCGCGCCGAGGCCTCCTGGAGGACGCGTCGCGATGCCGGGGCGACGAGAAGCCGCACCCCAGGCGCCACCCGTTTCCCCTCGAGGATCGCCGCCGCCGCCTCGAGATCCTCGAGCCGGCCGTTCGTGCACGACCCGATGAAGGCCTGCTCGATGGGCTGGCCGGCGACGTCGCCGACCGGCGCCACCCGGTCGACCTCGTTGGGCAGCGCCACCTGGGGATCGAGATCGGAGAGGAACACGTCGTGGACCGCTTCGTAGCTCGCGTCCGGATCGGCCGCCAGGGGGCCGGTCGCCTCGATGCCGCGCTCGCGCAGGTACGCCTCGGTCACCTCGTCGGCGTCGAAGAGGCCGAACTTGGCACCGATCTCGACGGCCATGTTGGACACCGTGAGCCGGGACGCCATGTCGGTCTCCTTGACCGCCGGACCGGCGAACTCGATGGCGCGGTACTGGGCGACGTCGGACCCGAACCGACCGGCGAGCGCGAGGATGACGTCCTTCCAGACGACACCGGGTGACAGGGTCCCGCTCAGCTCGAAGCGGATCGTCTCGGGCACTTGGAACCAGAGCCTGCCGGTGGCGAGGGCGTAGACCATGTCGGACGTGCCGATGCCGGTCGCAGCCGCCGCCAGTGCTCCGTGGGTCGTCATGTGGGAATCGGTGCCGACGACGAGCATTCCCGGCCTCACGTGGCCGCGCTCGGGAAGGAGCTGATGGCAGATCCCCTCCCCGGCGTCGTAGAAGGTGCCGACGTCGAGCGCGGCGACGTGTTCCCGTATCCGGCGGTGCAGATCGGCGGCTTCCGGCGTCGGCGCCGGCACGAGGTGATCGATGACGACGACGACAGCCTCCGGATCGGCGAGCCCGGGCGCACCCGAATCGAGCACGAGGTCGAACACGCGAGCCGCGAAGATGTCGTGGATCATCGCGAGGTCGATGTCGGCGACGACGAACTCGCCGGCGGCGACCTCGGCGACGCCGGCGGCTCTCCCCAGGATCTTCTCGGCGAGCGTCAACCTCGCCATCGGGCCGTCACCTCCTTCATCCGGCTCCCAGGCTCCTCCCACCGCAGACGTACAGCACCTGGCCGGTCACGTAGGAGGCCTCGTCGGATGCGAAGAACAGTACCGCGTTCCCGATGTCCTGAGGCGTTCCGATGCGCTTGGCCGGGATGGTCTTGACGAGCCGCTCCTGGACCTCCTCCTTCAGGCCGCGGAACAGCGGCGTGTCGACGAGGGCGGGAGCGACGCAGTTGGCGGTGATCGAGAACCTCGCCATCTCGAGGGCGAGCGTCTTCGTCAGGCTGATGACGCCCCCCTTCGAGGCGGCGTAGTTCGCCTGCCCCGGCCCCCCGAGCCACGCCCGCGACGACACATTGATGATCCGGCCGTACTCCTGGTCCATCATCAGCGGTGCCACCGCCCGACTGCAGAGGAACTGGGACTTCAGGTTCACCCGCAGCACGTCGTCCCAGTCCTCCTCGCTCATCTTGGCGAGCCACTTGTCCCGGGCCATGCCGACGTTGTTCACCAGGATGTCGACCCGGTCGAACGCGTCGACCGCGCTCTGGACGAGCAGCTCCGCTCCCTCGGCGGTGGAGACGTCCGCGCCGACACCGATCGCGGCGACCCCCTCGGCGTCCATCTCCGCGGCGACCCGTTCGACGCGTTCGGGCACGAGATCGTTGACGACGATCTTCGCCCCGGCGCCACCGAGGACGCGGGCAATGCCCTCCCCGATGCCCTGGCCGGAGCCGGTGACGATCGCCACCCGGTCCTTGACTTGCACGATCAACCTCCTCGGTGAGCTCTCAACGGCCCGCGAACTGCGGCTTGCGCTTCTCGACGAATGCCTGGATTCCTTCCTTGCGGTCCTCGCTGGCGCGAAGGACGGCGTGGCACGTCGACTCGTACTCGAGCCCGCTCTCGAGGTCGGCCTCGGTCGCCATGTTGACGGCGGCCTTGATCCGGTCCAGGGAGAGCGGCGCCCGCGTTGCGATCCGCCCCGCGAGCTCCATCGTCTCTTCCATGAGCGCGTCGTCCGGCACCACCCGGTTGACGAGCCCCATGCGTAGCGCCGCATCGGCAGGAATGTGATCAGCGGTGAACATCAGCTCCTTGGCCCACCCGGGGCCGACGAGCCTGGTCACTCGCTGGGTGCCGCCCGCCCCCGGCATCGAGCCGACCTTTGCCTCCGGGAATCCGAGCCGGGCGCCTGCGGCGACGACGCGCAGATCACAGGCGAGGGCCATCTCGAGCCCGCCGCCCAGCGCGTAGCCGCGGATGGCGGCGATGACCGGGACGCCCAGCCGCTCCAGCCTGCCGAAGACGCTGCGAACGAGGATGCCGAGCGGGTCGTGGATGAGCCCCGCCTCGTACTCGGCGGCCCGTGCCTTGAGGTCGGCGCCCACGCAGAACGCCTTCTCCCCGGCGCCCGTCAACACCAGCACCCGGATCCCGGGATCGGCGTCTGCCTCGTCGAGGATGGCACCCATCCGGTCGAGCATCTCGACGGTCATCGCGTTGAGGGCATCGGGACGGTTCAGGGTGATCGTGGCGACTGCATCCTCGCGGGTGTACAGCACCGGGTCCTCGACCACCGCCTCCTTCGTGTCATCGCCCATGGGCGTCTCCTTTCGTCTCAATCCGCTGCGTCTGCGCCCCGGACCACACCCGCTTCGATCAGTCCGGCGATCTCGTCGGCGGTGAAGCCGAACTCGCCGAGAACCTCGGCCGTGTGCTCCCCGATGAGGGGTGGGGGCGGTGCCCCGGGTCCTGCCGGCCTCCCTGAGAACCGGCCGGGGAGACCCACCGTCCGCACGGCACCGACCGCCGGATGCCGGGTCTCGACGAGCGATCCGCTCTCGAGGACGTGCTCTTCGGCGACGAGCTGCGGGTACGTCAGCAGCGGGCCGCAGAGCACGTCGGCGGCATCGAGGATCTCGATCCATTCGGCCGTCGTCCGGGTGCGGAACAAGGGCTCCAGCTCGGCGACGAGCTCGGGGCGGGCGCGGACCCGCTTCTCGTTCGTGTCGAATCTCGCATCCCCGGCCAGCTCGGGACGGCCGAGCGCTTCGCAGAGTGCCGGCCATCGCTTCGCGGTGTACGCCGCCACCATCACGTAGCCGTCCGCCGTCTCGAAGGCCTCGTTGGGGGCGGCGTACGGGGCCGCGCTGCCCAGCCGCTGCGGGGGCGTGCCGGCGGCGAGGTACATCGACAGCGGGACGACCTGGAAGGCGAGCAACGAGTCGAGCAGGGACACATCGACCCGCTCACCGCAACCGGTGCGCTCCCTGGCATACAACGCGGCGATGATCGCCTGGGACGCGAACACGCCTCCCGCCATGTCCGCGGCGGGAACCCCGACCTTCACCGGGGGGCCGTCTGCCGTGCCGGTGACGCTCATGATGCCGCTCATCGCCTGGGCCACTCCGTCGACGCCCGGCCGGTACCGCCACGGTCCTTGCTGGCCGAAGGCGCTGATCGCGGCGTAGACGGCCCGGGGGTTCCTCGCCTCGATTGCGGCGTACCCGACGCCGAGCCGATCGGCGACGCCGGGACGGAAGCTCTCGAGCACGACGTCGCAGCTGTCGGCGAGACGGAGAACGACCTCGGCGCCTCCGGGGTTCTTGAGGTCGACAACGACGCTGCGCTTGTTCCGGTTCATTCCCAAGAACGCGGCCGCGACGCCAGCGACGAAGGGCGGACCGAGTCGGCGCCCCCATTCACCACCGGGCGGCTCGATCTTGACGACGTCGGCGCCGAGGTCGCCGAGATGCATGGCGCAGGTGGGGCCCGCGGCTCCCTGAGACAGGTCCAGAACCCGGACGCCGTCCAGGGCCGCACTCACCGCTCGTGCGCCCCGCCGGCGCCGGGACCTTCTCCGTCCGCCGCCACCGACCGCACGGCCAGTTCGGCGAACTCGGTCGCGATCGTGTCCGGCGAGTCGGGCCCATCGGCGCGGTACCAGCGCACGACTGAGTTCGCCATGCCGAGGATCGCCAGCGCCGCCCGCCTCACGTCGTGGCGGCGGAACTCCCCCGCCTCGATCCCGTTTCCGAGGATACGGCGGAAGTAGCCCTCGTAGCGGTCGCGCTTGGCCACGAAGTCGTCGCGGTACGCGGGATCGAGGTACCGGCCCTCCTCGATGAAGCAGGCGACGTTGTCCTGGTCGCGCACCGCCTCGACGATGTGGATGGCGACGGCCCGGCGCAGCCGCTCGGCGGCCGGCAACGACGCTTCTGCGATGGCGCGGACCGCCGGGGTGACCCGGTCGACGGTCAGCTCGAGGATCTCGAGGAGCAGGGCCTGCTTCTTGGGGAAGTGGTGGTAGAGGCTCGATTTCGTGATGCCGACGGCGGCGGCGACGTCCTGCATGCTCGTGCCGTTGTACCCGTGGCGGCGGAAGAGCGCTGCCGACTCGCGCAGGATGCGCTCCCGCGTGCTCAGCGACCCGGCAACGACCGTCACGCCGCCTGCCCCAGGTCCCTGCCGGCGGCGAGTGCCTGGATGTTCGCCTCACGGCGATGCGCCGGGACCCTCGAACCCACCGCCTTCTCGAGCGCCGCCGCGTCGACGAGGCCGGTGAGCGCCTCGAGGACACCGAGGGCGACGACGCCGGTGGCGACCGGGCTGCCGACGATGCGGTGCGCGGTCTCGACGATGGGGAAGCGGTGCGTCTGCGGCCGACCGTCTCCCGTCCCGGGAACCGCCCTCTCGTCGACGACGAGCGTCGCCGCGTCGCCCAGCTCCGGTACGTACCGGGTGTAGGCGGCCTCGCTGAGGACGACGAGGACGTCGAGGTCGAGCGCGAGGGGGAATCCGATCTCGGCGTCGGCGATCACGACGTCGGAGCGGCTCGCCCCGCCCCGGGACTGCGGGCCGAAGACCTGGGAGTGCGTCGAGGTCCTCCCTGAGAGGATCGCGGCCTCGGCGAGAATCCGGCCTGCGGTGACGACCCCCTGGCCGCCGGCGCCGGCGAGGCGGATCTCGGTCCGGTCGCCGCCGCTCACCGGGCCGCCTGCGTGCTCAAGCCCGTGAACACGGGACGTTCCTCACGGTGGAAGACTCCGGTGGCAAGACCCGACGTGTCGCTCGCCGTCGGCACGTGGTTCACATACCGCTTGTTGGCGAGGGCGGCGGCGACGCCGGCCTCCTTGCGGGCCATCCAGGCGAGCATCTCGGCTCCGCTGCCGAGAGCGTTGTAGCGGCCAAAGTACTCGGGGCAGTCGCTGATGACCTCGACGAACGAGAAGCCGCGATGCGACAGGGCCTCAACCATGACGTTCGTCGACATGATCGGGTCGACGGCCATGACCCGGGCGACGAACGACGCCCCAGCTCCCTCGAGGAGCTTGCAGGCATCGAACGGGGCCTCTGCGGTGCCGGCGGGGGCGGTCGAGGCGACGGACCCGGCCGGGCTCGTCGGCGCCGCCTGGCCGCCGGTCATGCCGTAGATCGAGTTGTTGAGGAGGAGGACGGTGAGGTCCACGTTGCGCCGGGCGGCATGGATGAGGTGGTTGCCCCCGATGGCGAGCCCGTCACCGTCCCCGGTGACGACGGCCACCGTCATATCCGGTCGCGCCAGCTTGAGTCCGGTGGCGAACGCAGGGGCGCGGCCATGAGTGGCGTGGAGGGTGCAGAAATCCACGTACCCGATGAGACGGCTGCTGCAGCCGATGCCGGCCACCATCGCGAGCTTGTCCGGATCCAGCTCGAGGCGCTTCACCGCCTCGAGAAACGCACGGAGAATGGTGCCGTGGGCGCACCCGGGACACAGCACGTGGGGCATCGCCCATTCCCGCAGGTAGTCGCGGACGTCGGTCATCCTCGCCCTCCCGTCTGGGCCGCGGCCCGCTCCCTGAGCTTCGCGAGCAGCTCGGCCGGCGAGATCGGCTCACCGTCGACACGGAGGTGGGGCACGATCTCCGCCGTGGAGGCTGCGACGCGCTCGACCTCGTGGATCATCTGCCCGTGGTTCATCTCCGCCGCGATCACCGTGCGGGCAGCCCCCACCGCAGCTTCGAGCGCCTTCGCCGGGAACGGCCACAACGTGACGGGACGGAACAGGCCGGCGCGCACCCCCTCCTCACGGGCCAGGCGGACCGCCTCCCGCGCGGCCCTGGCGACGATGCCGTACGCGAAGACGATGACGTCCGCGTCCTCGGTCATGAAGGTCTCGGCGTCCTCGATCTCGGGCGAGTAGGCGTCGACTTTGCGGTGCAACCGCTCCAGGAGGGCCCCCGTCTGGGTCGGATCGGTGGTCGGGAAGCCCCGCTCGTCGTAGACGAGTCCGGTGAGGTGGTACCGGTAGCCGTCGCCGAACGCCGGCAGCGGTGTGATGTCGTCGGCGGCCGCGGCCTTCGGCAGGAATCCCTCCACAGGGCCGTCGGGGCGCCGCCGGTCGACGATGTCGACATGATCGGGGAGCACGACGCTCTCCCTCGTGTGCCCGATCACCTCGTCGAAGACGACGGTGACGGGTGTGTGGAACCGCTCGGCGAGGTTGAACGCCCGCACGGTGAGCTCGAACACCTCCGCGACCGACGCCGGGGCGAGCACGATGGCGGGGTGGCCGCCGTGAGTACCCCAGCGCGCCTGCATGACGTCGCCCTGAGACGGTGAGGTGGGAAGCCCCGTGCTGGGCCCGCCCCGCATGACGTCGACGACGACGCACGGCACCTCAGCCATCGCCGCGTAGCCGATGTGCTCCTGCATGAGGGAGAAGCCGGGCCCGCTGGTGGCGGTCATCGCCTTCATGCCGCCGACCGAAGCGCCGATCACGGCGCCGAGCGAGGCGATCTCGTCCTCCATCTGGACGAACGTTCCCCCGGCACCGGGGAGGGATCGGGCCAAGTGCTCGGCGATCTCCGACGACGGGGTGATCGGGTATCCGGCGAAGAACCGGCAGCCGGCGGCGAGCGCTCCCTCGGCACAGGCCTGGTTCCCCTGGATGAGCCTTGCCTCGGTCACGGGCCGGCTCCCGTCGTGGCGAGCGCGGGCACCTGGCCCTCGTGGTGGATGGTGATGGCGAAATCGGGGCAGAGCATCTCGCAGAGCCGGCACCCGGTGCACGCGTCCGGAGCCACGACGACGAGGCGAGTGTCGCCGTCGAGATCCAGGCAATACTCGGGACAGACGCGGGAACAGATGTCGCAGACCTTGCACCACGACTCGTTGACCTCGATACGCGCCGGGACGAACCCGGTCCCGGTCTCGGGCGCGGGTAGATCGATGAGGGCCGCAGGCGCCTCGGCCCCGGAACGGAACGCGGCGAGGTTGACCTCCGCGGTGCCGCGGGGGACGAGGTCTGCGATGGTCGACTCCCAATAGTCGCGGCCGACGTCGAGATACGCCGCCAGGGCCCCGAGCACGACGCTGTTCGCCGCCCTGACGTTGCCGAGGTCGGCGGCGAGGGCCGTGGCGTCGATGAGGTGCGCCTTGACCTCCCGCTCCCGCAGCACGGTGGCGTCGATGACCGGATAGCTCGAGAGCCATGCTCGCCGATCGCTGCAAGCCCCGGGCGGGACGACCCGGCGAACGTCGGCGACGACCGCCCCGCCGGGACGCACGTACTGGAGCCAGCGCAACGCCTCCGCCCACTCGAACGCGGCGAGGACCTCGGCCGTGCCCTCCGGCACGAGGGGACTCTCCACCGCCGGCCCGAAGCGGATGTGGCTGAAGACGGAGCCGCCCCGCTGCGCCATGCCGTGAACCTCGCTTTGTTTCACGTCGTACCCGGCGCGCAGCAGCGTCTCGGCCACGATCATGCTGGCGAGGACGACACCCTGGCCGCCGACGCCGGCGAGGAGGAGGCTGCGGACGGGCTCAGCCACGGCCCGGCGCCTCCCACTCCGGGTCGAGCACGATCGCTCGCGGCGGGCAGAGCTGGGCGCACAGCGTGCAGCCGGTGCACGTCGTGGTGTCGATCGCCACTTTGCGCCTGCCCTCGAAGGTCTCGTCCGTCCAGACGATGGACGGGCAGCCCGCGGTCATGCAGAGCTGACAGGCCGTGCACGCCTCGGCGACGACGGTGAAGGGGTGATCCTTGACCTTCGTCGGGGCCACGACACAGGGCCGGTTGGTGATGACGACCGACGGCCCTTTGTGGGCGATGGCGCCCTCGATCTCCCGGTAGGTGGCGGCCAGGTCGTGGGGATCGACGACCCGGACGTCGTCGACGCCCACCGAACGGCAGAGCGCAACGAGGTCGACCGGGCGGGTGTCTTCGCCCTGGAGGGTGACGCCGGTGCCGGGATGCTCCTGGCCACCGGTCATGGCGACGGTGCCGTTGTCGAGGATGAGCACCGTCACATCCGCCTCGTTGTAGACCGCTTCGATGAGACCGGGGATGCCGCCGTGGAGGAAGGTCGAGTCCCCGATCGTCGCCACGACCGGCTTCTCCGTCCCCCCGGAGGCGGCAAGGCCGACCGCCATCCCGATGCTGCTGCCCATCGCCACACACGTGTCCATCGCGGCGAGGGGCTCCAGCGCGGCGAGGGTGTAGCAGCCGATGTCGCCGGCGACGACGGCACCGATGCGCTTGAGGACGAGGAATGGGGCGGTGTGGGGACAGCCCGGGCACAGCAGCGGTGGGCGGACCACCGTCGCCGGCGGCTCCGGCACCGGAGCCGGGGCCTCGAGCACTCCGGCTGCGGCGAATCCCTTCCGCACCGCGTCCGGGCTCAGCTCCCCGGCCCTGGGGAAGAACGCCTTGCCCTCGACGTCGATCCCTGCGGCGCGCAGCGCGTCCTCGAGAAACGGATCGAGCTCCTCGACGACGAAGAGACGGTCGACCTCGGCGGCGAAGGACTTGATCCGGTCCATCGGCAGCGGATGGGTGATACCCAGCTTGAGCACCCGCGCCCCGGGGATGACCTCGCGCACGTACCGATAGGCGATCCCGGACGTAACGACACCGACTGTGGAATCGCCGGCGATGTCGGCGGTGAGCGGGCTCTCCTCGACGTACGTCGTGAGCTCCTCGAGCCGCTCGAGGAGGACGGGACGGCGCCTCCGGGCGTACGCAGGGATCATCACGTACTTCGACGGATCGCGGCTGAACCCGAGCGTCTCCCGCACGCGACGCGCCTCGGTGGTGACGACGCCGCGGTTGTGCGAGATGCGCGTCGTCGTGCGCACGAGCACCGGGGTGTCGAACTCCTCGGAGATCTCGAACGCGAGCTTCGTGAACTCCTTGGCCTCGAGGCTGTCCGACGGCTCGAGGAGCGGCACTCCGGCGAGCCGGGCGTAGAAGCGATTGTCCTGCTCGTTCTGGGAGCTGTGCATACCCGGGTCGTCCGCGCTGATGAGGACGAGCCCGGCGCCGACGCCGGTGTACGCCGCGGTCATGAACGTGTCGGCCGCGACGTTGAGGCCCACGTGCTTCATCGTCGCCAGGGTGCGGACGCCACCGAGGGACGCGCCGAGGGCGACGTCGAGTGCCACCTTCTCGTTCGGCGACCAGCGCACGTCGATCTCGCCGTGGCGAGCCAGTGTCTCGAGGATCTCCGTGCTCGGGGTGCCGGGATACCCCGCGGCGACCTGCACGCCCGCCTCGACGGCGGCCTGGGCGATCGCTTCGTTGCCCGAGAGCAGAACTCGGGTGTCGACGGTCATGGAGCCTCCTGGATCAGGAATCGGACAGCGCCGGTGTCTTGAGGAGCTCGTAGATCTCCTCGTCCGTGAGAACCCTCGTCGAGGCCTTGGCGGCCGCCATGATCATGTCGACCGTGGACTGGTCGTAGTCGATCCCGCGCCGGCTCAGCCAGGCGACGGCATTCGCCTGCCCGCTCATCGGGCCAACCGAGATGACCTGTTCGCGGCCCAGCTCGTCGGCCGGGACGCCGCTGTAGACGCGGTTGGCGAGCCACGTATCGCCCTTGCGCAGCGCCTTGAGCACGGCGGCCGCATGCACGCCGGTGCTCGTCTCGAACGCGTCCTTTCCGACCGCCGGGCAGTTGTGCGGGACGGGCGTGTCCGTCGCCCGCGACACCGCATCGCAGTACGCCGGGAGCCCGCTGAGGTCGGCGTCGAACCACCCGAGGAGCTTGAGGTTCACGAGAAGCCCTTCCATCGACGTGTTGCCGATGCGCTCGCCGATGCCGAGCCCACAGCCGTGGACCCGGTTGGCCCCGGCGGCGAGCGCCGTGAGCGAGTTGATGATGTCGAGACCCCGGTCGCGGTGGCCGTGGTAGTCGATCTTGACGTCCTCGCCGGTCTCGTCGACGAGCTCGCGGGCGAAGGTCACGAGGCCGCGGACCCCCCACGGGGTGGCGTGGCCGACGGTGTCGGAGAGGCAAATACGACGGGCACCACCCTCGATGGCGGTCGTGTACACCCGGCGGAGGTCGTCCGGGTGCGCCCGCGTCGTGTCCTCGGTGACGTACATCACCTCGAGCCCCTCCTTGCGGGCGAGCGCCACCGATTCCGCAGTCGTCTTCACGAGGAAGTCGATGTCCCATCCCTCGACGAACTGCCGGATCGGGCTCGAACCGAGGAAGATCGCCGCCTCGATGGCGACGCCCGAGCGCTGCTGTGCCTCGGCGATGGGGAGGATGTCGTGGTCGATCGTGCGGCCCGCGCAGTTGGGGGAGATGGCGAGCCCGGCGCGGTCGATCTCCTCGGCGAGGCCGACGACGTCGTCGAGCACCTGCTTGCTCGCACCCGGGTACCCGAGGTCGGCCGCCTGGATCCCGAGCGACGCGATGCCGTGGAGGATCTCGATCTTCTCGTCGAGGCTCGGGTTGCGAACCGACGGGCTCTGCAGCCCGTCGCGCAGGGTCTCGTCGTCGAGCTCGACGGGGAACGGCGGCCGCTCCGTCTCCCCAACGAGATTCCAGTCGTGGAGGAGCTCGGCCCCCCGATCGTCATCCGTCACGTGCGTGTCCACGCCACTCACCTCCAGCGCTGCCAACCGTCCGGCCGTTCGGTTGGGACAAGCGTCGCGCCGCTGCGCCGGTGCGGCAATCCGGCTCGTGCATCATTTTCCTGGTGCAGATGCATCACTCGGTCACGCGAAGGGGCGGCGCCGCACGTACGACGCCGCCCTGGCAGTCGCCAATCGATCAGTCGAGCACGGCGACCGTTCCCGCCGACCCGTCGACCCGGAGCATCTGGCCGGTCGTGATCGACTTCGTCCCGAACCCGGTGCCGACCACCGCCGGGACGCCGTACTCACGGCACACGATCGAAGCGTGGGACATCATCCCGCCGATGTCGGTGACGGCGGCCCCGATCTTGGAGAAGACCGGGCCCCAGCTCGGGTTCGTGATCGGGCACACGAGGATCTCGCCGTCGAGGATCTCGCCGAGCTGATCGGCGTTCGTGATGACGCGCGCTCGTCCTTCCACCGTGCCGGGAGAGGCAGCGAAGCCCTTGAGGGCGACGTCGGTCTCACCGTCATCGGCGCCCAGCCCCAGCCAGTTCTGGATGCTGTCCGTCGTGATGCCCCACAGCATGATCGTGAACGGCTCGGTCACGACTTCGGGCGGCTCGCCGAGCGCAGGCACCGGAGACCACTGGGAGAGACGATCGAAGAGTTCCTTGCGCCTCGCGACCTCCTTCGGCCAGTAGCCGGGGCCACGCGCCGGGGTGCCGACACCCCACGAGGCGATGAGGTCGTAGAGCGCGGACTGGACCTCATACCGGTGGAGGTAGAACATGTCGTCTACCTCGTCGAAGAACCCGGCGTCGACGAAGATCTGGCCGAACTCGCGCATCTTGTTCCAGAACACCGCGTGGTGCCAGTGCTCCACGTAGAAGTTGTGGTCCTCGATGAACGGGAACACCGTCCGGGCCAGGCCGAGATGCTCCTGAAAGCTCTTGAGGTCGTCGCCCTCGAGCAGCGCTGAATACTCGGCAGCCAGTCGATCCCGCTCCGCTTGCACCTGCTCCATCGGCCTCGAGATCTCCTCACCCGCCTGAATGCGGGAGATGTAGTCCGCGATCCCCTCGAAGGGGAAGGTGAGGTCGTTGATCCACGTCTTGTGGTGGTGATAGAAGCCGGAGCCGGTCGAGAAGTAGAACCACGGATCCCGCGCCTTCTCCAGCTCGGCGATCCAGCGCCTACCGGCATCGGTGCCCTCGAGTGCCGTGATGACCTTTTCTGGATCATCACGCGACTCGAACACGTGGGCGACGTCGAGCTCGACCGCCTTGCGGGCGAGCTTCTTCAGCTCCTCGTCCGGTCGGAACAAGAGCACGTCGATGCCGGCGACCATCTGCGCCACCGTCTGGTCCGCGATGTCGGGGAACAGCTGCTTGCACAGGCCGAAGTACGTCAGGTACGCGGCGTACCCCAGGTTGAGGAACTCGAAGTGCAAGTGCCAGATCTTGTGCATGTTCTCGATGACCCGGTTGTAGGCCGTCAAGAGGTCGTAGGCCGAGGTGATGCCGCGGCCGCTGCGCACGGTGTCGAGCGCCTCCATCTCCGGGAGCGCAGGGACCTCGATCGCCTTGAGCTCCTCGACCGTCTCGGTCGCCTTCGTCTTCCACTTCTCGAACAGCTCGTCCCAGTGCTCGTAGTAGTACCCGGCCCGATCCATGAAATGGGCGACGCGGGCGCCGACGACCTCCTCGTCCATGATCGCGTTGGCGCTGATGTAGAGGCGGCCGTTGAGCACCCTCTGGTCGATGCCGAGCGCCGGCGGGACGATGTACACCCGCGAGTTCATCTCGCCGAGCGCCACCCACCAGCTCTCGCTCGTGATCGTGTCGAAGGGATACAGCACCTCCGGGTGGTGCATACCGTCGAAGAACCAGAACTTCGAGTCCTCGAACTCGCGACGCTCCTCGCTGAAGAGGTAGTAGTAGGGGTAGAGCTCCTCCCACCCCTCGCAGCCCTCCGGGGTCGGGACCTCGAACGGGCTCGGGAAACGGGTCTCTGCCATGTCACTCTCCTTGGGCCGGGCTGCTTGCCGATTCGGGTGTGTCTGGTCGCGGTGGCGCGGCGCGGATGCGCACGCCCGTGATGAGATTCGCGACGATGTTGTCCATCGCCGAGCGCCCGCCTTCGGTCACGGTCGCCCGGTCGCGCCCGCTCCACACCGTCTCGGGGCGGGTCTGGAGCAGCACGACGTTGGCCGGCGGGTCGCCGCCGGCCTCGATCGCCCACTCGAGGTCCTGGGGCGCCCCCGCTTCGGCTTCGATCGCCTTGGCATGGACCGCCAGCACGATGAGCTCCTCGTCGGAAATGCACGGCGCCTCGCGGCGCTCGGGCCCGACGGCGACGCGCTCGACGCGCCGTTCGGCAGGGACCGGCCTGTACTCGATGGCCTTCGACGAGATCGTGCGCCGAACGACGTCGAGGGTGACCTTGTCGACGAGGTAGTTGTCGGGGGTCACCTCGCCCGAGGCCACCGCCTCACCGAGCCCCCAGCTCGCATCGATCGCCACCTTGGATCGGTCCCCGTTGATGGGGTTGAGGGTGAACATGACACCGGCGGCGCGGGCGTCGACCATCTTCTGGACACAGACGCTCATCCGCACCCTGTCGTGACCGAAGCCGTTCTCCAGGCGGTACGCCATCGCCCGGCCGGTGTACAGGCTCGACCAGCACCGCCTCACGTGATCGAGGAGGTCGTCGGCTCCCACCACCCAGAGGAACGTGTCCTGCTGGCCTGCGAAGCTCGCCTCGGGCAGGTCCTCCGCGGTGGCGCTGGAGCGAACGGCGACCGGGAGGTGGGAATCGGATGCCGCCGCAGCCATGCAGAGCTCGGCGTAGGCGTGTCGAACGGACGTCTCCACCTCCGCAGGGATCGGGGCCCGCTCGATGATCTCCCTGATCTTCCGGCTCGTGGCCTCGAGCCCTTCCACGTCGATCGGGTCGACGCTCGCGGCGAGCGTCGAGACCTCGGCGGCGACGTCGCCGGAGGACAGCATCGACGTGTATGCCTCGGAGCTGATGGCGAAGCCCGCCGGCACCGGCACTCCCGCCCGCATCATGCGGCCGAGGCCGGCGCTCTTACCGCCGACGGTGTCGATGCGTCCCTCGTCACACACCTGGAGGGCGATGACGTACCTGTCGTCGTTCGCCACGCGTTCCCCTCGCTCGTCCTCTCCCCGGATCAGGCCATCGGGCCTCCGGTCACCTCGTGTTCACGCGCGCCGTCCATCCACGGCACGAGCCGGCCGACATCCTCGAGGACGACGTCCGGCTTCAGTTCCCCCACGGCTGCGTCCGCGTCGTCCCGGGTTGCGTCGCCCGTGAGGACGAGGACGGTCAGCATCCCGGCCTTGTTGCCCATGGCGATGTCGGTGGCGAGTTGGTCTCCGACCATCGCAGCCGCGTCCGGAGCCACGCCGACCGTCCTGGCGGCGACGATGCCGGACCAGTGCGACGGCTTGCCGGTGACGAGCGGCTCCCTCCCGGTCGCGTAGGCGACCGCTTTGACCATGGGCCCGGTGGCGGGGACGAAGCCGTCCGTCGTCGGGATCCGCGGGTCGTAGTTCGTGGCGACGAACTCGGCACCCGACCAGATCGCGTCGCAGACGACCCGGAGTCGTGCCTGGTCGAACTCCGGGTCCTTGCCCATGACGACGACCTCGGGAGCCTCGCCCTCGGCAACCAGTCTCAGCCCGCGCGACCGGAGCGCCTCGATGAGCCCCGGAGCGCCCACCGCCATGATCGACGCCTCCGGGTAGAGGTCGGCGGTGACGTCGGCGGCGATGATCGCCGACGTCACGACCTCGTCCGAGGTCACCTCGATCCCCATGGCGGCGAGCCGGCCCGTCCACGTGGCGACGGTGTTGGAGTTGTCGTTCGTCATGAAGGCGAACCGGATCCGGCGGCTCCGCAACTCGGCGAGGGTGTCGACGACACCGGGCAGAACGCGTTTGCCCCGCACGACCGTCCCGTCGATGTCGAAGACAACGCCCTCGATCCCGTTCCTCATCGCTCCCTCTCTCCGGGACGTCCCCGCCGTGGCGGGTTATTCGAAGTAGCCGTCCCAGTTCGCCTTGACGTGCGCCGCCATGTCGTCGTCGAGATAGATCCGGTGCGGCCGGTCTGTGTCCCCCCACTCGTACGGCGTCGTGCAGTCGATGATGATGCGCGACGTCATGAAGCGGTCGGACCTCGGCAGCGAAGGATCGAGCGGTGTCGACCGTCCCCGTCGCAGGATCTGGGTGCCGAACTCCGGCTGGTACTTGAAGCTCAGCGCATACATGACCTGGTCCATGTTCTCCGGGTCGATGTCGTCGTCGACGAGGATGACCGTCTTGAGGCCGTAGTTCCCCGTGACCGAGGCGAACGCTGCCAGCCCGACCTGGGTCGAGTGTCCGTGGTACATCGGCGTCATCGAGATGATGACGAGCATCCGCCCGGCCGACGCCGGCGGCCCGTACACCGACTTGATGCCCGGGATCTGCATCTGCTTGAGGTCGTTCCACAGCGATGCCGTCCGGTTCACACCCATGATCATGTGGGTGTCGGTCGTCGGCCGGCCCACCGTGGTCGCCCACAGAATCGGGTCGTTGCGATGCGTGATCGCCTTCACGCGGATGAAGTACTGCTCCTCGTCCCCCTTGCCGGAGTAGTGACCGGTGTACTCGCCGAACGGGCCCTCCGGCATCGTCTCTCCGGGGACGATCTCGCCCTCGATGACGTACTCGGCGGTGGCAGGCACGAGGAGGTCGGACGTCGTCGCCTTCACGACGTCGACCGGCTTGCCGCGCAGCGCGCCGGCGACGTCGTACTCGGACTCATCGAGACCGAACAGCGTGCTCGCACACATGAACAATGTCGGGTCGGTGCCCGAGATGTAGGCGACGGGCATCGGGATCCCGGCCTCGATGTAGTCGCGGAAGTCGATCTCGCCGTCTTTCGCCTTGATCATGTAGATGCACAGCCGGTCTTTGTCCCCGACCATCGCCCGGTACGTTCCGAGGTTGTGACGGCCCGTCCTCAGACTCTTCGAGATGAGGAACCCACCGGTGCCGAGGTACCGGCCCCCGTCACCGGGGTAGAACCACGGCGCCGGAACCGTCCCGAGGTCGACGTCGTCGCCAGCCACGACGTTCTCCTGGCAGGCCCCGCTGGAGACGACCTCCGGGGACACCCGGTTGTTGTGGATCCGGTCGACCCACTCCTGGGACAGGTTCATGAGGCTCGTCGTGAGCGGCATCTCGAGGGCGAGAGCGAGCCGCTCCCGGGCGGTGAGAGCACTCGTGAACACCCGCCGGCCCGGGTGCTCCTTGATGTTGCTGAACACGAGTGCGGAGCCGCCACCCTGCTGCTCCTCGTTGAGCTTGGCCACGTGGCTCAGCTCGAGGTTCCAGTCGACCTCCTTGTCGACGTACCTCAGCTGGCTCTCGGCCTCGAGGCGGTCGATGAACTCGCGCAGATCGGCGTACGGCATGCGCCGTCTCCCTCCTTTGCCGGCGGTACCTGTCGCCGATGACCCGGGACGCGCACGCAGCCGCGCCCGGGGCTACGGGCCGCCGACCGTCCGGTCATTCGGTTCGGGCAACCCTCGCGCCCGGGCGCCGACCCCACAATCCTGCCGGTGCATCATTTCCGTGGTGCAAACGACTCACCCTCGGTGTGGAGCCGGGGCGCGTCGTGCGCGCGCCCGTCACGGGGGATACGGTACGGGCGAGCATCCGAGGAAGGCGGCCGTGACACCAGCCGCGAGAACGGGACGGCTGCGTTGACCCGCTCGGCGCGCGACGAAGCGCTCGTCTACGTCGCCGCTCACAACGTGATGACGCTCGCCACCGACGGGCCCGAGGGGCTGTGGGCGGCTGCGCTGTTCTACGTGAGCGAGGGCTTCACCTTCTGGTTCCTCTCGGCGCCCACCACGCGCCACAGCCGCAACATCGCCGCACGGCCGGCGGTCGCCGGCACCATCCAGGAGGACTACGACGACTGGCGCGACATTCGCGGCGTCCAGTTCGAAGGCGTGGCCTCCCGCATCGACGGTCGGGCCCGCCGGGATGCGATCGCCCGCTACCGGGAGAAGTTCCCTGTCATCGGCGGGGCGGCCGGGGCGTCACTGGAGATCGCCCGCGCCCTCGGCAAGGTCGACTGGTACGTCGTCGAGACCGACCGCGTCTTCTTCATCGACAACTCGCTGGGGCTCGGCCATCGCGACGAGATCGACCCGGGCCCCGGTTGAGATCCCGGCCCGGTGTCGCCGCCGCCTCTCACGAATCCGCGACGGTGACGAATCGCCTCGCTTTGTGATCGAATCGCGGCAGCGCGCCCCGCGCCACCACCGCGACCTCGGGCCGCAGCCCGAGCACGCTCTGGAACTCGAGCTCGATCGCCCGGCAGATCACGGGTTCATCGACACCCTCCATGCACTCGAGTTCGACGACGAGCTCCGCCATCTCGGTGCGGCGGTCGACGGTGACGCGGAACTCGTCGATGCCGGCATGCTTGCGGATGAGGTTCTCGACGGCGGCCGGGAACACGTTCACCCCGCGGACGACGACGAGGTCGTCGGCACGCCCGATGACGCCTCCGTCGAAGAGGGTGAACGTGCGGCCGCAGGCACACCGCGACGTCGACACCTTCACGACGTCACCGGTGCGGTACCGGATCACCGGGAAGCACCAGCGGCCGAGGGTCGTGATGACGAGCTCGCCCTGCTCGCCGGGGGGCACCGGGTCGCCACTCTCCGGATCGACTACCTCGGCGATGAACTCGCTGTCGTTGAAGTGGGTCCCCCCCGGCTGGGCCTCGCACTCGAAGCTGTGGGCCCCGACTTCGGAGGCGCCGACGTGGTCGTAGCACCTCGCACCCCAGGCGGCCTCGATCTTCGCCTTCGTCGACGGGACGTTGGCGCCCGGCTCCCCGGCGTGGATCGTCACCCGCATCGGGATGTCGGTCAGGTCGAACCCCTCCTCCCTGGCGACTTCGGCGAGCCGCAGGGCATACGTCGGCGTACAGCACATCGCCGTCACGCCGAGCGCGCGCATGAGGTGGAGCCGCTCCAGCGATCCGCGGCCCCCGCCCGGGATCATGAGCACGCCGAGCTTCTCCGCGGCCCCGACCGCGGCCCAGAACCCGATGAATGGGCCGAAGGAGAACGGAAGGATGAGCCGGTCGCCCGAACCGACCGCGGCGCCGGCGAGGACGAAGGCCCAGCACCGGCTCCACCACTCCCACGAATCGGCGGTGTCGAACACGCGAAGCGGCACGCCCGTCGTCCCCGAGGTCTGGTGGAACCGGGTGTACGCGGCCTCGGGGTACGTTGCGTTCGTGCTCCACCCTCCGGCCTCCTCCTGGGCGCCGAGGAGCTCGGCCTTCGTCGTGAACGGCAGGTAGGCGAGCTCGTCGAGCGATCTCACGTCCTCGACGCCGACGCCGGCACCGTCGAGCTTGGCGGTGTAGAACGCGTTCGTGCCGTGGAGCTCGCCCAACATCGCTCCGAGCTTGTCCGCCTGGAGCCGGCGCAGCCGCTCCGGCTCGAGGGTTTCCAGCTCCCGGTCGAAGTATGTGAACGCCATGGCCGTCGGTCATCCCTCCCCGTGCGGGCACGGGACCGAGCCGGTCGGTCCCGTCCCGGTCTTTCTAGTCCATGAGGCCGTCCCCCGCACCCGGATCGGGCAACGGGCCGGTGCGTTCTCCCAGCTCGGACCCGCGGTGATTCAGATGCACCGGCGAAATGGTGCAGCCGGCTCATTGACGTTGCGGAGCGCCCGGAGCGACACTTGCAGGGAGTCGACCGAACGGCCGGACGGTTGGGTCCGGGAATAGGAGCGCGCATGACGAGTGGAATCGACGCGAAGGAGGCGCCCGTCTCCTTCCGGCCCGGGGAGCTCGAGGTGACCGGACCCGGGACCGGGCATCTCATCGGAAGCCGCTGCGGATCGTGCGGCGCCCACTATTTCCCCCGCCGCCAGGCCTGCGCCCGCTGTCTCAGCCCCGAGATGGAGACGGTGCCGCTCTCGGCCGAGGGCACGCTCTACACCTACACCGTCGTCCGCCAGTCGATCCCCGTCTTCGAGGTCCCCTACGTACTCGGCTACGTCGACCTCCCCGAAGGGGTACGGCTCATGAGCCAGATCGCCGGATGCGATCCCGACGACGTCCGCATCGGTATGCCGTTGGTACTCTCCATCGAGCCCTTCGGCGAGGACGAGGACGGCAACGAGTTGACCGGATACCGGTTCCGGCCCGCGACAACCGAGGAGTCCCATGACTGACGTGTACGTACTGGGCGCCGGCATGACGCAGTTCGGGAAGCACCCCGACCGTAGATCGGACGACCTCGGGGCCGACGCCGTCCGCGAGGCGATCGACGACGCCGGCATCGACGCCCGCCGCATCGAGGCCGCGTACTGCGGCCACGTCTTCCAGGGCATGGTCACCGGGCAGCGGATCCTCGCTCAGCTCGGGCTGGCCGGCCTCCCCCTCTCCAACGTCGAGAACGCCTGCAGCAGCGGGGCGACGGCGGTCCGCGAGGCGTCGCTTGCGATCCGCGCCGGTGAGCACGATGTCGTCGTCGCCGTCGGCACCGAGCACCTGACGAGCCGGTTCCGCGGCGCTCTCACCCCCGACCCGGACGATCCGGAGGCCGCGGTCGGGGCGACGATGCCCGGGGTCTACGCGATGCGAGCCCGGCGCTACATGGAAGAGACCGGAATGACCCGCGAGCAGCTCGCTCTCATCCCGGTGAAGAACAAGCACAACGCGTCGCTCAATCCGCTCGCTCAGTTTCGCAAGCCGGTGACCGTCGAGGACGTGCTCGAGTCGCGGCCCATCGCCGACCCGCTCAACCTCCTCGATTGCTCCCCCGTCACCGACGGCGCCGCGGCCGTCGTCCTCGCCAGCGGCGAGGCGGCCAAGCAGCTCGGCAACGGCAGGGCGATCCGACTCGCCGCCTCGGCGCTGCGCACCGGAGTCGTCGAGACGGAGCCGACGTCGATGACCTTCGAGCCGCTCACCCACATGACGGCCACCGACGCCTACGAGAGGGCCGGCATCGGCCCCGGGGACGTCAACATGGCCGAGGTCCACGACTGCTTCAGCATCGCCGAGGTGCTGCGGGTCGAGGGGCTCGGGTTGTTCCCCCAGGGCAAATACCCCGCCGCGGTCGAGGCCGGTGAGGCGGACCTCGGCGGCCGGCTGCCGGTGAACCCGAGCGGAGGGCTGCTCGGCAAGGGTCATCCACTCGGAGCCACGGGCGTCGCTCAGGTCGTCGAGATCGTGCGCCAGCTTCGCGGCGAAGGAGGCGACCGGCAGATCCCAGACGCCAAGGTCGGTCTCGCCCATTGTCGCGGCGGCAAGGCCGTCGGGATCGAAGGGGCCGCATGCACGGTCCAGATCCTCGTGCGGTGAGCGGAGACGGCGCTCCGGAGCAGGCGGCGCTCCCCTTCGTCCTCATGAGGGGAGGCACCTCGAAGGCGGTCTTCCTGCGCGGCGACCACCTGCCCCGCGACCGCGCCGGGCGCGACCGCGTGATCCTCGGGCTCTTCGGCAGCCCCGACCCCCGCCAGGTCGACGGGCTCGGCGGGGCCGACCTGCTGACGTCGAAGCTGGCGATCATCGACCCGCCGAGCCGGCCGGACGCCGACCTCGACTACACGTTCGCCCAGGTCAGCGTGACCGAGCCGGTCGTGGATTACGACATCAACTGCGGCAACATCTCGGCCGCCGTCGGCGCCTACGCCGTCGACGAGGCCATCGTCGCTGCAGACGGCGACCGGGCGACGGTGCGGATCCACAACACGAACACGGGCCGGATGCTCGTCGCCGACGTGCCGGTCGTCGACGGAGCCGCCGCGATCGACGGAGCGCTCGCCATCGACGGTGTGCCCGGCACCGGTGCGCCGATCGGCCTCGACTATCGCCACACCGCAGGAGGCAGCACTGGTGAGCTTCTCCCCACCGGTAACGTCGTCGACGTCCTCGACCTCGATATCGGCAGCGTCGAGGTGACGATCGTCGATCTCGCCATGCTCAGCGTCTTCTTCGACGCCGCCGCGGTGGGGATGGCGGGCACCGAAGGGCCCGACGAGATCACCGCAGGGCACCACGACGCGATCGCTGCGGTCAAGGAAGGCGCGGCGAAGCTCCTCGGCATGGCGACCGATGGGCTCGTCCCCGTTCCCGTCGTCGTGTCGGCGCCGGCTCCCTACCCGAGCTACGCAACGGGTGAGGTCGTGGACGCCGGCGACATCGATCTCGTCGCCCGGGTCATCGGCGGCAGGCCGCCCGTGCCCCACAAGGCCTATCCGGGCACCGTCTCGGTGTGCACGGGAGTCGCCGCATCCATCCCGGGTACCATCGTTCACGCAAAGTCGGCGTGGCGACGAGAAGGCGAGCTCACCATCGGGCATCCGAGCGGAACGATGCCGGTGTGGGTGGACGTCTCGCCCTCGGGGGAGGGATGGACGGTGAACCGAGCAGCGTACGGCCGGACGGCCCGCCGCCTGGCCCAGGGCACGGCCTTCGTGCGGCGCACGGCATGGGTGGACCCGCCGGCGCACGGATGACGGCGAGGCTCCTCACCCTCGAGGTCAACGGCACGACGCACCACATCGCTGCTCGCGACCACGCGACCCTCCTCGAGGTCCTGCGCGAGGACCTCGGCCTGACGGGCACCAAACATGGCTGCGAGCTCGGCGAGTGCGGAGCCTGTACCGTCCTCGTCGACGGGGCGCCGTGGCTGTCGTGTCTCACCGTTGCCCGCGAGGCCGAGGGTCGCCGGGTGACGACGATCGAGGGCCTGGCGAAGGGCCCCGAGCCGCACCCGCTGCAGGTCGCCTTCGCCGATCTCGGCGCCGCCCAGTGCGGCTATTGCACCCCCGGAGTCCTCATGTCCGCCTCCAGCCTGCTGGAGACCGATCCCGTCCCGACCACCCAGCAGATCAAGGAGGCCCTCGCCGGCAACCTCTGCCGCTGCACCGGCTACATCAAGATCATCGAGGCGGTCCATCTCGCCGCAGAACGCGCCGGCGCAGCATCGGGACCCGGCACCGGAGGCGCCTCGTGACCGCGACGGCTCCCCGCGGCGTCGTCGGCCGACCGTGGCGAAAGGTCGACGCCCTCGGCAGCGCCACCGGCCGCGCCGTGTACGCCGACGACATGTACCTGCCCGGCATGCTCATCGGCAAGCAGCTCCACAGCATCCACGCCCACGCCCTCATCCGCGGCATCGACACCTCCCAGGCCGAAGCCCTCGACGGCGTCCACGCCGTGCTCACCGGTGCCGACCTGCCCGTCGCCTACGGCATCTTCCCGGTCAGCCAGGACGAGCACGCTCTCGCCGTCGAGAGAGTTCGCTACGTGGGAGAGCCGGTCGTCGCCGTCGCCGCCGTCGACGAGGAGACCGCGGAGCGGGCGCTCGCCCTCGTCGAGGTCGTCTACGAGCCGCTCCCGGAGGTGACGACGTACGAGGCGGCGCTGGCCGAAGATGGACCGCGCATCCACGGCGAGGGGACCGGGGCCAACATCCACCGCTCCAACGCCTTCGAGTTCGGCGACGTCGCCGAAGGGTTCTCCGTGGCCGATCACGTGCGCGAGGACGTCCTCTTCTACAGCGGCAACAACCACGCCGCCATGGAACAGCACGCCGCCGTCGCCGAGATGGGCTCGGACGGCAGGCTGACCCTGTGGACCTCGACCCAGGTCCCCCACTACGTCCACCGCACCCTCGAGAAGGTGCTCGAGATGCCCGCCGGCCACATCCGGGTCATCGCCCCTGCCGTGGGCGGCGGTTTCGGCGGCAAGACCGACCCGTTCTCCCACGAGATCACCGCCTCGAAGCTGGCGATGGTCACGGGCCGGCCCGTCAAGATCACGCTCACCCGCGAGGAGGTCTTCTACGCCCACCGTGGCCGCCACCCGGTGCTCATGTGGGTCAGGACCGGCTTCACCGCCGACGGGCGCATCACCGCGATGCACTTCCGTTCTCTCCTCGACGGCGGCGCCTACGGGAGCTACGGCGCCGCCACCACCCTGTACACCGGTGCGCTGCAGACGACGACGTATCGCATCCCGGCGTACCGGTTCGAGGGCGTGCGGGTCTTCACGAACAAGCCCCCGTGTGGACCGAAGCGAGGCCACGGGACGCCGCAGCCGAGGTTCGCCCTCGAGGTGCACCTCGACAAGGCGGCCGACGACCTCGGGATCGACCCGGTGGAGCTGAGGCTTCGCAACGCCGTCGAGCCCTTCTCGGAGACGGTCAACCACCTCAGGATCACGAGCAGCGGTCTGCGCGAATGCATCGAGGAGGTCACGAGGGCGTCCGGCTTCGCGGAACAGCGCGGAAAGCTCCCCAGAGGCCGCGGCCTCGGGTTCGCGATCGGCGCGTACATGTCCGGCGCCGGGCTGCCGATCTACTGGAACGACATGCCCCAGTCCGAGGTCCAGCTCAAAGTGGACCGGGGAGGCGGAGTCACGGTGTACTCGATGGCGGCCGACGTCGGCCAGGGCTCGACGTCGGTGCTCGCCGCCATCGTCGCCGAGGTGCTCGGACTCGAGGCCGCCGACCTCAGCCTCGTCACCGCAGACACCGACCTCACACCGATCGACCTCGGTAGCTACTCGAGCCGGGTGACGTTCATGGCCGGCAACGCAGCCCTCGAGGCGGCAACGAAGTTGCGGGCCATGGTCTTCGACGCCGTCGCCGCCCACCTCGAGGTCCCCGCCGACTCGCTCGTCGCCGCCGAGCGGCGGGTCGGCGTGGACGGCGACCCGGAGCGATCGGTGCCGTGGAGCGAGGCGGTTCGCCTGGCCGCCGCCGCGTTCGGGCCGCTGACGGCATCAGGCGCGTACACGCCGCCCGACCTCGCCGGGCCCTACAAGGGGTCCGGCGTCGGGCCGTCACCGGCATACAGCTACTCGGCATGTGTCGCCGCGGTGGCGTGTGACCCCGAGACCGGCGTCGTCGCCGTCGAGAAGGTGTGGATGGCCCACGACGTCGGAAGGTCGATCAACCCGCTCCTCGTCGAGGGTCAGATCGAGGGCAGCGTCCACATGGCACTCGGCGAGGTGTTCTCCGAGGAGCAGGCATTCCGCGGCGGCATGCACATCGGGCCCTCACTCCTCGACTACAAGATCCCGTCGATCCTCGAGATGCCGCCCGTCGAGTCGATCCTCATCGAGACGGTAGACCCCGAGGGGCCCTTCGGCGCCAAGGAGGCCGGCCAGGGGCCGCTGCTCCCGGTGCTGCCCGCGATCGCCAATGCCATCCACGACGCCCTCGGTATCCGGGTCGACGAGCTCCCGATCACGCCGTGGAAGGTGCTCCAGGCCGTCCGCGACCTCGAGCGCGGCGGTGACGGCCGGGTGGGGCCGGCGGGTCTGCCGGACGTCCCGTTCCGGGAGCCGCTCCGGGTCGAGCTGCCGCAGCAGTGGCAGGAGGTGGCCGCACCTTGATGCGCCTGCCCCCGTTCACGTTTCTCGAGCCGGCAACGCTCGCCGAGGCGACCAAGATGCTCGCCGACCAGGGACCCGCCGCCACCACCGTGGCCGGCGGCACCGACCTCTACCCCAACCTCAAACGCCGCCAGTCCTCCCCGAAGACGCTCGTGTCGTTGCGCCGTGTCGATGGCTTGCGGGGGATCCGTGCCAACGGATCAGGCACGACGATCGGAGCGACGACGACGCTCGGTGAGGTCGCCGCGGCGGAAGTGCTCCCCGGCGCCATTCGAGACGCTGCCGGGTTCGTCTCCTCTCCCCAGATCCGCAACGTCGGCACGATCGGAGGAAACCTCTGTGTCGACACACGGTGTGACTACATCAATCAGAACGAGGAGTGGCGTCGGGCGGTGGACTTCTGTCTCAAGGACCGCGGTGAGATCTGCTGGGTGGCGCCGCGCAGCTCCCACTGCTGGGCGGTGTCGTCCACCGACATCGCCCCGGTCGCCATCGCGCTCGAGGCCGAGATCCGGCTCGCCAGCGTGGGCGGGGAGCGGGTGATCCCCGCCGAGGCGCTCTATCGCGACGACGGGATCGAATGGCTCACCCGGGCGCCCGACGAGATCCTCACCGAGATCGTCGTCCCCGGTGGCAATGGAATGAGGGCGACGTACCGCAAGGTGCGGAGACGGGGAACGATCGACTTCCCCATCCTCGGGGTCGCGGTGGCCGTCGACGTCGACGGGGGCGGCGAGTGCACATCGGCCCGGATCGTGCTCGGCGCCATCGCGTCCGCGCCGGTGCGGGCATCGGAGGCCGAGGAGTTCCTCGCCGGCAAGCGGCTCAGCGACGAGGTCATAGAGGAGACCGCCCGCCTCGCCGGCAAGGCCGCCCGCCCCCAGGACAACACCGACCTCAACTCCCGCTACCGCAAGCGGATGGTCCCCGTCGAGGTCGGCAGGGCGCTCCGCAGCCTCGCCTGAGGCGAAGACGGGCTGCGTTCGAGATCGCCGACGGGCAACGTGCCCGCACGCGGGTTGCCCGCGATCGGCCGAGGAACGGGTGCGACTCGACGGGTAACTTTGCATTGATGGAGCTCCTCGAGCGTGACGCCGAGCTACAGCAGCTTCGAGATGCTTTGGAGCGCGCCCGTGACGGCGCGGGTTCGGTGGTCCTGGTTCGGGGCGAGGCCGGAATCGGGAAGACTGCGTTGGTGCGTCGATTCACCTCAGAGGTCGAAGGTGACGCGCGGGTGTTGTGGGGTGGCTGCGACGACTTGTTCACACCGGCTCCGTTGGCGCCACTCTGGGACATGACCGCTGGAGACGGGGCGTTGCTCGAAGCTCTGCAACGGGGTGAACGGATCGGGGTGTTCCGGGCGCTGGTCGATCTGTTCGCTCGGCAGCTGCGACCGACGGTGGTTGTGATCGAAGATACCCATTGGGCCGATGACGCGACGTTGGACGCGATCCGTTATGCCGGGCGCCGCATACCGGAGGCCCATGGGGTGTTGTTGTTGACGTATCGGGATGAGGAGGTCCCGACCGAGGGGGGGCTGCGGGCGGTGCTCGGCGACCTGCCGAGCGGCTCGATCGTGAGAATCCGGCTCGGGCCATTGTCACTGGAGGCGGTGTCGCACCTGGCTGCCGAGCGAGGCCTGGCGGATGACCCGTCCCTCGCCTTGGCCGGCGGCAACCCTCTGCTGGTCACCGAGCTGCTTGCCGACCCGACCAGACCCGTTCCCGCCTCCATCCAGAACGTGTACCTCGCTCGGCTCGCCCGGTTGACCCCCGAGGCCCGAAAGCTGGCGGGTTTGGTATCCGTCGTCCCATCGAAGACGGAGCGCTGGCTGCTGGCGGAGGCCGTGAACGACATGGCCGAACCGTTGGCCGAGTGTGAGCAGCGTCGGGTCCTGGAAATCTCAGACGATGGAGTGAGGTTCCGTCACGAACTGGCCCGCCTCGCGGTGGAGACCTCCCTCAGCGACGAGGAACGACGGCACAACAACCAAGTGGTCGTCGACGCTCTTGCTGCCGGGGAGGGAGCAGCTCCCCGCATCGTGCACCACGCCCACGCCGCGGGCGACACCGACGCCATCGTCCGGTTCGGACCCGAAGCTGCCTTGGCAGCCGCCGAGGCGGGGAACCATCGAGAGGCGATGGCTCATCACCTTCTCTTGGAGCCGCTGCTCGACCAGCTGGAGCCGTCTCTGCGGGCGGAGCTCCTCGAAGCCAGGATCTCCGAAGAGTCGCACTCGGGAACCCTCGCTTCCATCCCCAAACTGGGGAGGGAAGCGATCGATCTGTACCGATCGGTCCACAACCCGGCTGGGGTCGCAAGCGTGCTTGCGAAAGTCGCCCTCTGCGAGAGGCGACTCGGACACAAGGATCTAGCCGAGGCGGCCATCGTTGAAGCGGTTGACCTCCTCAGCGAGCCTTCCGGACAGCCAGGGCTGGCCTTTGCCTACAGCGTCTACGCCGTCATGGTGAGCTTCGACCGAGATTTCGCGAGGGCGGATGAGCTCGCCGATCGCGCCATCGCCCTGGCTGCTCTAGAACCGGATCTCCTGGCAACGTCTCACGCACTGAGGGTCAAGGCGTCCGCGCTCATGCGCACCGACTTCCCGGGCACGCTCGCCCTGCTGGAGGAGAGCATCACGGCTGGAGAGGAGGGCGGGAGTCGCGAGACGGCGTTCGACGCTGTCCTGTTCGCCGGGCTCGTCGCTCACATGTATCGCGACTACCGAACTGCGGAACGCAAGATCGAGGAGTCGATGCTCCTGGCACGCGGCCTCGGGAGCACCAACGCGGAGGCCGCAGCTCTGACCGCTCGCGCCTGGCTCCGTGTCGATCGGGGCCGATGGACTGAGGCCGAGGAGGACACCGAGGCCGCTCTCGAGATCCTGATCGCCAACCAGCACCCCTTCATCGAAGAGCCGCTCATGGTCCTCGCCCAGATTCTCGCCAGACGCGGCGGCCCGTGGGAAGCAACCCTCGAGAAGGGAATCGAAGCGGCCTCGAGGCTGGGTCCCGATGTGCAAGCCGAGACCTGGAGGATCGTCGCCGAGGCGTACTGGCTCGCAGGTCGCTCTGTTGAGGACGGTGCTGCCGCAGTCGCAGCGATCGACGTCATGGCCGAGACATGGCCCTGGAGCGCGAGCGAGCTCGGGTTCTGGCTCTGGAAGCTCGGGATCCTGTCCGGCCCGCTCGAGCTCTCGGCGGACCCGCATCGCCTCCAGATCGAGGGCCAATGGAGTGAAGCAGCTCGGATGTGGATGGAGCTCGGTGACCCCTACATGCGAGCCATCGCACTCGCCGACGGAGACAACGACGCCAAGCTCGAAGCGCTGCGGATCTTCGACGAGCTCGGAGCGATTCCCATGGCTTCACGCCTTCGTTCCGCGCTCCGCCAAGCCGGCGCCCAGGGTGTCCCGAGAGGCCCGAGGCCGCAGACCCGCCGACACCCGGCAGGCCTGACCCCCAGACAGGCTGAGGTCCTCGATCTGATGGCGAAGGGGCTCTCCAACATCCGGATCGCCGAGGAGTTGTTCGTGTCTCCCAGAACCGCCGAGCACCACGTCTCGGCGGTGATCACAAAGCTGAAGGCCTCGGACCGGAATCGGGCCGTTCAGAGTGCCCGAGAGCTGGGAGTTCTCGAAGACCGGCCCGGCGCGAGACCCACATAGACGGCGATCTCCTCGGGCCTGAGGACGTATCCCTGCGAGTCGGGTGGTCCGCAGCCTCACCTGGGGCTCATCCGAAGAGACGATGGCGGAGAGCCGAAAAGGCGACTTGTCGCTCGTCGGCCGCTCCGTACGCTGACACGATGAGGACCCGGCCGGTGCCCGGGCCCGGGGGAGGTCGTGCCGTTGAGTGACCGCGTCGACGTCGAAGCGCACAGCCAGGCCTGCGCGTGCGTGAGGTTCACGCTCGCGCCTGCAGACGACGCCGAGCGGATGGCGGCGATGCGACCGGCCGACGTCCTCCTCGACGAGTACGCGGGGGGAACCCTCATCGTCGACGTGACCCACTGGGACGGCACGGCCGACGCCGCCACGTTCAGCACGCTCGGCGAGCCCGTCTTCGTCTGCTTCGGGACCCACCCCGTGGATGCGTGCCCGCTCACTCACGGGTGCGTGCCCTGGGAAGGCCTCCACGGAATCACGCTCGAGATCGCGGGCAGCGTCGCCGACCACGTCCGGCTCGCTCGGCGATTCCGCGAGCTCGTCCGGTCCGACCGGATCATCCGGGTGCTCGACCGCACCGCCCGTACTGCGTAGGCACCAAGGGCGAGCCGCCCCCCTCATTCCCTCCTCCCTACATGATGCATCTGCATCACGAATGTGACGCGAACAGCGGATTGTCGGAGGAGAATCTGCATGTGAGAATTTGACTGACCGTTTAGTCAGGATCTCGAGGGTGGAGGGCGTATGACCGAGCTCGGCGACATCATCGAGGAGTGTCGGAACGCGGTGGAGGACCCCGACTACCCGGCCGTTCACGAATGGCTCGAGGCGAACCCCGACGGCAAGGTCCTCGGTCACTTCCAGGTCTACTTCCCCGAAGAGATCGCCCACGCCGCCGGGATGCTCCCCATCAAGACCATGGGGGCCGACAGCAGCGTCCAGATCCGCGAGGCCGACGCCCACATCGCCGCGTTCGTGTGCTCGATCCTGCGGAGCGCGCTCGAGCAGGCCCTCTCCGGCAAGCTCGACTTCCTCTCCATGTACGTCACCCACCCGATCTGTGACGCCGCCCGCCACGTCAACGGGATCTGGACGAGGAAGTTCCCCGACGTCAGCTGCCAGATCCTCTATTACCCCCACAACGCCGCCTCGCCCCACGCCGCGACGTACCTGCTCAACGAGTACCGGCGCATCGCCGGGCTCATCGAAGAGATCACCGGGCGGGGTATCACCGACGAAGCGCTGCGAGCGAGCATCGAGCTCTTCAACGAGAACCGCAGGCTCTTGCGCGAGCTGTACGAGATCCGAAGGAACACGCCGTGGCTGCTGAGCCTCGTCGAGGGCTACGTCCTCACCAGGGCCGCCGGTGTCATGCCCCGAGAGCGCCACAACGAGCTCCTGCGCGAGGCGCTGCCCCAGATCAGGGAGCGCACGAACAAGCCGCAGGACAAGATCCGCCTCGTCTTCGAGGGCGGATTCTGCGAGCAGCCGCCCATCGAGATGCTCTCCGTCCTCCAGGACGTCGCCTACATCGTCGACGACGACTTCCTCATCGGGCTCCGCTGGATCCTCGAGGACGTTCCGTCCGACGGCAACCCCATGGAGAACCTCGCCGTGGCGTATCTCGAGGCATCGAGTTACAGCCCGGTACAGCGCGACCCCCGCAAGCCAAAGGAGCACATGCTCCTCGAGCGCATCCGAAACTCCGGGGCCCAGGCCGCCATCGTCGGCGCCGCCAAGATGTGCGAGCCGGGCCTCGAGGAGCAGGTTGCCTACGACAACGCCCTCACCGAGGCGGGGATCCCCCACCTCGTCATGGAGTTCGAGGAGAAGACGGCCAACTTCGAGCAGGTCCGGATGGAGATCGAAACCTTCGCCGAGTCGCTCTTGTTCGAGTTCGTATAGGAGGCGGCAGTGAAAGAGCACAGAGTTGCCATACGACCGCCCCTGGAGCGGGCGGGGGACACCCGGGGCGAGAGCCGCCGGCTCATGGACCGGTGGTGGACGGAGCTGGACGCGGCGGCCGAGGAGGATTCGCTCGTCGCCAACGTCTTCGTCATGGGCTCGCTCGCCGAGATTCTCAACACGTTCGACATCCCGATGAGCTTCCCCGAGATCGCCTCACTGCAGACCGCGGTCAAGGGCAAGGCGATGGACTACCTGCTCGCCGCAGAGGACGCCGGCTACTCCCCGGACATCTGCGGCTACGTCAAGGTCGACGTCGGGCTGCATCTCACCGGCCGCCAGCACCCCCTGGGCCGCTACCCGAAGCCCGGCATGGTCGTCGCCACCAACATGTGCAACACGTACATCAAGTGGTCGGAGATCTGGGAACGCCAGTACGAGTGCCCGGTGTTCGTCCTCGACCTGCCCGGCTGGCGGGGGACCGGGTTCGCCTACGACATGGGCAGCGAGACGTTCAAGAACGACGTGAAGTTCGTCGAGGGCCAGCTCCGAGAGCTCATCGCCCTGTGCGAGGAGGTGACCGGCAAGACGTTCGACATCGACAAGCTTCGCGAGATCCTCGACAACGTCAACCGGATGTCGGAGCTGTACCGGGCCATCCTCGCCACGAACAAGCACCGGCCGGCACCATTCAATGCGCTCACTGAGGGCATCAACTACATGGGGATCGCCAACATCCTGCGGGGACGCGAGGACGGGGTGCGCTTCATGGAGACGGCGCTCGCCGAGCTCGACGAGCGGATCGACAAAGGCGTCGGGGCGGTGTCACCGGAGCAGTTCCGGCTGCTCCTCGTCGGCACCGCGTGTTACACGAACTTCCGGGACTTCGTCGGCCTCTTCGAGCAGTGGAACGGGGTGTTCGTCGCCAGCGAGTACATGTCCTACGCCGGCGGCGGGATCGACCGCGGCGTCCACTACGACCTCTCGAGACCGGTGGAGAGCCTCGCCGAACAGATCCTCATCACCGCCCAGCCGTCGATGAGCGGGATCTTCTTCTCCCACGAGTGGCAGGCGAACGTGGTGCGGGACTACGCCATCGACGGGATCGCCTACCACGGAGTGAAGTCGTGCAGGACGACCTCTGCGGGCCTTCCCGACGCCCGGGAGTGGCTCATGCGCAACGAGGACATCCCCGGGCTGTTCATCCAGTCGGATCTCGTCGACTCACGGCTGTGGGCCGAGGCGCAGCTGAAGAACCGGGTCGATGCATTCTTCGAGGCCCTGCAGAGCAGGCGCGTGCAGGTAGGAGCGTGATCACATGCTGGTAGCAGGCGTAGACGTAGGGTCGACACAGACCAAGGCCGTCATCATGTCCGACAGGCACGAGATGCTCGGCCACGGGTTGTGCCCCACCGGGGCCAAGCTCGACGAGGCCGGGCAGACCGCGTTCAACCTGGCGCTCGCCGAGACCCCGTATTCGGAAACCAACGTCGCGTTCGTCGTGGGCACCGGGTACGGACGATTCCGCATCCAGTTCGGGGACGCGCAGGTCACCGAGATCTCCTGCCACGGCCGAGGCGCAGTCCATCTGTTCCCGAACACGAGGAGCGTCCTCGACATCGGTGGTCAGGACACGAAGGCGATCAAGGTCGGCACCGACGGCCAGGTCATCGACTTCAACATGAACGACAAGTGCGCGGCGGGAACGGGACGGTTCCTCGGCGCCGCCTCCGACGCCCTCGAGATGCCGCTCGGTGAGCTGGGCCCGCTCGCCCAGACCGCGAAGAACCCGGTGAAGATGACGACGACGTGCACGGTCTTCGCCGAGTCGGAGATCCTGGGATGGCTCGCCAAGGGGCGACGGATCGAGGACGTCGTCATGGGCGTGCACGTCGCTATCGCGTCGCGCTCGATGTCGCTGCTGCGGCGAGCCGGCATCGAGCCGGAGGTGACCTTCACCGGAGGGGTGACGAGGAACTCGGCGATGGTCGAGCTCATCTCGGAGATGGCCGGCGTACAGGTCAACACGAGTGAGGAATCGCACTACTGCGGAGCGATCGGCGCCGCGCTCTACGCGCTCGATCAGGTCCGGACCGGGGCGTTCGCAGAAAGGGGGGCACCGGCATGACGTTCACCGCAGGCATCGATCTCGGGTCGAGCTACACGAAGGTCGTCATTGTCGACGGCGACGGCGACATCAAGGGCAAGTCGATGGGCCCGACCGGGTTCCACTTCGCCAAGGCGGCCGAGAAGGGCCTCGTCGCCGCGCTCGATGGCTCAGGCGTCGACCGCGACGAGCTCGAGTACATCGCGTCGACCGGATTCGGCCGCTACGCGGCGGAGATCAGCGACCTGTCGATCACCGAGCTCACCTGCCACGCCGTCGCCACCCATCGCTGGCTCCCCGAGGTCCGCACCGTCCTCGACGCCGGCGGGCAGACGGTGAAGGCGCTGCGCATGGACGAGAACGGGCGGGTGCTCGGGTTCCGCCTCAACGACAAGTGCGCCGCCGGGGCCGGGGCGTTCCTCCAGAAGACGGTGAAATACCTCGGATACGACGTCACCGACATCGCCCCGCTGTCGGAAGCGGCGACCGACCCGGTAACGGTGTCGAGCGTCTGCACGGTCTTCGCCGAGTCGGAGATCATCAACCATCTCGCCGCCGACCGCAGCATCGAGGACGTCTGCGCCGGGGCCGTCATCGCCCTCACCGACCGGGCCGCGCAGCTCGTGAAACGGGTGAAGGCGGAGCCGCCCTTCGCCCTCACCGGCGGTCTGGCGACAGTGAAGCTGCTGTCCCAGCAGCTCGAGGAGATCCTGGGGTCGCCGTTCCTCGTCCCGCCGGACGGACTCGGCGCCTACGCCGGCGCCTACGGTGCGGCGCTGTTGGCCCAGCAACGGCTGGAGAAGATGAAGGTGAGCGCATCGGCGCAATGACGACGGTCGCACGGACGATCGAGGACGTGCCCGACACCGCTGCCGTTCGAGCGACGCGGCCGCCGCCGACGTGCGGCCGGTGCCGCGAGGGGCTCTGAGCGGGGTGCCTGGACGCTTCCTCGAGGCCGAGGAGGCGGTGGCCGAGTTCGTGCCGTCGGGCGCGACGATCGCCGTGGGCGGCATGCACATGACGGCCGCGCCGATGGCCCTCGTCACCGCGATGGTGCGGTCGGGCGTACGGACCGGCACGCTCGTGACGAGCCCCTCGGCGTCCCTCCAGGCGGAGCTGCCGGTCGCCGCCGGCCTCGTCGACGAGATCATGAGCCCGTACGTCGGGTTCGAGGACCTCGGACTCGCCCCGAGGTTCCGCAAGGCCGTAGAGAGCGGCGAGCTACGGGTCGTCGAGATCGACGAGGGCTCGCTCACCCACGCGCTCTACGCCGGCGCCGGCGGGATCCCGTTCCTGGCGTGTCCACCCGGGGTCGACCTCACCGACATCCCCCGGGTGAGCCCGGAGCTGTTCCGCCGGGTGAGGAACCCGTTCACCGGTGACGAGGGATGGGCCATCGCCGGCCTCCGCCCCGACGTCACGCTGCTCGCCGCCGCCGAGGCGGACGAGGACGGCAACGTCGCCCTCGGCCGGTTCCCGTTCACGGATCGGCTCATGGCACTCGCCGCCCGCCGGCTCGTCGTCCAGGTCGAACGCACCGTCGACTCCGGGGCGATGGCGGCGCGGGCACCCGGCGACACGATCCCCGGGTTCCTCGTGTCCGCCGTCGTCGTCGCCCCCGGAGGATGTCTGCCGACGTCGTATCCGGGGTTCTACGACAGGGACGAGGGGGCGATACGGACATACCTGAAGGCCGCTCGCGCCCCGGAGACGCTCGAAGCCTGGCTCGCCGACCTGACCGGTGCAGACCCGGCTCGAGGAGCGGAGGACTCGTGACGGGCGCGTTCAGCACCTCCGAGCTCATGGCGGTCGTCATGGCCCGCGAATTCCGCGACGGCGAGGTCGTCGTCATGGGTGCCGTGCCGGCGCTGCCCCTCGCCGCCGCGATGCTGGCGAAGTCGACCCACGCCCCGTCGTTGTCGTACATCGTGGGCGGCAGCGGCACCGTCAACGCGACACCGATCGGCCTCACGACGCTGTCGTGCGATGCCGCCCTCGCCCCGGCACCGTCCGCGCTGCCGCTGCCCGAGGTGGTGCTCCTCGAGGGACGGGGCGACGCTCTCGACGTGTTCTGCGCCGGCGGTCTCCAGATCGACGCGTACGGCAACTGCAACCTCATCGCCGTCGGCGAGTGGGCGGCGCCCGCGCTGCGGGGCCCGGGAACCGTCGGCCTTCCCTTCCTCCCCGCCACGAAACGCTCGGTCATCTACGCGATGGACCACAGTCCCCGCACCTTCGTCGAGCGGGTCGACTTCGTGAGCGGGCCCGGGCATCCGGCAAGCCCGGACGAGGATCGGACGTATCGCGGTGAGGGCCCCTCGCTTGTCGTCACCCCGCTGGCGACGCTGGACTTCGATCCCACCACGCGGCGCATGCGGCTTCGCTCCGTCCACCCGGGCGTCACCGAAGCCGAGGTCGCCGAGGCCACGGGGTTCGAGCCGGCGCCCGGACCCCCCGTCTCGGAAACCCCTCCACCCAGCGAAGAAGAGCTCACGCTGCTCCGCCGGCTCGATCCCGGCGGGCTGCTTTCCGGATAGGAGAAGGACATGGAATTCGATCATCGGGTGGCCCTCGTCACCGGAGGCGCCAGCGGGATCGGCCGCGCCGTCGTCCAGGCGCTGAGCCGGGAGGGCGCCAGGGTCGGCATCGCCGACATCGACTCCGCGGGCGCGGAGAAGGTGGCAGCCGAGGGCGGGGACCGGCTCGCGATCACGATGGACGTGACCGACACGGCGTCTGTGGGCATGGCCGTCGAGGAGGTCATCGGTGCCTGGGGCCGGATCGACGTGCTCGTCAACGTCGCCGGCTGGGACACGATCGTGCCGTTCATCGAGACCGATGAGGAGCTGTGGGATCGGATCATCGGAATCAACTTCCGCGGCGTACTCGCCACGTGTCGCGCCGTGCTCCCGCACATGAGGGAGCAGGGATCCGGCGTCATCGTCAACACCGCGTCCGAGGCCGGACGGTCGGGGAGTTCCGGGGAGGCCGTCTACTCGGGGGCGAAGGGCGGCGTCATCGCATTCACGAAGGCGCTCGCCCGCGAGGTCGCCCGCTACGGGATCCGGGCCAACGTGGTCGCACCAGGCCTCACCGAGACCCCTCTGTTGCAGAAGATGATCGACGATGGCAACGAGAAGCTCATCGATGCGATCGTCCGGGCAACGCCGATCCGCCGGCTGGGAACGCCCGAGGAGATCGCCGAGGCGATCCTCTTCATGGCCTCGGACCGGGCGGCGTTCATCACCGGGCAGACGCTCGGCGTCGCCGGCGGGCTGGTGATGAACTAGATGGCGCGAACCCTCGCCCCGCCGCTCGCTCGTCGTTTCGCCCCTGCGTGGGCCGGCGTTCGGCGCGCGCTGCACGCAACGTCGACCGAGGGGAAGAGCCGGTGACGACGACGGGCACCGAAACCGCGTTGTGGGAGGAGCTCCCTCCGAAACAGGCGCACCTCATTCGCGCCACGTACGACGTCATCAGCGACAAAGGGGTGCACCGGGTCTCACTGCAGCAGATCGCCGATCGGGCGAGCGTGAGCAAGGGCGTCATCCTCTACTACTTCCAGACGAAGGAGAACCTGATCCTCCAGACGATGCAGTGGGTGCTCTCGCGCACCGCGGCGAGGATCAGGGCGGCGATCGCCGCGGTGCCGGGCGCCCGCGAGCAGGTGGCCGCGATGGTCGATGTCATCTTCCTCGGCCCGGACGCCAACCGCAGGTTCTATCTCACGTACCTCGACCTGCTCGACCACGCCGCTCGCCTCGACGAATTCGAGCGGCTGAACGCGACGTTCCGCTCGATCGTGAACACGGCGTACGCGACGGTGATCGGACGGGGGATCACAGAAGGCGAGTTCGCCGTCGAAGATGTCGACGAGGCGGCAACGACCGTTCGGGCGATCGTCGACGGGCTCTTCGTCCAATGGCTCCAGGAGAGCGACTGGAGGGGGACCCATCACCGCTACCGCTCCATCTGTCAGCGCGCGGTGGCTCCGGCTCCCCGTGCTCCGGCTCCCCGTGCTCCGGCTCCCCGTGCTCCGGCTCCCCGTGCTCCGGCTCCCCGTGCTCCGGCTCCCCGTGCTCCGGCTGCGGGGGTGCGGAATGTGCCACGGGGGCGGCTTCCCCCTCCGGGCCCTCGATCGCCGGCTCGCGATCGGCATCACGAGCCACGGGTGCGGGCGGCACCGCCTCAGCCCTCGTCTCGACGGCGACGAGCAGCCCTTTGCGGACGAACTCGGACACCTTGCGGGCGGCGGGAAACTCGAAGATGCGGAGGCGCTCGGCGAGGTCCCCCACCGAGGCGGCGTCTCCGACCGAGGCGAGGAACGACCAGCTCCTCGCGTCGAGGGTGACCTCGAAGTCGTCGTTGCCGAGATCGGGGTTGAGCCGGAAACGGGTCGACGCCGACGGCACGAGCGACTCGATCGACTCCCACTCGGCGATCCGCTCGTGGGCTTGCTCGATGATCTTGTCGACACCAAGTGCGAGCGCAGCGCGGTCCCCGTAGGCCCGGGTGCGGGCGCCCTCCTCGAAGCCGAAGTTGCCCCGCTCGAGTCGCATGAGGCGGACGAAGACCTCGACGATCTGCTGCTCGATGAGGTCGTCGACGCTGTGCGCGGCGGAAGACTCTCTCCGCCCTCGCCGCTCCCGGAGCGGACGGCGAGTGGAGGTCGTCATGTGCTTGAGGTCATCGATGTTGCCGTCCTCGCCACGGGTTGTCGCGTAGGTGATCGAGCCGTCGGCGATGAAGATGCGGCCTTTGAGCCGGAACGAGTCGACCTTCAAGGCACCGGTCCGCCCCGAGGACGCGACGAGGCGAACGATTTCCGGCAGACCGAACGTCTCGAGGCTTCCGCGCAGAGTGTCCAACTCAGCTCCTGGGCTTCAGTCGACTCTCACTCGTCATCGGATGCCCCCGGCAACGACATGAGGGTTTCGCGAGCCTCACGGCGCATCCGGAGGCTCGACCTGCGGGCCGATCGATCCGGTGCCGCCGGTGCCCCCCGATGGCTCCTCAGCTTCTCCGGGGAGGGGCCCAACGTCCTCGCCCCCCGGCGCCGTTCCGGCAGGCGCTGGGCGGAAGCTCGTGCGCACGAGCATCTGCGGTTCGGCCGCCGGCACGGCATCTTCGACCGGTACCAGGAGCCCCTCGCGAACGAGCTCGGCGACCTGCATCGCCGCCGGATACTCGAAGATCCCCAGCCGGTCGGCCACGTCATCTACGGACGAACCGTCGCCGATGGCCGCCAGGAACAGCCATTTGCGCGCATCGAGGGTCACCTCGAACTTGTCGGCCGGCAGCTGCGGGGCGACCTGGAACGGCGTCGTCGCGTCGGGTACCAGGGTCTCGATGCGGCGCCACTGCTCGATGTGCCGCTCAGCCTGTGCGAACACGTGGTCTACGGCGTGGACGGTCTCGGCGCCGCCATCACCAGAGAACGGTGAGCCGACACCGGGCACGAACGAGAAGTCCCCCTGACGATCCCGCATGAGCCTCACGAAGACCTCGACGATCTGCTGCTCGATCGCGTCGGCGTCGGCAAGGGTCGGGTCCTCCCGGAGCCGCCGGGCGCGACGATCTGATTCGGCGGACGCAGCATTTGCCCGTGTCTCGTGGTCCCTCGTCGTGGCGAACGTGATCCCCCCGTCTGCGACGAAGATGCGCCCCGTCAGGCGCGGGTTGTCGACCTTGAGCACGCCTCGCTTCCCGGACCCGGCGATGAGCCCGACGACCTGCTCGAGCGGGAAGAGATCGAGACTCCCGGCGAAAGTGTCCACGTCTGCTCCTGTGCGCGGCGGCGGGCGCAGGCCCGCGAGATTCTCATCGGCATCGGGCCCGGCAACCTGAGCCGGTCGTCCGTCCCCCGGAGCCGCGGCGACCCGCCCGGACGTCCGTTCGCCGGCGTCCGGCGCCGCCTCTCGACCGAGACGGCGGCGGATCCAGCTCGTCCAGCTCATCCAACGAGGATATGCCGGCGGGGGCGGCGCAGGCCGCAGGGCTGACCCAAACTGAGGGATCCGGCCGCGAGCTCGGCGAACTCATCCCGTGGAGACCAGTGTCCCGTCCGCCTGGGCAGAGAGGAGATCCCGGATCGCCCCGGCGATCCCCGGTGCGGTCGCCACGATCCCGGGAATCAGCGTGTCGGGCTCGTTGAGCCGGATCTCGGAGAAGTCGAGACCGAACACCTCCCCCCCGGCCGCGGTGACGAGCGCGGCTCCGGCGGCGACGTCCCACTCGTTCTTGGGGACGAGCGTCCAGGTGGCATCGGCGAGGCCGGCTGACACGAGCGCGAGCTTGTAGGCGACCGATCCCATCGAGCGAACCGAGCGGACGCCCTCGTCGACCGACCCGACGATCCGCATGCCGCGTGCCGGGTTGAGGACGCCGCCGGCGACCGGCCGGCCGCCCACGACGAGGCCGATCGATACACACCACTCCGGGATCCCGGCGACGAACTCGCGTGTCCCGTCGAGGGGATCGACGATCCAGGCCCGGTCCGCCTCGAGCCGGCCGAGGTCGTCTGCGGTCTCCTCCGAGAGCCAGCCCTCGCCGGCGCGAGGCAAGTGAGTCGCCAGCGCGGCATCGACGGCCATGTCGGCCTCGGTGAGCGGGTCGTCCCCGCGTTTCATCCTGGCGTCGACTGCGCCGGGGGGGAACGGGGCAAGCGCAGCGGCGGCGACGTCGAGGGCGGCGTCGATACGGGCGAGATCGTCCCGGTCGGTGGACCGCGCCACCTCAGGACTCCTTGGGTAGATACCCCTCACGCACGAGGTGGTCGATGATGAGGTCGGCGGCTTCGTCCGGGAACGTCTCGGTCGTCTCGATCGTGATCTCGGCGTCCGTCGGCTCTTCGTACGGGTCGGAGATGCCCGTGAACTCCTTGATGATCCCCGCCCTCGCCTTTGCATAGAGGCCCTTGCGATCGCGCTGCTCGCACACCTCGAGCGGAGTGGCGACGTGGACGAGCAGGTAGCCGCCGACCGCCGAGATGGTCCGGCGGTTCTCGGCTCGGGGGCCCGCGTAGGGTGCAATGGGGGCGCAGACCGCAACCCCGCCGGCCTTTGTGATCTCGGCGGCCACATAGCCGATGCGGAGGATGTTCGTGTCGCGGTCCTCCTTGGAGAACCCGAGACCCTTCGAGAGGTTCCGGCGGACGATGTCCCCGTCGAGCAGCGTCACCGTCCTGCCGCCGCGTTCGAGCAGCTTGACCATGAGCGCGTTCGCGATCGTGGATTTCCCGGACCCGGAGAGACCGGTGAAGAAGACGGTGAACCCCTGCTCCGCCCTCGAGCGGTGGGTCCGGCGAAGCTCATCGACGACCTCCGGGTAGCTGAACCACTCCGGGATCTCCTCGCCCTCGGCGAGCCTGCGCCGCAGCTCCGTGCCTGAGATCGAGAGGTACCTCGTGCCCTCCTCGAGCTCGTCGACGGGCATGTAGCGGTCCTCGTCGGGCACGAACACCATGAGCTTGAACGGCACGAGCGTGACGCCGAGCTCCTCCTCGTGGGCGAGGACGAAGTCCTGGGCCTCGTACGGCCCGTAGAACGGCTTCCCCGAGGAGTCCTCGCCGGGCCCGGCGTGGTCGCGGCCGACGATGAAGTGGGTGACACCGTGGTTCTTGCGGATGATGGCGTGCCAGACCGCCTCGCGGGGGCCGCCCATCCGCATGGCGAGGCTCAGCAGCGCAAGCGACGCCGACCCCTCCGGGTACCTGGCGTGGATCGCCTTGTAGACCCGAACCCGGGTGTAGTGGTCGACGTCTCCCGGCTTCGTGAGCCCGACGACGGGATGGATCAACACGTTGGCTCCGGTCTCGGCCTCCGCTCGCATCGTCAGCTCGACATGGGCCCGATGCATCGGGTTGCGGGTCTGGAAGGCGACGACCTTCGACCAGCCGCTGGCGGCGAACTCCTCCCGGAGCCGGCGCGGTGTCTTGCGCAGGTCTTTGAAGTCATAGTGAACGGGCAGCTGCAGCGCCTCGACCGTCCCCCCGACGTACCAGGGGTTCGCCTGGTCTTTGAGGTACACCACCCCGGGGTGCTCCGGGTTCGTCGTCCCGAAGACGCGCTCCGCCTCGCGTTCGAGATCCGGCTTCCAGACGTCGGTCACCATGAGCGAACCGAGCATCACGCCCTCTTCGTTGCGAAGGGCGACCGGCGAGCCGGGCGAGACGGCGGCGGCGAGCTCCGGCGTGACGTCGAGCATGACCGGTATGGGCCACAGCGTGCCGTCGGCGAGCCGCATCGACTCGAGCACCGCCTCGTAGTCGGCCTCGCCGAGGAACCCGTGGAGCGGGGAAAGGCCGCCGTTGGCGAGCAGCTCGAAGTCGTTGAGCTGGCGCGCGGTGAGGTCCCAGGACACCCAATCGTGGGATTGCTCCCTCAGCTCGGCGGCTCGCACGGCGTCGACGACGAGGTCGACGAGCTCACCGCCGTGGGGCTCGATCAGTGACACGACACGGACTCCTCTCACCATCGACGTGCCGGCCCGAAGAAAAGGCGCGGCCCGGGCCCGCGCACAGCGGTCATGGTATCGGCTGAAGCCTCCGCCGTACAGCCGAGCTCGGTCTAGCGGCGCCGCCGAGGCGGCGCCGTCGTGTCCCGCACGACGAGCGTCGGGGGGAGGACGACGTCCCTGTCGGTGCGCCTCCCCTCCTCCAGCCGCTCGAGCACGAGCGCCACGGCGATCGAGCCCATGTCGTACCTCGGCTGGTCGACCGTCGTCAACGAGATGCGCGAGTACTCGACGGCCCTCAGGTTGTCGTAACCAACAACCGAAATGTCGTCCGGCACCGTGATCCCGGCGTCATCGAGCACCCCGAGCGCACCCATCGCCGAGAGATCGTTGGCGACGAAGACGGCGGTCGGAAGTGGTTTCGTCGTCAGGAGACGCCGCATCCCGTCGACCCCGCCCTGTTCGGTGAACGCGCCGGGGACGGCGAGGATGTGCTCGCCGAGGCCGTGGCGGTTCATCGCCGCCTCGTATCCGGACCGCCGCGGGCGCGCCCCGGCCCCTTTTCCTCCGTGGATGTGGGCGATCCGCTCGTGGCCGCGCTCGACGAGGTGGTCGACGACGAGGCCGCCGCCCAGCCTGTCGTCGTTGTGAACGCTGTCGACGCCATCGACCCTCACCGACCGGCCGAGGACCACGGTGGGAACGCTCTGGGCCGCTTCGGCAACGGTGGCGGAGGTCACCCTCGGGGAGGCCAGCACGAGGCCGTCGACGCGCAGCTCGAGGAGCGTGTCGATCGCCTGCGCCTCTTGCTTGGTCACGAGGTGGCCGGTGCTGAGGAGAGCCCGGTAGCCGTGCTCCACGGCGGCGGCGTCGATCCCGTCGACGGCGTCGTGGAAGAAGGGGTTGTGGAGGTCCGAAACGAGCACGCCGAGGATCTGGGACCGCCGCCGTACGAGCGCCTGCGCCGCCCGGTTGGGTCGATAGCCGAGCGCCCGAGCGGCGTCGAGGACGGCGCGCCGACTCGATTCGCTGACGTTGCCCGCCTCGCGCATGACGAGGGACACGAGCGACTTGGAGACGCCGGCGCGCGCCGCCACATCGTGGATCGTCGGATGCTTCACGTCACCCCCCGCCGCGGACGACGAGCAGTGTAGCGACAGCCTGGAACGTTCCACAGGGCCGGCTCCGACACCCTCAGCCGTCGTAGACCTCGGGGTTCGCGCACGCCGGGAGCCGGATGCCGTCGACACCGGCGACGAGGTTGTCGGCTGCGAGCTCGGCCATCGCCTCCCGCGTCTGCTCGCTCGAAGAGCCGAGATGGGGCAGCACGATGCAGTTGGGCAGGGTGAGCAGCACGTGATCGCCGGGAAGCGGCTCGGGATCCGTGACGTCGAGGGCTGCGGCGGCGATCGTCCCCTCTCGCAGCGCATCGATGAGCGCCGGGGTGTCCACCGTCGGGCCCCGGGACACGTTGACGAAGGTCGCGGTGGGCTTCATCCGGGCGAACGCCTCGGCGTCGAAGAGCCGGAAGGTGTCCTCGGTGAGCGCCACGGACACGACGACGTGGTCGGATTGCCGGAGGAGCTCGTCGAAGGAGACGAACTCGGCGGCGACGTCCTCCGCCTCCGGCCTGTCGTTCCGCCCCGTGTAGATGATGCGCATCCCGAACCCGGAGGCCCGTCCGGCGATCGCTCCACCGATCCGTCCGAGCCCGACGATGCCGAGCACCGACCCGTGGAGGTCGCGTCCGAGCAGCAGGTCGGGTTCCCAACGGCGCCACTGCCCGGCGCGGACGTAATCGATGCCTTCCCCGAAGCGTCGAGCCGCGGCGATGAGCAGCCCGAACGCGGTGTCGGCGGTCGTCTCGGTGAGCACGTCGGGCGTGTTGCCGACCGGGATACCACGCTCGGTGCAAGCGGCGAGGTCGATGTTGTCGACGCCGACCGCCATCTGGCTGACGACCCTGAGGCCGGGGCCGGCGTCGAGGACGGCCTCGTCGATCCGGTCCGTGAGCATGCAGTAGAGGCCGGTGGCGCGTGACACCCGGGAGAGGAGCACGTGGCGGGGGATCTCGCGGTCCTCCGCCCACAGATCGAGACGGCCGGCCGCCGCCATGATGTCCAGCGCCCGGCCGGGTGGCCTCCGAGTGACGACGACCAGGTCTTCGCTCAACGCCCCGGCTCCATGAGCGCTCACCCTACGCCACGAGCTCCGGCGGGCCTGGTCTCCCCGCGGGCTCAGTACGTCCGGTAGTCGCCCTCGCCGAAGTTCGGAAGCGAGTGTCGGGCCGCCCAGTCCGTCCCGAGCTCGGTCGCGATGGTCCCGAGCTCGGCGAGCCGGGGGCGCACCTCGGTGTCGAGGATGACGGCGCGCCGGTCGTCGTCGGCGGCAACGGCGTCGTTCCACAAGGCCCGACCGACGAGGAAGCCGGACGCCCCGGCGGCGCAGGCCGCCCGCACCTGCTCGCGGAACGCCTCGTAGGGGTCTCCCCCGGAGAGCAGCGCCCAGGGCACGACCGCCGCCTCCGTGAGCTCGAGGCAGGCGTCGCGCCAGGCCGCCGGGTCGGTGTCGTGGGCGGTGTCGAGCGGGAACTGGAGCTTGAGGACATCCGGGCCGAGGGCGCCGAGACGGCGCGCCGAGTCGCAGACGATGCGGCGTCGCTCACCGGCGAACTCTGCCGTGCCCGGAGGGGCCGTTCCCTCGGAGGCGTAGGCGATGGGCTCGAGGAAGAGCGGGACCTCCGCCTCCTCGCAGTCGGCGACGACGGCGGCGACGAGGCCGTCCTGGACCTCGGCGGCGGGGGTGTCGGGCCGGTAGGGGAGCAGCAGCTTGACCCCAGAGGCACCCATCCGCTTCGCCTTGGCGACGCCCCAACCCTCGAGCAGCGTCGTGATCCTCGCTTCCGGCCCTCCGAGGTATCCCTGGGCCTCCAGCGCACAGATGAAGCCGGTGCCCGACGGCAAGGCCCGTGTCCCGACGGCCTGGAGTGCCGAGTACTCCGGGTCGAGGAGCACACCGGATGCGAGGTCGGCGAGGTGTCGCAGCAGGAGCAGCTTGACCTCGGTGAGGCGATCCGCCGGCACGCGTGCCGGCGCTGCCGCGTCGAGGACGACCCGCATCGAATCGCGATGGTCCACGGCGAGGATCGTGAAGACGCCGGCGTCATTTGCCAGCGCGGTGAGTCCCCGCGCTTTGCCGGCACTGAGTTCACCCACCGTCGCGCTCCCTACCCATGAACGCGGCAACCTCGTCGTAGCGGGGGAATGCCGCGGCGCAGCCGTGTCTCGTCACCTCGATCGCGCCGCAAGCGTTGGCGAAGGAGGCTGCCTCCCGCCAGCCGTCGCCGCGCGACCTCCTTGCGATGAGGCCCCCGGCGAACGCATCCCCGGCGCCCACGGTGTTCACGACCTCGACGGGGAAACCCGCGACGTCGAGCGGGTCTGTCTCGGCGCCGACGAGGGTGACCCCCCGCGGCCCCCGCTTGAGGACGACGACCCGGGGCCGATCGGTGCCCCCGGTGGCATGGCCGAGGAGCCCGTCGAGAGCTTCATGCTCGCCTGTCGACAGGGCCTCGCCGGCCATGACGCCGTCCGGCGCATCCGACAGCGCCGCCCACAGCTCCTCCTCGGTGCCGATGACGACGTCGACGAACGGCATCACGTCTCGAAACGCCGCGCCGTAGTCGGCGGGCCGCGCCCATTCCGTCGGACGGAGATCGAGGTCGACGTACACCGTGAGCCCCGTCTCGGCGGCTCGCTCGGCGCAGTACCGTGCCGCCGCGGCGCAGGTCCCCCGGCTGAGGGCGTTCCCGGAGATGAGTACTGCCGCCGTCTCCTCGAACGGCAGCGCCCGGGCGTGATCGATCGTCAGGTGGATGTCCGCCGGGTCGTCCCGGTAGAACGAGAGGGGAAAGTGGTCGGGCGGCTCGACGCCGAGCAGGGCGAGCGACGTGAGCGTGCCGGGGATCCGCTGCACCCAGTCGGTGACCACGCCCTCGGCGGCGAGGTAATCGAGCACGAAGTCGCCGACGCGGTCGTCCCCGATGCCGGTGAACGCCACCGACCGCAGCCCGAGCCGCGACGTGGCGATGGCGATGTTGGTCGGGCTGCCCCCCACCATCGCCTCGAAACGGCGCACCTTCGCGAACGGCGCTCCGACATCGAGCGAATAGAGGTCCATGTTCGCCCGCCCCACCGTGATGAGGTCGTAGCTCATCGCGGCGTCTCCCCCTCCCGCCCCGAAGGCGCCAGCAGGGGAGGGACCTTCTCGAAGGGCTGGCCCAGCGCCTCGGGCCCGATCGCCGAGTAGCCGCCGTCGACGGGCAGGTCGACACCCGTGATGAAGCTCGCCTCATCAGATGCGAGGAACACCACGGCCGCCGCCACCTCGGTCGGGTCCGCCATTCGACCCAGCGGCTGGAACTCGGCACCGAGTGCGTCGGCGCGCTCGCGGGATCCGTAGCGAGCGTCGATGTTGCGGCTCCAGGTCCACCCCGGGGACACGGCGTTCACCCTGATCCCGCTGCCGGCGAGCGCCTGGGAGGCGCTGCGCGTCAGCCCGAGGAGCGCCGCCTTCGTCACGTTGTAGACCATCCGGTCTGGCTGAGACCTGGTGGCGCTGACAGATGCGACGTTGACGACGGCGCCTCCGCCCCGGTCGATCATCAGCGGAGCCGTCTTGGCGATGAGCCGGGCAGCCGAGACGACGTTGACACCGAGCGCGTCGTGCCACCCTGAGCGCGTCGTCTCGAGCCCGGCGTCGTCGAAGACCGCGGCAGCGTTGACGAGGGCGTCGATGCCCCCGTACTCGCTCGCGGCCGTCTCCACGATGTGGTCGAGACCGTCGTCGTCCGTGATGTCCACGGCGACGAACATGCCGCCGGCACCCACGGCATCCCGGACTTCGGCGCCGAGTTCGACGTTGCGGTCGGCGAGGATCGCTCGCCACCCCGCCGCGATGAAGGCGCGGCCGATGGCGATGCCGATGAGGGATGCACCACCGGTCACGATGGCGACCCTCGTCGCCGTGTCCCCTGCGGCTGGTGTCGCCGATTGAGCTTGCTCAGACCCCGACACGCTGGTGCTTCTTGTTCGCTTCCCACTCGGCGCGGGCAACCCGCACCTGCTCCCGGTCGCTCACCTCGGGCACGCCCACCTCCCACCAGGCCCCGCCCTCGGTCCAGGCGTACTCGTCGATGCCCATCACGATGGCGTAGGTCCGGTCTGCGGCCTTGGCTCTGGCAAACGCTGCGGGGAGGTCATCGAGGCTCTCCACCCGCTCCGCGATCGCGCCCATCGACTCGACGTGTTTGACGAAATCGACCTGGAAGTATCTCTCGTGGCGTGCGGTGCGGAGGAGGTTGTTGAACTCCTCGCCGCCGGTGTTGACCTGGAGACGGTTGATGACCGCGAACCCGCCGTTGTCGAGCACCATGAGGATCACCTTGTGCCCGGTGAACACCGTCGAGTAGATGTCGCTGTTCATCATCAGGTAGGAGCCGTCGCCGACCCAGGCGATGACATCGCCGTCGCCGCGGGCCATCTTCGCCCCCCAGGCGCCGGCGATCTCGTACCCCATCGTCGAGTAGCCGTACTCGGAGTCGAACGTGCCGACGGCCTTCGACCTCCACCCCATCGTGAGCTCACCGGGAAGCCCCCCGGCCGCCGACAGGACGTAGTCGTCGTCGTCGCAGAGCTCGTTGATCGTCTGGATCACCGAGGCGTAGGCCGGAGACCCGTCGCCGCGGTGCGCCTTCCACGAGTCGAGATACTCGTGCCACGCCGCGATGTGCTCACCGGCGTGCACGAGCCACGACGCCGGCGCCCGGTAGTCCCCGAGTCCATCGTCGATCTGCCCGATGGTGACGAGCGCGTCACCGATCACCGGGAGTGCCCGTTGCTTGACTGCGTCCCACCGGGCGGTGTTCACGGACACGAACTGCACGTCCGGGTTCTTGAACACCGACCACGACCCGGTGGTGAAGTCCTGGAGCCGGGTACCCACGGCGAGGACGACGTCCGCGTCCTCGGCGACGGCGTTTGCCGCCGCCGACCCGGTCACCCCGATCGGGCCCGCGTAGTTCGGGTGGTCGTGGACGAGGGTCGACTTGCCGGCGACGGTCTCGACGACGGGGATCCCCCTCCGCCCGGCGAACGCGGTGAGCGCAGACACGGCCCCGGAGTAGTGCACGCCGCCGCCGGCGATGATCATCGGCTTCTCGGCTGCACCGAGCACCTCGATCGCGGTCGCCACGTCGCGGGGATCCGGGCCCGGCCTGCGCACGTAGTGGACCTTCTTCGCGAAGAACGCCGCCGGGTAGTCGTACGCCTCGGCCTGGACGTCCTGAGGGAGCGCGAAGAACGCGGGTCCGCACTCGGCGGGGTCGAGCATGACCGCGAGCGCCTGGGGCAGGGAGCGGACGACCTGCTCAGGAGTGGTGATGCGGTCCCAGTATCTCGTCACCGGTTTGAACGCGTCGCACACCGACACCGTCGGGTCTCCGAAGTGCTCCACCTGCTGGAGCACGGGATCGACGATCCGGTGGGTGAAGTAGTCGCCGCTGAAGAGGAGCAGCGGGAGCCGGTTGGCGTGAGCAACGGCGGCTGCGGTCACCATGTTCGTGCTTCCCGGGCCGATCGACGACGTCGCGATCATGATCCGCCGCCTCCGCATCGCCTTGGTGTAGGCGACGGCGGCGAGCGCCATCGACTGCTCGTTGTGGCCCCGCCACGTCGGCAGCTCGTCCCGCACCGGCTCGAGCGCCTCGGCGAGCGAGGTGACGTTGCCGTGGCCGAAGATGCCGAACGCCCCTGCAAACAGCGGGACCTCCTCACCGTCGACGACGGTGTGCTGGGCGACGAGCCATTTCACGATGGCCTGAGCCGTGGTGAGCCGGATGGTGTGCATGCTTCGCTCCTCAGCCTCGGAGTGCTTCCAGGTACGCCTTCATCCCCCGGCCGAGGAAGGCATCGGTTCCGGTTGCGATGTAGCGGGCGCCGCGTTCGATCCAGCGCTCGGCGATCTCCCCGGTGCCGGCGAACAGGCCGAGCGTCTTGTCGGAGGGGACGACGACCTCGGCGACCCGGTCCATGGCGGCGGCGACGTCCGGGTGCGACGTCTCACCGGGATGCCCCAGCGAGTGGGAGAGGTCGGTCGGACCGATGAACAGCACATCGACCCCGTCGACGGCCACGTAGTCCTCGACCGCATCGACCGCCTGGATCGTCTCGATGTGGACGACGAGCATCGTCTCCCGGTTGGCACGCCGGGTGTACTCGCCGATCGCTTCGCCGACCCCCCACTCGGACGCCCTACTCCCGGCGAGGCCGCGGCGGCCCCGCGGCCAGTACTTGACGGATTGCACCGCTTCCTCGACGCCGTCCGGCGTGTTCACCCATGGCACGTGCACCCCGTGGGAGCCGGCGTCGAGGAAGCGGAGGATCACGTGGGCCTGGTTCGTGGTGACCCTCGTGATCGGGGTGACGCCGCGCAGCTCGGCCGCCCGGCACAGGCCTTCGACGTCCCTCGGCTCGAGCGCTCCGTGCTCGGCGTCGAAGACGAGGAAGTCCCACCCCTGCATGGCGACGTACTCTGCGAGCGTCGGCTCCGGATACTTGAAGAACGTGCCGAGGACGACCTCACCCGCCTCGAGCTTCGCCTTCACGTTGTTGCGGAGCATCTGTGCACCTCTCTGCGTCGATTCGGGCGCCTCAGTCGATCCGGAGGCTGACGACGTCCTCCCATCCCCCCGACTCCCAGGACCGGATCATCGCAGCGGCGACGGAGGCGTTCGCCAGCGCATCCTCGAACCCTGGTCGGTGCTGCGTTCCGGCGACGACGGACCGCAGATACTCGAGGGCCTCGATGATCTTCATGTCTTCGTAGCCGAGCGAGTTGCCTCCGCCGGGGACGATGTTGCCCTGGTCGGGGAACGCATCGCCGGCGAGGACGTCGATGTAGCCGTCCTCGGGCTGCTCCTCCGGGAGATAGAGGCGGAGCCGGTTGAGCATCTCGTGATCCCACGAGGCGGCGCCCTTCGAGCCGTTGAGCTCGAAAGCCATCTGGCTCTGCGGCCCGAAGATCGAGCGGTCTGCTTCGAGCGTCCCCCTGGCGCCGTTGTCGAACTCGACGAGTGCGCCGACGTAGTCCTCGTTCGTCACCTCACCGGTGGGATCGCCCGGGCTGCCCCGGTCGTAGTGGGTCCCGGTGTGCGGCGACGGCAGCGGCCGCTGCTTGACGAAGATCTCCTTGACGGAGACGAGGCGGCGGATCGGGCCGCAGAGGAACTGGGCGAGGTCGATCGCATGCGACATGATGTCCGACAGCGCCCCGTAGCCCGCCTCATCCTGGAGAAAACGCCAGTTCAGCACCCCGAGGCGGTCCCGCCCGTACATCGAGAAGAACCGGCCCCGGTAGTGGGTGAGCTCGCCGAACCGGCCCTCGTCGACGAGCCGCTTCGCGTGCTGGACCATCGGCGCCCACCGGTAGTTGTAGCCGCAGCCGGTGATGACCCCGGCCTTGCGCCCGGCGGCTTCGATGGCGGCGGTCGCACCAGGCTCGATCCCGACGGGCTTCTCGCAGAAGATGTGCTTGCCGGCGGCTGCGGCAGCCTCGGCGATCTCCTCGTGGAGCGCGTTGGGGGCGGTGATGTCGATGACATCGATGTCGTCCCGCTCGAGGAGGTCCCTCCACTCCGGGGTGCCCACGACGAAACCGAAGTTCGCCACGGCGAGCTCGACCCGATCTGGTGCGGTGTCCGCAACGGCCACGAGCCGGGGAACGATCCCGTCCCCGGGAAAGTACGTCGGAATGGCCCGAAACGACCGGGAATGAGCTTGGCCCATCCAGCCGAAGCCGATGACACCGATCCCGACCGAGTGCGTCACGAGACCCCCGTTCTCGGCGCAGCGACGCGATCCCACACCTCCGGGTTGACGAAGTGGTCGGGACGTTGCCCTCCGAGGACCTGCATGGCCTGCTCGAAGGCAGTCCTCTGGATCCGCCGCTTCGAGGCGGCCGTCGCCGATGCCACATGGGGCGTGACGATGACGTCGTCGCGGCCCAGCAGCGGGTGATCGAGAGGCAGCGGCTCGGGGTCGGTCACGTCGAGGGCGGCGGCGAGCAGACGGCCGGAGGCGAGGACCGCAACGAGGGCATCGTGGTCGACGATCCCGCCCCGGGACGTGTTCACGAACACCGAGCCCGCTCTCATCGACGCGAACTGCTCCGGGCCGAAGAGGCCCCGGCTCTGGTCGGTGAGCGGGATGTGCACGGAGACGACGTCCGCGCGAGACAGCAACTCGCCCAGCGCGGGGATCGCGACGACCCCGGCGGGGAACTCGTGCGGCTGCAGATACGGGTCGTGGGCGAGGACTTCCATCCCAAGCGAGGCGCCGATGGCGGCGACCCGCCGAGCGATCCGCCCGCAACCGACGAGCCCGAGCACCTTGCCCGCCAGCTCGATCGCGTCGTGACGGGCGTAGAGGTCGGTCTCGCCGGCACGCAGACGGGCCTCAGCCCGCTTCACTCGCTTGGCGGCGGCGAGCATGAGGGCAACGGCGTGCTCGGCGGTGGAGACGGTCGGGCCGTCGGGCGCGTTGCACACGGCGATGCCCCGCGCCGTCGCCGCCTCGATGTCGACCTTGTCGAAGCCGATGCCCGTTCGGGCGATGACCCGTAGCCCCCGGCCCCGGTCCATGACGTCGGCGTCGTACACGTTCGAGGAGACGACGGCTCCCTCCGCAGAGGCGAGGTGGCGGTAGGGATCATCCGGCGTCGCCGTGACCGGGCCCAGCATGGTGACACGGCGAGCGATCTCGTCGTGGAGCTCGGGCAGGACCCTGCGCTCGAACCAGACTCTCGGCCTGCCCCCGACCATCCTCACTCCCTCACTGCGGGGCGACGGGACGCGGCGTGCCCGCTCCGGCCTCGGCCCGATCTCGGGTCGGGCGAGCCGTCACCGACCCTTCGCTCGCCCGCCGCCGCCGGGATCATAGCCCCCGCCCTTGGAACGTTCCATCGGGTCCCGTGGCGCCGAACACCGGCTCGGGAAGCCCGCGGGCGCCGGTCTCGACGGCGAAGAGGCAGCCCGCAGCGTCGGGCGTCCCCTCGTCGGCGGGGCGGGGCCCGATCGAGGTCACATACAGCACGTCGAGGCCGATCCCACCGAACGCCGGCATCGTCGGCCTCGTGGCGGGAAGCTCGATCCGGCGCACCGGCGACCCGTCCGGCGAGAACTGCATCACCGCACCGCCGTGGACACACGCCACCCAGTAGTTCCCTTCGGCATCGACGCAGGCGCCATCGGGGAACCCGGGGAACTCGCTGAAGTCGATGAAGACACGCTCGGCAGACGGCCGTCCCTCGTCGGCGTCGTAGTCGTAGGCCCAGACCGTGTCGCGGAGGGTGTCCGCCCAGTACATCGTCGTGCCGTCCGCGGAGAACGCCAGCCCGTTGGAGACACCGACCTGGCCACGAATGGTCGTCGCGGAGCCGTCGAGCTCCACCCGGTGCAGCATGCCGGTGAACCGCCGCGCCGAGGTCGGCACGTGCATGCTGCCCACCCAGAACCTACCCGCCGGGTCACACCGGCCGTCGTTGAGCCGATTGCCCGAGTCCCCCGGCTCCAGCTCCACCCAGTCGGCAACGCCGCCCCCCTCCCAGTCGAACCACACGAGGCGGCCCTCGAGGGCGACGAGGAGGCGGCCGGGCCGCTCCGTCAGCGCAAGGGAGCCGGGCCGGCCCGGCACCTCCCGCTCGTCGTCGACGCCGCTCGCCGGGTCGTAGCGGTGGATCCGGTGCCCGTCGATGTCGACCCAGTAGAGGACCTGCTCTGTGATCGACCAGACGGGACACTCACCGAGCCCGGCGGTGGCGTCGACGACACACTCGATCACGTCCGGCCTCCGACGCGAAGGAGCCGGACACCGTCGGCTTCGGTCATCACGCGGTTCGGAGTCTGGGCTAGCGGCACCGAGACCTCTGGCTCCACGGACGACGGAGGTGGGCGCGTGGTCTCACGGGTCGGCGTCGAGACGCCGGAGGAACTCGACGCTGCGCGCCGCGTCGGCCACCGGCCCGAGGCCGGGCTCGGGATCACCGCCGAGCGCGGTGTCCTGCTCGAGCACGTACCAACCCTCGTACCCCGCGCTCTCCAGGGCGCGCACGACCCCGGCGACGTCGACGTCGCCCGCGCCCAGGGGCTTGAACATCCCCTCGATGACGGCCTTGCGGAACCCGACCTCACCGGCGCGGACCCGTCCCGCGTCGGCGTCGTCGACGTCCTTGAGATGGACGTGGTGGGTCCGGCCCGCCGCCAGCTTCGCGATCTCGACGGGGTCCACCCCCGCCAGGAAGAGGTGCCCGGTGTCGATGCAGAGCCCGACGTCGCTCGACTCGAGGAGCCGCTCGACGTGGTGCCTCCGCTCGATCGCCATCCCCCAGTGCTGATGGAGCGCCGTCTCCAGCCCGTGTCCTTCGGCGACGTCCCGGAAGGCACGCAGGTTGGAGAGGAAGACGGACCACTCGGCGTCGTCCATGTCGATCGACCGGTCGTAGCCGTCGTGGTGAGAGTCGGGCCCGAGCACGACGACGTGGGAACCGCTCCTGGAGAGCTGGGCGCAGGCCCGATCGACGTAGGAGAGCTCCCCATCGATGAGGTCGGGCCGGTAGAGGACCGCAGGCACGAAGCCGCCCACCACCCGCATCGACCGCGATCGAAGGTAGTCGTGGAGCTCGTCGGGATCGACGGGGAGGAACCCGTCCGGGCCGAGCTCGGTGGCACTCAGGCCGACGGACGTCATCTCGGCGAGAACGCGGTCCCGTTCCATCACGAAGCCCCATCCCGGGGACGGGTCCACACCCCAGGTGATCGGAGCCCCGGCGATCCGCTCCACGACCCTGCTCATCGCACCTCCTCGAGGTTCACTCTTCGCCCCTCCGCCGCGCTCAGATCGCACGCCGTGGCGATGCGGAGCGCCTCATGGGCGTCGCCCGGTCCCGACGCCGGCTCTTCACGACCGGCGACGACCTCGACGAAGGCCTCCATCTCGGCCCGGTAGGCGGCGTCGAACCGGTCCCAGAACGAGACGATCGGATCCTCCGCACGAGGAGCACCGGGCTCGGCAGAACGGATCGGGGTCCGCTCGCTCCACCCTGCGGCCACGCTGTCGCCGGGTGCGAACACCTCGAGGCGCACGTCGTAGCCGACCGGGTCGTGGCGCATGCCGGAGATCTGGGCGAGCGTGCCACCCGACATCTCGAGCATCGCTGTCGCCGTCCCGTAGTCCCCGAGTGATGCGATCTCGGCATGACCCGCCACCGACCCGAAGGCGGTGACGGACACGACCTCCTGGCCCGTCACGTAACGCACGATGTCGATGTCGTGGATCAGGCAGTCCTTGAAGATCCCCCCGGAGACGGGGATGTAGTCGAGCGGGGGCGGCGACGGGTCGTGGGTCTGGGACCGGACGAGGTAGGGGACGCCGATCTCTCCGCCGGCGACCCGGTCGCGTACGGCGCGCATCGCCGGGTCGTAGCGGCGCTGGAAGCCCATCTGGACGGTGATGCCGGACGACTCGACGGCGGCGATCACGTCGCGGGTGCTCTCGAGATCGAGCGCGATCGGCTTCTCACAGAACGCGGCCAGGCCGGCACGAGCGGCCGCCTTGATCAGGTCCGCGTGTGAGTCGGTCGAAGACGCAATGACGACGGCGTCGGAACGGGAGAACACATTGTCGACCTCCACGGCCGCCGCACCCGGAATCGCCGCCGCCAGCGCTGCAGCGCGGCCCGGCATCACGTCGGCGACGGCCATCGAAGTGACGCCCTCGAGTCGGGCGAGGATGCCGGCGTGATGTGTCCCGATACGACCGGCGCCGACGAGGCCCACCTTCACAGCCAAGATCCCTTCAACGAGCGCCGCAGCGCGTGGAACGTTCCAACAGTCTCACCGTACCGGGTCGGTCTTTGCTGTCAAGCCACCGGCGCCGACGACCGACCGGTTGACGTTGCCGATCCGAGATGACTAACTTCTGGCGGCGTTGGAGCGTTCCAACGAGATCTGAGGAGGGCACGACGGTCCAATCCCCGACGGCATCCCGATGCCGCGAGCTGATCGGCGCTGCCCTGACGTGACACATCCCCGGGAGGGAGAGAACACAATATGAAACGATTCCGATTGCCGGCTCTTCTCCTCGCTCTGCTGCTCGTGGTGGCAGCGTGCGGCGATGACGAGAGCGACGACGGCACCACGACCGCTGCGCCCGAGACGACGGCCGGCGCCACCACGGCCGCGCCGGATGACGGTGCGGTGTCCCAGCGGGACTTCCGCATCGTCGTCGTGTCGCACGGCCAGTCCTCCGACCCGTTCTGGTCGGTGGCCGCCAACGGCGTCAACGACGCCGCCGAGGACATGGGCGTGGAAGTCCAGTACCAGGCGCCGGGCACGTTCGACATGGTCGAGATGAGCCAGATCATCGACGCCGCGGTCGCATCGGCACCAGACGGCCTCGTGGTCACGATCCCCGACGCCGACGCGCTGGCGTCTGCGATCGAGGGCGCGGTCAGCGCCGGGATCCCGGTCATCTCGATGAACTCCGGCAGCGATGACTTCGCCGATCTCGGTGTCCTGGTCCACGTCGGACAGACCGAGTTCGAGGCCGGCCTCATCGCCGGGCAGCGGATGGCTGCCGAGGGCGTGACGAAGGCGCTGTGCGTGAACCAGGAAGTCGGCAACGTCGCACTCGACAAGCGGTGTGAGGGCTTCACCCAGGGTCTCGGTGGCGACGTCACGGTCGTCCCCGTCGACCTCGCCGACCCGACCGGGTCGCAGGAGTCCGTCGCCGGCGCCCTCCAGGCGAACGCCGACGTCGACGGCATCCTGACGCTCGGTCCCACCGGCGCCCTGCCGACGCTGAACGCCCTCGAGGGCTCCGGTCAGCTCGGGTCGATCGCATTCGCCACCTTCGACCTCTCGCCGGAGGTCCTCCAGGCCATCGTCGACGGCGACATGCTGTTCGCCATCGACCAGGCCCAGTACCTGCAGGGATACCTGCCCGTCGTGCTGCTCACCAAGTTCCTCGAGACCGGCGCACTGCCGCTCGGCTCGGTGGATCGCGTCATCCTGACCGGTCCGCAGCTGGTGACCGCAGACACCGCGGCGGCCGTGATCTCCGCCTCGGAGCAGGGTCTCCGCTGACCAACCACCCATGGCGGGGGCCCGCGTCGCGGGCTCCCGCCAACTAATTTCCGGACACGCGAAGGAGGGAGGACCGCGTGGCGACAACGGCACCACCGGCAGAAGCACCGGCGCCGAGCGACGAGCGCGTCAGAAAGGTAGGGCTCGTCCAGCGGCTCCTCGTCCTACCGGGCACGGGCGCGGTCCTGATCACGATCATCATCTGGGTGTTCTTCGCCGCCGTCGCGAACTCGAACAACTTCGTGTCCACCGCGGCGACGGCAGCCATCCTCAATCGAGCGGCACCGCTCGGCATCCTGGCTATTGCGGTCGCCCTGCTCATGATCGCAGGCGAGTTCGACCTGTCGATCGGCTCCATCGTCGGCTTCGCCAGCATGGCGATCATGCTCGCCGTCACCGAGTCGGGCGCCGGGGGATTCGGATGGCCGCTGTGGGCCGGCGCGCTGTTGGCACTCGCCATTGCGCTGTTAGCCGGGTTCTTCAACGGGCTCCTCGTGGTGTGGACGAGGCTGCCGTCGTTCATCGTGACACTCGGCTCCCTGTTCATCCTGCGTGGTCTCGCCATCGCGATCACGAGGCAACGCACCAACCGCACCCAGCTCGGCAACCTCGACGAGGTCTCCGGGTTCGGGTTCTTCGACGGGCTCTTCGGAACGGAGTTCACGATCGGTGGAGCCGGGTTCGACGTCGCCATCCTCTGGTGGGTCGGCCTCGTCGCCATCGCCACATGGATCCTGTTGCGCACCCAGTGGGGCAACTGGATCTTCGGGACCGGCGGAGCCCAGGAGTCTGCGCGCAACGTCGGTGTGCCCGTCGCCCGGGTGAAGGTGCTCCTCTTCATGACCACGGCGTTTGCCGGGTTCATGGTCGCGTTGATCCAGGCGGTGCAGTTCACCGGCGCCGACGCCCTGCGCGGACGGCTCCAGGAGTTCAACGCGATCATCGCGGTCGTTGTGGGCGGAACGCTGCTCACGGGAGGATACGGCTCCGCCGTGGGCGCGCTGTTCGGAGCTCTCGCCTTCGCCACGCTCCAGCAGGGGGTGGTCATCTGGGGAGTCGATGCCGACTGGTTCCAGGTCTTCGTCGGCGGCCTGCTCGTGGTCGCCGTCGTGTTCAACAACTACATCCGGCAGCGGGCGGCAAGGCGGTGATGGCATGACGACGGCAACGGAAAATCCACTCCTCGAGATTCGGAAGATCTCGAAGTTCTTCGGCAGCGTCATCGCGCTCCAGGACGTTTCGGCTTTCGTGCGCGCCGGAGAGGTCACCTGCCTGCTGGGCGACAACGGCGCGGGAAAGTCGACGCTGATCAAGGTGCTCGCCGGCGTGCACAAGCCCACCGATGGGTCCTACTTCTTCGAGGGCCGGGAGATGGACTTCGACTCGCCCCGCGACGCCCTGGATCTCGGGATCGCCACGGTGTACCAGGACCTCGCCATGATCCCGCTGATGTCCATCTGGCGGAACTTCTTCCTCGGCTCCGAGCCGACGAGAGGCTTTGGCCCCTTCAAGCGATACGACGTGGACTTCGCCAAGGACACGACCCGGAAGGAAATGGGAAAGATGGGGATCGACATCCGCGATCCCGATCAGCCCGTCGGCACGCTCTCCGGCGGTGAGCGGCAATCGGTCGCCATCGCCAGGGCCGTCTACTTCGGGGCGAAAGTCCTCATCCTCGACGAGCCGACGGCGGCGCTCGGCGTCAAGCAGGCGGGCACGGTGCTCAAGTACATCGTCCAGGCGAAGAACCGCGGGATCGGGGTGATCTTCATCACCCACAACCCCCACCACGCCTACCCGGTCGGCGACCACTTCGTCGTGCTGCGGAGAGGGCAGGTCTACGGGGACTTCACGAAGGAGGAGATCCCCCTCGAGCAGCTCGTCCAGATGATGGCAGGAGGTGCCGACCTCGAGGTGCTCCAGCACGAGCTCGAGACCGAGTTGCGCCGCGGCGCCGAGCCGGCCGCCGAAGGCGCCGCGGCTGATGACGGTCCGTCGCCGGAAGACGGGTGACTGCGATCGGTGGCCGTAGCCAGGAGGTCATCGTTCGCCGCGCCCCCATTGCGTGACGAGCGCGGTGGCTTCGGGGCTGATGACGAGATCGGATCGCGGACGGACCCGGCTCCCGAGTACGGCGACGACGACGGTCTCCGCCCATTGCTCCGACGGCGTTTCCGCCCATGTCGGCGCGTCGAACCAATCGGACTCGGAGGAAAGGCCCTGCGCGGCGAGGAAGGCGGGGCGGACCGACTCATGGGCAGGACACGTGTGCTCGACGTGGTGAGCGAACTCATGCACCAACGAGTCGGAGAGCAGCGCCGCGGTTGCCGGGACCCGCAGCTCGATCACCGACCTCTCGGGGACGTATCTGGCCCGATCCTCGAGGGTCCGCCACACCGGCGACAACCGGACGTCGGTGAAGCAGTCCTGCCGTGCTTCGAAGACATCGACGAAGCCCGCCCAGACGCCGCCGGCGAGCGCCCGCAGGTCGTCGGGCACGTCGTCGGACATGACGAGCTCGGCGTTGCGGCGGCCGTCGGCCGACAAGAGCGCGACGGCGGCGAGCACGGCAGCCAGCACCACGCCCACGGCCGCTGCTCGGCGCGTCCGTCGCATCTTCACGTCGCCGGGACACTACAGGTTCGTCATCGCGGCGAACTCGGCTCAGGCGTGGCGCGCAGAGCGCAAGAACGGCAATCGAACACACGATGAAGGAGGAGACACCGTGCAGGACCTGACGTTTGTGCTGAGCGGGGAACGGAGCGCAGCCGAGGTATGGGAGGTGCTGGGGGCCGCCGGCGTCACGATGCAAGCGGCTTGCGCCTACCCGCGTCTCGACGGCCGCGTCGTCCACGTCGCCCTCGAGGACGAGGACGTCGAGAAGGGAAGACAGGCGTTGAGCGACGCCGGATTGCCGGCGCTCGACCAGAGACCGGTGCTCATCGCCCGCCTCGAACCCAAGGCGGGAGAGCTGGGACGCCTCGCCAGACGGATCGCCGCCGCCGGAGCCAAGATCCACATCCTGTACATGGGCACCGACAACCGGGTCGTGGTCGGCGCCGACGACCTCGACGCGGTGCGGGGAACAATCTGAACACGAGGAAGCCTGGCGTGCGGGTGTGGCTCACCGGTGGCACCGGGTTCGTCGGCAGCAACATCGTCCACGAGGCGCTCACCGACGGCGCCGACGTGATGACGACGGTGCACCGGTTCGTCCCGGAGGGCCCGGTGGGGTACGCAACCGATCGGGTCGACATGACCGACGAGGCAGCGGTGCGCTCGAGCATCGAGCGCTTCTCTCCGGACGTCGTCGTGCACTGCGCCATCCTCAACGACCTCAGCCGGCTCTACGTCGACCGCGAAGCGGGGTGGAGGGCGTACGTCACCGCGACCGGCATCGTCGCCGACGCCGCGAACGCCGCGGGGGCGTCGTTCGTCGTCGTGTCCACGGACTGGGTCTTCGACGGCACACAGCCGGGCGCCGACGAGGCCACGCCACCGAACCCGGTCAACCTCTACGGCGTCCTCAAGTTGGCGAGCGAGCTCGTGGCCCTCGAACGCGGTGGTGCGGTGGCGAGGGTGTCGGGGGTCAACGGCGTCCACCGGTGCCGCCCGGACTCCCCCCGCCGCCAGGATCCCGGGTTCGGCTACTTCGTCGCCTCCCTCGTCGACACGCTACGGCGCGGAGAGCCCTTCACCGTGTGGGAGTCGGACGACATCAACATGGTCGCGACTCCGTCGCTCGCCAGCGAGAGCGCCCGGATGATCCTCCGCATCGGCGAGCTCGGGCTCAGCGGCGTGTTCCACTGCTGCGGGAGGGACGCGATGGGGCGGATGGCGCTCGCCGAGCTCGCGTGCGAAGTCTTCGACCTCGACGCCGGTCTCATCCGCTCCGGACCGCCCGACCCCGATGCGATGCCCGGTGCGCCGGTCCCGTACGACACGAGCCTGACGGCGCCGCGGACGTCCGAGCTCCTTCGCCGAGAGCCCACACCGGTGAGGAGGCTGCTCGAGCGGTTCCGCACCGAGTACGAGGCGGTCGCGTGAACCGAGCGCGTCCGGATTCGAGAGCGAAGACGGCCTGCATCGGGTCTTGACGCGATGACACGCGCCGCGAGTGCGCCGAGATCGCTGTCCATTCCGGCGGGGTCCGCCCGAGCAACGACTTGATCGGGGATGGTGCCACCGACCCCTGGTCTACAGTCCCCGGAACGCGGAGCATGAAGGAGGATTGATGGTGAAGCTCTTCCGGCCCGCCGGGGCCGCCGCCGCTCCGGGGGCTCCCGTGCGCATCACTCCCCCAGATGCGGGCTGGACGTACTCGGGGCTCACCGTGCTCGACATGAGCGACGGCGACCTCCAGGAGCTGTCGACCGACACGACCGAAGTCGCCGTCCTCCCCCTTTCCGGCTCATGTGTCGTCGAGGTCGAGCATCACCGGTTCGAGCTGACGGGGAGAACGGGGGTGTTCGACGCCGTCACCGACTGGGCGTACGTGCCGATCGACAGCGAGGTGCGGATCGGCGCAAACGGCGACTCCCAGGTTGCGTTGTGCACCGCAGAGGCGGGGAGGCGTATCGACCCGTACCGGGTCGACGCCCACGACGTCGAGGTCGAGGTCCGCGGCGGAGGGGCCGGCACCCGTCAGATCAACAACTTCCTCAGCGCCGATGCCCACGATGCCGACAAGCTCATCGCCGTCGAGGTCATCACGCCCGAGAGCAACTGGTCGTCCTATCCCCCTCACAAGCACGACGAGTTCTCCGAGGACGAGGTCGAGCTCGAGGAGATCTACTACTTCCGCATCGACGGGGATCGAGGGATCGGGCTCTTCAACCTCTACACGAGCGACGGCGGGATCGGCATCACCGAGGTCGTTCGCGACGGAGACGTCTTCCTCGTCCCCCGGGGATATCACGGCCCGGCGGCCGCCGCTCCCGGCCATCACATGTACTACCTCAACGTGATGGCCGGCCCGTCCACCCAACGGGTGTGGCGATTCTGCGATGACCCGGACCATGCCTGGGTGCGGGGAGTGCTCGACACCCTGGATCCGGATCCCCGTCTCCCGCTGACGGCGGCTCCCGCACCGCGTCCCTGACGCCCCGCGGCAGCTCAGTCCTCGTCGTCGCCGTCGTCTTCGTCGTCGTCGTCGGGTTCTGCGTTGCGCAGGCGCGTCCTCAGACCCGCCATCGACGCAAGGACGGAGCCGGCCTGCTCACCGATCCGGGGAAGTTTCGCGGACTGCCGGGCGTACCGGCTGCGGGCACCGTCGCCAGCCTCCTCGAGCTCTCCCCGAGCCGCGGCGGCACGCTCGGCAAGGCTCATACCGTTGCCCGACAAGGGCTCGACCGTGTCGTCTGCTTCCTCGGTCGCCGCCCCGGCCGCCTCGGCTGCCTCCGCTGCTGCAGCTTCCGCCCTGACGGCGGCCGCGGTCGCAGCTGCCCTGGCCTCGTCGGCCTCCGCCTCTGACTGAGCACGCGACGCCTCGGCCCTGGCGACCTCGGCGTCCTTCACCCCCTCGAGTGCTTGGGTCCGTGCCCGGGCGAGCACGTGCTGGGCGTCGGCGACGATGGCGGCGGCGTCCTCCTCGGCCTGGGCCCGGACCCGCTCTGCCTCCGCCCTGGCGGCCTCGAGGGCAACCTCTCCATCGCTCTCGGCGGTCTCGAGGCGTGAGCGGGCGTCGTCACGATCCCGCTCGGCGGCGGTGAGCTGAGCCTCGGCTGCCTCGAGCCGGGAGCGAAGCGACGCGACCTCCTCGGGATCGGCGCCTTCGCTCTCTGCATCGACCTGCGTCGCCACGGCGGCATCGGAGAGGGAGGCTTCCAGTTCGGTGATACGCCCCCGAGCCTGCTCGAGCTGCTCGACGAGGGCTTCGTCGGCCTCGGTCGCCCCGGCGGCCGCGAGCTTCGTCTCCTCGACCTCGCGTCCGGCCTCGGCCTTCTCCTTCTCGGACTCGGCGAGGAGCTGCATCGCTTCCTGGCGGATCCGGGTGGCGTCGGCTTCCGCTTCGCCGACGATCGCCTCCGCCCGCTCCGTGGCTTCCGCGATGCGCCGCTCCGCGTCCTCCTTCGCGTCCCGCAAGCCTTCCGCCTCGGCCCTGGCAGCGGCGAGGTCGTCGTCGATCTCCTTCTTCCTCGATGCAAGCTCCTCCTCGAAGCGAGATCGAAGCGACGCCGCCGCGTCTTCGGCCTCCTCCCGGGCCGTGTCACGCAGCTCTGCAGCCTCAGCCCGCGCTGCCTCGACGTCCTCCCGGGTCCGGGCGGCGGCTCGCTCGTGCTCGAGCGCGGCTGCGGCTGCCTCGGCGGCCTCGGCCCGTAGCTGCTCGGCGCGCTGGTGTGCCTCCGCCACGAGCTCCTCACCCCGGCTGCGAGCCTCCTCCTCCGTGGACGACCGCGCCCGCTCCAGCTCCGCGATCTGTGTGTTGAGGTCCTCGATGCGCCGGGTCAGCTCGTCGAGCGTCGTGCGCGCCCCCTCCGCCCGGGCGTCGAGCGCGGCGCGTTCCCGGCCGGCCTCCTCCAGGGCGCGCTCCGCCTCGCCCTTCAGGTCGGCAGCTCGCGCCTCTGCCTCGGCAACGAGTTGCGCTGCCTGTTCGTTGCCGCGTGCTCGCGCCGCTTCGGCTTCTTCCTCGGCGCGCCCGACGAGACCGCCCACCTCGTTGCGGACCCGCTCCAGCTCCTGCTCGCCCTCGGCACGCATTGCCGCAACGTGTTCCTCGGCCTCGGCCCGCATTCCCGCCGCCCGCTCCTCGGCCTCCCGAACCACCTCCTCGGCGCGACGCTGCGCATCGACCACCCCGGCCTCCACGGCATCCGCCTCGGCCCGCCGCTCGGCAACCGCAGCCTCCGCGCCTGCCAGCCGCTCCTCGGCCTCCGCCAACATCCCCGCCGCCCGCTCCTCGGCCTCCCGAACCACCTCCTCGGCGCGGGCGATCGCGTCCCGCTCCCGCTCCTGGGCCTGCTCTCCCGCCGCGACTGCGGCCGCCTCCGCCTCGGCAGCCCGCGCTTCGCGGGTCTCGACCTCGGCCAGTCGCTCCCGGAGTTCCTCCATACGGGTGGCGGTCTCGACCTGCACCGCTTCTCGTCGCTCGGCGGCCTCGGCCTCGGCGTCCTGAAGGAGGGCCCGGGCGTGCTCTTGGGCATCGACGACGAGGCCGGCGGCTTCCTCCTTGGCGGCGGCAATTCTCGCCTCGAGCTCCTCAGCACGGGCACCGGACTCGGCCTCGGCAGCGGCAGTGATCTCGGCCGCCCTCGCTTCGGCATCAGCGACGGCCCTCTCCGCTCTCTCGCCGGCGTCCGCCTGCCTAGCCGCCGCGACCTGCTCCGCCTCGGCGAGCCGCGTCTCCGCCTCGGCAGCGACACGGGTCGACGTTTCCTCGATCTCGGCGCTGCGGTCCCGGGCGGCCGACAGCAGCCGGTCGGCCTCTTGCTCGGCGTCGGAGACGACCCGCTGCGCCTCGCGCCTCCCGTCCTCGAGCGCTGCCGTTGCTTCCCCCCGGTCTGCCTCCGCGGCTGCTCGCAGTTCGGCGGCGTCCTTCGCGGCGGCTTCCCGCATCTCCCCCGCAACTCGCTTGGCGTCGTCGACGGAGGCGACACCCGACTGCAGACCGGCGATGGCCTCCTCGGCTTCGGCCCGGGCGCGCTCGGCCTCCTCGCGGACGCGGGCCGCGTCGGTCTGCGCCCTCTCACGGGTTGCCTGCGCTTCGGTCTCGGCGTCGGCGCGCAGCTCGGCGAGCTGCGCCTCCGCCTCGGCGCGGAGCCTCGTGATCTCCTCGTCGGCCTCATCGCGCCGCCGCGCGATCTCCTCTGTCGCCGAGGCCTTCTCCGCAGACGCCTCGTCGGAGGCGGCCTCGCGCAGCGAAGCGGCCTCGGTCCTGAGCCGGTCGACTTCCGCCTTGGCCTCCTCCACCATTGCGGCGGCCGAGGCTTCTGCGGCGGCCTCGACGCGAGCCGCCTCTTCGCGAGCGCTCGCCAGCGTCTCGGAGGCCTCTTCGCCCACGTCGGCGCTCGCCGTAGCGCTCTCTTCGACGTCCTTGGCCCGCGCCTCTGCGGCCTCGACGAGCTCGACGGCGCGCGCTTCCGCAGCGGCGACGATCCCGCCGGCCCGAACCTCAGCCTCGGAGACGAGCTTCTCGGCTTCTGCGCCGGCGGCGGCGCCTGCTGAGGCATCGGCGCGCTGCTGCTCCGCGAGCTCGGTCACCCGCTCGCGTTCTTTGGCGAGGTCCTCGCGGAGCTGCGCCACGACGATGTCGCGCTGCTCGAGCTGGGACTCGAGCCGCTCGATGCGCTCCGCTGAGGCGTCGTCGACAACGGGCACTGCGCCGGCCTCCTCGGCGAGACGCTCCGCTTCGGCCCGTGCCTCGGCCATGAGCCGATCGGCCTCGGCACGGACTCGCTCGAGCTCGGCGTTCGCCTCCTTCAGATCGTCGGCGACCAAGTCGGCGGCGGAGCCTCCCCCCTCGACGTGACCCACCATCTCTGCCGCCCGGTCGCGGGCCTTGGCCTCGATCTCCTCGGCGCGGCGCTTCGCCCGCTCGATGATCCGGTCCTTGGCGTCGAAGACGGCGAACATCGCGTTGTCGACGGACCGCTCCTGGTCGGCCTGCGCTTTGGCCAGTTCGTCCTCGACCTCTACGAGACGCGTCTTCGTCCGGGTCGCCCATGACTCGAGATCAGCGAATGCCTCCTCGAGTTCGCCCAGGTACCGATCGACTTCCTTCTTGTCGTAGCCCTTGCGGGACACCGAGAAGGAGCGATCGTGGATGCCCTTGGGCGCGGACGGGTGGCTCACGAGGGTTGGTATCGGTCGCGGGTCATCTTCGCTTGACGATTCTCGCAACCCGCGACGGGCTCAGATCGATTCGACGATCTCAGCGGCGAGTCCCGGGTAGCTGCGCAGGTATGCCCGCCGCTCCTCGGTGAGCGAGGCAACGATCGAGGCGTACTCATCCAGCCGGCCCTGGCGCTCGTAGAGTCGCCGTGGCTGGAGCAGCTCGGGGTCGTCGAACCCGGGCACCAACGTCGCAATCGAGTACCCGAAGTCGGGGTCCATCTCCCAGGTGATCGTGTCCGCCACGATGGCCTCGAGAACCGCGGATGAGTGGGCTATCCGAACCTTCTTCGAACGCTCGTCGTCGTCGGTCCCACCGACCCGGCCGGTGTTCATGAGGTACACCTCGAGGTCCGGCATGGTGGCCAGCAACTCGAGCAGCCGGTTGCCCTGCAGTGCATCGTTGTCGAAGAAGAACGGATTCGTGCCGGGGACCCGCAGGTTCTTGCCCGCCTCGGCAGCCCCCCCGGCTGACGTCCCCTTCGTCTCACCGAGCATGAAGTAGGCGGCCGCCTGGCGGCGTTCGAGCTTCGCCACCGCCGGGATGATGTTCTCGTTGCGGTTGAGAAGGAGCAACACGCTCGCCGGAGGAACTTCACGCGGGTCGCGATGGCGGATGTTGGCGAGCGGGAACGTGGACCGGCCGTTCGCGGTGTAGGAGTCGTTGAAGAAATCGACCTCGCCGTTCTCATCGACCCAAGTGTTCTCGAGCCACGCATCCGGCCGCGTCGTACCACCGTGGATCGTCGGCTCGTCGTCGGGGTCGAGACCGTACGTCTTGGCGAAACAGCCCGCCTCGGTCGTGTGGATCTCCCCTCCCGGCATCAGCGCGTTGAAATCGTCCTGGACCGGCAGCGAGCCGAGCTGCTGACGGAAGGTCGTCGTCGTCTTCCCCGTCCCGGAGAGCCCGAGGATGAGCGCCGACCTCTCCTCTCCGTTCACGTCTGGGAACACCTTGAGGCCGGAGTGGAGGGCGAGACCACCGCGCCGGTAGACGTAGTGGTTCCACATCCTCAGCCCGCCCATCTTGGACTCACCGAAGTAATCCGATCCGAACACCCTGGTGACGTAGGCGTCCAGGTCGACGAGGATGAGCCGGTCGTCGGGCTTCCCGGGAGCGCCGAGGCCGGGCGTGTAGATGACGGTGAACACCGGCTCCCAGTCGTCGTCCTTGGGGAAGTACAGCTGCTGCTGCATCGCCGGGATGTTCGCCTGGGTCTTCTCGATGAGGACCCGCGATCCCGTCCGGTGTCTCGGGTCGGGGCCGATGTAGCCCTCGATGAGGATCATCTCCTTGTCGGCGATGTACTCGTCCTGGAGCGCCGCCCAGTGCTCGTACTCGGCGCGCGAGATGGTGTTCTGTGGGTTCTCTTCTTCGGTGACGAAGAACGTCGAGCGAGAGAGACGTGCGGTGACGAGCGCGGTGTAGTTGAGGTTGCCGTACTCGGTCTCTTGGACCCTCGGCATGAACTCGAGGACCCACTCGCGCATCTCGGCCTGGCTCGGGTTGACCTCTACGGACTTGGCTGACGGAAGCTGGATGGGCATCCCTGATCGTCCTTCCTGAGCGGTTGCGGGTGTGGATCGTCCGGCGGAGGAGCCGATCACGCGATCGTGACCTCGTCCGAGAGATACACGTCCTGGATCGCGTTGAGGAGCTCGACTCCCTCGGCCATCGGCCTCTGAAACGCCTTGCGGCCGCTGATGAGGCCCATGCCACCGGCCCGCTTGTTGATGACGGCGGTGCGCACCGCCTGGGCCAGGTCCCCGGCCCCCGACGAGGCACCCCCCGAGTTGATGAGCCCGACCCGGCCCATGTAGCAGTTGGCGACCTGCCACCTGGTCAGGTCGATCGGATGGTCCGTCGCCAGCTCCTCGTAGACCCGCGGATGGGTTCGCCCGAAGCCGACCGCGGTGTACCCGCCGTTGGACTCGGGCTGCTTCTGCTTGATCACGTCGGCCTCGATCGTGACACCGATGTGGTTGGCCTGGCCGGTGAGATCGGCCGAACCCTCGTGGCTCACGCCGCCGACCTTGAACGCCGGGTTGCGGAGGTAACACCACAACACGGTGAACATCCCGAGCTCATGAGCGTGGGCAAAAGCCTCGCTCACCTCCTGCAGCTGCCGGTTCGCCTCCTCTGAGCCGAAATAGACCGTGGCGCCGACGCCGGCTGCTCCCAGGTCGAATGCCTGCTCGACGTTCCCGAACATCACCTGGTCGTACGTCTCGGGGTACGTGAGCAGCTCGTTGTGGTTGATCTTGACGATGAACGGGATCCGGTGGGCGTACCGTCGCGAGGCGAGACCGAGGACGCCGAAGGTCGACGCGACCGCGTTACAACCCGCCTCGATGGCCAGCTCGACGATGTTGAGCGGATCGAGGTACCGCGGGTTCGGGGCGAATGACGCGGCAGCGGAGTGTTCGATCCCCTGGTCGACCGGAAGGATCGACACATAGCCGGTGCCACCGAGGCGACCGCCGGCATAGAGGCCCTGCAGGTTCCGCAGCACCTGCGGCGATCGATCGCTGAGGGCGAACACCCGGTCGACGAAATCCGGCCCGGGGAGGGCGAGATCGTCGCGGGGGATCCCCTTCGATTCGTGCTGCAGCAGGTCGGAGGCTTCGTCGCCCAACAGGCCTACCAGATCCATCATCTCTCCTCGTCACGCCGGCGCGGCTCGCCGTCTCGCTGCACTCCATTATGCCGAACGGCCGCGGACCGCGACAGTCGAAGGCCCGCGGTCACCCCAGGCCGAGCGCCCCAGCGAGCTCGCGAGCGGCCCGGCCGGCGTGGTCGACGAGCGCAGCCTCCGCCTCGACCCACCGATCAGGAGCGTCGAGCTTCGCGGTGAGATCAGCGTAGATCTTCAGCTTCGGCTCCGTGCCGCTGGGGCGAACGAGCACCCGGCCGCCGGAGGCGAGGTCGAGACGCACGAGGCTGGCCGCCCCCAGGTATCGGGGCCGGTGCTCGCTCCCCGACCGGTAGTCCTCGATGCCGGTGACGGCGTCGTCCCCGAGGGCGGCCGGCGGGGCCGACGCCGCCCGCTCGACGGCCGCATCGATCTCCGCCGCCCCCCCGGTGCCGTCGCGGACGATGCTGTGCTGGGCCGAAGCCCACAGCCCGTGACGGCCGTAGAGTGCGCCGAGCCGGTCGAGCACTGTCACCCCCTCGTCGAGGGCCGCCGCGACGAGGTCGGCAAAGACGACGGCGGCGCTGATGCCGTCCTTGTCTCGTACCACCGGCGTCACCGAGTATCCGAGCGCCTCCTCGAAGCCGAACACGAAGGTGCCCTCGCCCGCCTCCTCGAGGTCGAGCGCCGCGTTCCAGATCCACTTGAACCCGGTGAGGGTGGCGGCGAACCGTGCCCCGTGGAAGCGGGCGATGCTCTCCAGCATCGGGGTCGAGACGATCGAATCGATCACGATGGGATCGGTGATGGGCGTCGCGGCCAGGATGTGCTCGGCGAGGAGCACCCCGAGCTGGTTTCCGGACAGCACCCGCCACGAGCCGCCGGCGCCGGGAACGGCGACGGCGAGGCGGTCGGTGTCCGGATCGTTGGCGATGACGACGTCGGCGTCCTCCTCGACGGCGGCGTTGAGGGCGAGATCGAGGGCGCCCGGCTCCTCCGGGTTCGGGAACGCGACCGTGGGGAACCGGCCGTCGGGCTCGAATTGCTCGGCCACGGGGATCACCCGGTGACCGCCGTAACGGGAGAGCGCCTGCATGACGGACCGGCCGCCGACGCCGTGGAGGGGCGTGTGGACGACCGTGAGCGACCGGTCGGTGATCCCGTGCCGGTGCACGCCGATGGCGTCGAGGTAGCCGGAGAACGTGTCGTCGGGCATCGGGGCGACCGCATCGGCGCTGCCGTCGAACGGGTCGCGGATCCGGGCCACGTCTTTCGCCGCGCCAACGGCGTCGATGGCCGCCGCGATCCCGGCGTCGACGGGAGGCACGATCTGGACCCCGTTGCCGTCGTAGACCTTGTACCCGTTGTCCCACGGCGGGTTGTGGCTGGCGGTGACGATGATCGCCATCCGGGCTCGCAGCTTGCGGGCGGCGTAGGCGACGAGCGGGGTGGGGGTCGGGCCCGGGAAGTAGCGGACAGGCAGGCCGGCGGCAGCGATCACCCCGACGGTGTCGCGCATGAGCGTCTCGCTGGAGAGGCGGGCGTCCCTCCCCACGACGATGGGGCGCTCGATGCCGGCCCCGGTTGCCTGCAGGTAGTCCACGATGCCCCGGGTCGTGCGGATGACGACGGCGCGGTTCATCCGGCTCGATCCGGCCTCGACCCGGCCGCGGAGGCCGGCGGTCCCGAAGGCAAGCGAGCCGGCCATCCTCTCGGCGAGCTCCTCGAACGCGCCGGCGGCGAGCAGCGTCTCCAGCTCGCCTCGCGTCCCCGGGTCAGGATCCCCTGCGATCCAGGAACGGGTCGCGACGACGAGGGCTTCCCGGTCCATCGGAGGCGAGCCTACCGCCGCCCGGCAGCACCGGTGCGAGCCGTCCCTAGGCTGCCGCGACGTACCGGCCGGGATGGAACCGGGTGAACACGGACACGTCGCGCCTCGGGCCGCAGACTCGCCGGCGGGCCCTCGACCGGCTCGCCGACGAGACGTTCGACGTCGTCGTCGTCGGCGGTGGCGTCACCGGTGCCGGGGCCGTGCTCGATGCCGCGACGAGGGGCCTCTCGGTGGCCCTCGTCGAACAGCGCGACCTCGCCGCCGGGACGTCGAGCCGGTCGTCCAAGCTCATCCACGGCGGCTTGCGATACCTCGAGCAGCTCAACTTCCGGCTCGTCATGGAGGCGCTGCGGGAGCGCGGCCTGCTGATGGACCGCCTCGCCCCACACCTCGTACGGCCGGTGTCGTTCCTCTACCCGCTGCAGCATCGAGTTTGGGAGCGGGCGTACGTGGGCAGCGGCGTCCTCCTCTACGACCTGTTGGCGCGCACCGGAGCGAACCCGCTCCCGGGGCATCGCCACCTCTCCAAGCACGCCGCGCTCGACCTCATCCCGGCGCTACGCCCCGACCGGCTCGCCGGGGGCATCCGCTACTGGGACGGGCTCGTCGACGACGCCCGGCACACGATGACGGTGGCGAGGACGGCGGCAGGGCTCGGCGCGGTCGTGGCGACGAGCGTGCGGGTCACGGGGCTCGCCCGGGAGGGGGATCGCATCGCCGGCGTCGATGCGGTCTGCCTCGAGTCCGGACGTCGACTCGAGATCCGCACCCGGGCCGTCATCAACGCCACCGGGGTGTGGACCGGGCTCGTCCAGGACATGGCGGGAGCTCGCGACCTCCGGGTGACGGCCTCGAAGGGGATCCACATCGTCGTCCCGAGGGACCGGATCACGTCGGCGAGCGGCATGATCATCCGCACCGAGCGCAGCGTCCTGTTCCTCGTTCCCTGGGGAGCGCACTGGCTCATCGGAACGACCGACACTCCCTGGAACCTCGACCTGGCACACCCGGCGGCGAGCGAAACAGACATCGGTTACGTCCTGTCCCACGTCAACGCCGTGCTCTCCGACCCGCTCACGCCCGACGACATCGAGGGCGCGTACGCCGGGTTGCGGCCCCTCCTCAGCGGCGAATCCGACGCTACGAGCAGGCTGAGCCGGGAACACGCGGTCTCGACGACGGTCCCCGGGCTCGTCACCGTCGCCGGCGGCAAGTACACGACGTACCGCATCATGGCCCGCGACGCCGTCGACGGGGCGACGAGGGACTTCTCCCCGGCTCCGCCTCCGAGCGCCACCGACACCACCCCGCTGCTCGGCGCCGACGGTTTCCGCGCCGCTTGGAACGCACGCCACGCCACGTCCGGGCGGTCGGGCCTCCCCGTGGCGACCGTGGAGCGGCTGCTGCAGCGGTACGGCACGGCGACGGGAGACCTGGTCGACCTCACCGCCGCCGAGCACAGCCTCGCCGAGCCGCTCACCGGTGGGGGCGGATACCTCCAGGCGGAGATCGTCTACGCCGCGTCCCACGAGGGCGCGCTGCACCTCGACGACGTCCTGACCCGGAGGACGAGGATCTCGATCGAGGTCGCCGACCGAGGCCTGCGGGCCGCCGCGGCTGCGGTGCCGTTGCTCGCACCGATCCTCGGTTGGGACGACGCCGCCGTCGGACGCGAGCTCGAGCACTACGAAGCCCGGGTCGCCGCCGAGCGGGAGTCGCAGACGAAGCCCGACGACCGGACCGCGGACGCGGCCAGGCTGGGGGCGCCCGATGTTCGGACGGGGCTCAGCCGGGACCGGTGACCCGGGGCCCCCGGGCCCGGTCAGTCCTCGGTGCTCGTCGACGCCTTCGCCGCGATCTCCTCGACGATGTCGGCGTTGGCGAGGGTCGTCACGTCCCCGAGCCGGCGCTGCTCGGAGATGTCCCGCAGCAGCCGGCGCATGATCTTGCCCGAACGCGTCTTGGGGAGATCGTCGGTGAACACGATGCTCTTCGGCTTCGCGATGGGGCCGATCTTGTCCGCAACGGTGTCCCTCAGGTCTTCGAGGAGGGCGGCGTCGCCCTCGACGCCCTGGCGCAAGGTGACGAACGCGGCAACGGCCTGACCGGTCACGGCGTCCGTGCGCCCCACCACCGCTGCCTCGGCGACCCCGGGGTGAGAAACGAGCGCCGACTCCACCTCGGTCGTGGAGATGTTGTGCCCGGCGACGAGCATGATGTCGTCGACCCGTCCCAACAGCCAGTAGTAGCCGTCCTCGTCGCGCTTGCAGCCGTCGCCGGGGAAGTACCTGCCCTCGAACCGCGACCAGTACGTCTCGACGTAGCGGGCGTCGTCCCCGTAGATCGTGCGCAGCATCGACGGCCAGGGTCTGTCGATCGTGAGGAAGCCGCCGCCACCGAGCGGCACGGAGTTGCCGTCCTCGTCGACGACGTCGGCGGTGATCCCGGGGAAGGGCCGGGTGGCCGACCCCGGTTTCGTGACGACGGCGCCGGGAAGGGGCGTGATCATGATCGACCCGGTCTCGGTCTGCCACCACGTGTCCACGATGGGGGCGGCGCCACCGCCGATGTGCTCGTGGTACCAGATCCACGCCTCCGGGTTGATCGGCTCGCCGACGGTTCCGAGGAGCCGAATCGAGGAGAGGTCGTGGGCATCGGGGTAGCGGTCGCCCCACTTCATGAAGGCCCGGATGGCGGTGGGGGCGGTGTAGAACACGGTGACCCCGTAGTCCTCGATGATCTGCCAGAGCCGGTCGTTGTCGGGAAAGTTGGGCGCACCCTCGTACATGACGCCGGTGGTGCCGTTGGCGAGGGGGCCGTAGACGATGTAGGTGTGGCCGGTGACCCAACCGATGTCCGCCGCGCACCAGTAGACGTCGTCCGGCTTGATGTCGAACACGTAGTGGTGTGTCGTCATCGCGCCCGTCAGGTAGCCGCCCTGGGTGTGGACGATGCCCTTGGGCGTGCCGGTGGTCCCCGACGTGTAGAGGATGTAGAGGAGGTCCTCGGCGTTCATCGACTCGGCCGGACAGTCCTCCGGCCGACCCGCGACGACGTCCTGATACCACAGGTCGCGCCCCTCCTCCATCGCGACCTCGTTCTCGGTCCGCCGCACGACGACGACGTGCTCGATGGAGGGACACCGGGCCACGGCGCTGTCGGCGTTCGCCTTCAGCGACACCACCGAGCCGCGCCGCCATGCGCCGTCCGACGTGATGAGGAGCCTGGCATCGGCGTCTTGGATACGGTCGGCGAGCGAATCCGAGGAGAAGCCCCCGAACACGACCGAGTGGACCGCCCCGATCCTGGCGCACGCCAGCATCGCCACCGGGAGCTCGGGGATCATCCCGAGGTAGATGGCGACCCGGTCCCCCCGCGCCACCCCCAGGGACTTCAGGGCGTTGGCGAACCGGCCGACCTCGGCGTGCAACTCGCGATAGGTGATGGTTCGGGTGTCCCCGGGCTCACCGACCCAGTGGTACGCGACCTTGTCGCCGTCGGTGTCGAGATGGCGGTCGAGGCAGTTGTAGGCGAGGTTGAGCCGTCCGTCCGAGAACCACTTGTAGAACGGCGCGTTGGAATCGTCGAGGATCTCAGTCGGCTCTTCGAACCAGGTGATCCGCTCCAGCGCCTGGTCTCTCCAGAAGCCGAGCCAGTCGGCTTCGGCCTCTTCGTAGATCGACGCCGTGGCGTTCGCTCCAGCTACGAATTCCTCCGACGGCGGGAACACACGAGTCTCACTCAGCAGGTTCTCGATGGCCTGTTGCGTCTCCGCCACGGTGCGGCTCCTCCTCGGCTGGGTCCGGTGGGCTTCATCGTACGCGGCGGCGGGCGGTGGCCGCACGTCAGGACGCGGCGGCGATGAGGGCGAGGATCTCGGCGTGGACGACGGTGCGCTCCGGGTCGACGAGGGCGACATGGCGGGCGTGGCGCAGCCAGACGATCCGCTTCGATGCCGACGAGATCCCGTCGTGGATGATCACTGCGCTGTCGGGGCGGACCGTCTCGTCCGCCCTCGACTGGATGACGAGGGTCGGGCATGTCACGCGTCCCAGGTTGGCCCGGGCCGCCCTGACGAGATCGAAGAGATCCGCGGCGGCTCCGAGCGGCGACCGGTCGTACTGGAGATGGAACGCGGCGGCCTCGTCGTCCGGCGCGGAGCGCGGCTCGTCGGGACGCATCCTGCGCGAGCCGCGGATCAGCCAGGAGTAGGGCGCCAGCCGGTCGTACACCTTCATCGGGGCGTTGATCGTCGTGAGGGTGGCGGCGCCGAGCACCGGGGCGATGAGCAGCCCGATGACGCCGCCCATCGACAGACCGGCGATGTGAAGCCTCGCCCCCGACGCCGCCACCTCCATCGCCGCCTCGACGGCGGCGCCCACCCAGTCGCGCCACGACGTCGCCAGCATGTCGGCGGGGTCGGTGCCGTGGCCGGGGAGCAGCGGCGCCCGGACCGTGTGCCCGGCATCGGCGAGGGCGGAGGCGAGCATCCGCAGATGCGCCGGGGATCCGGTCCAGCCGTGGAGGAGAACGACGCCTTCGGGCCCGTCTCGGTCGATGCGGATCGGGTCCATGAGGGGGTGCAGCAGCGGCCGGCCCATGGCGGCGAATCTACTGCCGTGCCGTACCTCGCCCTCACGTCCCCGGCACGTCGGCCGGCGTGACCATGGAGGTCGGAAGCGCCGTCATGGGCCTGGGACGGTGCGCCCGCAGCGTCATCGGGCCCGGAGCCGAGGAGCGGGAAGGCTGGCCCGGCGCCGCGGGTACCCTCCCCTCGCATGCACCGGCGGCATCTCCGATTCGTCGCGGCCCTCGTCGCCGTCACCGCCGCGTGCACCTCGACGTCCACTGAAGAGCCGGCCGTTCCTGCGTCGACGGCCCCGGCCCCCTCGACCGCCGCCACCGCGGCCCCGGCTCCCGCCCCGGCGGATCCCGTCGACCGGCTCATCGTCATCGACGACACCGGGAACGTGGTCACGATGGCCCCCGACGGCACCGACATCGTCGGCGTCACCGACGACGCCGGCGACGGCACGTTCTACTTCCAGCCGCAATGGTCTCCGGACGGAGGCAGCGTCGCCTGGGGCGAGGGCCGCGCCGGCGGGTTCGCGCTCGTCACAACAGACGCCGCCGGCTCCTCCCGCACCACGATCCCGACGACGGCCCTACCGTTCTACCTGTTCTGGTCACCCGACTCGCGACGGGTGGCGATGCTTCACAACTCGCCGGCCGGCGCGCTCGACTTCGGGCTCGTCGACGTCGCTGCCGGCACCGCCGACGTCGTCGCCGGCGGCGCCCCCTTCTACTTCTCCTGGAGTCCCGACGCCTCGAGCGTTGCGGCCCACATCGGCGCGACCGGCTTCTCGGTCCTCGACACCGCCGGGGGGAGGACATCGCTCGGGAGTACCGCCGAGGGATACCAGGCACCGCAGTGGACACCCGCCGGGATTCTCCACCTCGACGGCGCCACGGTGACGCTGCGAGAGGTCGCGGGGGCGTCGGCCGCGCTGGCCACGGTGCCCGGTCCGGTGACCTTCGTGGCGAGCCCCGACGGGTCACGGATCGCGATTCAGTCCATCGTGGTAGACCCGGCCGGGGTGAGCGTGCGGGTGCAGACCATTCCCGGCGTTCCCCCGGGGGTCGTCGCCGTTCTCGACGTCGCATCCGCAGAGATCGACGTGATCGCAAGCGAGCCCGCACTCGGGTTCTTCTGGAGCCCCGACGGCACCTCCCTCCTCGTGTTGGTGCCGACCGAGGCGGGGGATCGTCTCGAGTGGCTCGTGTGGGATGGCCGCGCCACGACGTCGCTCGGCTCCTTCGTGCCCGGCGTGGCGTTCCTTCGGGACGTCCTGCCGTTCTTCACCCAGTACGCGCAGTCGCTGCGGCTGTGGAGCCCGGGCTCGGACTCGTTTGCGTTCGTCGGCGAGATCGACGGCGAGCGCGGCGTGTGGGTGCAGCGGGTCGACGGATCGCCGCCTCGCAAGGTCGCCGACGGCAGCTGGGTGGCGTGGTCGGGCGTGTGAGCGGCCGGGGCCTCGATCTGCCCGCTGCTGGGGCCGACCGGAGCCCTTCTATACTGGCGGCGCCGGTCCCGGAGCGGGGAAGATGGAGGGGAGTAACATCCCCCGGCACTCACGAGCCCCCATCGTCCAGCGGTCTAGGACTCCGCCCTTTCAAGGCGGCAACAGGGATTCGAATTCCCTTGGGGGCACGCCACGGGGGCGTGGTGAAGTCTGGAGTTCACGCCGGCCTGTCAAGCCGGAGGTCGCGGGTTCAAATCCCGTCGCTCCCGCCACCGCCCGGGCTCTCGAGCCCGGGCGACGCCACCCGTCCGGGGCCGGTTCGCCCCGATCTCGGTCGCGGTCAGGTAGCTCAGTTGGTAGAGCGCTGGTCTGAAAAACCAGAGGTCGGCGGTTCGACCCCGCCCCTGACCACCGGCTACGGGACACGCCACCCAATGCCGTCACACCCGATCCCCCGCCGGCAGGGACGCGTCCGGGCAACGGCGGAATCGGCGAGCTAGGTTGGTCGGCGGGGCGAGGCGGCACCCGACGTACCAAAGCCCGCTTCGCCGACAGAGGAGGCTCTCATGACCGATCCCGCACAGCTGCCCCAGGCCGCGCTGCTCATCAGCTACCCGGTGGCGGACTTCGACACCTGGAAGGCCGTGTTCGATGCCAACGAGCAGAGCCGCATCGACAACGGCTACGTCGGCCACCACGTCAACCGGGCCGAGGACGACCCGAACAGCCTGGCCGTGTACCTCGCCATCGGCGATCTCGAACGGGCAAGGGCATACGTGACCTCGGACGACGTGAAGGCCCTGATGGCCGAGGCCGGAGTCGCCGGCGCCCCGGAGTTCACGTGGGTGAGGCCGCTGCGCGAGAACGTGGTCTGGGACCGCGAGCTGCCGGCGATGGTCATCACCCACCACGTCGAGGATCTCGATGCGTGGCTGGCCGGCTACGACGGCGCCGACGAGCTGCAGCGTTCGAGCGGCATCATCGGCCATGCGGCGAACGCGTCGATGGACGATCCGTCCCTCGTCGTCGTCTACCACCAGGCCGAGTCGTTCGACGCGCTGCGGGACCTCCTCGGCTCAGCCGAGCTCAAGGCGGCGATGAAGGAGGCAGGCGTCGTCTCCGAGCCCGAGGTGACGTTCCACATCGGTGGGTGGGGGAAGCTCTACGTGTAGCCCTGGCTACCGATCCGACCGGGGGGTCACGGCGGCGCAAGACGCGCCGGTGAGCGCGCCGTCTCATCCGCCGCCGATCGCGTAGAGAATTCCGCTCATCGAGCCGACGACGATCGTGCCGTCGGCTGCCACCGCCGGCGTTGCCTGAATGGCGGCGCCGGGGGCGAACGCACCCTCGAGGGTGCAGCCGGAGCCGAGGGACCTCTCTCCAGGGATCGTCAGCGCGACGTTCCACAACTCCTCTCCCGACGCGACAGACACCGCATGGAGTGAGCCCTCCATCCGAGCAAGATATACGAGGTCCCCGGCGACGACGGGCGACGAGACCTGCGCCTCGCACTCGACGCCGAGCCCGGTCGCCCACTCCACCGACCCGTTGCCGGCGTCGACGGCCGCGAGACCCTTGGCCGGCGAGCTCGAGAAGACGAGGTCGGAGCCACCGAGTGCCGCCGACACCCGGACGCTTCCCCGGAGGGATCCCGTCCCGGCCGGATCGGCCCCCTGCCAGCGGATCGCACCCACGAACTTGTCGAGGGCGACGAGGGCCGGGCCCTCGAGCCCTGCATCGGAGCGGATCGAGACGACCACGAGGTCGTCCACGACGGTCGGGGCGGCGAGAACCGTGACCCGGGCACCCGCCGGCACGCCGGGGTGGCTCACCCGCGTGATCCACATCCGGAACCCCGACGTCGTGAAGGCACCGACTTCGCCGAACTCGCCAGCGGCGTAGACGAGCGCCCCGTCCGAGGCCGGCCCACCCCGGATCGGCCCGTCGAGCCTGGCCGACCATCGCTCGGCGCCGTCGGTGACCGACAGCGCCCGCACCATGCCCGCGGCGTCGCCGACGACGACGATGTCGTCGACGAAGAGCGGGTTCGTAAATACCGGCACCTCGTACGTTGCCGCCCACACCTCCTCGCCCGTCTCGAGGTCGAGTGCCCACACGGCACCTTCATCGCCGGTGGCGACGACGACCTCGCCGTCCGAGGCGACCCCGTTCACGTCGTTGCCGGTGCCAAACCGCCACACCTCCTCCCCGGAGCGCAGATCCAGCGCGACGACGCCGTCCCGTGCGTCCGGTGCGGTGCGCACGTCGCCGGCCGTGCCGACGACGATGGTGTTGCCGACGACGATGGGACCGTTGAGCCAAGCCTGGATGCCGACGTCGGTCGACCAGCGGATCCGGGGCTCGGTGACCGCCACCGCAATGGAGCACCCGGTGCGCTGCGGATTGCCGCCGAACGTGGGCCAACCCGTGGCGGCATCGACACACACACCGCCCCCCGCCGCCGTTCGGTCGAGGCCGGCGAGGAAGCTGGCCGCGAGCGGTGCCGCGGCGCCGCCGCCGGATTCGCCGCCCTCGACGACCACGGCGAACGCGAGCTCACCCGCGTATCCGACGAACCACGCCGTCGTCGAGGCGGTGTCGCCCTCACCCACCTGAGCCGTCCCCGTCTTGCCGGCGACGTCGAGCCCCTCGACCGCAGCCGCCCGCCCCGTGCCTCGCTGGACGACACCGGTCATCATCGTCCGCACCGCGTCGACGGCGCTCGGGTCGAACGAGCTCACCTCGAACGGGAGACCGGACACGAGCGTCGGCGACCGCCACGATCCTGACGCGACCGCGGCCGCAACCGACGCCATGTGCAGGGGGCTCGCCAGGACCCTGCCCTGGCCGATGGCCGCGGCCGCCGCCTCCACTTCGGATTGCGGCTCCGGGAAGGAACCGCCGGCGGCGGCGATACCGGGGTCGTACTCGACGTCGAAGCCGTACCGCCCCGCTGTTTCGTCGAGGACCCCCGGGTCGAGCGTCTGCGCCAGCTCGATGAAGGCCGTGTTGCACGATCGCACGAAGGCCTCCTCGAGGGTCAACGACGCCGGCAGCCGCGCTGCATTGCGGAACTCGCGGCCCGACACGGTCGTCACCGCGGGACAGCCCACGACGTCGTCGACGGTCATGCCGCGCTCGACCAACGCGGTCGCGACGACGATCTTGAACGTCGACCCCGGTGCGTACAGTCCGCTGGCGGCACGGTTGAACCCGTCTGCGGGCGTGCTCGCCGCCGCTCGCACCTGCCCGGAGGCGACATCGATGGCGACGAGGGCCGCCGGCAGCTGACTGGCTGCGAGCGCTTCCTCGGCGGCCCGCTGCGCGTCGATGCTCAGCGTCGTCCGAAGCGGCTCCGGTACGGTGGACTCCAGGACCACGACGACGCCGGACACGGCTCCGGACGCATCCACTCTGACGATCTCGACCACCGGATCGCCGGCGAGGGTGCCCTCATATGCGGCCTCGAGACCCGATCTCCCCACCACGGAATCGGCCTCGTATGGCGCGCCCAGCTCGTCGAGGAGCTCCGCCGTGATCGGTCCAGTCCGGCCCAGCAGGGCGTCGGCGAAGGGCTCCTCGATCGGCCCCCGTTGCGGCTCGAGCCGGAAGGCGACACCGGGTACGGGGTACAGCGCCGGGCGAACCTCGGGGTAGCGGTGTCGAGCCACGGTGGTGATGGGATAGAACCAATCGAGGTTCAGGTCCGTCCGCTCGAGCAGGGAGGTGACGACTTCCGGGTCGGCTCCCGTGCTCTCCGCGATCGCGACGGCCACCCCCTGGGGCGACAGGACCCTGCCGGGGATGACGCCGACGACGACGTCGGGCACGGCCGCGACGAGTGGCCGACCGTCGAAACTCGTGATCGGCGCACGGGGAGACCAGACCTGCCTCGCGTCGAGGTGCTCACCCGCCTGGAGCTCGGGGTGCACGATCGCGAGACTCCACTCCACCACCCAGGCGTCGCCCCCGTCGATGAGGCGCATCGTCGACCCGAATGCCCACACCGGTGCTCCGGCGAGGCGCACCTCGGCACCGAAGTCGACCTCTGCCCCGGTGTCTCCGGTGCGGACGTCGCGCGCCGTGAACGTCACCGCCTCGACGCCGAGATCGCGCCACCAGCCGGAGAGGACGGCAACGGCCTCGTCGCCGTCGCTGAGCGCATCGAGTTCGTCCCAGGCCTGCGCCGCCCACGCCGTCAGGAACGCCTCCGCCGTCTCCCGGGGCCCACGGGGCGCCGACGGCGCCTCCGTACCCGGCGACGGAGCCGTCGCCGGCTCGGTCCGGCGCGAGGAGACGACGACGGCCGTCGCCACGACCGCCACGGCGACGGCGAGGACGGCGACCACCGACCAGCGCCGACCGGCGTCGTCGCCGGGTTGCCTGCTGCTCACGGTCCGCCGCCCCTGACCCGACCATGCCGGGCGCGAGGGGACACCGGCTTCGTCGGATCGACACCGAGCATCGCGTCTCGCATCCGTCCCTCCCCAGGGGACATGAACGGTACCCACGGCGTCGACGATCGCGTGACCGCTCCGGGCCGACAGCGCTACGTCGTGGTCGACGTGGCCTGCTCCTCACCTGCGGCTTACGATCCCGACGCGGCCTCCGACGGGACGAGCATCAGGGTCGAGAGGTCGTGAGCGCGGCGCCGCCTCAGTTGACGTAGGTGAGCGCCTGGACGGGGGCCCACCTCGTCGCCACCTGGGCATACTTCACCCCGGCCTGCTCGTAGTCCGAGGTCGACAGGGCGTCGAGGCTCGCGTTCACCTCGGCACCGGATTCGTCGAGGACGAGGTCGCCGCCGCTGAAGAGCTGAGCCACCCGGGCGTAGTCGAGCTCGAGCATCCCGTCGCGGCTGAACTCCGAGAGCCATCGCTCGAGATCGCGCACCTGCCGCACGACGCTCTCGTCGAAGCCCGCCTCCTCGAGCACGGTCACCGCCCTCCCCACCCGGGATCGTCCCTCACCGACGTAACCTCGATACCGGATGCTGAGACCGAACGGGGCCTCGTAGATCTCTCGCCAGCCCGGCTCGAATGCGGCGAACCAGCGCAGCGGGACGTGCCACGGAGAGGAGAGAATGTGCGACCGCGCCCACGGTGCGCTGCTGCGTAGACGCGCGAGCTCGTTGGCTGCGCTCTTGACGGCTCGCTCCGGCACGAGCGCCGGGGCGGGGAAGGTCTCGCTGAAGGCGATGACGCCTTCGAGCATCCGCAGCCGGGGGAAGCGGGGACACATGTACGTCTTCTCGTTCCACACCGTCGAGAACGCGTCGTCGCCGATCGGCTCCTGCCACAGGAACCGGTCGTCGACGCGGACGACCTTCGGCGCGGCGTGCGGCGAGTCGTGGGAGCGCCAGTCACCTGCCCGCTCCCGGGGCAGGTACACCCGTAGGTACGCCGTGTGGATCATCGCCGACGATGCTAGGTGCCGGTGGCGAATGCGCCCAACAAACCTTCCGGGGTGCGATACCGACAGCTCAACTAGAATCGGACGTGGCACTCGGGACGCGTGTCGCCCGGGCCATGCTCCCGGAAAAGGAGGCCCCTCTTGGGAGTATTCGAGGCGATAGGTGCCGGAACGCACGAGGAGGTGCTGTTCGGCAACGATCCCGTCTCAGGGCTCAAGACCATCATCGCCATCCACTCCACCGCACTCGGTCCCGCTCTCGGCGGGACCCGCTTTTTTGCGTACCGGCACGAGGATGACGCGCTGGCCGACGTGCTTCGGCTCTCCAGGGCGATGTCCCTCAAAGCGTCCGCAGCCGGACTCGACCTCGGCGGCGGCAAGGCCGTCATCATCGGCGATCCCCGAGCCATCAAGAGCGAACGGCTGCTTCGCGCCTACGGCCGCGTCGTCGACTCCCTCGGCGGCCGGTACATCACAGCCGAGGACGTCGGAACGACGGCGGACGACATGGAGATCATCTCACGTGAGACGTCCTGGGTGACCGGCGTGCCCGAGGCCGACGGCGGCTCCGGCGACCCGTCCCCGGCGACGGCGAGGGGCGTCCTCGCCGCGATGCACGCCGTGGCGGAGCGGGTGTTCGGATCGGATGATCTCTCTGGCAGGACCGTCGCTGTCCAGGGGGTCGGCAAGGTCGGCGCGAACCTCGTCGAGCGTCTCACCAAAGCCGGGGCGCGCACCGTCGTCACCGATGTCGACGAAGACCGGCTCGACGAGGTGAGACGAGCCCACGGCTCCGAGGTCGTCGACGTCGACGGCATCTTCGACGTCGAGTGCGACATCCTCGCTCCATGTGCGATGGGTGGAGCCATCACCGCGGTCACGATCCCGCGCCTCCGCTGCCGGGCGATCGTGGGTGCGGCGAACAACCAGCTTGCCAGCGGGAGGGACGCGATCGCCCTCCGCGAACGGGGCATCGTGTACGCGCCGGATTTCGTCGTCAACGCCGGCGGTGTCATCAACGTCTCCGAGGAGATCGGCGGCTACGACTGGAAGCGGGCCGCGACCGCCATCGACAGGATCCACGAGACGATCAACGCGGTTCTCGAAACCGCCGACGGCGAAGGCATCACGCCGCACGAGGCCGCGGTTCGACTCGCCGAGTCACGGATCGCCGACATCGGCGAGCTGCGCCGCTGGCGACGCTCCCAAGGCTCTCAACGGTAGGAGGTGCATCCGGCACATGCTCGAACTCGACAACGCAAGAGATCACAAGGCACTGGGACTCGACGACGAGCAGGTCATCGAGATGTACCGGCTCATGTTGCTGGCGCGCCGTCTCGACGACCGCATGTGGGCCCTCAACCGGCAGGGGCGCGTCCCGTTCGTCGTCTCCGTCTCCGGCCACGAAGCGACCCAGGTCGGTGCCGCCGCCGCTCTCGACCCCTCCGTCGACTGGTCGCTCCCCTACTACCGGGACATCGCCTTCAACCTCGCGATGGGCGTCCCGGCGAAGGACATCTTCCTCGGAGTGTTCTCGAAGGCCGCCGATCCGGCGTCGGGCGGCAGGCAGATGCCGAACCACTGGTCCGAGCCCGACCTCAACATCTTCACCCACTCGTCCGTCATCGCCACCCAGTTCCCCCACGCCTGCGGGGTCGCCTATCAGCTCAACGCAGAGGGCAGCCCGGGCGTCGTCATCGTGACCTCGGGGGAAGGGGCGACGTCGGAGGGTGACTGGCACGAGGCCATGAACTTCGCCGGGATCCACCGCCTCCCGCTCATCTTCCTCGTCGAGAACAACCTCTACGCCATCTCGGTCCCCCTCGACCAGGAAGTCGCCGGCTCCGTCGCGGCGCGAGCCGCCGGGTACGGAATCACCGGCGTCGAGGTCGACGGCAACGATGTGCTCGCGGTATACGGGGTCGTCCACGCCGCTGTGGAGCGTGCCCGCGGCGGCCTCGGCCCGACCCTCGTCGAGGCCAAGACGTACCGCTACTACGCGCACACATCCGACGACGACGACAAGCTCTACCGCTCGGCCGAGGAGGTGGAGCTGTGGAGGCGCAAAGACCCGATCACCGTGCTGCGCCAGTACCTCGTCGAGTCCAGGCTCCTCGGTGAGACCGACGAGACGAGAATCGAGGCCGAGGTGGACCGGGAGATCGCCGACGCCGTCGATGATGCCGAAGGCGCCGAAGACCCCACGGACGCCACGACCAAGGTCTACGCAGCACCGATCTCTCCCGGAACGCCCGCCGTCGACGTGGAGCCGGAGCCCGCAGGCGAAGACCTCAACATCATCACCGCCGTCAACCGAACCCTTCACGAGATCCTTGCCGCCTATCCCGAAGCGTGCGTGTTCGGCGAGGACGTCGCCGATCCCAAGGGCGGAGTGTTCAAGGCGACGGTGGGCCTCACCGACGCATTCGGCGACCACCGCTCCTTCAACTCGCCGCTCGCCGAGTCGCTCATCGTCGGCGTCGCCGTGGGCATCGCCGCCGCCGGGGGCAGACCGATCCCCGAGATCCAGTTCGCCGACTTCATCCATCCCGCGTTCGACCAGCTCGTCTCGGAGGCGGCGCGGATCCACTACCGCTCGAACGGTCGCTGGATCTGCCCGATCGTCGTGCGCGTCCCATACGGGGGTGGAATCCGCGGTGCGATGTATCACAGCCAGTCGATCGAGGCCTTCTACGCCCACGTCCCCGGTCTCAAGGTCGTCGTCCCCTCGACACCCGCCGACGTCAAGGGGCTGCTGTGGAGCGCCGTCGAGGACCCCGATCCCGTGATGTTCCTCGAGCCGAAGAAGCTCTATCGCGTCGCCCGCGGGCCGTATCCGGCGGGGCAGCATCGGGTGCCGTTGGGAAGCGCCGCTGTGCGACGCACCGGTGACGACCTCACGATCATCGCCTACGGCGCCATGGCCCACATGGCCGTGGAGGCATCGGATCGCCTCCGCGCCGACGGGATCGACGCGGGAGTGCTCGACCTCCGCTCGCTGCGTCCCCTCGACTGGCCGTCGATCGGAGCGGCGGTGAAGGCCAACGGCAAGGTACTCATCGTCCACGAGGACAACGAGTTTCTCGGGTTCGGTGCCGAGGTCGCCGCCCAGATCGGCGCGAAGGCGTTCGACTGGCTCGACGCCCCGGTCCAGCGCTACGCGAGCCCGGAGGTGCCGGCGTTCCCGTATGCGGCGCAGCTCGAACGGGCCGTCATGCCGTCGGTCGAAGGGATCGTCGAGCGGGCAGCCGAGCTTGCGGCATACTGAGCCGGGGAACTCGCCGCCGGACGCAGACGTCTGATGGTTGAGGTCGGACACGCCGGAGTGGACACATGACCGTTGACGGGGACGAGGCTCGAGTCACCCTCGAGCACTTGTATCGCGACACCCGCGAGGAGCTGTACCGCGCCCTCGTCATCATCACGCGGAACCGGGACATCGCGACGGAGGCGATCGACCGCGGCTATCGCAGCTGGCACCAGCAGCTCCTGCCCCGCCGCCGGGCCCGGAGCCCACAGGCCCAAGTGCTGGCACGTGCCTTGCGGTGGGCACGGAGGCGCGCCGGCGGCGACGCCATGCGCGGCTTCCGGCTCCCCGGACCCGAGCTCGGGACTCGAGAAACGGCCGTGGCGCAGGCTATCGCCGACCTCGAAATCGAGGACCGGGCGGCGCTGGTGGCGACGAGTTACCTCGGCTGGGGCCTCGACGAGACCGCGGCGGCCCTCGGGGTCGAACCGGCCGCGGTTTCGGCGCGGATCGCTGCGACCGAGGAGGCTCTCGCCGCCGCGGCAGGCGCTGCGCCGGAAGACATCGCGGCCGCGCTCTCTGCCGACGCCTCGGGATACGCCGAGCCGCTGTCCCGGTTCGAGGCCGTCCGCGCCGAGAGCGTCGGCCGCCGGATCGGGGCTGCGATCGGGGCGCTGACCCTCACCCTCGGCGTCGTCGGAGGTGGCATCGTCCTCATCGGGAGCCTCGGCTCGGACGGGCCCGGGGGCGAGTCGGTCGCCGCCGGCGGCACCGGCGCTGCGGGCACCACCGTGGCACCGGATCTCGTCGAGCTCGACAGCGCCGATATCGAGTGGACCCAGGTCGCGCTCCCCATCCGGCAAGGCGATACGTCCTCGGTGGCTCACGGTCCGAGCGGTTTCATCGTCGTCGCCCAGGACTACTCCGGCCCCCAACCCAGGATGCAGCTCCTGCAGTCTGACGACGGCGCCGAATGGGTCACCTTCGGTGAGCTGGCTGCCGGGCAGAACACCTGGGTCCACCAGATCCAGGCCGTCGGCGACACCTACGTGGCCGTCGGGAGCGGTTTCGACGAGCGCAACGGGCGGGACCGGCCGCTCGTGTGGATCTCCGACGATGGCTCGTCGTGGTCGCGCGCCGACATCCCCGTCGAGACCACGGCCGACATCGCCGGGCTCAACGTCGACCTCTACACGTGGATCAACGCCGTCACATCGACGTCGTCCGGCATCGCCTTGTTCGGCAACCAGAGCGCCGAGATGGATCTCCAGCCGCTCATCGAGGCAGCGCTGCCCGAAGACGTCACCGCCCGCAACGGCTGGGGGACCTCTCCGCGAGGCATCGAGGTCTACGACGGCCAGGGGCGCGTGACCTACCGGGCGGCGTGGGACGAACTCGAGATCGACCCCGCTCTCGTCCAGCTCATGAGCGGCGGGAGACCGGTCCTGTGGACGTCCCCCGACGGCCTCGAGTGGACGATGAGAGCCCTCGAGGTCGGCAACTTCTTCGGCGGCATCGGCAACGTCGCCATCACCGACGACGCCGCCGCGGCGTTGGTTTGGGGTGAGTTCGGAGCGACGATCTGGACTGGCCCACTCGACGGCAAGTGGGAGCCGGCGAATCTCGCCGGTCTCGCCAACGCTTCCGGCGTCGCCGCCATCGGCAGCAGGCTCATCGTGGTCGGCGCGTCCAACGACGGCGGCAACGCGGGCTGGGTTTCGACGGACGGCGCGACCTGGGATCGCATCGAGGACCCGGACCTCGCCGGCAATCTCTGGTCGACGATGCCGTCCACCGGCGCCGTCGTGGTCGTCGGCGACGACGGCCCCGGCCAGCAGGCGGTCGGCCCGGCCGTCGTGACCCTCGACGCCGGGACCCTCGAGGTCACGTCGAACGGTCTCTACACCCTGACGGGCGACGACGGTACGCCAATCCTGTCGGTCACCGCCGACGAGCTGGAGTACGACGGCCCCGACATCGTGCTCGTGGATCCGGAAACGGGTGACGTGGTCGCCACCGTGGCCCAGGAGGAGATCGACTTGGCGTGGGAGCTCGAGTTTCGCTCCGCCGAGTTCGAGGGTCGTGGCTTCGCCGGCGAGCCGAACCGGTTCCTCCTCGTCACCACAGACGGACTCGACTGGACCCGGATCGAACTCGACGAGCTCGCGACCGGGTTCTACCCGTCGGGCGCCGCCTACTCGTCCAGCACGATCGTGTTGACCGGGTTCCAGGAGATGCCCGAGTTCGGCGGGGCGTCGGGACCGAGCGTCTGGGTGGGCACGATCGGGGGCTGATCCCCACCGGTAGGCTCGCGCCAGATGAGCGTGCACGTCAGGGAGGCGCGACCGGAGGACCGGAGAGGGCTCGCCGCTTTCGCCACCGACACGTTCGAGTGGGGGGACTACGTCCTCGACGCGTTCGACGACTGGCTCGCGGACGACATGGGCGCCGTGCACGTCGCCGTCGACGACGACGACGTTGCGGTCGCCATCGCCAGAGCGACGCTGCTGTCACCGACCGAGGCGTGGCTCCAGGGCACCCGTGTCCACCCGGCCTGGCGGCGCCGCGGCATCGGCACCGTCGTCGGCAACTCGCTGCTTGGGTGGGTGCGACAGCGGGGCGGCCTCGTGGCCCGACTCGCCGTCGAGGACTGGAACGATGCCGCCCGTGCTCAGGTCGAGGCCGTCGGGCTGCGGCGGGTGGCGTCGTTCGCCCGAGCTCACCGCACCACCGGCGAGGTCCCCGCCGACCGGGGGGGCAACGGCGGACGGAGGGCGAGGTCGCGGATCCGCCTCCGCCCCGCCCACACCACCGAAGCGGAGCCCGCCTACGTCTCCTGGTCCACATCCCAGCTCTGCAGAGAGGTCAGGGGACTGTTCGCGATCGGGTGGACCTGGCGGAGGCTGACATACGACGACCTCACCGCCGCCGCCGGCCACCACGCGCTGTGGGAAGGCGGCGCCGACCGGGCCATGGCTGCCACGAACGGTGACGTGCTCGAGGCCGGCTGGTGCGACACGTCCCCGAGCGGTGCGGCCGATCTGGCCAGGGCGCTCGTCGACCTCGCCGACAACGAGGGCGCCGCCCGCGTCCAGGCCATGGTGCCGGCCACGGCATGGCTGCGCGACGCGTTCTCCGGAGCCGGCTACGAACTCGACCGCATCAGCGTGTATGCGAAGGGCCTGTGACCCGGCATCGCGGGCATCAACCCATCCAGAAGCCCTTCCGGTGCGTCACACCGAGCACCTTGCGCCAGCTCGGACATGCCACGAGGTACGCCTTGCCGAAGGGCAGCCCGATCCGGCGGTACTCGACGCCGACGATGACGCGTTCGCAGTGGGGCACAGCAGCGTGAGGTCGACCACCTGCGCGCCGGGAGTGCCCTGCCCGCACCGGGCTGCTCGATCGTCACGACCGTTCCTTCTCTTGTTCGAGCGCGTGCCAGTACAGCTCGACGGGATGCAGAACGCGGTGACTGGCTCCGAGCAAGCCTCGCAGTTGCATCTCGCATCCCGGGTTCGCCGAAACGACGACCTCGACGCCGGCATCGCGCACCTGAGCCGCCTTCCTGACACCGAGCTCCCGCGACGTGTCCGGGCGTAGCACCGTGTACACGCCGGCGGCTCCGCAGCACATGGCGGCGGGGTCGATCTCCACGGGTGTGTAACCCGCAGCCCGGACGAGCGCTCGCGGAGCGGCCGTGATCCGCTGCGCATGACGGAGATGGCACGGGTCCTGGACGGCCACCCGCTCGCCGTCGCCAGGGATGGACGGCAGCGCCCCGGCCGCGACGAGCTCCGCCGTCAACTCGGTGACGTCCCGCACCCTCGCCGCCACCGCGGCACCCTCGTCGGCCCAGGCGCCGTATTCCTTCATGTGGGCGCTACATCCAGCGGCGTCGACGACGACAAGATCGGAAGCGGCAAAGGCGGCCACGTTGCGGGCGGCGAGGGCCTTCGCCGCGGCGGCGGCCCCGTCGTGGGCGGCGAGGGCACCGCAGCAGGTCTGCGCCGACGGCACGACGACGTCGTAGCCGGCACGGGTGAGCACACCGACGGTGGCGGTGTGGACGTCGGAGAACCACGGGTCCATGACGCAGCCGGCGAGCAGCGCCGCCGTGCCCCGACGCGATGCCGCAGTGGGGAAGCGCCGGCCGACGGTGGGGCGCGGCGGGATGGGGAGCCGGCGAAGACCACGCAAGCGCGCGAGAGGGCCCGCACCCACCCGGTCGAGACGCAGCCGCTGCGCGATCGCCACGGCGAACGTCGCTACCGCGACGACCCGGCGCATCGCGAGGGCACGACCGAGAACCCAGTGGCGCACCGTCCTGACGCGGGACGGACGCTGCGCAGTGAGCTCGGCACGCGCCCCCTCCATCGCCCTTCCGAACGGGACGAGACTCGGGCAGGCGGCCTCGCATGCTCGGCACTGGAGGCAGAATCCCATGATCTCCTCGAAGGTCGCATCGAGCGGTGCCAGGCCTTCGGCGACCGCCGCCATCGCGGTGAGACGGCCCCGCGGTGACGCCGTCTCGTCCCCAGTGAGCCGGAACGTCGGGCAGTGGGGGAGGCACAGCCCGCAGGTGACGCAGGCGTCGAGCTCCGCCCTCGTCGGGGCGTCCGTGGTGACCCACGACATCAGATCCCCCCGGGGAGACGGCCGGGATTGACGACGCCGGCCGGATCGAACGCGGCCTTGACCTTCGCCTGGAGGTCCACCGATCCGGGGGGAGCGCCCCACGGGTCCAGCGTCCACCCATCCGCCGCTCGCTCGAGGACAACCGAGCCCTCATGAGATTCCGCCCAGCGCCTCAGGACGGCGACCGGTCCACCGTCCCCCGACACGAGCCCGACCCGGACCTCACCGACCCCGTGGGCGGCGCGGAAACGGACCCCGCCGTCGATCGATCGCACCCGGCGAACCGCTTCCGGGGTGAGACGCGGCGGCACCCGCACCACGACGACGCCCGGATCGTCGAGGGGATCCGGCCACCCCAAGCCCTCCTCGGCGGCGCCGCCGAGCGCCCGGGCCTGGGCGACGACCTCGGCTTCGGTCCCCGTGAGATACACCCACGAGCCGGCGTCCGTCTCGAGGACGGCGAGCGGTCGGTAGGCCTTCGCCAAGGCCTCCACCGGATCGGACACCGCAATGGATGCCGCGAACGACGGTCGGGGCCACAGCTTCAGACACACGGTGGCGATGACGCCGAGCGAGCCGAGGGAGCCGGTGGCGAGGCGGGGCAGATCGTATCCGGTCACGTTCTTGACCACCCGGCCCCCACCGGTCACGACCCTCCCGTCACCGGTGACGATGACGACCTGGAGAACCCGGTCCCTCACCGGGCCGTACCGCAGCCTCCCCCACCCGGAGATCCCCGCAGCGACGACGCCGCCCACGGTGGCATCGCCTGGATGCTCGGGCAACACCGGTGTCTGAGAGCGCTCGTCGAGCATCCTGGTGAGCTCCGCGACGGGAACGCCTGCGTCGACCAGGACGGTCAGGTCGTCCGGCAGCCACTCGACGACACGGCGCATCTCCGTCGTCAGCAGCACGACGTCGCTGCGGACCGGGTGACCGTAGCCCTGGTGCGTGCCACCGCCCCAGACGAGGACCGAGAGGCCGTGGCGCGATGCGATGGCAAGGATCGCCGCCGCCTCGTCGACGGACCGGGGGGCGACCACGTGCCCAACCGCCGGGAGCCCCTCCGGGAGCGGATCCGGGATCGTTTCGAGATACGGGGCCAGGGCCCGGTCCGCGGTGCCGGTCACGGCACGGCACCGGCCGCGACGTAGTCGAAGTCGGCGCATCGGGAGCCCGACGGCAGCACCTTCCCCGGGTTGAACAGCCCGTCGGGGTCGAACGCGTCACGCAACCGAGCCTGAGCATCGAGGTCCACCGGGTCGAACACGAGCGGCATGAGGTCCCGCTTCTCCGACCCGACACCGTGTTCGCCGGACAGGGAGCCGCCGGCCTCCACGGAGACGCGCACCATCTCCTTCGCCGCCTCCTCGACCTTGTCGAGCATGCCGGGCTCCCGAGCGTCGAAGGCAACGAGCGGGTGGAGGTTGCCGTCCCCGGCGTGGAAGACGTTGAGCATCGTGAGGCCGTACCGCCCGCCGATCTCGTACACGTCGGTGAGGACGTCGACGAGCTTCGTCCGGGGGACGACGGTGTCGTGGAGGTAATAGTCCGGGGCGGCCTGAGCGACGGCACCGAACGCCGACTTTCGCCCCCGCCACCACTCGTCGCGCTCGGCACCCTCGCTGGCCACTCGCACCTCGTTCGCTCCCGCCGCATCGGCGATCCGGGCGATGGTGCCGGCCTCGGCAACGACGCCATCCTCGAAACCGGTGACCTCGGCGAGCAGCACCGCGGCGGCCTCGGTCGGGAACCCGGCGTGGACGAAGTTCTCGACGGCGCGAACCATCTCCCGATCCATCATCTCGAGCGCCGCCGGCACGATGCCTGCCGCGATGACGTCGGAGACGGTCTTCGCCGCGGCGGCGACGTCGGCGAATGCGATGAGCAGCGTCCGGACATGCGGCGGGTTCTGCGTGAGCTTGACGAGGATCCTGGTCACGAGACCCAGCGTCCCCTCCGAGCCGACGACGACGCCGCGCAGGTCGAGACCGGGCGGGTCGGGAGCCTCGCCGCCGAGGATGTGGATCTCGGCGTCGGCGGTGACGAGCTCGACGGCGAGGATGTGAGCGACGGTCGTTCCCTCGGCCAGGCAATGCGGTCCGCCGGCGTTGGTACCCACGTTCCCGCCGATCGTGCACGCCGACTGGGAGGAGGGATCCGGCGCGTAGTGGAGACCGTGTCGGCCCAGCTCCACCGACAGGTCGAGGTTGATGACACCGGGTCCGACCCAGGCGGTGCGGCCTGCGACGTCGACCGAGTGGATCCGGTTCATCCTCGTCATCACGACGACGAGCCCCGGCTCCTCGGGGACGGCCCCTCCCGCCAGCCCGGTCCCGGCACCGCGGGGGATCACGGGAACACCCCACTCCCGGGCGACACGCACGCACGCCGCGGTCTCCTCCGGGGTCTCGGGGAACACGACCGCAGCTGCAGTGCCGGCCCGCACCCCGGCGTCTTTGGCGAAGAGCAGCAGCTCGAGAGGTTGGGACCGGACCCGCTCCCGACCCACGACGGCGTGCAGAGCGTCGAGGAAGCTCATGGGAGCCGAGCCTACCGGCGCCAGTCGCCGCCCCTCCCGCCGGTGCCTCGACCGGATGCGGGCCGCTCTCATCGAGATACGCCCCACCCCCCGCCACCCGGCGTGAGCACGAGGAGGCGGTCCCCCGGCTCGACCTCGAAGGTGGCCTTGCCGGGAAGTCGCTCATGGCCCCCACCGGGCCGGATCAGCCAGTCCTCACCACAAGCCCCGGGCCCTCCACCGGCGAGGCCCCACGGCGGGACCCTGCGCCGCTCCCCCATCAGCGAGACCGTCGCCGGTGCGGTGAACTCGATCTCACGCTCGATGCCGTCCCCTCCGGCAAACGCCCCGTCCCCGCCGCTGCCGCGGCGCAGCGTGTACCGGCGGATGCGGAACGGGTAATGCGCCTCGAGCGACTCCACCGGGGTGTTCTTCGTGTTCGTCATCCCGGTGTGGATCCCCGACTGGCCCCGCCTCGTCGGGCGCGCCCCCTGGCCGCCGGCGACGGTCTCGTAGTACGCGAAGTCGTCGGATCCGACGAGGATGTTGTTCATCGTCCCCTGCCCGGCGGCGGGCACCTGCCCGGGGGCCGCTGCGGCGAGCGCTCCGAGCACGACATCGGCGATCCGCTGGCTCGTCTCGACGTTGCCTGCGGCCACCGCAGCCGGCGGCCGGGCGTTGACGAGGGTGCCCTCCGGAGCCGTGAGGTGCACCGGGCGGTAGCAGCCGCCGTTGGCGGGGATCTCGGGGTCGGTGGCGACGCGCACGGCGAAGTACAAGCAGGACCGGGTGACCGCTTCGACCGCGTTGATGTTGCCCTCGACTTGACGGGCGGTGCCGGAGAAGTCGGCGGTGAGCTCGTCACCCTCGATCGTGACCGCGACCGCGATCGGGACGTCCTCCTCCTCCCACTCCATGACGTCCTCGAACCGGTACGAGCCGTCGGGGAGCGCGCCGACAGCCGCCCGCATCCTCCGCTCCCCGTAATCGAGCAGCGCGCCCGTCACCTCCGCGAACCGCCGTGTCCCGACCCGTGCCGCCAGCTCGCCGAGCCTGGCGGCGCCCGCCTCGTTCGCCCCGAGCTGCGCCGAGAGATCGCCGAGGCGCTCGGCGGGCGTCCTCGTCGCGGCGAGGAACGGAGCGGTGAACTCCTCGAGCCACGACCCACCCTCCACCGCGAGGGCCGGCGGCACGATGATGCCCTCTTGATCGACCCGGACCGCGTGCGCCGGCATCGACCCCGGCGCCTCACCGCCGACGTCGGCGTGATGGGCGCGGTTGGCCACCCAACCGATGTGCTCGCCGGAGACATGGACCGGTCGCACCAGGGTGAGGTCGTTGAGGTGTGTGCCGCCGTGGTAGGGGTCGTTGACCGCGTACTGGACGCCCGGCTCGGCACCGAATGCGGCGAGCACGGCGGCGACACTCGCCGGCATCGAGCCGAGGTGAACCGGAATGTGCTCGGCCTGAGCCAGCATCTCCCCCGAAGGGACGAAGACCGCTGCCGAACAGTCCGCCCGCTCCTTGATGTTCGGCGAATACGCGGTTCGGCGCAGCACGACCCCCATCTCGTCGGCGATCGCGGCCAGCTGATTGCGGGCCACCTCGAGGGTCACCGGGTCGACACTCACCACTCGACCTCCAGCGCACCGCTGTCATGCACCACTGCGCGGCTCGCCCGCGGCACGTACGTCGTCGCGTCGTCTTCCTCCACGACGGCCGGGCCCACCACCTCGTCCCCGGGAGCGAGTCCGGCTCGCCGCCAGCGCACCGCCTCCACCATCGCCCCCGACTCGAGCACCCGGCGCTCCCCGATCCGCGCCGGCCCGACCGGTCGGGCTGCGCCGATGTCCCCCCAGCGAAGCTCCGGATCCCCGGTCGCGGCGGCGCGAACGGCCACGATCTCGATCGGATCCGACCGGCGAGCGAATCCGTTGCGACGCTCGTGGAGGCGGTGGAACTCGGCCGAGATCGTCTCCCACGTGGACCCATGGGGACACGGGACGTTGAGCTCGTGCGACTGGCCGAGGTACCGGGCGTCGACGGAGGCCGCCACGGCCACCGGGCGGCTCCCGGTCGCTCCGAGCCGTGCCGTCGCCTCCGCTTCGACGGCGGCGGCGTGCGCCCCGAGGTCCGGCCCGTCGGCGGCGGTCATCAGCAGCCCGCGGACGACGTCGACGCGGGGCGGGCTCAGCAGGAGCCCGAGCGCCGAGAAGACTCCCGTGTGGGGTGGGACCACCGCACCCGCCATGTCGAGCCGGCGCGCCAGCGACACGGCGTGCAGCCCGCCGGCGCCGCCGAAGGCCACGAGCGTCGCTTCCCGGGGGTCGGCCCCCTCCTCGAGAGAGACCCTGCGGATCGCACCGGCCATGACCTCCTCCACCACCCGCACCACACCGGCTGCGGCCTCGTCGGGCGCCAACCCCAGCCGTGCCCCGAGCTCGGCGGTGACCGATGCCGCCGCTGCGCCATCGATCGGGACGGTCCCGGCGAGCCGCGACGATCCGCCGATGGTGCCGAGAACGACGTGAGCGTCGGTCACCGTCGGCGTCTCACCACCGAGGCCGTAGCAGGCCGGCCCGGGCACGGCGCCGGCGGACATGGGCCCCACCCGCAGCGCGCCCCCCGGGTCGACCCACCCGATGCTGCCTCCGCCCGCTCCGACGGTGTGGATCGCCACGGAGGGGAGCCGGCACGGGAACCCTGCGACGGGTCGCTCGTAGAGGGTCTCCGGTGCACCGTCGTCGATACGGCACACGTCGGTGGAGGTGCCCCCCATGTCGAACGACACCAGCCGGCTCCGCCCGAGCGCCGTGCCGAGCTCGGCGGCGGCCACGACACCGGCGGCGGGCCCGGACAGGAGGATCGCGGCGGCGAGCTCCGACGCCTCCGCCACGGTGATGAGACCGCCCGAGGACCGCATCACCGCGACCTCTTCGGGGAGCCCCCCGTCGCGGGCCCGATCGACGAGGGCGGCCAGGTAGCGATGGACGGTGGGACCGAGGTACGCGTTGAGCACCGTCGTCGCCGTCCGCTCGTACTCTCGGAACTCCGGGGCCACCTCGCTCGACAACGACACGAAACGCCCGCCCCGGCCGGCCCCGATGATGCGGGAGACCGCCTGCTCGGCGGCAGGATCCCGATAGCCGTCGACGAGGCAGATCGCAACGGACTCTGCCGAATCGAGGACCGCGAGAAGCCCCGGATCGCCGCCGCTGAGGCCCTCACGGGGAACGCCGGCCCTCAGCGGAGGCGGCACGAGCGGCTCCGGCCGGTCAGCGTAGGGGTCGTAGAGGGACGGCCGGTCCTGGCGGCCGATCTCCAGCACGTCCTCGAAGCCGGAGGTCGTGACGAGGGCTGTTCGGGCCCCCCGCCGCTCGAGCAGGGCGTTGGTGGCGACGGTCGTCCCGTGGAGGAGGCGTCGCGCGTCGATGCCGGTGCGTGCCGCGCCGGCGACGACGCCCCGGCTCTGGTCGTCCGGCGTCGACGGCACCTTGCCGGTGACCAGCCGCTCCCCGTCCCAGCCGACGAGATCGGTGAAGGTGCCGCCGACGTCGCTGCCGATGACGGCACCGGCCGTCATCGCACTCGGCCGCTACGATCGAAGGTCGTCGACCACGAGGACTCGATGCCGGTGACGATCCAGAACACGCCGAACCCCAACGCGCTGAAGTTCTCTGTCGGGACCGACGTCGGGCCCCCGCAGACGTTCGTCGCCGGGGGAGACATCGACGATCCGATGGCTGCGGAGCTCGTGGCGCTCGAGGGCGTGACCAGCGTGTTCATGACGGCCGACTTCGTCACCCTCTCCAAGCGGGACGACGTGTCGTGGGACACCATCGCCGAGGCGGCCCGGGAGATCATCGAGCGGAGGTTCGGGGCGTGACCGCCATCACGGCCTGCGGAAACCCCTGACGAGGACCCACGGCTCGCAATCGACGACGGCTCCACCATCGCCGAGGGCGAGGGCGACGGCACCGAGGCGCTCCCTCACGTCGGCGGGCAGTGTCGCGGTGCCCCGCCACAGACCCGCAGTGACCGCCGCGGCATGGTCCGCCCGACTGGCGAATCCCCCGCGGGTGAGGTCGACCCGTTCGCTGCCGACGGCGGCGAAGCCAGCACGCACGAGCTCGATCTCGAGGAGCGAGCGTGACAGGCAGGACGCGGCGAGGGCCGCCGCCGCGTCCGGAGCCACCAACCGCAGCGCCACCATGGGGTATTGCCGCGCCGTCGAGGCCTCGAGGGCGGCGACGTCGAGCTCGGCGAGCATCACGGAGCCGCCGGGACGGACCAGACGGCGAGCCTCCGAGACGACCGCGCTCAGAGTCGGCGGCCCGTCCCAGGCGTGAACGGCGAGGACGACGTCCGCCTCCCCGGCGGCGAGGGGCACAGACCGGGGCGTCGCCCGGGCGATGTCGTCGTCGGGAGGCTCGCCACCGAGCACCGCCACCGTGTCGCCGGAGGCGACGAGCGGAGGGGAACCGGCGAGAAGGAACCGCTCCGCGATGGCATCGGCACCCGGCCCGAGGATGACGGCGCGTTCACCCCAGTCGACACCGAGACGATCGAGGACGGCGTCCCAGTCGGCGGCGGCCGATCGCAGCGAGATCTCGGGCATGGCCGCAGCGTAGCGAGCCGACCCGGCGGTCCCTCGCCGGGTGACGGACGGACGCCCGGGTGGAGGACGGGCAGAGGCGCTGCCTCAGCGCGGCTGCACTGCGACGACCATCGGAAACGGCGGAACCCCGCCGCCACCGGCGTCGACCACGACGCGCCACCCACCGCCGTCGGTGTAGCCGGAGACGACGCGCCCGACGAGCCCGTGAGCGGCGAGAACCTCCTGCGCGGCAGCAACGACGTCTGCCGGCACGGTGATGCCCGCCGGAGGTGGGGGCACCACACCCACCGCCGGAGCATCGGTCGGCGACGGCAAGTCCGCGATCTCGAGCACACCGGAAGCGTCGCGCCCAACAGGGACTCGCACCGCACGCACAGGTGCCCTGAGGAACGAACCGTCCCCGTCCTCGACGAGCAGCCGGTACGCCACATCCACGAGGTAGCGGTCCGGTCGGGATCCATCGACGCGGAAGGCCCTCGCCCACTCCACGTAGGTACCGGGCCTGCGACCGGATCCGGCGTCCTCCGTTGCGTCGCCCGACTCATCCGCGACGACCGCCGCCGACTGATCCTCCGCCCCGTCGTCGGTGAAATGATCGGTCACGAACCACTCGGCGCGCATCGCGGCGAGCCTCGACTCCTCCTCCGGTAGCACGGCGAGCAGATCGGCTTCCCGGTAGAGACCGGGAGGCGCCACCGTGGGAGCCGGTGCGGCACCGTCGGCGGGATCCTCCGCCAACGGAGCCGCCTCGGGTGCCGAGGGCCCGACGGTGGCCGCACCGGTGGCGCGGGTGACCGTGGTCGTCGCGACCTCGCCGCCGGCCCCGCCGGACATCCGCCCGACGAAGAGGCCGGCCACCGCGCCGACGACGAGCGCGGCGCCGATGACGGCAAGGCGGTTCCGGGAGGCATCGTGGTCCTCGCGCAGCTGGGACCACGGGATGTGCTCGTACTCCTCGTCTGTCATGAGGCGGAACGTATGCGCGCCGCGGGACCCGTTCAAGGGGTTCGACGACGCCCGCAGGTCGAGAACGGGACAGACCGCCGGTCAGCCCCCGATGTAGCTCATCTC
>CAMYMC010000018.1 GCA_947259365.1 uncultured Acidimicrobiaceae bacterium | reverse complement strand
TTGGTGGAGCTCCTCGAGGAGTACCAGCGCGACCTCGAAGAGGAGGCGGCTCACGTCGCCGACCGCATCCGCGACCTCAAGGAGTCGCAGGGCGGCTGAGCCTCCGCACCGCGAGCTTCGGGAAGCACCCCTCCGTCCGGACCCGGCTGCGTGCCGGCCGGCCGGCCGTGGGGGCGTGGCGTCTACGCTGCGGTGCCGTGCTCCCCCGACCGCCCGCCCACGAGATGCCGATGCGACTCGTCCGTCTCATGATCGGGTTGGTCCTCTTCGGTGTCGGCCTGGCGTGGATGGTGCTCGCCGACCTCGGGCTGGCCCCGTGGGAGGTCCTCCACCAGGGCATCAGCGAGCGTTCGGGCATCCTCATCGGAACGGTGGGGATCATGACCGGCGCCGTCGTGCTCCTGCTGTGGATTCCGCTGCGCGAGCGCATCGGGATCGGCACGATCCTCAACGTCGCCGTCATCGGCATCGTCATCGACGTGACGCTCTGGCTCCTCCCCGCCGATCTCGAAACCGAATGGCTCCAGTGGGCCGCCATGGTGGGCGGCGTCGTCCTCGTCGGCATCGGCACCGGGTTCTACATCGGCGCCGGACTCGGACCCGGGCCCAGGGATGGGCTCATGACGGGGATCTCGGCGAGGGGCATCCCCATCGGGCTCACCCGCACCGTCATCGAGCTGTCGGTGCTCATCGGCGGCTGGTTCCTCGGCGGCACGGTGGGCGTCGGGACGGTGCTGTTCGCATTCGGGGTGGGCCCGTCGGTGGCGTTCTTCCTGCCCCGCCTCACCCGACCGGTCCCGGTGGGCGCCTGAGACACCCGTCGGCCCCTCGGGAATACGCCGGTGCTCACTAACCTCGGATCGGGCCCGTAGCTCAATTGGCAGAGCAGCGGACTTTTAATCCGAAGGTCGTGGGTTCGATCCCCACCGGGCCCACCGGACCAGGTCAGGAGACGCTTCTTGCCTCCGCAGTCGCGGGAGTGTCCACAAGGCGACCCAAACTCGCCATGACCTCGGCCTGGTCATCCGGGTAGAGATGCGCGTACCGTTGCGTCACGGTGATGCTCGAGTGCCCAAGCTGACGTTTAACGTATTCGAGGTTTGCGCCGCTTCGGATGAGCAGCGCCGCCGCCGCGTGCCGGAGCTCGTGAATCTTGAACCCGCGAGGCAACCCAGCCGCGGCGACAACGGCCCACGTCTGGGGCGGGGTCGAAGAAAACACGTCGGCAAGGTATCGCTTGACCGAGACGGCTCGCGCCGGTCCGGCACTCCCACTTCTATCGCCGGGTGTGGACGCACGCCGCCGATCGCAGACGCGAGGAAGGCCCGGCGGGGGTGTTGGTGCCGCCGAGCCCTCCTGCTGTCTGGGGACAACTAGGGACTCAACCGCGCACAGTTCGCGAAGCCGTGGCTCGTATCCAACTCGAACAGCTCGAGGTAGAGAGGTCTCCCGTCGGGGAGGGTGTCGATTGGGATGATGACACCAGTGCCGACGATCTTCGATGCGGGGTGATCGAAGTCAAACGCAACCAAGGCGCCTTCGTCCGCGCCGCCGTCCCCATCGGGATCGAAGGGATCGACAAACGACGCAAAGCCGCTGGCGAACAACGGCCGGGCGAAGTTGTCCGCGTTCGACCCGCCTGAGATACCCGGAGGCAACAGGGCACCTTGTCCTGAGCACCATTGACCAACGATCTCGTGAACGGTTGCCTGCGCCGGAGCAGCAACCACGACCAGCGAAAGCATCGCGGCCGCGACAAGTACGAGAAATCTACGCATCCCTTTGTCCTCCTTTGCCTCCATGCGGAGGCCCCACGTGCCCGGTCCACCTTGTACCGGGGCGTCCGAGGACACTAACACCCGATAGGCAGCCCCGGTGGGCTCGGCTTCCCCCTTGCCACGGTCGTCGCCGCACCTGGTTCGGCGTGCTCGTGATATGGCGGCGCAGCCGGTGAGCACCCGTCGGCGGTGTCCCCAAAGTGTCCACACGACAGCCGAAGACAACGTCGAAGAGCGCCAAGCGGAACTGAGTGATTCCCCCAACAACGAGGCCAGTACTTTGAGCTTTCGCCAGGCCAGGGCATCGGACGTCAGCGGACTCTTAGTCCGAAGGTCGTGGGTTCGATCCCCACCGAGCCCACCGGAGGTCCTTCCTGCCGGGAGCGACCGGGGCCCATCCCCGGGCGTGCCCGACTCGCCGGGGAAGGCCTCGGTAGGCTCGTTCGGACCCAGTCGGCGGCGGGCGCCTCGAGCACACTGGCTGGGTTCGTCCCTTGCCGGCTCGCCCGGTTCGTCATGCGGTGCTCCCTCCACGCCGGTCTGCCACTCCTCGTCATCGCCATTGCGCTGGCGACCGGGTGCAGCGCCGGGGCACCGGATCGGATGGCGGCGGGACGACACCTCTTGCGGCCACCGCGGTGACGAAAGCAACGGCGCCGACGAGGGAGCCCCCCGCAGCAAGTGCACCGACACCCAGCCGTCCCGCCGGCGTTTCCGGCGAACCTCGGGACGCCGGCCTCACCGCCTTCTTGGAATGGACGGGTCGCTCGAAGTGAAGGACACCCGGCGCGCCTGGGACCTGATGGCGGAGTCGTCGCAGCGGTCGGTCGGGAGTTACGAGGCGTTCGCCGCATGGGGAACCGAGCTCGCGGAGGGCTGAGGGGCGTGGTCCCGGGCCGAGGAGCTCACCGCCGAAATCGGCGAGGATGCAGCCGGTCGGACCACGCTGCTCCCGCGTGGGCGGGTGACCCGAGAGGGCATGGCGAACCTGGCGGAGTCGACCGTGTTCCTGGTGAGCGGGGAGACCGGGGTGGTCGTGTCGCCCTTCGAGGAGTTCGGCAACGTCGCCCGGGGCCTCGTCGAGGATCCCGGAGAAGTCCCGGTTCCGAATGGCTCGGGGGCGGGACGCCGCATCGTCTACGGAAACGAGGCGCTGCGATGGCTCGGGGGCGGGACGCCGCATCGTCTACGGAAACGAGGCGCTGCGGGTGTGGCTCGTCGATGGCGACGAGGGGATCGTGGACACGTACCTCGTCTCGGGTCGTCGCAGTATCCCTCCGCCCGGCGAGTACGAGGTCTACTCGAAGTCCGAGCTTGCCTTCGCGGGTCATGACGGCATCACGATGCAGTTCATGGTCCGGTTCGCGACGAGCCCGAGATCGGGCCTTGCCATCGGGTTCCACTCGGTCCCCAACCGCGCCGATGGGTCGCCGCTTCAGAGCGAAGAGCCGCTCGGTGAATACGACAGCGGCCGGATGCGTCCGGCAGAGCTTCGGTCACGCGGCAGCGCTCTACGAGTGGGCCGATGTGGGGACCCGGGTCGTTGTGCTCCCCCGACGGCGCGGCCGCGCCGTGGCTCAGCCGGCGAGGGCGACGGACTCGGCGTCGGCGACGGGAGCCATCGCGGCCAGCCTCGCCCGGGCCCGCTCCCGCAGGACCCGCAGCGGCGGGATGACGGCGGGGCGTCCGGTGGGGACGCCCCTGGCGTCGACGTCCCCGGCGAGCCGGCATGCGGCGGCGGCCTCGTCGCCGATCGCCACCGCCATCGTGACGATGAGCTGCTGGAGCCTCAGGTGCTCCTCCGACGCGGCGCGACAGTGGGCAAGCGCCTCGGCTTCGCGTTGCGCGAGCCGGGAGAGCCGCCCCGACTCGGCGGCGAGGTATTCGGCTCGAGTCGGCGCTGTGGTGGTGCTCGAGACGGAAGGCTGTGGGGACCGCATCGGCTCGTTCTCCTCTGTGGTGTCATCAAGTCCTTCGGCGGGCATCCTCGAACCCTGGAAGATCATCCTCGGCACGTCCGCCCGGACTAGTCAGCGACGTGCCTCGACGACCCAGTGAGGCTGTCGAACGCGACCCCAGCGATACCGCCGGAGTGCCCTACCGGGACGATCGCCACCGTCGTACGTTGTCCGATGGTGTGTCGCGAGCCGACCTCGCGCGGCCGCCGACGCATGCCTCGAGGACGAGGGACGGAGGAGAACTGTGACCGAGCGGACCAACAGGACCGGCATGGCGATCGCATCACTCCACGGCGTCGAGAAGACCTACGGGACAGGGGCTGCGATGGTCCGAGCGTTGCGCGGGGTCGACCTCGACATCCGTGGCGGTGAGCTCATGGTGCTGTTGGGGCCCAGCGGCTCCGGCAAGACGACATTGCTCAACATCGTCGGCGGCATCGAGCCCGCCACGTCGGGTCGTGTCACCGTCGGAGGTGCAGACATCGCCTCCCTCGACGACGCGGCGCGCACCGAGTACCGCCGGACGTCGGTCGGGTTCGTGTTCCAGTTCTTCAACCTCATCCCCACCCTCACCGCGCTCGAGAACGTCCAGCTCATCGCCGAGCTGGTGGGAGGAGGTGAGCCGGGACGCAGCGAGTTGGTGCTCCGTGCCGTCGGGCTCAGCGATCGCATGCACCACTTCCCCGGCGCGCTCTCCGGCGGAGAGCAGCAGCGCGTCGCCATTGCGAGAGCCCTCGTCAAGGAGCCGCCGCTGCTGCTCTGCGACGAGCCAACCGGCTCCCTCGATCTCGAAACGGGCCGCCGGGTGCTGGCGCTGCTGCGCAGCCTCGCCTCCAACGACGGCCGTACGATCGTCATCGTCACCCACAACTCCGCCATCGCCGCGATCGCAGACCGGGTGGTGACGATGGGATCCGGCCAGGTCACCGACCTCGCCGCCAACCCTGCGCCCGCCGCCGCCGAGACCCTGGAGTGGTGATGCGCGTCCTCAGCCGCAAGCTGACCCGGGACGCCCGGCGGCGACGATCGCAGCTGGTTGCCATCGTCGTCACCGTCTTCCTCGGAGTTGCCCTCTACGCCGCTTCGTTCGATGCCTTCCGCAACCTCCAGGTGTCGTACGAGTCCCTCTACGACGGCCTCTCCTTCGCCGACGTCACGCTCGTCGGCGGTGATCCGGAAGCTGTCGCGCGCGCCGTAGCCGAAATCGACGGAATCGCCGCAGTGGAAACGCGAACGGTCGCGGAGACGCCGCTTCGGATCGGAAGGGCGGACAAGCTGCTGGGCCGGATCGTCGAGGTGCCTCCGGACCGGTTGCCCGAGGTGAACTCGGTGATGGTCCTCCAAGGAGCGCTGCCTTCTTCGCTCTCTCGCTCCGACGTGCTCGTCGAGCAGCACATGGCGGAGCACTTCCGGCTCGGCGTCGGTGATCGTCTCGAGGTGCTGACTCCTACCGGCTGGTCCGCCGTCGAGGTTGCCGCCGTCGTTGCATCGCCCGAGTACCTGTGGCCGGCGCGGAGCCGCCAGGAGGTGCTGACATCGCCAGGCGACTTCGGGGTGCTGTTCGGCAGCGGGGCGCTCATCGAGGGCGTGTCCGCCGAGTCGACCCGGAGTGAGGTTGCCGTTCGTCTCGCCGACGGGGCCGACGGCGGTGCGGCCATCGACGAGGTCGTCAGCCTGGGCACCGCTGCCGGGGCGGTCTCCACCTTCGACCAGACCGATCAGCCATCGAACGCTGCGCTCCAGGAAGACGTGCGCGGGTTCGGTGAGATGTCGTTCCTCTTCCCCGTTCTGTTCCTGGGTGCCGCCGGGATGGCCACCTCAGTGCTGCTCACCCGGCTCGTCATCTCCCAGCGCGCCCAGATAGGTCTGCTGCGGGCCAATGGGTTCTCGAGACGGACCATCTTCGGCCACTACCTCGTGTTCGGTCTCGCCGCAGGACTGCTCGGTGCCGTGCCGGGCGCCGTCGCCGGCTCTCTCCTGGCGCGGGCCATCACCGGCCTGTACACCGATGCGATCTCGGTGCCGATCACCGTCATCGAGTTCCGCCCGTCCACGGTGGCCGCCGGTGTCGGGTTCGGCCTCGCCGCAGGTGCGCTGTCCGGGCTCGGCCCCGCCATCCGGGCCTCACGTCTCGCCCCCGCCGAGGCGATGCGGGCCGCCGGCTCTGCGGCCCCGCCCCGAACCGGCTTCGTCGAGCGGGTCATCCCCATCCTGAAGCGGCTCCCGGCTCCGGCGAAGATGGTGCTGCGCGGCATCGGACGCAACCGGGGACGCAGCCTCGCCACCGGCACCGGCGTCGTGCTCGCCATCGTGCTCATCCTCGCCTCGTGGGGAATGATCGACACGATGCAGATCCTCCTCGCCCGCCAGTTCGAGGAGGTCCAGGGTCAACACGCCCAGGTCTTCGTCGAACGGATCGACACGCTCTCCGAGCTCCGCTCCCTCGACGGTGTCGCCGCCGTCGAGCCGGCGGCGCAGCTCCCCGTGACGATCCTGGCGGCCGACACCCGGTACCAGAGCTCCGTCATCGCCCTCCCCCCGGACACGGCGATGCACACGTTCCGGATGCTCGACGGGGGTGACGCCCCGCTGCCGGCGGCGGGGCTGTACGTCGGCCGGGCGCTGCGCTCACTCGCCGGGATCGACGTCGGCGACACGTTCACCTTGGTGTTCGGCGACACCCGCCTCGAGGAGACGGTCGCCGGGTTCGTCGACGAGCCGCTCGGCACGACGGCCTACATGACGTTGCCGGCCCTCGCCGCCGATCTGGGGGCGGCCGAGCCGACCGTCGTCAACGCGGCGATGATCCGCTACGAACCAGGTGCCGACCTCGCCGCGATGCGCGCCGTCGTCGTCGACGTTCCCGGTGTCAGAGCCTACGTCGACGCCCGAGCCCTCTACGACACCGTCCAGCGGTTCATGGGGCTGTTCTACGCGTTCGTCGGGATCATGCTCGCGTTCGGCGCGGTGATGGCGTTCGCCCTCATCTTCAACACCGTTTCGGCGAACATCGCCGAGCGGGCCGGGGAGGTGGGGACCATGAAGGCGAACGGGGTCGGCCGCAGGATCATCGGGCGGCTCATCACGGCGGAGAACCTGCTGCTCATGCTCCTCAGCGTCGGCCCGGGCCTCGTCGTCGGGCACCTCGCCGCCGCGGCGATGATGTCGAGCTTCTCGAGCGACCTCTTCCGATTCGACGCCGTCATCCGGCCGACGACGTACGTCTTCACCGCGCTCGCCATCGTCGTCGTCGGACTCGCCTCCCAGGGACCGGTGCTGCGGCGCCTCCAGGAGCTCGACGTCGCCCAGATCGTCAGGGAGCGATCGCTGTGAACGAGCCCGCGGGCCGGCCGCGGACCGGTCGATAAGGGCGCCGCCGCAAGGTACGCTCGCTCCATGACGCCCGTGCGCTGGGGCATCATCGGGACCGGCGGGATGGCCGCCAAGATGGCGACGACGATGCGCGCCCTCCCCGACGCCGAGGTCGTCGCGGTCGGGTCGAGGAGCATCGAGACGGCGCGGTTCTTCGCCGAAGCGCACGAGATCGCCCACGCCGAGGGATCCCACGACGCCGTCTCCGGGCGCGACGATGTCGACGTCGTCTACGTCGCCAGCACGAACGACCTCCATCGCGTCAACACGCTCTCCTGTCTCGAAGCCGCCAAGCCGGTGCTGTGCGAGAAGCCGCTCGCGCTCAGCGCGTCACAGGCCGCCGAGATGGTGGATGCCGCGGCCCGTGCCGGCGTCTTCTTCATGGAGGCGATGTGGATGCGCTTCCAGCCGTTTCTCGACACGGTCGACGAACTCGTCGGGTCGGGCTCGATCGGGGAGGTCCGACTCTTCCAGGCGACGTTCGGCTTCCCGGCGAACCCGGACCCGGCGCGGCGCTGGTTCAACCCCGGGATGGGAGGTGGCTCGCTCCTCGACCTCGGGATCTACCCCGTGACGCTGGCGTATCACCTGCTCGGCCCGCCAGTGTCGTACTCTTCGGAGGCGGACCTCACCCCCGACGGCGTCGACCGCCAGCTCAGCGTGTCGGGGCTCCACGCCAGCGGAGCCATGTCGACGCTGACCTCGTCGCTGCTCGGCGACGCCGCCAACGAGGCCATCATCTCGGGAGACAAAGGACGAATACGGATCCACTCACCGTTCCACCACTCGCACCGGGTCACGCTCGAACGCGAGGGTGCTCCCGTCGCCGCCTATGACACCGCGTACGAGGGGACCGGCCTCGAGTTCGAGATCGAGGAGGTCCATCGTTGCCTCGCCGCGGGCCTGAGCGAGAGCCCGCGGATGCCCCTCGAGGACAGCCTCGCCATCATGCGGTGGATGGACGGGATCCGCGGTGAGGCCGGGATCGTCTACCCGGGGGAGTGAACCCCGCTCCCGCCGGTTCGCAACACGACGGCCACGCACCCGGACCCGGCGCGGGACTCGCTTCGAGTCCGATCACGTCCAGGGGAGACGCGACCGGCGCTCCCAGTACTCCGCAGGCGTCTCCGCCTCCACCTCGAGGTCCCCTGCGGCCGCGGCCGGTACCCGCAGGGCGCGGAGGTTGCTCCGGAGCTGTTCGACGGTTGCGGCACCGCTCAGGATCACGTGACTCCACGGTTGCGCCAGAGCGGCGGCGATGGCGAGCGCGTCGGCGGAGTGTTCTGCGTTGCGGAGCACCACCGGGAGACCAGGGTTGCGCGCCGTGAGCCTCCCGTTGGCGAGCGCCTCTTTGACGATCACCCCGAGGCCGGCGTCACCGGCTTCTCCGAGGGCGGCGCCGGCTGAGCGCTCGAGCAGGTTCCACGTTGCCTGCACCGCGTCGAAGAGCGGCACGCCGTCGACCTCGATCTCGATGCAGCGGCGGATCACGCCGGCCTGGCCGGGTCCGGACGTGGTGATCCCGATGGCGGTCCCGGCGCTCCGCAAGCGGGCGAGCCGGTGGAGCACGTCGCGCCGGTCCAGGACTCCGCCGGGCTCCGTCGCGGAGTGGATCTGATAGAGGTCGAGCCGGTCACCCAGGACGTCGACCGATTCAGCATGCTGGCGGTCCAGCGTGTCGAGCGTGTGGTCCTTGACCTCGTGAACGGGGGCATCGGTGCGCCAACCGGCCGTGTAGGCATAGCCCCACTTCGAGCCGATCGTCACCGCGCCCGGTTCGATCCGGCGCTCGTCGAGCCACGCCGCGAGGAACGCTTCGGCCCTGCCGTACGAGCGGGCCGCGTCGAAGTAGCGGACGCCGGCGCCGTACGCGGCGTCGAGCACCGAGGCCGCATGCGCCCGGAGCCCAGACACGGTGCGGCGCCCCGACACGTCTTCCCCGTGACCGAGATTGATGTACCCGGGACGGCCGAGGGCAGCGAGGCCGAGCCCGATCCGGCTCACCGTGAGGCCGGAACGCCCCAGGGGCACGAGGTCCATCGGCGAGACGCTACTTCGCCGGCGGCACCCGACCTTCCGATCCTCGACCGGGCGCCCGGCGGGCCGTATCCTCGGTGAGCCGCACCGGAGCGGGGAGGGTCGATGCCCGGAGACGATGAGCCGCACGGGGGCGACTCCGGCCTCCCGCCGGGTGATCAGTCGGGTGAGCCGACGTCGAGTGAGGAGCTGATCCGTCGCGCCCGGGAGGGCGTCGACTCGACGGCCGGCAACGACGCCGGCGTGACGGGCGCGAGGCGGGCTCCTCGGGGCGAGCCGGCGCCCACCGCGGATCGACCCGGCCCGCCTCCAGACCCGTTCGGGCGACCGGCACCGCCGGGGTCTCCGCCGCTCGAGGCCCCGCCGAGCCCGGCCGGGACGGACCGGCGCAACTCCGTGATGGGTCTCCTCATCGCCGCCGTCGTCGTCGCGGTCTTGACGGTGGGCGTGGTGAGCATCTTCCGTGCGGGTAGGGGCGAGGAACCACCCCCGAACGCCGCCGTGGAAGCAACCCGGGAGGCGCTCGAAGACGTCGGGGTGCGGGAATCGTCGATCGACTGCGTCATCGAGAGCCTGCAGTCGGAGGATGCGTTCTCCACACTCGACGGCGTCAACTCGAAGGCCCTCGGCGACCTCGGTGCCGGCGGCGTCGGCATGCCGCCCGAGATCGTGCCGTTCATGGCGGCCTTCGTCGAAACGCTGCCGGACTGCCTGTCGGCGACGGAGCTGCAGGCGTTCGCCACGGCGCCGGCGACCGAGGGACCGCGCACGCTGGGAGACAACGCCGAGCTCGACGGCCTGTGGCGATCGTGCGAGGCCGGGGACTACGAGGCGTGCGACCTGTTGTTCATCGTGAGCCCGGTCGGTTCGGACTACGAAGCGTTCGGAGGCGGATGCGGCGACCGGGAAGCCGAGGTCTCGTTGCCGTGCATCGTCGTCCTCGGTGTCGGGCCCGACCTCGTCGGTTGGGAGCAGCGCTGCGGCGAGGGCGATTTCGGAGCCTGCGACCTCCTCTTCTCCCTCTCGGCCGTCGGTTCGGACGAGGAGCGTTTCGGCGCGACGTGTGGGAACCGCAACGAGGCCTCCGACGTGCTGCCGCTGCCCTGCACGATGAGGTACGGCCTCGGGACCCGGCCCTGAGCGCGCTGCCGGGCCCTTCTCCCCTACCCCGCTCCACCGATGTCGACTCCACTGTCCCCACCGACATACCTGTCGTGCAAGACGCCTCTAGGGACGCACTACGGGTAGAAAGCGACCCACCCCCGAGGCGTTCACCTCGTTCGCCAGGGAGGTCGAGCCACGACTCCGCTACGCCCTCGTCGCATCGTATGGGTATCACCGGGGCCGGGAGGCGGCCCAGGATGCGCTCGTGTATGCCTGGGAGCACTGGCCTGCGATCCGGGCGGCATCGAACCCGGCGGGCTACCTCTACCGCATCGCCCAGCGTCGCGCATCGCCGCGGGGATCGGCCTTGCCGCTGGTCGCAGACGCCGTCGTCTACGACCCCGACCCGCCCGAGCCGGGGCTGGGGAAGGCGTTGGGGCGGCTCTCCCACCAGCAACGGGCCGCGGTGCTGCTCGTCGAGGCGCTCGGGCTCACGTATCGACAAGCTGCCGACCTCCTGGGTGTGAGCCGTTCGTCCGTCCAAACCCATCTGGAGAGAGGCCTCGAGCGGCTGCGCCGCGACCTGGGGGTGACCACCGATGCTTGATCTCCGTACCCGGATCCGCCGCCATGTCGACGATGCGGCCCCGCCGGTCGACATCGACGCTCTCGTCCGCAGCCTCGTCGACGATGCCCCGCCGCTGCCCGACGTGAGGGTCGCCACGCCCCGGTCCCGTTTGGTTCGGTGGCGACCCTTCGCCGCGTTCGCCGCCGCCCTCGTCGTCGTGGTGGCCGCCGTCGCCGGGGTGGCATGGCTGCTCGCCGGCGATCCGCCCGTCGTCGGCGACACCACGCCGCCGCCACCCACCGAGGCACCGACGACGGCGCCTCCGGAGACGACGACGGAACCGACGGCTCCTCCGACGCCCGCGACCACGGCCACCACACCTCCGGCGACGGCCCCACCGCTGCCCGCCGAAGCGGCGGAGCCGATCACCCTTGACGAGCTCCAGACCGCCTTCGCCGACCCGGCACTGTGGAGCGAGGAGCTCCGGGAGAGCTATGTCGGCGGCTCGCTCACCGAGCACGACTTCTTCGGCCTCGAGATCGGCACCACCTTGGGCTTCGAGGGAGAGCTGCTCGGCGGAGGCTCCTTCTCGACTGACGCCCTCGCCGGCCGGCCCGCGGTCATCGTCGCCTGGTACGGGGAGCCAGACTCATTCGACCCCGACGCCGGATGGACGCAGCTCCACGACAACCTCTCCGCCCTCGAGAAGGTGCACGAGGCCTTCGCTAGCCGACTCGGCGTGGTGTCGATCTTCATCCCATACGACGGGGCCTTCCAGGGGGGCGAGCCGTCGAGGGCGACACCGCCCGGCGGAGCCTTCCACGAAGCCGTCGCCGAGCAACTCACCCGCAACCGCTACACGTTCCCGGTGGTCGTGGAGCCGGCCACCCCCGACGGGAGGCCGATGACCGCATGGACGGAACTCGGAGACGCGATGCCCGCGTGGGTCCTGATCGATGACTCCGGGCGGATCGTCGAGGGCTTCGTCGGCCACGTAGCGCCCATCCCCGTCGGTTTCTTGCTCGCCGAGCTCACAGAGGAAGCGGCCGCCGCACCGGCCACGGAGTCGACGCCGACGGAGTGGTGGACGACGTTCACCGAAGCCGACGGGCTTGCCGACGATTGCGCCTGGGGGATGGTGGCGGCCGCCGACGGCACGCTGTGGGTCACCGGACCGTGTGGGGTGTCTCGCTACGACGGAAGCACCTGGACGGCGTACCAGGAGGGCGTCGACGTCGATGTGACCCTCGGCCCCGACGGAACGCCGTGGTTCGCAACGTCGCATACCATCCTCCACTTCCTCGACGGCACGTGGGAGGCACTCGCTCCACCGGCGGACTGGGAACCTGATGCCGAGGTCCACGGCTTGGCGATCACCGCGGACGGCACGGTGTGGACCGGCGAAGGCGACACGATGCTGTGGAGCTACGACGGATCCCGCTGGATCGCGCATCCCGACGTCGTGCCCGACGGCATGGCGGGCCTCGTCGCCGCGGCTCCCGACGGGTCGCTGTGGGCCGGGATGGCTTCTCCCCCGACGGCGAACTGTGGCTCATCGATGTCGAGGCGGGCGGGCTCCTCACGCACATCGGCGGAACATGGACGCATCACCTCGAAGGCGTCTCGATCGAGAACATCGCATTCGCCGCCGATGGAAGCGTGTGGGCGGCTTCGAGCGAGAGAGGTGCGTTCCACCACGACCGAGCAACGTGGACCCGCTACACGATCGCGGACGGCCTCGCCTCGGACTTCCTCATGTCCGTGGCGGTCACACCCGACGGCGCCGTGTGGTTCGGCACCCTCGACTCCGGCGTCTCCCGGTTCGATCCGAGAGGTTGAGCCTCCGGGAACCCATCCACCGGCGACGTGTCGAACACCGTGTGGCCGGGAGCCGTCCCGGTCCGCGGCCCCGGGCGCGGACCGGGACTCGACGGGGTCGATCGTCAGCGCAGGATCGGGCCACTCGCCTCTTGCGCTCCAACTCTCGCATCGCTGGCGCAACGCGTCGGCCGTGAGGCGCCGCACGGCGCGCCCATGTCCTCGACCGGAATCCCGGGCGGATCGGGCCCTGCGCCCCTAGCACGCTCCGCGTTCGCGGAACATACTTGTGAACGCCTTCACAAAAAGGCTCGCAGAGAGGGATGCGGGGTCGTGTTCCTCGCGCTGCGTCTCACGACGCAGGCGGGTCAGGGAAACACAAACGCAGGTCGATCCCCGTCTCCTGCCGGAGAGACCCCAGGACAACACCTGGGGTTTCTTCGTGGAGCGACGGCGCCGTCGCCGTCAGGCGCGATGGAAGAGGAACGGGGCAACGACCCGCCCCAACGACCGCATCGCGGCCTGGGTCGGGTGCTCGCCGGTCTCGTCGATGGCAAGGTGGACGAACGATCCACCGAGGCGCCACGCCAGCGCCCCGTCGGTGAGCACCTGGTCGCCGACGACCCAAACCTCAGCCGCGGTGCCGGTGAGCCCGAGCCGGCGTCGCGTCGTCCACGGCTTGTTACCCCGCCCGATCATCCGCTCGACCCCGCGGCCGGCCCCGTTCGTCAGCATGATGACGCGCTCGATACCAGGGAGCGACTCGAACCGCTCGATCGTGGATTCGACGGCGGTCGCCAGCTCTGAGCGGTCGGCGCCCTGGGGCACGATCGTGTTGTCGACATCGAAGATCATGACGAGCGGACCGGGGTGGGCGGCGGCGAGCCGCTCGACCTCGTCGAGCCTCTCGACGCTCCTCATCGAGGCTCTTCTCAACACAGCTGTTCCGCTTGCCTGGACGCTGACGCCAAGGTAGCCGGGTCGCCCGGTGGCTTCCCATCCGTACTCCGCTGCGGGCCGTGAGGGTCCAACGGCCCTGGTCGCCCGGACCGCAGGCGCCGAGGATGACCCGTGGGCGGCACCGAGCCGGCGCCAGAGCGCCTGCTCGAGTCCGCAGGAGCCCGCGCTCGTCCGAAGGGGGATCCTCGATGAACGCCAAACATCGCCTCGGCGGCGCAGCAGTCGCCCTGCTCACGCTTGCCGTCTCCGCGTGCGACGTCGACCTCGAACTCCCCGACATGACCCGTATCGACGGCTCGGGCACGATTGCCACAGAGACGGTCGACGCCGCCGGCTTCGACAGCGTCGCCCTGATGTCGGAGGGTGACGTGACGATCACGATCGGCGACGAGCCGTCGGTCACGATCACCGGCGACGACAACCTCCTGCCGATCCTCGACGCGACCGTGGCCAACGGCACGCTCCGCCTCGAACTCACCGAGGACAACACCGACATCGAGCCGTCCCGGGCGATCGAGTGGAGGATCGTCGTGCCGAGCCTCACCGCGGTCCAGCTCACGGGCGCCGGCAACATGGCCGTCGATTCGCTGGCTGCGGCGACGTTCGACGTGACCCTCACCGGCGCCGGGTCGATCTCGGTGGCCGACCTCGATGCATCGACCGTCATGGTGTCCATCCCCGGGGCCGGATCGGTGACTCTGGCCGGCGAGGCGGATCAGCAGGAGGTACGGATCCCGGGAGCGGGCGACTACCAGGGAATGGACCTTCGCACCCGTGATGCCGAGGTCACCGTCTCGGGTGCCGGCAGCGCAACGGTGATGGTCACCGAGCGCCTCGACGCCACTGTGACCGGCGTTGGTTCGATCCTCTATGCCGGGAATCCCGATGTCATCGAGACCGTGACCGGCGTCGGCTCCGTGCGGTCGGTCGGCTAGCAACGCCCGTGACCCGCTGAGCTCGATCGCGTCGATCGCGGCACCCTCCCGTCAGTGCGGAAGGAGGACGACGCCGATGACGTGGTAACCGAACAGCGCGGAGAAGCATCCCGTGAGCGCCACCGAGGCCTCGAGGATCCTTCGGTAGCGGCGCATGGCGAACATGACGAGCGCCGCCGCGGCTCCGATCCCGAGCTTGTAGGCGGCGGCGACGACCGGGTCGACACCGAGCAGCCACGCCATCACCGGGTTGGCCTCTTCGGCTCCGAGGCCGATGGCGCGTACCGTCAGGACCAGGTCGGCCGTGTTCAAGGCCACAAACACGACGAGCACTGCGAGCAGCGCCCGGGGGCGGTGGCGGTATGTGTCCAGGACGCGGTGGTAGCCCCTCCTCAGCGGGCCTCCGACCGGCCTTCGCTGGTCGAAGCCGCTGCGGCGCTCGGGGACCCGCAGCGACACCGTTCGCAACCGCCTGTCACGCCCGCTTCGCCGCTCGAAGAACACTCCCCCGGGCATGTTCCCCGACACTCGTCCCGCCAGCTCAGCCTCCACGCGCCTCCTCGCGGCAGAACCCTACCCGGCCGAGATCGCGAAAAGCCAGCCTGATCGGGGCGTCGGCGTGCCGTCGACCCGAGCAGGCGCGCGCCGAATGAGCCACCACGCCCCGGCTCCCGGGTGCTGCGCCGAGGATCGCGCTGGACGCTCCCCCGAGGGGAGGTGCCACGATGGAGGGCAGAGGAGGCACGACGCCTTGAATCTGGTGACGATCGGGCGGTTCTCGAGATGACGCGGCTGACGGTGCGGCTATTGCGCCGCTACGACGAGTACGGCCTGTTCCCCCCCGCCGGCCGCGATCGGCGGAATCCCCGAGCCCGGTCACGACGCCGCAGGACCGTCGCGGGAGATCTGCCCCAACGATCACCAGGCCGTGCCCGGCGAGGAGCTCCTCACCCGGGTCGAGTCCCGATCGTGCGCGAACCCGATTGACGGGTCGCATCCGCAGCGGAAGCCGGGATAGGAGACGCGACCCCACGCCGCACCGGCCGTCTTCGCCGCTCCCTCGGAAAGGACCGGGGTCGCGGCGGTCTATTGATACGATCCGGCCACCGTCGAGAGGTGGGCACCCTGTCCGAGTCTCCTGTGCCGTCCGCTGCGATGGCTCTACACGACCGGTTCCGGCCTTGGCCGGCGCGGCTTGCCGCCGTCGTCTTGGCCGCCGCCTGTCTCGTCTTCGTCACGGCGGCCCCGGGTCTGGCATCTCACGAAGTCGAATGGAGCGTCGGCGACGACTGCGCTGCCGGCGAGCTCTCCGTGGAATCCGCCGACGAGAGCGTCACGTTCTCGGTCTGCGTGACGCTCGGCGGCAGCCCGCTGGCCGGATTCCCGATGGTCCTGGCCGTCACCCAGGCCGACGGCAGCGTCGAGGAGATCCCCTTTTCGACTGATGGTGAGGGCCGGGCAACGGTCAGCATCACGAAACGCCAGGACAGGGCCACCGTCACCCTTTGCGACGACGACGGATGCCTCTACGGCGAGGCGACGGTCACCTCCCCGACGCCGACGACAACGATCACCACGACGACGACCACGACCACGACCACGACCACGACGACAACGACGACGACAACGGCAGCACCGGCGACGACCCCGGTGACCGAGACGACGCTGTCCGCCCCGGCAACGACCGGGGGCGATGGTGGGTTCCCGTGGTGGGTCCTCATCGTCGCCGGAGGTCTGCTCGGCGGGTTGGGGATCTTCGTCCTGGCCCGCAAGGGCGGCTGCGAAGAGCTCCTCGAGGCCTGGCTCGCCGCACAGGCGGCCTGTGACGAGGCTCGGCAGGCGGAGGCAGACGCCCGAACCGCCGCCGACGAGGCGCGAGCGCGGAGGGAAGACCTCGAGGACGATCTCGACGATGTCTGCGCCGAGTTCCCCCCCGCGTGCTGGGAGGGCGACCCCGAGGACACGTTCGTCGAGGATCCGGATGTCCCCGGTTCCCGAATCGACCGCTGGGATCTCTTCGTGGGCCGCCGCTGGCGCCGCTCGCAGTGGCAGTCGTACCGGGACGGCGACATGAGCGCGCAGGAACTCGAAGCCGCCTGGGACGACCCCCCACCCGACGGGTTCGACGAGGGCCTCGAGGCAGAGCTGGAGCAGCAGAGGGCGAAGAAGGCCGAGCTGGAGAGCTCGCTCGAGGAGGCCCGACAAGAAGAGACCGACGCCGATGCGAGGGCTGGCGCCGCCGAGACCGAGGCGGAGGCGGCCTGCGCCGCCGCCGACGCGGCTCGCCGTGCCTACGAGGAGTGCATCGGGAAGGCCGCCGCCTCCGGCCCCACCGGCGGTGAAGACGGTGGAACGGGTCCCTCCGAGCCCGGCGGCCCGGCGACGACCGACGGCGGCGACGACGACGGAGCCCCCTGCGAGGACCGGACCGAGGAAGAGCGAAACGAGCGATCGATCAACGTGAGTGTCCCGGTCGAGTTGAAGCCGACGATCTCGGGAGGACACGCCCACGAGGCAGCGGAGATGGCCGCCGAGATCGGGGCCGCACTTCAGCAAGGAGAGGTGGTGGCCAAAGCGCTCGGCCGCATCTTCAGCCTCGCGCCGAATGCATCGCTGGCAGCGGAGTTCACCGTCAGCGGTGCGGCCGACGTAGCCGTCGCCGGTGTCAGCGAGGCGACGGAGATCCCGATCCCGACGAATCTCCCCACCGCTGCGGCGAATGTCGGCGAGGTGGTATTGCGAGCCGCCCGGGCGATCATCACCAAAGTCGCCGATCTCCAGGAACGCAGGCTCCCCGATGTCGACCTCACCGTCGACATCCGGGTGGCTCCCTACCGGCTCACCTGTGTCGAGATCTGGGTCTGTAGGAGCGGATCATGGGTCCTCGAGCGCAAGCGGCTCTCGATCACGAGGACCGGTTCGACCCGCAGCGGCGGGCGCAGGACGTGGACGGCCTTGACCTGGGCGGAGGCACAGGAGCGGCTGGCCGACTTCGCCTCCCGGTCGTACCGGCGCCGCCTGGAACGGGCCCTGCGGCAGATGGCCGAGTTTCGCAAGGGGTGCGAGGGAGGATGAGCAATCGGACGCTGGGGCTCATCATGATCGGAGCCGGAGCGGCCCTCGTCGTCGCCGGCATCATCGGGACCGTGGCCTCGGATGGAGAGGACGGCCAAGCCGCCCCTCCGGAGACGACCACCGCCCCGGCGGCGACCACAGCGGCGACAACGGCTCCGCCGGCCACGACCAACACCCCGGCCACCACGACTGCGGCGACGACGACCACGACGACGGCGACGACGACGACCAGCGCACCCACGACGACGGCAGCCCCGCCGCCACCCGCCGAGACGATCGACGCTTTCGTCGATCGCTTCGCCGCGGCGATCGGCGATGCCGACACCGCGTTCCTGTTCGAGCGACTCCACCCCGTCGTCTTCGAGCGGCACGACCCGGAGCTGTGCCGGACGTTCATCCAACGGGAGATCCTCACCCTCGTCGACTACCGGCTCAACGGCGATCTGCCCGAGCCGACACCGCGCACCTACGCAACGCCCGCCGGCACAACCCGGATCGAGTCGCACTACGAGGTCCCGGTCGCATTCGGGTTCGGCGGCGACACGTTCGAGGTGACGGCGTCGTTCGCCGTCGAGGACGGCATGGTGCTCTGGTTCACGGAGTGCCGCTGACGGCCGCCTGTGCCCGCCCGGCGCGGCGCGGGTACCGTTCGGTACGTGGTCCGGCGCCGCCTCCAGCTCGCCGCGACCACGGGTTGGAAAGGAGCACGTCGTGTCACGTCCGATCCACTTCGAGCTGCCGGTGGACGATCCGGCCCGAGCTGGCGAGTTCTACGAGCGGGTGTTCGGGTGGGAGATCCAGCGATGGGAGGGGGCTCCGTACTGGCTCGTGACGAGCGGGCCAGAGGACGAGCCCGGCATCAACGGCGCGCTCGGGGCCCGATCCGAGGGCTTCGCCGTGCCGACGATCGTCATCGGCGTCGCCGACATCGAGGCGGCGATCCGGGCCGCCGAGGAGGCCGGTGCGACGATCGTCACCGCGAAGAGCGCGATCCCCCGCGTCGGGTTCTCGGCGTACTTCCGGGACACCGAAGGCAACCAGGTCGGCCTGTTCGAGGACGACGAGTCCGCCGCCGCCGGCTAGCGCTCCGCGCCCCGCCACCGGGGCCCGATCGTTGCGGGGCTGCGCTCAGCCGTCTGCTTCCGACACGAGCCGCAGCGACGCCGAGTTCATGCAATAGCGCACACCGGTGGGACGCGGCCCGTCTTCGAACACATGGCCGAGATGGGCCCCGCACGACGAGCACACCGCCTCGGTGCGCACCATGCCGTGGCCCCGGTCGACGTGTTCGCTGACGCGGGCCGGGTCGACCGGCTGCCAGAAGCTCGGCCACCCCGTACCCGAGTCGTATTTCGTGTCGCTGGCGAACAGCGGCGCGTCACAGACGACACAGTGATACGTGCCTTCGTCCTTCGCGTCCCAATACTCCCCGGTGAAGGGACGCTCCGTCCCCGCCTCCTGGGTCACCCGGTACTGCAGCGGCGTCAGCCTCGCGCGCAGCTCCGCCTCGTCTCTGTTCTCCATGAGCCGGAGGCTACCGGGATGCAGCAACTACCCGGCCCGCTTCGGGCGATGAGGGTGGGTAGGGTCGGACGGGTTCGGAGCAGGAGGGACGATGGACAGCTTCCTCGAGGCAGCCCGCTACTACTTCGAGCGGGCCGCCGATGGTCTCGACGTCGGAAGCCGCCTCCGCCGGCAGCTCGTCACGCCGAGGCGGGAGATCCGGTTCGAGTGCATCCTCCCCCTCGACAACGGCGAGATCGCGACGTTCACCGGATACCGGGTCCAACACGACGAGGCCCGGGGTCCGATGAAAGGCGGCATCCGGTTCAGCCCCGAGGTGGATCACGACGAGGTCGCCGCCCTCGCCTCGCTCATGACATGGAAGACGGCCGTCGTCGACCTCCCCTACGGCGGAGCAAAGGGCGGCATCGAATGCGACCCACACCAGCTGTCCAGGCGCGAGGTGCAGCGGCTGACCCGGATCTGGACCGATCAGCTCCACGACGTCATCGGCCCCAACATCGACGTGCCGGCCCCGGATCTCGGAACGAACGCCCAGACGATGGCGTGGGTGGCGGACCAGTTCGCGTTACATCACGGGTGGACGCCGGCGGTGGTCACCGGCAAGCCGATCGATCTCGGCGGGAGCCTCGGCAGGGAAGCGGCCACCGGGAGGGGCGTCACCCACGTCACCAAGCTCGTCCTGGCCGACCGCGGAGAGCCCGTCACCGGCCGAAAGGTGGCGATCCAGGGGTTCGGCAACGTGGGGTCGTGGTCGGCGCGGCTCCTCGCGGCCGAAGACGCCCTCATCGTCGCCGTGTCAGACGTCACCGGCGCGGTGCGCAACCCGGACGGTCTCGACGTCGATGCGCTCGCCGGCCACGTCGAGAGCACAGGCGGGGTGTCCGGATTCGACGGGGGCGAGGGATTCTCCGGAGACGAGCTGCTGGTCGAGCCGTGCGACGTGCTCATTCCCGCCGCCATCGAGGGAGTGCTCACCGCCGACAACGCCGGACACGTTCAGGCCGGCGTCGTCGTCGAGGCCGCCAACGGGCCGACGACGCCGGCGGGCGACGAGACGCTGCGTTCCCGCGGCATCACCGTGGTCCCCGACATCTTCGCCAACGCCGGAGGCGTCACCGTGAGCTACTTCGAGTGGGTCCAGAACATCCAGCAACAGCCATGGGCCGAGGAGAGGGTCAACGGCGAGCTCGCCGCCCGCATGACGAAGGCCTACGCCGACCTCTCCGACCGGGCCGCAGCGACCGGCGGGGATCTCCGCGACGCCGCGTACCAGCTCGCCGTCGGGCGCGTGGCGAGAGCGACGACGCTGCGAACGTGACCCCGGGGCAACGGGGTCAACCGCGACCGAGCGCGTCGAGGAAGCGGTCGCGATCGACGACGACGCGGGTGACGGTGCCGCGGGCGACCGTCTTCGTGCCTTCTCGGACCTCGACGGCGAACGTGAGGCGCCGCCCGTCGACGGCGATGAGCTCGGCGAGGGCCACGACCGAGGCGCCGACGGCGGAGGGAGCGAGATGGTCGATCTCGACGCTCGTCCCGACGGTGGTCGACCCGGCGTCGAGCCGCGAGGAGACCGCGTCGACGGTTGCCTCCTCGCAGAGTGCGACGACGACCGGCGTCGCCAGCACCGGAACGTCTCCCGAGCGCACCGCGATGGCGGTGTGAACAGCGCCGACGGTGAGCTCGACGCTGCCGTCGAGACCGGGCTCGAGTGTCACCCTCCGACGGTAGCTCGACACACGGCAGGCGCCTACACATGGACGGGTGAGCTGCACGTTCTCGCTGTAGGCTTCGGCGAGCCACAGATCGCGTGGGAGGTGAGGGTGGCGGGAATCCTCGGTCTTGGGGGCTACGTCCCGGAACGCGTCATGTCGAACGACGACTGGGCGGCGCTCGTCGACACGACCGACGAGTGGATCACGGCCAGGACGGGCATCAAGCGCCGGCGGTTCGCCTCGGACGACGAGTCCACCCTCGACATGGCCGCAGCCGCCGCGGAGCTGGCGATCAAGGACGCCGACCTGAGCCCCGCCGACATCGGTGAGATCATCGTCGCCACCGACACCCCCGAGCTGTACCTCCCCGACACCTCGTCCCTCCTCCAGGACCGCCTCGGGTGTGGCAACGTGCCGACCTACGACCTCGGCGGGAGCGGGTGCGCCGGATTTGTCCAGGCGCTCGACGTTGCCCGCGCCAGGATCCAGTTCGCCCCGCGCAAGGTGCTCGTCGTCGGGGTCGAGTTGATCTCACGCCTCATGTCCTGGAAGAGCCGGGCAACCTGTGTGCTCTTCGGTGACGCCGCCGGAGCCGTCGTCATGGGCCCCGGTGAGGCCAAGGCGGAGGTCCTCGACGTCGTGACGGGCACCGACGGCAGCAAGGCCGACATCCTGACGCTTCGCACCGGCGGAACGCGCCATCCGTTCTCCATCGATGCCGCCAAGACCGAGGCGCACCGGAACATCGAGATGCACGGTCGGGAGGTGTTCAGGGAGGCGGTGCTCCGGATGAGCTCGGCCGTCACCGACGTCCTGCGCCGCATCGGCAAGTCGGTGGCCGACGTTGCCCTCGTCGTGCCCCACCAGGCCAATAAACGCATCATCGATGCGGTGCGCAAACGGCTCGGCGTGGCCGAGGAATCGGTGTACGTCAACGTGGAGGAGTACGGCAACACCGGGTCGGCGTCCGTCCCCTTCGCCCTGTGGGAGGCGCATCAGACGGGCAGGATCAACGCCGGCGACCTCGTCGTGCTCACCGCATTCGGCGCCGGCTTCCACTGGGCGGCGGCGGCCGTTCAGTTCTGAGGGCACGGCCAGTGCCGCCGCGGATCGAGCCGTGACGGACGGCCGGCCGGGTGGTGACACCGGGGCGGCCGCCGGCCCGCTGCTCGCCATCGCCGCCATCGCCACCGTCGTCATCATCGTTGCCACGGTGGCATGGCGGCTGTCGCTGCGGGACACGACGACGCCGGTCGCCGTCACCGCGCCGGGGCCGGGCGTCTACGTGTACACCACGACTGGCCACGAGGAGATCGACGCCCTCGGCGGCGCCCGTCACGATTACCCCGCAGAGACGGTGATCCAGATCGGCGCGGAGGGCTGCGGCCTGGCGTTGACGTGGCAGCCCCTCGAAGAGCGGTTCGACCGCTACGAGCTCTGCAACGAGGCCGGCGAGCTCGTCCAGGCGCAGGTGTCGAGCTTTCACCGCTGGTTCGGGCGGGACGACCTCCAGGAGTACGCCTGCGCCGGAGAGGCCTGGCTGGTGCCGCCCGATCCCGGCATCACACGGTGGAGCTACGAGTGCGCGACCGACGACCGCACCGAGGCGTTCGAGTCCGAAGTCGTCGGGTCCGAGACGCTGACCGTCGCCGGAACCGCGCTCGAGACCCTCCACGTTCGGACGGTCTCGACGCTGACCGGGGCCACTGAGGGCGAGAGCCTCGTCGAGACGTGGTGGTCGACCGAAGGGGCCATCCCGGTCCGCGTCGTGGCGGAGCGGTCGAGTAGGACCGGGAGCCTCATCGGCGACGTGTCGTACACCGAGTCGTACGAGCTCGATCTCACGTCGGTCGACCCGGTCGACGGCTGAGCTGACGCTCGAACGGCCCTCCCTAGCCCGGGCCGCCTGCAGCGAGGAACTCGGCACTCGCCGCGGCGATGCCCGCCGGATCGTCGATCCACGGCAGGTGGCCCGAGTCCGGGAGCATCCTCAGCTCGGCGTTCGCCATGGCGCCCGTCACGTGACGCGCCACGTCCTCGCCGCCGAAGGCATCGTCGGCACCCCAGAGGAACAACGTGGGCGTCGTGACCCTGCCCAGGGTCTCGTCGTCGAATGAGAGGCTCTGATCGAAGCCGCGGAACGAGCCCGCCCTGCCGATCATGTCGCCGTCGTTGCGCATCGTGTCGGTGTGCCGTTGCAGCGCGAGGTACCAGTCGAAGAACGCCTGCGGGATCTTCCCGGCGTCGAGGCTCGCCCCGTGACCGATCTGGCGAAGGAGGCTCCTACCCACCCGCTCGTTCGGAGGCAGCGCGTTGAGCACCTTGCGGATCGGGCCGACGGTCATGAGCTTCATGAATGGAGGCATCGCCATCCCCGGAGCGAACGCGGGACACGCCATCTGGACCATGCGGTCGACCCGGGAGGGGTCGGCCGCTGCGGAGCGGAGCGCGAGGAACCCGCCGAACGACGAGGCGACGACGTGCGCCCGTTCGACGCCGAGCGCGGTGAGCACGTCACCGACGAAGCCGTCCGCAAACGGAAGCAGGTTCTCGAGTGTCAGCGGATACGGGTCGCTGAGGCCGGTCCCGGGACGGTCGACGAGAAGGCTCCGGTAGCCGCCGAAGTGCTCGAGGAACGGCGCCCACGTAGAGCCGGCGTTGGGGCCGCCGTGGATGAAGAGCACGGGATCGCCCTCCCCCACCTCCTGCACCCTGACGTCGACACCGGGCCCTCCGAGCCGCACCCGGGTCTCGGTGGGCGCCAGTCCGAAGAAGCGCCACAGGTCCTGTTCCGCTGCCCTGTACTTCGTGGCGTCCACCGCTCCTCCTCACGTCCGGCTGCCCCGACGGGTCGAGACTACCGACCGCGGTCAGACTTCGTAGAGCAGGTCGATGTATCGCTCGAGGACGTCGCCGACCGCGCTCCGGGCGGGAAGACGGGCGGCGAGCCCGTACACCGGGGCCATCCCCTCGGAGGGCCGCGGCTCGGTGGCGACGTCCGCTACGGCGGCGCCGAGATCTTCGACGAACCGCTCCGCGACCCCGGGCCGCGTGTGACGGAGCGTGACCGCGATGTGCACCGCCGGGGGGCGGTGGAGACCGTTGAGGCTCCAGCCCCGTTCGGTCATCCGATCCATCACCTGGTACACGTCGACGACGTCGGAGCCGAACGCCACGACCCACATCGGGTCGCCGAGCAGCTGCAGCTCGGGAACGGCCTCAACGCCTCCTCGGATCCTCGCCGCCGCCTCCAGGATGCGGGTGGTGGCCTCCAGGTACCCGTCCTCGCCGATCGACACCATCGCCGCCCAGGCACCGGCGCTGAGGGCACCCGGCCTGCTCCCGGCGATCGTCGGCGAGAAGTAGAGACCCCCCGGCCAGTCGGTCGCCGTGAAGTACTGGGCGCGACGCAGCACCGCATCGCGATAGAGCACGACGGAGGTGCCCTTCGGGGCGTAGCCGTACTTGTGGGTGTCGACCGACATCGACGTCACCCCGGAGACTCTGAAGTCGAACGGAGGCACGGGCTCACCGAGGCGCTCGGCCCAGGGCAACACGAACCCGCCAAGACAGGCATCGACGTGGAACCCGCTCCGACGCGACGCGGCAACCGCGGCGAGCTCACTGATGGGGTCGATCACCCCGTGGGGGAACGATGGCGCAGACCCGGCAACGAGCACCGTGTTGCGCGTCATCGCCGCCGCCATCGCGGTGACGTCGGCGCGCAGGTCATCGCCGACCGGCACCCGCTCGAGACGCACGCCGAAGTAGCCGGCGGCCTTGTCGAACGCGGCGTGCGCCGTCTCGGGAACGACCATGTGGGGCCTCGTGATCCCGCGCCGGGACCGAGCGTCGTCGCGGTGCGCCTTGACGGCGAGGAGGATCGACTCGGTGCCCCCGGACGTGACGGTGCCGAACACGGGACCGGCGGCGTCCGATCCGAGCATCGCGCCGGTCATCGCCACGACCTCTGCCTCGAACTTCGCCACCGACGGCCACACGTCGGCGTGGAGCGGATTGGCCTGGGAGCTGAGGGCCAACACCTCGTCGAGGAACTCGATGTGCCCGGCGTCGCCGTGGTAGACGGCGCCGGATGCGAAGCCCTCTTCCCAGGTCGGCCGCTCCCGCGCCGCAAGCGATGCGACGGTCGCGATGACGTCTTCGCGGGCGAGCCCGGTCGACGGCAGCCGCCGGTGGGTGGCGACATCGTCGCGATACGGCTTCACCCTCTCGCGGACCGCGTCGAGCATCTTCTCCAGCTCCGCATCGATCCGCCGGCGAATTGGAGGCAGCCGTCGGATGACCCGGTAGACGCGTTCGGCGAGACCGGAGGGGAGGCGGCCGATGGGGCCGCGCAGCAGGCGTTCGAGGTCCACATGGGCTCCTTCAGGTTCGGTTCAGCCGGGCGTGGATCGTCCGGTTGGCCTTGTAGATCCTGACGAACTCCTCGAAGCGAGCGTCGAAGAGCCGACGGTTCGCCGGGTCCGGGTCGTAGCTCACGGCGACGGGCACGGCCCGGACGATGTCGGCAACGCTGATCCGGCCCAGCGACAGCCAGGCGAGGAGGCCCACTCCGCGAACGTTGACCAGGACGGGATTCTCGACGACGTGAACGGTTCGACCGAGGACGTCGGCGTGGATCCGGCACCACACTTCGGAGTTGGCGCCGCCCCCGACGATCCGGATGTCATCGACACGTCGCTTGATGAACTTCTCGACGTAGCGCAGCAGCCACCTCGAGTTGAGCGCTACGCCCTCGAAGGTGGAGCGGACGAGATCGTCCTTCGTCGTCGCCAGAGACTGATTGAAGAACGCGGAGCGCACCGTGGCATCCTCCACCGGGGTCCGCTCCCCGTAGAGCCAAGGAGTGAAGATGACGCCGTTGCTCCCGGCCGGGACCCGCTCCGCGATCCGGTCGAGCGCCTGATAGACGGAGCGGAGCGATGGGTCGGCGGCGAACTCGTCGCGACCAAAGCCGAGGTTCTGAGCGAGGTGGGTGAGGCAGGCACCGGCAGTCTCTTGCTCGTTGGCGAGAAGCCACAACCCGGGGAGCGCCGACGGGAGCGACGCCATGTTGTGGAACAGGTCGGTCTTCTTGTACGGCACGTGACAGATGAGCCACGACGACGTCCCGAGGTACAGATGACACGCACCGTCGGCGACGGCGCCTGAGCCCACCGCCGCCGAGTGGAGGTCCGGGGTCCCCATGACGACGGGGATGCCGGCCGGGATGCCGAGCTCGGCCGCGACGGCCGGTAGCAACGGCGCGAGGATCGCGTTGGGTGGGGACAGCTCGGGGAGCGTGCCCGGGTCGAAGCCCAGCGCCGAGAGCAGCGCCGGCTCGTAGCGGACGGCGTCGACATCGCGGTTGTCGGTGACCCAGTGCAGCGCGATCGAGTCGTACCCGGCGGCGGCGCGGCCGGTGAGACGGAGATTCAGGTAGTCCTTCGGCTCGAGGAAGAGCGCGGTCTGGCCGACGACGCCCGGACGGTGTCGCTTCAGCCAGAGGATGTGGCCCACCGGGTCCTTCCCCGACTTCGCCGGCGCACCCCCGGTGAGCCTGATCCAGCGGATTGCTTTGCGGACGTCGTAGCCCTCCAACCGGACCGGCCCCCCGATGACGTCGGCGACGAGCTGCGCACCCCGGGAGTCCATCCAGATGATCGCGTTGCCGATGTGCTCGCCTGCGGCGTCGACGGCCACAGTGCCCGACCACTGCGCGGTGCAGGCGACTGCGGCGATATCACCGATACCCGAACCGGCTTCGTCCATCACCGCCCGCACCCCCGTGACGATCGCCGACCACCACTCCCCGGGGTCCTGCTCGGCGCCGCCACCGGGCAGCAGCGTGAGACCGATCGGCTCGAAGTGCCACGCCGCGATCGCGCCGGAACGATCGACGAGGGCAACCTTGGGCCCGGACGTCCCGAGGTCGATGGCGAGGACGTGCTGGGTGGCGTCCCGGCTCATGAGCCGAGGCTAGTGACGGCGCCGTCGGCCCCCATGCCCGGCCGCAGCCGTAGCCTGCCGACCGATGGAGGGCCCGCCCCGGCACGCCCGCGCCTCGACCTCCTGGCTGCGACGCGCCGCCGGTGCATTTGCGCTCGACGTCGCGGCCGTCGTCGCATTCGTCGTGGCGGGGACGCGGACGCACGAGACCTCAACGACTCCATCGGGCCTCGTCTCCACCGCGGCACCGTTCGTCCTCGGGGTGCTCGCCGGCTGGGCCGTCTCGGGGGCGTGGCGCCGCCCACTCGCGATGAGAACCGGGGCCTTCGTGTTCGGCAACGCCCTGGGGATGGGGATGCTCATCCGGAGAACGATCTTCAGGGAGGGAACGGCCCCCCATTCCTCGTGGCCGCCGCGGCGTTTCTCGCCGTCACCCTCATCGGGTGGCGGGTTGCCGCCGGTATCACCCGACGCGTCCGGAACGCACCGGAGGTGCGGTGACCGGGATCAGCCGAAATGCGTGCTGAACCAGTCCCCGGCAAGCTGCGCCACCCGTTCGAGCGTCCCCGGCTCCTCGAAGAGGTGCGTCGCCCCTTCGACGAGGGCGAGCTCGACCGGGCACCTCATGTGCTCCATCGCGGTGCGGTTGAGCTCGAGGACCTGGTGATCGAGGCTTCCCACGACCAGCAGGGTCGGCGCCCGAACGTCGCCGAGAAGAACGCCGGCGAGGTCTGGTCTTCCGCCTCGTGACACGACGGCTGTCACGTCACGTTGTGTCCTCGCCGCGGCGACGAGGGCTGCCGCGGCACCGGTGCTCGCCCCGAAGAACCCGACCGTGCCGCCCGCTCCGACACCGTCGGCGAGCCAGCCGGTGGCTTCGGCGAGGCGCCGGCCGAGCAAAGCGATGTCGAACACGTTGGCGCGATCCCGCGCCTCCACCGGGGTGAGGAGGTCGAAGAGAAGCGTGCCGAAACCCCGGTGAGCGAGAGCGCCGGCCACGGCGCGGTTGCGAGGGCTGAGCCGGCTGCTGCCGCTGCCGTGGGCGAAGACGACAATGCCAAGGTCTCCGGGCGTGAAGATCCCAGGAAGTTCCGCATCGGCCGTCACGACGATGACGTCGCGTGATCGCTGCGGCTTCATGCCTGCTGCTCGCCGGCTGCGGCGGTTTCGGGCCGGCCCCCGGCCAGGGTGCTCCGAGCACGGTGGCGACTGCGTCTGAACTCGAAGCCGCCCATCCCCCGGGTTTCCTCACTCGCGGCAGGGTCGCGCCCCACGTTGCTACCCATGTGAACCTGCGTAGACCCTACGCGTCTGCGGTTGGGTAAGCGTCGGTGATGCGGTGATTAGACACTTCGCGCGTCCCGACAACCGACTCCATCCAACCCCTTATAAGGCCGATGTATAGACGTCGGGCGGACATGCGAGGCGGTGAGGAAGGCAACGGCCCCGCTCAGAGGACGTCACGCGTGAAGAGGAAACGACCCGACCGCCACCACGGCGCCCATCGCACCAGGTGGAACCGCAACCTCGCCGTAACCCTCGTCAGCGGCCTCGCCCTCCTCCTCGTGCTCGGGCTCGTGTTCTCCGTCGCGTACGGGAGCCAGCGCATCACGACGAGCGCGAGCGCCCTCCACGATGCGGACGAGACGCTGCGGGCGGCCACGGTGACCCGGGCACAACTCGCCCTCGGCGTCCACATGGCCACGGTCGACAGGGAGTTCGGGACCAACTCCGGCGCGGCGCTCGAGCTGTCGATCAGCGAGGCGGAGACAGCGCTGGCCGACCTGGCGATCGGGATCGACCAGCTGTACCGCGACGTGGCGGCGGCTGACGGCCGGTTGAACGGGGCGGCAACGCGATTCTCCGATGACGGACGACGGGTCATCGAGCTCCTCGATGCCGGAGACGTCACGGCGGCGCGAGAGCTGGCCGCCGGTGGGTTCGACGCGGGTTTCCGCACCCTCACCGACCTCCTCGTCGATCTTCGTGACGAGTTGTCGCTCAGCGTCGAGTCCTCTGATCAGATGCTCGGGCGGATCGGCAACATCGCCCGCTTCCTCGTCGCCTTTCTCGTGCCGGCCGCGGTGATCGTCGTGTACCGCGAACTGGTTCGCCGCCAGCAGCG
>CAMYMC010000017.1:69082-181703 GCA_947259365.1 uncultured Acidimicrobiaceae bacterium | reverse complement strand
GAATACTACCCCAACAACATCGTTTGGCGAGACGGGATCGTGTATCCGGTCGACTGGGAATCGGCGGCTTTCGGGTTCGGCGAGATCGACATCGCAAGTCTCGCGGAGGGCTGGCCAGTCGAGACACGGCGCGCGGCTGAAGACGTCTACGCCAGGATCAGATGGCCGGGTGGGGCTCCCGATCATTTCGCGCAGCGCGTCGATTGGGCTTGTGTCTACTTGGGTCTTCGTTGGCTCTCCGAGACTCAGCGCGACCGGTTTCCAGAGTGGCGGCTGCGCAACCTGCGACAAGCGGGTGAGCGCTTGGAGTTGATCTGATGAAGACGTTGACTGGTGTGCCGCCGTCGAAACTTGGCGTAACGGTCATTGCGGTGGACTCTGACGGCACCATGTCCGCTGGAAGGTTGCGGTCGATTGGACGTTCTCCGTTTTGTTCTCCGCTTTGCCAACAGGAGCGTCGACCGGCATGAGGCCCGGATCCGACGTGACTTCCTCGCTCCGCATCGTGGTGTCCGGTCAGCTCGCCCAATACCCGCTGGGCGGAGTGGCATGGGATTACCTTCAGTACCCCGTGGGTCTCGCCCGGTTGGGTCACGACGTCTACTACGTGGAAGACTCAGGCCAGTGGCCCTACCACCCCGGCGAGAAGGGAAGGACGGACGACTGCAGCTACAACGTCCAGCATCTTGGGTCGGTCCTCGGGCGGTTCGGACTGGAAGATCGGTGGGCTTTCCGGTGCCCTTCCAACAAGACGTGGTACGGGCTCACCGAGGACGCGGTGGGGAGGCTGATGGTCGACGCCGACCTCGTCATCAACGTCTCCGGCACGCAACCGAGTATGTGTGGCTCCCGACCCGACAGCCCGTCTTGCTGGACGAATGGAATCACAACGAGCCTCATCGGGATGTGTACACGACGGTGATGACCTGGTCGAGCTACAAGCCCGTGGTGTATGACAAGACGTCGTTTGGTCAGAAGGACGTGGAACTGCGGCGGTTCCTCAGCCTTCCGACGCATGTCGAACCCATTCGGCTCGAGGTGGCATTGAACAAGGGGAAGACTCGCGACGCTCCGCGCACCCTGCTGAGGGACAGCGGCTGGAATGTCGTGGACCCCGGCGTCGTGTGTCCAGATCTCGATGCGTATCGCTCCTATGTCCAGACCTCGAAGGGCGAGTGGAGCGTCGCAAAGAACGGGTACGTGATCGGAGGACCCGGATGGTTCAGCTGCCGATCTGCCTGTTACTTGGCTGCCGGCAGGCCGGTCGTGGTTCAGGACACGGGGTTTCGGGAGATCATCCCGACCGGGCACGGACTGCTGGCGTTTGACGATCTCGCCGAGGCGGTGGCTGGGCTACGGGAGGTCGAGGCCCGCTACGAGTACCACTCCGATGCAGCCAGGGATCTCGCTGGCGAGTACTTCGATGCGCGAGTCGTTCTACGGGACCTCGTCGAGCGCGCCATGCTGCCTGAGAACCACCGGTCGAGGACGAGATGAAGACCCTTGTCGCTGGTTGGTTCAGCTTCCGGGGAATGGGTGCGACGGCGGGAGACCTTCTCGCCCGCGACCTGGTTTCGGAATGGCTCGACGCAGCCAGCCATCGGTTCGACGTCGCGCTGGCCCCGCCTTTCGAAGGGGGTGTCGACTGGCGAAGGGTCGATCCGAGCGACTACTCCCAGGTCGTATTCGTGTGTGGGCCGTTTGGCAACGGACCCCCCATCACAGACTTCCTTCTGCGGTTCGCACACTGCCGCCTCGTAGGCGTGGACCTGTCGATGCTGCAGGCGCTCGACGAGTGGGACCCGTTCGACGTGCTGATCGAGCGGGACAGTTCGAGGACGGCGAATCCCGACATCACCTTTCTCGCCGCGACTCGCACCGTCCCCCTCGTGGGTGTCGTCAGGGTTCATCCGCAGTCCGAGTACGGAGATCGTGGTCTGCACTCGATCGCCGACGACGTGATCGAGGAGCTCCTCTCCAATCGCGAGGTCGCCAGGATCTCGATCGACACCCGACTGGACGAGAACAGCACCGGCCTCCGGACACCGGAGCAGGTGGAGTCGACGATCGGCGGGATGGATGCGGTCGTGACGACTCGGCTCCACGGCTTGGTTCTTGCCCTGAAGAACGGTGTTCCGGCCTTGGCGATCGATCCGATCGCTGGCGGTGCGAAGATCGCCCGCCAGGCCTCCACGATCGGCTGGCCGGTGTGCTTTACCGCTGATTCGATCGACCTAAACGCGTTGGCAGAGGGCCTCGACTTCTGTCTGAGTGATGCCGGCCGACGGGCGGCCCGAGAGTGCGCCGCTCGGGCTCGGCGACGGGTGGAGGAGATCCGGGATCGCTTTGTCGCCGCCGTGGATCGGGATCGTTGACCGTGGCTCGGATCGTCTTCGGCTCCTATTTCGTGCGCTACCCGCAAGGCGGGATGATGTCGCACGTGCTGCAGTACCTCGTCGGTCTCCAGCGGCTCGGCCACGAGGTGTACTTCGTCGAGAAGGCGGACCCGGGCACGTGCTTCGACCCGGTTGCGAATGTCATGAGCGATGACTGCTCTCGCGGCATCGCGGCGGCGGCTCTACTGCTGAGTCGCTTCGGTCTCGGCGATCGGTGGTGCTTCGTTGATGTGTCAGGGACGTATCACGGCATCGACCGTGTCGGCATAGAGCGCATATTCTCGGACGCCGATGTGTTCATCGACATGGGAACCCACGGCGCGTGGCTCGATGAGTCACAGTCCTCGGGCTTGCGCGTCCTCATCGACGGTGAGCCGGGCTTCAACCAGATCAGGATGGAAGCGGGCGAGCTCGACCCCGACGGCGGCTACGACGCGTACGTCACCAACGGCCGAAATGTGGGGACCAGCAGCAGTCCAGCCCCGACCGCCGGCCGGGAGTGGTTGCACAGCTATCACCCCGTGGTCATCGACATGTTCGAAGCACGCCCTCCGACCTCGGACCCGATGTTCACGACGGTGATGAACTGGGCATCGCATGGACGGATCGAGTACGAAGGGCGCATGTACTACCAGAAGGACGTCGAGTTCGAAAAGTTCTTGGACCTTCCGAGGAAGGTCGGACGGAGAATGGAGGTGGCGGTTTCGGGCTCCGATGTCCCTCGTGACAAGCTTCGCGGTGCCGGTTGGAGCGTGCGCGACGGTCGGCGAACGACCATCACGTTCGATTCGTTCGTCGACTACCTGCGCAGGTCCACAGGGGAGTTCAGCGTCGCGAAACATGTCTTCGTCGCGCTGCAGACCGGGTGGTTCAGCGACCGCAGCGCGGCGTACCTCGCATTGGGGCGGCCGGTGGTGATGCAAGAAACGGGGTTCAGCGCGCACCTGCCGACCGGCGAAGGGCTCTTCGCCGTGGGTTCCCTCGATGAAGCCGCGTCCGCCATCGACACGATATGCACCCGCCCGCGGCGGCACTCCGAGGCCGCGCGAAGCATCGCAGTCGAGTACCTCGATGCGCGAAAGGTGCTCTCGTCCCTTCTCCTGGAGCTCGGCGTCGGTTCGGGCCCGAGCGGATAGCTCCGCTGCCATGAACTCTCTCCGAATCGTCGTCATGGGATACATCGTGCGGGGGCCCCTCGGCGGCATGGCGTGGCACTACCTTCACTACGCACTGGGGCTTCGCGCGCTCGGTCACGATGTGATGTACATCGAGGACAGCGACGATCACCAATGGTCCTGCTACGACCCGCGGAGCGGCGCCAGCGGCACCGATCCGACGTACGGCCTAGCGTTCGCCGAGGACGCGTTCCGAGGCGTCGGACTGGGCGATCGCTGGACGTACTTCGACGCGCACACCGCTCAGTGGTTCGGGCCCGCAGCCGGCTCGGCGCTGGAGTACTGCCGGACCGCAGACGTCCTCGTGAACGTCTCTGCGTCGAATCGGCTACGGCCGTGGATGGACGCCGTCCGGTGCCGGGTGATGATCGACACGGACCCGGCGTTCGGTCAGATCCGAAACCTCACCGATCCCGATAGAGCGCGGCTGACCGCACACCACAACGCCTTCTTCACCTTCGGAAGGAACATTCACAGAGGCGACTCCTCGATCCCGAACGACGGCTATCCGTGGAGGCCCACCTGCCAGCCGGTGGTGCTGGCGAATTGGAAGCCCGTCGGGCCTGTTCCCACCGGACACTTCACGACGGTGATGCAGTGGGACAGCTACAGGCCACGCGAGTACGAGGGAGCAACCTACGGCATGAAGTCAGACTCTTTCCCCCTCGTCTTCGATCTTCCACAGCGCGTGGGTGAGGTGTTCGAGATTGCCGTGGGAGGCGTTGATGCACCGAGGGGTAGGTTGGCAGCCAAGGGATGGAAGCTCGCCGATCCGCTTGCCATCTCCAAGGATCCTTGGAGATATCAGCGCTTCATACAGCGGTCGAAGGGCGAGTTCTCCGTGGCGAAGCACGGCTACGTGATCTCGAACAGCGGGTGGTTCAGCGAGCGGTCTGCCGCCTACCTGGCGACGGGCCGGCCTGTGATCCTCCAAGACACAGGGTTCACCTCGTGGCTTCCCAGCGGCAGAGGGGTCCTGGCGTTCTCAAACGAGGACGAGGCAGTGGGGGCGATCGGTAGCGTGATCGAGGACTACGAGGCGCACTGCGCCGCCGCCCGGGAGATCGCCGAGGAGTACTTCGATGCCCGTCGCGTGCTCGGCGCCCTTCTGGATACGGTGAGCTGACACCCGTGTGTAGGGGTGCGGCGGGCCTGGTATCGGGCCGTCGCCGGCACGTCACCCGGCCATCGCTGTGGGTGGGATCCACGCGAGCCCGGTTCCGTCACCTGCGTCGGTCACAGCGAGGTCCACAATCGACGTGTCGGTGACGAGCGCGAGCTCGGCGGGGATTCTGCCATGGCGGCCCCGGATTCGCACCGGCACCTCGCGAGCCGGAACTCGCCCGGCGGTCCCGGTGACGAGGAGCGTGTGGGCGCCGCCGGGGGCGAGATAGAAACGGAGCCGTGAGCTCGCCACGAACGCCAGCTCACGGAAATCGATGAGGCGTCTCGCTCCGGCGTCCGTCCAGGCGTCGAGAGCGTCCGCCAGCCACTGCACGCCGCTTGCAGACACCTCCCGGTCGTGGAAGTAGCCGACGACCGGGAGCCCGGAGGCAAACCAAGTGTGATCCGGTTGATCCAGATAGGGAGCGCAGATCTGCGTGGCCCAACAGAAGCGGCCGTCGATGCGGGTCGCCAGGTAGTAGCTCGAGACAAACCGGAAGCCGAGGTCGAGCGCAGTGGACAGGACGTCCGTTGTCCACTCGTCGCCGGGACATATCAGCGCAGTCGGATCCGAGCCCCCGAACCATCGGCCGAGCTCCGCGACACCGAGGCGCAGGGGGTGGTCCGAGTCGGGTCTGCTGCGAATGGCACGGGATGCGTCTGCGCCGAGCTCCCGGTACCAAGCCTGCTCCTCATGCCTGTTGGCGGCCGTCGCCCAGGCGGTGTGGTCGGGGTGCATGTGGGTGTAACCGTGAAGCTCGACGTCGCCGAGCCCACGTGCTCTGAGCCTCTGGATGCCTGCATACTCGGACGAGTAGTCGTGGAGCGTGCCGGGGAGAAGGCCGGCGACATCGGTGTATCGCACCGCTGGGGACGGGTGGACGGCGCCCGGTGTTCGCCTCACTACTGACCCCGAGACCTCGAGCCGCCCCTTGGCGGCATCACCGTCGTCCACCCAACCTGGGCAATACCCGATGGAGAGCCGGGCGTTCCTACGCGCCAGCTCGTTCGCTACAGAGTCCCAGTCCTCTCCACTCAGCTCCCGATATGCCCACCCCTCGAAGTGGACGTTCTGCGCAGTCCCGGGATCATCCATCCGCAATACCAGGGTCCCGTCGAGGTCGAACCACGCCGCCGGCTCATTCAGCGCCGTGACCAACAATCGGCGGAGCAGCGCCGTCGCCTCCCCGGCGGCGTCGCGCGCCGCACTCGGCTGGAAGCCCAGCGTGCACACCACGCCACCGCCAACGCGGCGCTCCACGATGAGGGGCCGCTCCTCGAGCGTGGCCCAGACGGTCGCGCCGCCCGACACCTCGAGTTCGGAGGCGCGAAGGGGGGCTCGCAGCGTGCAGGCGACGCTACGCCCGTTAGTGGCCCACGAGAGCTCAGTTCCCGCCTCCATTCGGGGGGTCGACGTCGCAACGCCCGACAGGCGGGCGAGGGGCGACCCGTGGGGCGCGGCTCTGGCGACGACACCCAGCGGGGCCCGCTCCATCCGACTCTCGATGGCACGGACGGCCCGGGATCCGATCCCCGACGGTTCGGTTGCGAGGATCAACCATCTCGTCTCGTCAGTGAGGTGATATTCGACGGCATCGGTCGATGAGATGGCGACGCCCCAGCCCATGTACGTGAGGAGGACGAGCCAGTCGAGAGCCTCGCGATCCTCCGGCCTCTCCCATCCCCCGTTGCCCCAGACCCGAGCCCTCGCCGGCGTTTCGTGTGCAGAGGAGACGAGGAGGACGGGTCGGCGGTCGGCTGCCACGTGGCCCCCCTTCCCGGTCGTGTCCATTGCTGCCCTCACGCTCGGCGCTTGTTCTCCTGCTGCGGCCGCCGCAAAGGCTAGGCGCAGCAGTGGCCCGCCCATCGGCCAGCGAACCGACGGAGCTGCCCCACCCGCATCTCCGGGCTCGGATACCGTCGTTGGTACCCTTCCCGCCGGGAGACGGGAAACGAGGAGTTGTCACTTGGCTCGTATCGTGGTGAGCGGCACCATGGTCCGTTACCCAATGGCCGGGATGGTCCAGTGGTTCCTCGGCTGGGTCGGGGGATTCCACCAGCTCGGCCATGACGTCGTTTTCGTGGAGAAGGCCACGTGGCCCGACTCGTGCTTCGACCCGACGACCGGGACGACGGGCAGCGACTGCTCCTACGGCCTGCGGACCGTCGCCTCGGTGCTCGGGCGACACGGGCTCGACGGACGGTGGTGCTACGTCGACGAATCAGGCCGCTACCACGGCATGTCCCGATCGGAGGTCGCTGACGCCTTCGCGAGCGCCGATGTCTTCCTCGATCTCGAATGGGGTGACTGGCGGGAGGAGTCGGCGACGAGCGGCCTGCGGGTGTTCATCGACGGCGAGCCGGGATGGTTTCAGATCAAGCTGGAGCTCCAATCCGATCCGGATCCTCCGACGTACGACGTCTACTACACGGTGGGTCTCAACATCGGAACCGATCGCTCTCCGGCGCCCACTGCGGGCATCGAATGGCGGCACACCCACTCACCTGTGCTCATCAGCGACTATCCCGACCATCCGGCGTCCCCGGACGGCGCCTACGTCACGATCATGAACTGGCGGTCGCACAATGAGCTCGAGTACCTGGGCACGACGTACGGACAGAAGGACGTCGAATTCGCGCGCTTCATGACGCTTCCCCGGCTGGTGGAGGCGCCGTTCACGCTCGCGGTAGCCGGGGCACCGCCCCGAGACGAGCTGCGAGCCCATGGGTGGTCGCTCACCGACCCGCACCGGGTGACGTCGTCGATCGCCTCGTTCAAGCGCTTTCTTCGCGGTTCGCGCGGCTACTTCAGCGTCGCCAAGAACGTCAGGGTGGAGACGAACGCGGGATGGTTCAGCGACACGGCCGGCTACAGCCTGGCAACAGGGCGGCCCGTCATCCTCCAGGAGAACGGATTCTCCGATCACCTCCCCACCGGGCTCGGGCTCTTCGCCGTGATGGACGCCGAGGGGGCCGCTGCTGCGGTTCGATCCATCGAAGGGGATTACCCGGCCCATGCTGTGGCGGCTCGGCGGATAGCCGAAGAGCATCTCGACTCCCGGGTGGTCCTGGGGAGGCTGCTCGACGACCTCGGGATCGTGTGAGCGCCTACGCCTGCGCGATCACGCCCACCGCCCGGAGGCAGCGTTCCAGCTCCTCGCGGACGACCTTCCTCGAGAGACGGCGCACCGCGGTGTCCCGAGCGGCGGCCCGCATCGCGCGAACGTCATCGCGATGCGAAGCCACCCATCGCATCGCCTGCTCGAGGCCGTCGTCGTCCTCTGGTGCGACGAGCCATCCCGTCTCGTCTGCTCGCACGACCTCCGACACCCCCCCGACGTCGCTTGCGAGGACGGGGATCCCGCAGGAGAGGGCTTCGCCTACGACGGTCGGAAAGCCCTCGCGCCTCGACGGGAGCACCAGGCACTCGCCACAGTTGAGCAGCGCACCCCGCTCGTCGGGAGTGGGAATCCAGCCGAGGAAGTGGACCCGCCCCGGTGCGACCGCATCCCCGAGCTGGCGGAGCACCTGCGCGTCGGGTCCGTCGCCACCGATCAACAGGTCGATGTCCGGGTGGTCACCGGCGAGCTTCGCGAAGACGCGGATCAGCGCACCGACCCGCTTGACACGATCGTCGAGGCGGCCGAGGAAGACGAAGTAGCGTCGCGCCGCCGAAACGCCTGCGGCGCGGCACGCAACCTCACGGTCGAGGGGGCGAAAGCGATCCGTATCGATCGGTGTGAGGACGACGCTCACCGCCACCCGACGGACGCCGAACCGGCCGACCAGCATCTCGAGCTCGGTCGCGCTCGATGCAAGCACCCAATCGGCGCGCCGTAACGTCACGGATCGGACCCATCGACCCGAGAATCCCTCCAAGGTGCTTCCCGAGTGATACGCGAGCAACGGGACGCCGAGCGCGCGTGCTGCCACCCACATGACGTCGAAGCGACCGGATGCATAGTCCTGGAGCAGCAACGCCGTTGGGCGATCGCGGCGGAGCCGCCGGAAGAGCTCCCATGAAAGCGGCGCGAGATAGGACGCGATCGTCGCAAACGCCGGGTAGGCGCGTCGCCAGCGCCACGCGGACTTCGGCAGATAAAAGGCCCGCCACAACAGTCGGTGCAGCCACGACGACCGGACGAACTCGACGCGGCATCCGATCGCATGTTCTGCTGCCTCGAGCTCCGGCTCGAGCGTGATCGCATACCACGAGATGTCGGCGAGGGTCTCCTGGATGAGCTGAACGAACGCGTGGTTGCCGGTCGCGGACCAGGTCGTAGCAAAGCTCGACTGGTCGACGCCGATGTGCGGATAGAAGTCCTCGAAGACGTCTGGGTAGTCGAAGAACGCGATCCTCGCCCGTGCGTCGTCTTCCTCCATGCTCCGTCTGAGCTCCGGTCTGGAGAAGCGGCCGTCGTGTACCCTCGCTGCGACCGCGAGAGCCACGATGGGTGTGGGTGGCTGGGCCGGAGTCTATAGCCAGGCACCGAATGATCATCGACGCTCGCACACTTGACTCGTCCTCCAAGCTCCACGCCGACGTTTGTGTGATCGGAGCCGGACCGGCGGGCCTGACGCTCGCACTCGAGCTCGGTCGGCTCGGCGTCGAGGTCTGTGTTCTCGAGAGCGGGTCGATCGACTGGGATCCATCGTCCTATCGGCTCAGCGTGGGAGAGAACGTTGGCCTCCTATACAAAGACCTGGAGCACTCGCGGTGGAGGGGCTTTGGCGGGTCCGCGACCTTTTGGTCACTCGACGTCGGGGTCGACCCGGCGGGAGCCCGGTATCGTCCACTCGACCCAATCGACTTGGAGTCCCGGAGCTGGGTGCCCCGATCGGGGTGGCCGTTCGGCATCGACGAGCTGACCTCTCATTATGAGAAAGCCCAAGAGATCTGCGGTCTCGGCCCCCTGGACTACACGGTCGGGGGCTGGGCGCTCGACCGCGACGGGAATCACCCTTTCGTGACTCCGAGCTTCGAACCGATCGTGTTCCAGGGTGGTCCGGCGGGTCGATTCACGAGGGATCCCCTGGCCGTCGTGGGTGCGTCGGAGAACCTTCGCCTCTACCACCACGTCACCGTGCACGAGCTCGAGATGCAGGCGACGGGCGACCGGGTCTGCGAGGCTCATGCCGTAACGCGTGTGGGCTCAGAGGTATCGGCGACAGCAGCCATCTTCGTGCTCGCCGGCGGTGGCATCGAGAATCCCCGGTTGCTGCTGGTCTCGCGGGGCCGGCGTCGAGCCGGCGTGGGGAACGAGCACGGGCTCGTCGGCACCCATTTCATGGAGCATTTCCATGCGCTCACTGCCGTGCTCATACCCGGGGAGCCAGGGTGGCTCGAGCAGCCGGCTCTCCATTCGTGGCACGTGGTACGTGGTACGCCGGTGCAGCAGATGTACCGCATCCGCGAGACCACCGTGCGGTCCGATCATCTCCTCGGGTATTGCTTCTCTCTCGTGCCGACGGCGGTCGCCGGCCTCCCGGCCGATGTTCGGTCCGACATCGAGCGAGCCGGAGGGGCCCCCGGCGATTGGATCCTCGGCGTCGATGTCATGAGCGAGCAGGCGCCGAACCCGATGAGCCGGGTCACGCGCTCGGACCGCGTCGATCACGCTGGCCTGATGCTCATGGCTCCTCACAGCAGGCAGCCCTCTCTCAGTTGGCAGCCGGCAGACTTGGACGTCCGCACGTTGTTGCGGGGACAGGAGCTGGTGGCCGAGGAGTTTCAGCGCGCCGGTGTCGGGACAGTCCTCACCCGACTCACGAGGGAGAACATCGACCGGGAGCTCTACGGTGGCGACCACCACATGGGGACCACCCGGATGCACGACGACCCGGCGCAGGGCGTGGTGGACGCCGACTGCCGGGTCCACTCGACCGAGAACCTGTACATCGCCGGCTCCTCGGTGTTCCCGACGGGTGGCTACGCCAACCCGACGCTCACGATCGTCGCGCTCGCCGTTCGACTCGCGGCGCGGCTGCGGCGTGTCCTCGGGGCAGGCTGAGCGTTCACGGCAAGCAGCTGAGAGGCTCGACTGCCGGCGCCGTGACGTGCGCGGAGACCGCATCTCGCGAAGGAGGGGGTCGATGAGCTGTCCAATCGCGGCGAACGCACCGCGACCCGGTGGATGGCCGCACATCCCGCTGTCTAATCTGGCGCGTAGTTGTCGAGACGGGCACGGAAAGTGTTGGCCGTGCTGGACGAGACGCTCGTCGTTGCCGGCGTCACGACGCGAGTCGTCGAGGAACGGGAGTGGATCGACGACGAGCTCGTCGAGGTGTCACGCAACTTCGTTGCCCAGGCCGCTGACGGGTCGGTTTGCTACTTCGGTGAGGACGTAGACGACTACCGCGATGGCGAGGTCGTCGGCCACGCGGGAGCCTGGCGGGCGGGTGTAGGTGACGCGTCGCCGGGCATCCTGATGCCGGGCGCACCGGAGGCCGGGACGGCGCACAGACAAGAGGTGGCTCCGGGGATCGCCGAGGACACGACGGTGATCCGAGAGGTGGGCATCAGCTTCTCGGTGCCGGCGGGGACGTTCGATGACACGCTCTTCGTCGAAGACGTCGATCCGCTCCTCGGCGGCGGCGTGGATCCGAAACGTTACGCGCGCGGGGTCGGGCTCATTGCCGACGAGGGGTTGAGCCTGACCAGGTTCACGCCGTGACCGAGAGTCGGCCACGCACAGTGGTATGCGTCGCCCGGTGCTGGCTAGGCTCCCCGTGGGGCTGAGCGGTTGCCCGCAGGGGCAGGGGTGTAGACGATGCAGGTCGTGATCCTGTGTGGAGGAGAGGGTACGCGGATCGCCGACGTTTCCGATCGTCCGATCCCGAAGCCAATGGTTCCCATTGGTAACCAGCCAATACTGTGGCATATCATGAGCCATTACGCAGCCTTTGGGTACGACGAGTTCATCCTGTGCCTGGGGTATCGGGGCGACAAGATCAAGGAGTACTTTCTCCACTTCGATGCGATGGCGCACGACCTGACGGTGTCGCTGGGAGAGCGTTCCGGGGTGACGATTCACCGGGCAGACGGGGCCGGGAACTGGACGGTGACGCTCGCCGAGACCGGCGCCAAGACGAAGACCGCGGGTCGGCTCAAGCAAGTCGAGAAGTACCTCAAAGGGGACCACTTCATGCTCACGTACGGCGACGGAGTCAGCGACGTGGACCTCCACGCGCTCGAGGCCTTCCATCTGGAGAGCGACGCGCTGCTGACCCTCACCGGCGTGATCCCACCCGGCCGTTTCGGTGAGCTCGATCTGGACGGCCACCAGGTGACGCGAGTCCGGGAGAAGCCGGAGCGAAGCAGCGACCGTCCCGTCAACGGTGGATTCATGGTGATCAACCGCAAGTTCATCGGCAACTACCTGGCGGGTGATGTGAGCTCGATCATGCTCGAGGATGAGCCGTTCGAGCAGGCCGCCCTGGATGGGCGGATCGTGATGCGACCTCACCACGGCTTCTGGCACCCGATGGACACCCGCAGGGACTGGATTGCGCTGAACACCCTGTGGGACAGTGGGGATGCGCCGTGGAGAGCGTGGGACTGAGCCGGATGTTGCTCTTGCCCGACCCGGGACTGCCGGTCTGAGGATGGCACGAATCGTCCACGAAGGCGCAACGTCGGTTGTCCAGGACGACCTCACGCGGATCGTCGACGGGGCCTCTCCGGCACTGGCACGCCTTGCCGGCAGCCGGCTGCTGATCACCGGCGGTGCTGGCTTCCTGGGCTACTACCTCGTCCAGTCCGTGCTGCGCTGGAACCGATCCGTGCCGAGGAGCGACAGGGTCCGGCTCAGAGTGCTCGACAACTTCGCTCGCGGCCTTCCGAGCTGGATCGCATCGCTGCCTTCCGGCGACGCACTCGAGCTCATTCGTCACGACATCACCCGGCCGCTGCCGGCGGGCGCCGACGCGGACTACATCATCCATGCCGCGTCGATCGCCTCCCCGACCTATTACCGCCGGCGACCCATCGAGACGATCGACGCCAACGTCGGCGGATTGCGGGCTCTGCTCGACCACGCCCGAGCGAGCGGGATCGAGGGGTTGCTCTTCATGTCGACCAGCGAGGTGTACGGCGATCCTCCGCCGGAGCACATCCCGACACCGGAGACCTACCGCGGCAACGTCTCGTTCACCGGGCCTCGGGCGTGCTACGACGAGTCGAAGCGATTCGGGGAGACGTTGTGCGTCAACTTCGCCTCGCAGTACGGTCTGCCGATCACCATCGCCCGCCCTTTCAACAACTATGGACCAGGGCTCAAGCTCACCGACCGTCGAGTGATCGCCGACTTCGCCCGTGATGTGCTCGCCGGGCGCGACGTGACGATCTTCTCCAGCGGGACCCCCACCCGGACGTTCTGCTACGTGAGCGATGCCGTGGTCGGCTACCTCGACATCCTCACCCGCGGTCGCCCCGGCGAGGCGTACAACATCGGGATCGACGAGCCGGAGATCTCGATGTTCGATCTGGCCCAGAAGATGGTGGTCCACGCCGCCGACCTGTTCGGGTACGACGGCCGAGCGGTCCGCAGTTCGAGTCCCGACGCGGACTACCTCGTCGACAACCCGAGCCGGCGCCGTCCCGACATCACCAAGGCGAGAGTGGAGCTCGGGTACGACCCCCAGATCCAGCTCGACGACGGGTTGCGGAGGACGCTGGTCTGGTATCGCGAGCACCAGGACGGAGCGGACGCATGAGGGTCTCGGTGCTCGGAGCGGGCTACGTGGGGCTGGTGACGGCGGCGTGCCTCGCCGAGGTCGGCCACGACGTCACGTGCGTGGACATCGACGCGGCGCGAGTGAGCCGGATCAATGCAGGTGAGGCCCCGATCTTCGAGGACGGGCTCGAGGAGCTTCTGGTTCGGCACGTCGGATCGACGTTGCGGGCTTCCACCGACGTCGAACGGGCGGTCGCCGCGACCGACCTGACCCTCATCGCCGTCGGCACGCCCAACGAACGGAGGGACGTCGATCTCACGCAGGTGAGGGCGGCCGCGGGCCAGATCGGTGCCGGCATCGCCAACAAGGACGGCTACCACGTCGTCGTGGTCAAATCCACCGTGCCTCCCGGCACGACGGAGGACGTCGTCGCTCCTCTCGTCGAGGAGGCATCGGGACGGAGGCGGGGCCGTGGCTTCGGTTTGGGCATGAACCCCGAGTTCCTCCGGCAGAGCTCCGCGGTCACCGACTTCCTCCAGCCGGATCGCATCGTCATCGGGGCGATCGACGAGCGGTCGGCGAAGGCCATCGAAGACCTGTATCGCGCCTTCGAGCGATCCGAGATCCTCCGGACGACACCGCGGACCGCCGAGTTGATCAAGTATGCGTCCAATTCGCTCCTCGCCACGCTCATCTCCTTCTCCAACGAGATCGCGGACGTGGCGGCGCGCACCCCCTCCGTCGATGTCGCCGACGTCCTCCGCGGCGTGCGACTCGACAAGCGCTGGACGCCGGTCCTCGAGGGCGGCGAGCGCATCGAGCCGGGCGTGCTGGCCTACCTCGAGGCCGGCTGCGGGTTCGGCGGCGCCTGCCTCCCGAAGGACCTCGAGGCACTGATCGCGTTCGGGGCGCGGGCCGGGGCCGACATGGCTCTGCTCGATGCGGTGCGCGCGGTCAACCAGACGCGGCCCGGGGCGGTCGTGGACGTCCTCGAACGTGGCATACCATCGCTCGCCGGTGCCTCGGTCGCCGTTCTCGGTCTCGCCTTCAAGCCCAGCACCGACGACGTGCGAAAGTCGCCGGCCATCGCCGGTGAGGACGTGGAGTTCTCGTCGGAGCTGGACCGCACGATCGAAGACGTCGACGCCATCATCGTCGTCACCGCCTGGAACGAGTATCGCAAGCTCCCGCTGTTGCTCGACGGGCGCAGCCCGCAACCACTCGTCGTCGACGGCAGGAGGATGTTCCGTCCGGACGAGTTCGAGCGGTACGCGGGCATCGGGACGTGAGCTCGCCTCCCGGCGGTGTCGTCGTCACCGGCGCTGGCGGCTTCATCGGCAGACACGTCGTCGAGCATCTCCGCCGGCGGGGCGGCGAGCCGGCCGCGTGGACGCGAGCCGACGTCGATCTGACCAGCGGTGACGATGTGCGCATCGCCGTGGAGGCGATGCGACCTCGGATCATCTACCACCTGGCGTCGGCGGGTCTGCGCCGGGAGGAGGTCCATCATCCCGCCACGGTGGCTACCAACGTCGCCATGGTGGCCAACCTCGTCGCGGCGGCACCTGAGGGATCGCAGCTCGTCCTCGCCGGGACCATGGCCGAGTACGGCGGCGGCGGTGTGCTGACCGAGGCCGATCCGTGTCGACCCGCCACCGCCTACGGCATCAGCAAGTTCGCCGCGAGCTCCTATGCCGCGACGTACGGTCCCGAACGCGGACTCGTCGTCCAGGTGCTGCGGATCTTCGCCACCTACGGACCGGGGGAGAGGGAGTTCCGGCTCTTTCCCACGTTGCTCGGAGAGCTGAGGGCGGGCAGGGAGGTCCCGCTCAGCGACGGCACCCAGCAGCGTGATTTCGTCCACGTCGCCGATGTCGCCGAGGCGATGGTCCGCGTGGCCGAGGGACATCCCGAGCGGCCGCTCGTCACCAACGTCGGCACGGGAGTCGGTGTGGCGATCGGCGATGTCTGTCGCTGGGTCGCCGACGCCCTCGGGGTCGACCACGGTCTCCTGCGCTTCGGGTCGCGGGAGCGATCACCCGGCGACGCAGACGTCCTCGTGGCCGACGTCGGCCGGCTGGAGGAGCTCGCCGGGTGGGTGCCTCCGCAGCGACTGCGACCAGGACTCGACATCGGACTCTTCGAGTCGGACGCGCCTCCGTCGACGTGAGGGTGTCCCGGTGCGGGCGCACGCACATCGAACCGGGAGCCGCCGGCGCAGGCGTCCCGGGGTCTAGAGCTTGAACACCCGCTTCGGGTTCTCGACGAGCATGGCGTGGCTCGACTCCTCCTTGAGCCCGAGCTCGGCCCACTGGTCCAGGTAGCGCTGCCAGCTCAGCCCGTTCGAGCCGAAGAGGATCTTCTCGCTGCCCACCCGCGAGTTCAGGAACTGACGCAGGGCCGGGTTGAAGTACTTCGGCAGCCAGGCGCTCGTCGAGAGGTACACGTTGGGCCACTTCGTGATGACGGCGAGAGCCTCTTCCACCCACGGCCATCCCGTGTGGGTGCCGACGAGGACGAGGTCCGGGAAGTCACAGGCGATGCGGTCGAGCTGAATCGGGCGGCCCCCCTCCGACGGCATCGCCTCGAGGACGTGGCCGATCTGCATCGACACCGGGATCCCCTTCGCCTCGCACATCGCATACAGCGGATACATCTTCCGGTGGTCGAGCCCGATGTCGTACCCGTAGATGTGGAGGTACACGCCCTTGTAGCCGCGGATCGTGCAGTCCTCCTCGACCTTGTCGAGGCTGGCGCGGATGTGGAACGGGTCGTAGTCGGCAAGTCCGTACACCCGTCCCGGGTACTTCGTCGTCAGCGCCTCGATCTCGGACGTGGTGTCGATCGCGAAGCGGGTCTGGCGGGTGTACGACCACGCCAGCAAGTCGGTTGCGAGGACGGTGTCGACACCGGCCTCGTCCATGGCTGCGATCATCGAGTCGCCGTCGGCGTACCCGTCGCCCCACGCCAGCTCCACCTTGCACTTCAGCTCGCCGGGGGAGTTCGTTGCCTGCACCCAGCTGTCCTTCCACTCCTTGAGGAGGAGCGGGAAGAGCGTGTCGACTGCTCCGGTCGTCGTCATCGGTCCTCGGTCCTTTGGTCGTCGCGATGCGCTCGTTCGGCGTTCCGTCACGAAAGATAGCCCGCGAGGCCGGATCGCGAGTTCGCGACGGCATCGCCGCGCCCTCCTGCCGGCGTCAGGCCTGGGTGCTGATGAGCACGACGCCGGCGACGACGAGCGCGACGCTGCCGACGAGGGCCGTGTTGATGCGGTCGTCTCCCCTGAGGAAGAGGAGGCTGAGGCCGATGGTCCAGATGCTCTGAGTCGACTGCAGGATGCCGACCACCCACGCCTCGAGATAGGTGAAGGACTGGAACTGGGAGAGGAGGGCGAACGACGTCGCCACGCCGGCGCCGACGAACCACCACGACACGTTCGTGAAGTTCGACCGGGTCCGCTCGGCGAGCTTCCCGCGGAGTGTCTCGATGAGGAGGATGACGGCGTAGGCCGTCGCCGCCCCCACGAAGGCCCCGATCACCGACGAGGGGAAGCGTTCCAGGCCCCATTTGCGGAAGACGAAGGCGAGCCCGAACGAGAGCGGGGCGCCGGAAGCGATGAGGTAGGAGCTGAGGGGCACGGCGACGCGGTCGGGGCCGACTCCGGCAGTGCGCGCCCGGACCAGCCACAGCAGCCCGGTGATGACGATGACCCCGCCGAGCGCTTCGAGGGCGGTGATCGACTCGTTCAGCACGATCCAACCACCGACCGCGGCAGCGACCGGTGCGCCGGTGACGAAGGCGTTCGACCGGCTCGGGCCGATGAGCCGGACGGCGCGCAGCAGGGAGGTGCGCCCCGCGACGGTCCCGACAACGCCTCCCACCATGAACGAGACCATCGCCGCGCCATCCCACGACGGTCGGGTCACCACGGCGGCGGCGACCCCGAGGACGACCACGTTGACGAACACCGACATGAAGACGCCGTCGTCGTCGGGCCGGGAGCGCTGCCCGACGCGCACGAGGATCGACGCCACCGAATACCCCACCGCAGAAGCGACGCCGTAGACGTATCCGATGTTCATGTGGCGCACCCGCGACCGGCGTCGCAGTCGATCCCGCTGGGCGTGTGATCTGGGGTCATCGTGTCGCGCTCGGCACCGCGGCGTAATATCGCAATCGATTGCAGCCTATCCGGCACAGGTTGGAGGACACGAATGCGGCAGCGGCCACTCGGAGCGACGGGAGAGACGGTCCCCGCGATCGGGCTCGGGGGCGCGGCGCTCGCCGGGAGTTACAAGGACATCGCCGTCCCCGACGCCGTCCGTCTCATCCACCACGCCGTCGACCTCGGCGTCACCCACGTCGACATGTCGGACCTCTACGGCTGGGGCCGCGGCGAAGAGATTCTCGGCAAGGCCCTGGTCGGCCGTCGCGACGATGTCTTCGTCGCCACCAAGTTCGGCCAGCTCATGGCCGACAACGGCACGACCCGGATCGTGCGCGGCGACGCCGCCTACGTCCGCGAGTGCATCGACCGCAGTCTGCAGCGTCTCGGCGTCGACCACGTCGACCTCTACTACGCCCATCGCATCGACCCCGACGTGCCCGTGGAGGAGACGATCGGTGCGATGGCGGAGATCGTCGCCGCCGGGAAGGCTCGGCATCTCGGTGTGTGTGAGGCGGCGCCGACCACGATCAGGCGCGCTCACGCCACCCATCCGCTCGCCGTCGTCCAGGCGGAGTACTCGCTGTGGACCCGCTTCGCCGAGGAAGAGATGTTCGACGTGTGCGACGAGCTCGGCATCGGCTACGTCGCGTTCGCTCCGATCGGGCGCGGGTTCCTCTCCGGTGAGATCAAGGGCGAGGGCGACATCGGCGACAGCGACCTGCGGCGAATCCACCCCCGGTTCACCCAGGAGAACATCGACCACAACATCCGGCTCGTCCGGGCCATCACCGACGTTGCCGTCGCCAACGGCATCACGAACGCCCAGGTGGCGCTGACGTGGGTGCTCGCCCAACGCGACGACGTGCTGCCGATCCCCGGCACCACGAGCATCGCCCATCTCGACGAGAACGTCGCCGCGGTCGATGTCGAGCTTCCCGACGAGGATCTCGCCATGCTGGGCGAGGCGTTCGATCCGGCACTCGTCCGCGGCGAGCGCATGCCGCCGTACGCGATGGAGAAGCTCCAGAAGTGACCCCGGAGCGCCGGGCGGCTCTGCTGGGAGGTGGTGGCACATGTCCACGTCGCGACCGGTGGCGCCGCCGGCGGCAGCAGACGTACTCTGCGCCGATGCGACGAATGCGCCTCGTGCTCGCCGCCGCGCCGCTCGCCGCAGCCGCCGCGCTGGCCGCCTGCGGTGGGTCGGACGACGCGACCCGAGTCCGCATGCTCGACAACGTGTTTGCTCCCCAGATCATGGAGGTCGATCCGGGTGAGACGGTCACGTTCGCCAACGACGGGAGGGTGCCGCACAACGCCATCGCCGTCGACGGCGCCTTCGACACGCTCGCTTCGGCCGGGGGCAACCAGGAGCCGGGCGACTCGGTGACGGTGACGATCGACGAGCCCGGGATCTACGAGTACTTCTGCTCGCTCCATGCCACCCGTAACGAGGGGGGCGAGTGGGAGGGGATGGTGGGGACCCTCGTCGTCGGTGGAGGCGGGGACGCAGGGGCCGCGGCCGCGGTGCGGGCCCGGTCTCCGTCGGAGTGGACCGGGGTGACCCGCAACGTGCCCGGCGAGTATGCGACGATCCAGGCGGCGGTGAGTGCCGCCGATCCCGGCGACCTGGTGCTCGTCGCGCCCGGCGCGTACCCCGAGTCGGTGTCGGTGACGACACCGGGTCTCACGATCCGCGGCACCGACCGGAACCGGGTGATCCTCGACGGTGAGCTCACCCGTGAGAACGGGATCCTCATCACCGCGGACGGGGTAGTCGTCGAGAACATGACCGCCCGGGGCTACACGCTGAACGGGTTCTTCTGGACCGGGGTGACCGGCTACCGCGGCTCGTACCTCACCGCCATCGACGACTGGGTATACGGGATCTACGCCTTCGACTCGGTGGACGGGCTGTTCGAGCACTCCTATGCGTCGGGCTCCTACGACGCCGGGTTCTACATCGGCCAGTGCGACCCGTGCGATGCGGTCATCACCGACGTGCTCGCGGAGTTCAACGGACTCGGCTATTCGGGCACCAACGCCTCGTCGAACCTCTGGATCGTCAACTCCGAGTGGCGGTACAACGTGGCGGGCATCGTGCCCAACACGCTCGACTCCGAGCTGCTGCCGCCGAGCCACGACGTCGTCGTCGCCGGCAACTACATCCATCACAACGGTGAGGTGAGCCGGGCCCCGAGCCGGACGTCCGAGTGGTCGGCGTACGGCAACGGCGTCGTCCTCGCCGGGGTCCGCGACTCGGTCGTGCGCAACAACCTCATGGTCAACAACCGCACCGCCGGGGTGCAGGTCGTCACGAACATCGACGCCAACCTGTGGCGCTCCGGCGGCAACGAGGTGCGCGACAACGTCATCGAGGGCTCAGGGCGGGCGGATCTCCTTCTCGGGGGGCCGCTCGAGCAGCGCTCGTGCTTCAGCGGCAACGACGCGGAGACGACGGTGCCGTTCTTCCTCGAGCTCCTCCACAACTGCGACGGCATCAACATCCCGCTGTGGTACGGGCTCGCGGTCTCGTCCGATCCGCTCGGACGGATCGCTCAGGGCGAGTGGAACCAGAACCCGCAGCTCGAACACGGCGAGGCGCCCGACCCCGAGCTCACCTTCGACCAGATCCCCGGCGGTGCCGCGGCACCCGTCGTGCCTGCCGTCGACGTGTTCGCCTCGCTGGGATTCGACCCGGACGCCATCGTGACGCCGTCACTGCCCGCGGGGATCGAGCTCGACGGGCGTCGCCCGATGTTTCTCGGCGTCGCCATCGACGGGGGGTTCTGGCCGGTGCTGTTCGGGGCGCTGCTGTGGTGGATCCCCTTCCTGACCTGGGTCTTCGGCGGGGTCTGGACGGTGTGGAGCCTGCGGCGCGACGATCGGTCGCGCGGCGTCAGGGCGGCCTGGATCGCCGCGATCGTGCTCATCCCCGCGATCGGCGTCGTCGCCTATCTCGCGTTCGGCCGCACCCAGACAGCGCGCCGCCGACGGCTGGCGACCGGGCTCGGCGGCGCCGCGCTCTGGCTCGTCGCGGTCGTGGCCGGACTCCTCGTCGGGGGCGTGTTCTGATGTTGCGGCCCGGCACCGCGCGCCGCGAACGGCGCGGAAGGTTGCTGCGATGAGTTCCGGAGGCGACGGCGGCGATGCGACCATGGACCCGGTCGTCGCCACCCGCACCGAGATCAGGGACGGGATGCGCATCACGTGGCACCAACCCATCCCGGTCGACGACGGCACGGTGCTGCGGGCGGACGTGTTCCGCCCGATCGAGGAGGGCCGCTACCCGGTGATCCTCACCTACGGCATCTACGCCAAGGGGGTTGCCTACCAGGAGGGCTATCCGCTCCAGTGGGAGAAGATGGTCGCCGACCATCCCGAGATCCTGGAAGGCTCGACGAACAAGTACCAGAACTGGGAGGTCACCGACCCGGAGCGGTGGGTTCCCCACGGCTACGTCTGCGTCCGGGTGGACTCGCGGGGTGCGGGCTGGTCGCCGGGCTTCATGGACCCCAACTCGCCGCGCGAGATCGAGGACCTCTACCAGTGCATCGAGTGGGCCGGGACCGCCGAGTGGAGCAGCGGCGAGGTCGGCATGCTCGGGATCTCCTACTACGCAAGGAACCAGTGGCGGGTCGCAGCGATGCACCCGCCCCACCTCGCTGCCATCATCCCCTGGGAGGGCGCCAACGACACCTACCGGGACTCCGGGTACCACGGCGGCATCTTGAGCCAGTTCCAGGAGCTGTGGTCGAAGGTCCAGGTCGTCAACGTCCAGTACGGGCGCGGCGACGCGGCGCGGAAGAACCCGAACACCGGGGAATCCGTCGCCGGCCCGGTCACCCTCAGTGAAGAGCAGCTCGCCGCCAACCGCCGCAACGCCTACGAGGACCTCAAGGCCCATGCGCTCGACGACGGGTGGCACCGGTCCCGGTCCGCGGACCTCTCCCGGGTCACCGTGCCACTCCTCACCTGTGCCAACTGGGGAGGGCAGGGCATCCATCCACGCGGCAACTTCAACGGGTTCATCGAAGCCGCTTCCCCGCAGAAGTGGCTCGAAGTCCACGGCGACTCGCACTGGTCGCTCTTCTCGAGCGGGTACGGCCTCGACCTCCAGAGGCGGTTCTTCGATCACTTCCTGAAAGGCGTCGACAACGGGTGGGACGAGACGCCGCCGGTGATGCTCAACATCCGCCACCCCGGGGAGCGGTTCGTCCTGCGCTACGAGCACGAGTGGCCCCTCGCCCGCAGCGAGTGGACGAAGCTGTACCTCGACCTCCCCGATCGCTCCCTTGCTTTCGAGCCGCCCACCGGCCAGGCCGAGCTCACCTACGAGGCGCTCGGCGACGGTGCCACGTTCTGGTTGCCGCCGGTCGACCGCGATACCGAGATCACAGGGCCGATGGCGGCGAAGCTGTTCGTCTCCTCCGACACCGCGGACGCGGACCTGTTCCTCATCGTCCGGGTCTTCGACCCTGACGGTGACGAGGTGACGTTCATGGGATCGACCGACCCCAACACGCCGATCGCCAACGGGTGGCTTCGCGCCTCGCATCGCGCCCTCGATCCCGGCCGGAGCCTGCCCTTCCGGCCGTACCACCCCCACGACCGCGTCGACCCGCTCACCCCGGGCGAGGTCTACGAGTGCGACGTCGAGATCGTGGCCTCGTGCATCGTCATCCCCGCCGGGTGGCGCCTCGCGTTGACGGTGCGCGGCAAGGACTACGTGTACGAAGGCGAGCTCGGCGAGTTCGCCCGCACCTTCCACTACGCAACCCGGGGCACCGGGGGCATGACACACGACGATCCCGACAACCGACCCCCCGACGTCTTCGGGGGCTCCGTCACGCTCCACGCCGGCCCCGACCGACACTCGTATCTGCTCGTGCCGATCATCCCCGCGTCGGCCTGACGGGAGTGGTCGAAGCGGGTCGCCGGGGCAGCCGGTAGCGACGCGGCCGACCCTACGCTGGCCAGATGCGAGTACTCGTCACCGGGGCGACCGGGTACATCGGCGGTCGGCTCGTCCCCGCCCTCCTCGAAACGGGACACGAAGTGCGATGCCTCACCCGGGACCCCAAGAAGCTGTCGCAGGACCCGTGGCGGGACCGGGTGGAGGTCGTCGCCGCGGACGTCCTCGAGCCCGGCTCGCTGGCGGCGGCGATGGAGGGTTGCGACGCCGGCTACTACCTCGTGCACTCGATGGATGGGGGCGACGAGGACTTCCGGGAGCGAGACCGGAGGGCTGCGGTCAACTTCCGCGACGCGGCGGCCGCCTCGGGGATGCGCCGCATCGTGTATCTCGGAGGGCTCGGCGCCGGCGAAGACCTGTCGCGTCACCTGGCGAGCCGCCAGGAGGTGGGAGCGGTCCTCGCCGCGGGGGCTACGCCCGTCACCGAGATCCGAGCCGCAGTGATCATCGGGTCCGGCTCGGTGTCGTTCGAGATGATGCGGTACCTCACCGAGGTGCTCCCGGTCATGATCACTCCGAAGTGGGTCAGGACCCGTTGCCAGCCGATCGCGATTCGCAACGTCCTCGAGATTCTCATCGCCGCCCTCGATGACGCCGAGGACGTCGACCGCGTCTGGGAGGTCGGCGGCCCCGACCGGCTCACCTACGAGGAGATGATGCGGATCTACGCCGAGGAGGCGGGGCTCCGCCGCAGGGTCATCATCCCGGTGCCGGTCCTCAGCCCGCAGCTGTCCCGGCACTGGATCGGCCTCGTCACCCCACTCCCCACCGGCGTCGCCAAGCCGCTCGTCAACAGCCTCCGCAACGAGGTGACGGTCCGGGACAACTCGATTGCCGCGCGCCTGGCAGACGACCTGGTGCCGTTCCGGGACGCGGTGCGGCGGGCGCTTCGCCACTCGGTCGACCGCGACGTGGCCACTCGCTGGTCGGACGCGGCGGCGTCACCGGCCGAGGCGCGGCCGTCCGATCCGGACTGGGCGGGCGGAACGCTCTATGTAGACGACCGGAGGGTGCGAACGGATGCCCCGCCGGAGGATGTGTTCTGGGCGTTCGCCCGCATCGGAGGCGACGCCGGCTACTACACGTTCGACTGGGCATGGAAGCTGCGGGGCATGCTCGACAAGGCCGTCGGCGGTGTCGGTCTGCGTCGGGGCAGGCGTCACCCAGAGGAGCTTCGTCCCGGTGAGGCGCTCGACTTCTGGAGAGTCGCCGCCGTCGACGCGGGGAGGCGACTCCAGCTCTGGGCCGAGATGAAGCTCCCCGGCGAGGCCTGGCTCGAGTTCGAGGCCGTGCCCGAGGCGAGGGGGACGGAGCTTCGCCAGATCGCGTACTTCAAGCCGAGGGGCCTCGCCGGCCGGCTGTACTGGCTCGCCCTGGTGCCGTTCCACACGGTGATCTTCGAGCTCATGGCGCGCCGGATCGCTCGGGTCGCGGAGCGCAGGCGTGACCTGGCGGGTCACGGAAGAGTGTGAGGGCCCCGAGTCGTGCGACGGGCCCGGCTCAGCCGGCCAACGTGCCGGCGAAAACCTGCCAGGCGAGCGCCGACTTGGCGACGAGGCTGAGCAGCACGTACACCCGTTCACCGAACAGGTAGTCGTGCCACCTGCCGACCCTGCGGTACTGGAGCCACTGGTTCACCGCGAACGTGTTGAAGAACACGAACAGGGAGAAGAAGATCCCGTACACGAACCCGGGCGGCTCGACGGCGCTGCCGGGGGAGAAGAGATAGACGCCGATCGCGATCCACGGCACCGCCCCGATGACGGCTCCCAGCCAGAAGGGGACGAGAGAGCCTCCCGGGTCCGAAGAAGATCATCGCGGCGTTGACGCCGAACAGCGCGACGAGGGCGGCAACGTCGGTGATGCCGGTGAGCATCGCGATGAGCACGATCATCACCGACGCCGACAGCGAGTACTCGACCCAGCGGAAGTTGTTTCGACCCGCCTCCAGGCCGGTCCGGTACCTCTCGAACCACGGGCCGGCGACGACCCCGTGGAAGAGCGCCGAGAGGAGCAAGAAGACCGCAACGCCCCAGCCGAGTCGCAGGTCGAACAGGGTTTCGGCGGCCGCCAGCCCGCTTCCGGGCGGTCCCTCGAGGAACGCCTCGGTGACCGGGAGGGCGAAGTCGCTGGCGAGGGCAACGACGGCGACCGCCTGGGCCGCGTGAAGCAGGCCCATCACGATGTTGTAGCTGCGGAGCCGGTCCATGTCGGGTCCGCTCATCGACGCCACCCGAGGCCGGGCCGTGTGGCGACCGGAGGCTCGAACCCGACATCGACGTATCCGCTCAAGAGAAGAGCCTCCCGTCGAGGGCGCGCTCGAGACCGGCGGCGGCCTTGTCACCGATCCGGTCGAAGACACGGGAGAGAAGGGGATCACCGAGCGACAGCGGGAACCTCAGTGCCAGCGTTGCGTCGTAGACGACGTCGGTTCCGTCGGCGGATTGGGTCACGGACACGACGTCGGTCGAGGTGAGCAGTCCCGTCCGGGCGACGGCGGTGAGGCTGTGCGGGGGGTCGAACTCGTTCACCCGGTACCGCAAGGTCATCTCCCTCCGCCCGGTGCTGACCGTCACGTCGTACTCCGAGCCGGCGCCGGGCCCATCGCCAGACACCTGGGCGACCCCGACGACACCGGGGTCCCAGTCGGCGAAGTTACGAAGGTCTGCCATGTACGCAAAGGCGTCCGTGGGGGACGTTGCCGTGCGTACTCGGGCGACGTAACGGGCCATGTCGGTGTCTCCTCGCATCGGTGTGGCGAATCCACAAGGTGTTCGCAGCGGACGGCGGCGGTGGATGACGGTAACGCACGGCAGGGCGATGGCGTGGGAGCGAGGCGGACTCGCGACCTAGCCCACGCCCGGCGTCAGAGGGCCCTGCCATGAGATCGTCGATCACGGCTGCGGCAGCTACTCGGGTCTCGGCCGCTTGACGGGTCGGGCCGGAGCCCCACGGCGACCAGGCGTCGACGCCCGCGCCGCCACCCGCGTTCAGCGATACAGCTCGGCGAAGAAGGGCGAGCCCGTCCCGGTCGGGTCGGCTTCGTCGCTGAGGTAGCCCCACTCGAGGACGAAGGCGGACAGGCCGCGAAGCCGTACCTGGTTGGGGTTGGGGATCCCGGTACACGAGCCCGGGTTGACCCCGTCATCGGGGACGCCCTCGCAGGAGTTCACCGTGCCCTCACCGGGGTTGAAGACCTGGAGGAACAGCCCGTCCGTCGACTTCCAGATGCAGTAGCTCGATCCGCCGCACGTGTACCACGTCGACTGGAGGTAGATCGGGCGGAGTCCGATGATGTACACCCACTGCTGTCCGGAGAGGCAGATCGGGTTCGACGGGGGCCCGCACTCCTCGTACCACAGCAGCGGGACGAGTGCGTAGCGCGGAGACGAGAAGATGTCGTCGATGAAGCTCGCCGCGCCGCTGTCGATGCAGGCCCGCATCATTTCCGTCCATACAGTGCCGGTGCCGGTCCAGAGGGTTCGGTCGCACGGCCCGCTGGTGCCATCGAGGGCAGGGTCGAGGTATTCCCAGAGCCCCACGTTGTCGAACGCGAGGAAGGGGTTGCTCGTCGTCGCGAGCTCCCGCACGTCGTCGCCACTCCCCGAATTGAGGCCGCCCGTCCGGCGGAGGCGGCCGATCTGGCCGGTGCCTCCGAGGTTCCCGAACAGCCCGTCGCCGACGAGGCCGACGGCGACTGCCACGTTGGGGCTCACCGGCACCGGCGGCCACTGGCCGCCGCCACCGCTGGCGAACGGGTCACCGGTGCGGGTGTTGAGCACCCACGGCTTGCCAAACAGCGGCTCGGGGCAGTCGTCGGCTCCCTCGGCAGGCCTGGAGTTCGAGGGATACGGCGGGGGTAACGGCGGCCCCGTGTAGATGCTGATGAGGTGATCGATGCCGATGGCGACCTGGTGGGACACCCGGGCGAGGACATCGGACGGAGGACATGTCAGCACCGTGCCGTGCGGCTCGTCGAGCTCGCCGAAATGGGGGGAGTCGACGATGCCGAAGTTCCCCTGCGACGGGCCCTGGCACACAGTGTCCTCGGGGATGAGCCCACTCGGCGGGGTGCCCAGACAGTCCTCAGTGCTGTAGTTGTGGGGGAGGGCGAAGGGGATGATGCCGCCCTCGCCGGCGATGCCCGCCTTGATCTCGGCTTCGGCCTCGGCGTCGACCGTGAGCGTATCGATCCCGATCACCGGGGCGAAGAACGTGTCGACCTGCTGGTCGGGCACCTTCGTCCGCAGGATCACCGACGGTCCACCCGGGCCGTCCGTGGTGACGCTGATGCAGTCGATCGTGTTCCCGCCGGAGTCGACGAGCGGGGTGTACGAAGCGCCGCGACCCGGGTCGACGCACGTCAGCCAGTCGGGGGAGGCGGCGGGGAGGCCGATGTTGCGCTCGACGTAGTCCCGGACGACGTCCACGACCTCGGCCTGGGTTGGGGCGCCGACGACGATCTCGATGGCGCCGGCCATGACCCCGGCGTCCGCGCCGGACTGGTCGGTGCGCCGCTCCGCCCATGCCGCACCGAGGTCGATGGCGAACGCGGCGAAAGCGAGCAGGGCCACGAGGACCAGCGCCATGAGCGGGAGGACGAGGCCTGCTTGTTCGTCGACGAGACGCGTGGATCGGGGCGCGACGGATCGACGCCTCACGGGCACACGTCCGAGTCGTTCGTCAGGAGATTGAGCTGGCGCTCGATGCGCATGTCGACCGTCGAGTTGAGGCTGAGGCCGCCGAAGAACGGGTCGAGCAGCCCGGTGAGGCTCGTGTAGGTCTGGGCGATGTCGACCGTCACCGAGTCGGACCCGTTGATCGTCACCGTCACCGTCGCCCCCGAACCCGACAGGTCGGCCCGATTGCAGGTCTCGTCGATCACGTCCTGGCCCGTGCCGAAGTCGACCACGGCGAGGCGGGCTCCCTCACGGGCGGCGTTGCGGACCTCCACGCTCTGGCTGAATGCCCACCCTGCCTCCATGATCCCGAAGAGAAGGAGGACGAGCAGGGGCATGATGATGGCGAACTCGACCAGCGACGCCCCGCGCTCTCCACCGCCACGTGCCTTCACTTCGCCCCCTCTTCGTCCCAGCCGGCGAAGCCCCTCACCGCAGGGCCGGCAGCGCAGCAAACCGTGCGCGAAAGTGTAGAAACGGAGCGTCACCGCCCGACCCGGCACCGTGCATCATGATCGGAAGTCGGCCATCTTTCCTGCCCATCCTGGACTATGCGCGGCGGACCTGCCGGCGCCAACGGTGGGCCAGCCTGGCATCGGAGCTGCGTGCTAGGGGAGCACGATGACGGTTGTGCCGATCGGCGCCCAGTTGTATAGCGCCTCCGCCTTGTCGTCGGCCTGGCGCACACATCCGGCGCTGCGGTACTCGCCCAGTTCGTCCTCGGTCTGGAGCGGCTCGCCGTCGGGCCAGCGGGGGATCGCATGGAATCCGTACGAGAGACGGATCCCGTGAGCGAAGCGTGCCATGTGCTCCATCGTGATGCCCCCGTAGCTCGCCCACGCGAGGGGTGACTTCGAGAAGATCTCGTATGTGCCCGGTGCCGGGACGCCCTGACGACCGGAGACGAGGTACGTGTCGAACAGCTCACCGTTCGCCTCCACGAGCCACACCCGCTGGTCGGCGTTCGAGTAGATGATGCGTTTGCCGTCGCCCACGTCGGGATAGGGCGGTGGTGGCCTCTCCGGGGGCACCAGGGGCGTCAGGTCGAGGGCCCGGCCGATGAAGACGGCCATCTCCCGGCGAGGAAGCGGCGCCGTCGGGCAGAACCGCTCGCTCCCGCACCCGAGGGTGATGCCGGCGGCGGCGATGGCGTTGATGGAGGTGTGGTGGACGGAGGTGTCGTCGTCGGTGAAGTGGTCGACCGGTGAGGTCTCGAGGTGGAGGGCGCGGGTGAGGATGGATGCCATCTCGGCCCGGGTGAGGGTGCGGTCGGGGCAGAACTGGTCGTTGGCGGGCGGGTTGCACCCGAGGGTGATGCCGGCGGCGGCGATCGCCTCGATGTAGCCCTCCTCGGGCGTTCCGTCGTCGTCGAGGAACGTTCCGCCGGGGGGCAGTTCGGCCGCAGCGGTGGGGACGACGCCCGCTGTGACGCCCAGAGCCATGGACATCGCCGCCGCCAGCATCCATCGTGCGGTCCGCCCAGCAGTCACGTCACCACCGCGCTTGTTTCGCCTCGGGAGCGGGACGCCCGACCGGCCGCGCTTCGCGGCACGATCGCGTGGTGGCGCGGCGTTGCGCTCCATGGAGTAGATCGGCGGATCGGGCGTCCGTTCTTGAGCGGCGACAGCAGGTGCGCCCGTCAGCGGGGCTCGACCGGGATCCCTTTCGGCGTCAGGTCGGGCAGATCGGCACTGCCTCCGCTGACGGGCGTAGCGTCAGCCGCGACCCCATGGACGAGGAAAGGCGCGGGGGAGGGCTCGTCGACGAACCGGGCTATGGCCTGGCCTGACCACCTCATGGTCAGGCCGTCACGACGCGGGCAACTCCGGCCCGTCGTCGCTCTCAGATCGGATCTCGATCTTGATGTGCGCCACCCGGGCTTCTGCATCACCATGGTCATGACCCTTCGTTGACGAATGGTCCCGGCTGCTCGAGCGCTCGCAACGCTGGGTTGGGCAGAACCGGGTTCCAGTGAGCGGCTAGCTTCGCGGCGTGACTGCTCGCACCCGTCGCGTGCTCACGGTGGCTGTGGCCGTCGTCCTCGGCTTCCAGGGGATGCGGGTGTTGTTCGCCTCGATCACCTGGTATCTCCGCGACACGCGAGGCGTCGGGACCCTCGACCTGATCCCCTACGCCGTTGCCCCGTTTGTGGCCGGGTTCCTCCTTCCGGCGGCGACCCGCCGGCTCGGCTTGCGCCGCGGACTGTACGTCGGTGGTGGGCTGCTGGCTGCGGCGGCGCTCGCCATGCAGGTGAGCGGGGATCCCGGGCTGCTCTTCTGGGCGGCAGCGCTCGCCACGGCGGCGTTCGTCGGTCTCTTTCCACTGTTCCTGGCGACCGGGCGCGGCGTGGTGGTCGAAGGGATGCTGCTGGGGATCGCGCTCGACTCCCTCCTCAAGGGTCTCGGCGGCAGCCTCGATCTCGCCTACCGGTCCGGCTGGGTGGCCCTCGTCGTGGCCGTCGCCTTGGTGAGCGTGCTGGTCTGGCTGCTTCCGGGACAAGCCGAGGCGGGAGGGCTGTCGGGCCCACCCGGCTCCGGCGGTCTCGTGTTGGTGGGGATCGGCCCGTTCCTCTTCGTCGAATTCCTCATCCTCCAGCCCCAGGGGTGGATCGCCGAGGTCGGGGGGATCCCGCCGGCGGTCGTGCCCGTGTGGGTGGCCTTCGGGAACGCCGCGGCCTTGTGGCTGGCGCGGCGCTACGGCGGGCTCCGCTGGAGCGGGGTCGCCGGCACCGCCGTCATCGTGGCTGCGGTGGCCGCAGCCGACGGGCCGGCTGCACTGTTCGCTCCGCTGCACCTGCTCGCGATCGCCGGGAGCGGCCTCGTGCTCGGCGCGCTCGTCCCGGCAACGGAGCCTGGCCGGTGGTGGCGGGGGGCGCTCGCCGCCACCGGTGGGACGTTGCTGTTCCTGGCGATCGGCCTCGCCTACTACCTGCCGATGGACCTGCGCCTCCCGATGACCCAGCCAGGCGTCCGGATCGCCGCCGGGATCGCCCTGTTGGTGGTGGTCGTCTTCGCCGGGCGTGACCGGGTCGAGGTCTCCACCCTGGGGCCCGCCGCGGCCGGGTTGATCATCGTCGCCGCGGCCTTTCCTCTGCTCGGAGAGGCGTTCGATCGACCTGCGCAAGCCGACCCGACGGGGCTACCGGTCCGGGTCGCCACCTACAACATCCATTCGGCGTTCGACACCTCCGGTCGCCTCGATGTCGAGGCGCTCGCCCGGGCCGTCGAGGCTTCCGGCGCCGACGTCATCGGCTTCCAGGAGGTGTCCCGGGGGCGGCTCATCAACGCCGGCACCGACCTGTATGCCCAGCTCATGGACCGCCTCGACATGCCCTACGGAGCCTTCTTCGGCACGGCGGACCCGGTCTGGGGGAACGCCATCATGAGCCGCTACCCCCTCTCCGAGGTGACGACGACGTTCCTCCCGCAGGTCGACACCCCGCTGCGGCGCGGCTATCTCGGCGCTGTCGTGAACCCCGGCAGGGGCGATGCGTTCCTCTTCATCTCGACCCACCTCCAGCACGTCAACGACCCGGACGCTCACGACGTCGATCCCGAGGCCGATCTGTACCCGGTTCACCACGAGCAGCTCGCGGTCGTGCTCGACGAGTGGGGAGGTCGCACCCCGGCGGTGCTCGTCGGGGACCTCAACGCCCGCCCTGGCTGGCGCCAGGTGACCGAGGTGCTCGACGCCGGGTGGGTGGATGCCTGGGAGGAAGCCGGCTCCGGACCCGGGTACACGGCGAACGCCGCCGACCCGCAGCATCGCATCGACTGGATCCTCCACACCCCCGACCTGGTGGCGACCGACGCCGCCGTCATCGAGTCCACGGCCTCTGATCATTTCCCCGTGGCCGCAACTCTGCGCCGCTGAAACCCGAGCAGGCTCGACGTCGTACGCCGCGACTCAGCCCTTCACCGCTCCCATCGTGAACCCGGTGATGAACTTGTCGAGGAAGAAGTTGAAGGCGAGCGCGATCGGGACGGCGACGAGCACCGCGGCCGCCTGGAGCGACTGCCAGAAGAACACGTCGCCGCGCACGAGCTCGGTGGGCACGCCGGTGGCGATCGTCTTGACCGCACTCGCCTTGTTGAAGGTGAGGGCGTAGATGAACTCGTGCGCCGACAGCGTGAAGGCGAAGACGACGACGGCGACGATGCCGGGGAAGACCAGCGGCACGACGGTCCGGGTCACCGCGCCGATGCGGCTGTAGCCGTCGACCATCGCCTGCTCCTCGATGTCGCGGGGAATGGACTTGAAGAACCCCATGAGTAACCACATCGAGATCGGGATCGTGATCGTCGGGTACACGATGATGAGCGACCACAGGGACTCCTGGAGGCGGAGGTCGGCCACGACGCGAGAGAGGGGGATGAAGAGCAGCGTTGGCGGGATGAGGTAGACCAGGAAGATGCCGATCCCCATCCGCTCACCCCACTTCATCCCGAGCCTCGCCAGCGCGTACGCCGCGGGGAGGCTGATGGCGAGCGTCACGAGGACGACGGCGAACCCGACGATGACCGTGTTACGGACGAACGTGAGAAAGTTCGTGTCGAAGAGCAGGAAGCGGACGTGCTCGAGCGTCGGAGCCTTGTTGAACCAGAACGGGTTGTTCGCCTTGACATAGAGGTCCTGGTCCTCTTTGAACATCGTGATGATCGCCCAGAGGAACGGGAACGCAGCGAGAAAGCCGGCGCTGGCGGCGATCGCGTACAGCGCGAACCGGCCCGTCACCCGGCGCCGCTTGGCGCTACGGCGCTCCATCTCGATGGTGCGCACGGCCTGGGCCACCTACAGCACCTCCCTCCGCCTGGCCATCCGGAGGATGAGCGCGGCGACGGCGACGAGCACCGGGAACAGGAACAGGGCGATCGCCGCTCCCTGCCCGAGGCTGCCCCCCTCGATGCCCTTGAAGAACGCCCACGTCGAGAGCACTTGCGTTCCGTGGGTGGGCCCGCCCCGGGTGAGCACGAACACCACGGACATGTCGGTGATGGTGAGGATGAGCCCGAACAGCGCCGCGACCGCGATGATCGGCGCCATGAGCGGGATCGTGATCTGGAACAGCTTGCGCCAGAAGCCGGCGCCGTCGACCTCCGAGGCATCCCGGATCTCCTGAGGGATCGACGTGAGCCCCGCCATCATGATGACGGCGGCGAGCGGAACGATCCGCCAGGTGTGGACCGCGATCACCGAGCTCATCGCCAGGTTCTGCTTCCCCAGCCAGATGATGTTGCCGTCGAGGAGACCGACCGATCGCAGGACCCAGTCGATGGGACTGAAGATCGAGTCGAGCGTCCACAGCCACGTGATGGTCGCCAGCGACACCGGGGCCGTCCACGGCAGGAGCACGAGGAACCTGACGAACCACTTCCCCCTGAAGTCGCTGACGAGGACCATCGCCAGCGCCTTGGCGAGCACGACGACGAGCACATTGGCGATGACGGCGAACACGAACGTGTTCCACAGCGCCGTGCGGAACACCGGGTCATCGAAGAGGATGCGCCGGAACGTCTCGAGCCCTACGAAGTCGTAGGTCGGGTTGCCCACGGTGGCGTCGGTCAGCGACAGGACGATCGAGAGCACGAAGGGGAATCCGACGAGGGCGATGATGTAGAGCACCGCCGGCGTCATGAACAGCGGGGCGAGAACGCGCTCGTTGTCGAGGAGGTAGCGAGGCTGTCGGGGGGTGGTGGCGGTGGTCACGGCCGGAGCGGCGCCTGGAGCATCTCGGGATCCACCCGCTCGCCCGTCTCGGTGAGGAAGTAGCGGACCTTGTCGGAGGCGACCGCGAAGCGGTGGTCCTGGTCGGTCGTGATCGGGACCTGGACGGTGACCGGCAGCATCGCGATGACTTTCGTCTCCTCGTCGAAGCCGCGGACGTGGCCGTAGAGGTACCGCTCCGCCCCGAGGTACTCGACGCGGTTCACGTGGTAGGTGAACCCGGTTGTGGCGCCACCGTCGTTGGCCACCGATTCGGGAAGGAACTGCTCGGGGCGGAACCCCACCACGTACTTGCCCTTGTGGAGCAGGTTCATCGGAGGCGAGCCGAGGAAGGTGGCGACGAACGTGTCGGCGGGGTCGTTGTAGACGTGCTCTGGTGTGCCGAACTGGTGGACCTTGCCGTGATTCATGACGGCGATCCGGTCGCCCATTCCCATGGCCTCGACCTGGTCGTGGGTGACGTAGATCGTCGTGGTCGCGACCCGGCGCTGGAACTCCAGCAGGTCGTCGCGGGCGGCGGCGCGCAGCTTGGCGTCCAGGTTGGACAGTGGCTCGTCGAGGAGGAAGACATCCGGCTCGCGGACGAGGGCACGGGCGAGTGCGACCCGCTGCCGCTCACCGCCGGAGAGCTGGCGGGGCCTGCGCTCGAGGAGCCGGGTGATGTCGAGCAGGCCGGCGGCCCACTCCACTTTCTCCCGCTGCTCGTCGCGGTCGAGGCCTTCCGCCTTCAGGGGAAACGCGATGTTGCGGAACACCGTCATGTGCGGGTAGAGCGCGTAGCTCTGGAAGACCATCGCGATCTTGCGGATCCGCGGGGGGAGCCCGTTGACCGACTCCCCGCCGATGAAGACTTCGCCGTCGGAGGGCGTCTCCAACCCGGCGATCATCCGCAGCAGCGTCGTCTTGCCGCAGCCGGAGGGGCCGAGGAGCACGAGGAACTCGCCCTCCTCGGTGCGGAGGTCGACGCCGTCGACGGCGGGGACGTCGCCGAACATCTTGCGGATACCGCGAACCTCTACGACGGCCATGGCGTCACTCTAGATCCGGCAGCGACCGGCCCCCGGGGTGGCACGGGGCCCCGGCGGGGAGGCTGGTTGCCTCCCCGTCCGGGCCCTTCCGATCAGGCGCCCCCTCCCACGAGTCCCTGGGCGCGCCAATCGTCGAAGATCAGCTTGATCTGCGCCTCGGCGTCGGCAACGGCTTCCTGCGGCGTCTTCGTGCCGCGGGCCGCCTCGGCGAACATCACCGGGATGATCGCCTCGCCGAACACCTGACCGATGGCCGGGTTCGCCGGTCCGGGGTGGCCGATGTTCGTCGCCCATTCCGTTGCCGTCGACAGGACCTTCAGCTTGTCCGCAGGGCTCGCCCCGAACGGGTCGTTGCCGAGCCACGTGTCGAGGTCCGGCACCCGGTCGGTGAAGGCGGGGAAGTCGTACAGCTTCGAGTGCCACGTCACCGACGCCAGGTTGTCGGTGTAGTGGAGCAGGAACTCCTTCGCCGCGTCGACGTTGACGCCGTCGGCCTCGGGCACGATCCAGTTGTACATCACGTGCTGGGCTGCGATCGCCGTTGCCGGGCCCGCCAGCGCCGGCGTGAAGAACACGTCGTCGGCGACCTCCGGCGCCGCTTCCTGGGCCGTCCTCCACGCCGAGATCGAGTTGAGGATGTACGACAGCTCGCCTGCGATCAGGCCCTGGTTGTTGGACGCCGCATTCCAGGCGAACACCTCCTCCGTCATCGCGCCCTCGAAGAGCCGCTTCATGTAGTTGACGGCCTCGATCGTTGCATCCGAGTTGATGGAGACGTTCTCGTTCGCGTCCTGGATCGACCCGCCGTAGGACCACAGCAGCGTGCGGCCCGCCATGTTCGAGTCGATCTCCTGCGACAGCCCGATCCCCATCTGGACGCCCTGCTCGGCGAAGATGCGGGAGCCACCCTCGAGGAGCTCGTCCCACGTCGAAGGTCCGTCGGGGAACCCGGCGGCCTCCCAGAGGCTCTTCCGGTAGTCCCCGGGATCGGGCACCCAGGCCGGCGCGTACGCGTAGAACTTGCCGGTGTTGGGGTTGAAACTCGACTTGCGGGTGAGGTCGAGCATCGTGCCGTACCGGTTTTCCGCCTCCTGGACGACGTCCGTCATGTCGACGACGCTCGGCTCGTGCTGGGAGAGCACGGCGATGTACTGCATGAGATCGTGCTCGGGCCGGCCGCTCTGGAGCTCGCCGGCGATCGCGGCGGGAACATCTCCCACCCCGATGTGGTCGACGGTCACGTTCACCCCGACCTGGTCGCCCCACTCTTTGGCGAACACGTCGAACCACTCGTCGTGCGACGGTACGAAGTGGCTCCAGAGCAGGATCTTGAGGTCGCCGCTGAGCGGGGCCGCCGGGGCGCGGAACGACGTCGTCGGCGCAACGGCGGCAGCCGCAGTCGTCGTCGTGGCTGCAGTCGTCGCCGTCGTCCCGGCTGGTGCGGCGGTCGTCGTCGTTGCCGCGTCGTCGCCACACGCGGCGAGGAACGCGGCTGCTGCACTTGCGATCAGAAAGTCCCGCCTCGTGACACCGCGCGGGCGGTAGAGCTGGGCCATGGGGCACCTCCACATCGACGCCAGTAGGGGCAAGTTATCAGCCGCGAGAGCGCGATGTCGGGGCGCTTGGCTCGGTTTTCGCGGCCCAGCGGGGCCTGAAGCCACACCGCGACCGGGCGCCGGCATGCCGGGCGCCGTCGTCACGCACCGTGCGGCGCCGCGACATGCGGCGGCAGCGTCACGGGATCGTCGTGGATGTCGTCGTTGTCGTCGTCGAGCTGGTGGTGGAGCTGGTGGAGCTGGTGGAGCTGGTGGAGCTGGTGGAGCTGGTGGAGCTGGTGGAGCTGGTGGAGCTGGTGGAGCTGGTGGAGCTGGTGGAGCTGGTGGAGCTGGTGGAGCTGGTGGAGCTGGTGGAGCTGGTGGAGCTGGTCGACGAGCTGCTCGTCGTCGATCCTGGGCCCGTGGTCGACGTCGTCGGTGGCGGAGGCACGATGGGGGTGAGCCCGAGCGCTCTCGTCAAGAATGTCGCCATCTGAGCGCGGGTCAGCGGGTCGTCGGGGCAGAACCGGTCGTTGACCGGTGGGTTGCAGCCCTTGGTGATCCCGGCGGTGGCGAGCTTTTCGATGTCGGCTTCGAAGATCGAGGTGTCGTCGTCGACGAAGTCCTTCGTCCCCTGGTCGGTCAGCCCCAGCGCCCTCGTCAGGAACGCCGCCATCTGAGCGCGGGTCACCGGGTCGTCGGGGCAGAACCGGTCGTTGAGCGGCGGGTTGCAGCCCTTCGTGATGCCCTCGGTGGCGATGGCCTCGATGGCGCTCTCGTGGATGTTGCCGTCGTCGTCGACGAACGACCCGCCCGGCGGCAGGTCGCCGGCAAAGGCGAGGCCGACGGCGAGCACGAGACCGAGACCCAGACCGAGGATGGCGATGAACGCCCGCCGCTGCCAATCACTCGCGGTTCCCACGCTATCCCCTTTCCGGAATCCCGGGCTTCACCGTACGGGCACGGCGGCCGACTCCATAGGGCCTTCTGACCTCGTCGCGATTGATGAGTCAGGCTTCCTTCATGCTGCTGGACCCGGTGGCCGCGTCGGGACCGCCGGTAGGATGCCGGCGCCGGGGAGGCGCCGGCGGACTGGAGCAAACGCCGATGGAGCTTGCAGGCAAGGTGGCGCTCGTCACCGGAGGCGCCACCCGGGTGGGCCGCACGATCGCGCTCGAGCTGGCGGCGGCGGGGTCGAGCGTCGTCGTCAACTTCCGCACCTCCGCAGATGCCGCTGCAGAGACCGCGGCCGAGATCGAGGCGCTCGGTGTAGACGCCCTCGTCGTGCGCGCCGACGTCGGGGACGTCGACCAGGTCACCGCGATGGGAGAGGCGGTCGCGGCCCGGTTCGGCGGTGTCGACGTCCTCGTCAACAACGCCTCGGTGTTCCTCCACAACCCGTTCCCCACCGACGACCTCACCGTGTGGCGCCGGTCGATCGACACCCTCGTCCACGGCCCGTTCTACTGCGCCAACGTCTTCGCCCCGCAGATGCTCGAGCGAGGTGGTGGAGTGATCATCGCCATCGCCGACCTCTCCGCGATCGAGCCGTGGCCCGGCTACACGGGTCACGGGGTGGGGAAGGCGGCCATCGTCGCCCTCACCAGACAGCTCGCCCTCGAGCTCGCTCCCACGATCAGAGCCAACGCCGTCATGCCCGGTCCGACGCTGCGGCCGTCCGACTACGACGACGCCCGCTACGAGCGAGTCGCCGAGGACACGCTGCTGGGTCGGTGGGGAACCCCCGAGGACATGGCGTCGGCGGTGCGGTTCCTCATCGAATCCGACTACATCACCGGCGAGGTGCTCACCGTCGACGGCGGCCAGCGCTTCGCCCGCCGCAAGCACGAGGCGGGCTGAAGCCGATGGTGCGGTCCGGGATCCATGTCGTCCCGTTCATGGCGCCGGGCGACGTCGTGGATGTCGCCGTCGAGGCGGAGCGGATCGGGTACGACTACTGCGTCATCGCAGACGAGGGGTTCCGCTCCGACGTGTACGCATGCCTCGGAGCCATCGCCGAGCGAACCGACCGGATCCGTATCGGCCCCGTCACCAATGGCTACACGAGGCACCCCGCCGTCACCGCGGCGGCCATGGCGACGCTCAACGTCATGTCGGGCGGCCGTGCTCTCATCACGATGCTCGCCGGCGGCTCGATGGTGCTCGCGCCGATGGGCATCGACAGGGAGCGCCCGTACCGCGTCGTCGCCGACGCCGTCGACGTGATGCGGCTGCTGTGGTCCGGCGAGGAGGTGACGTGGCGCGGGGAGCGCCACACCCTCGACGGGGCCCGCCTCGGGTCCGAGCTGGTCGATCCCGCCGCCGCCTCGATCCCCATCTGGGTCGCGACCCGGGGACCGATGCTGCTCCGCCTCGCCGGCCGGTCGGCCGAGGGAGTGCTGCTCACCGTCAAGCCCGATCTGGGCGCGGCGCTGGAGATCGTCGCCGAGGGGGCAGGGGAGGCAGGCCGGGCAGGGCCGCAGCGGATGTACCTCGGACGCATCTGCTACACCCCGGAGATGATCGCCGAGCAGCTGAGCACGCTGCCCTACGTGCTCATGGACTCGCCCCGGCGCGTCCTGCGCTCCCTCGGATTCGACGAGGCCGGGATCGCCGCCGTGGAACGGGCGGCGGACGACAACGACCCCGAGCTGCTGCGTGCCCACCTCACCGACGAGCTCCTCGCCCGCTACCAGGTCGCCGGCACGCCCGACGAGTGCACCGCCGGCATCGCAGCCCTCGTCGCCGAGCACGACCTCGACGTCATCGTGGTCGATTTGCTCTCGCCCGACCTGGACGAGAACATCGAGCTGCTGCACCGCACTCACGAGATCCTCTCCGCCGGCCGAAAGTGACACCATGGACAGCACACACGGCACCCACGACCGCGGCGGAGCCCTGGCGAGGCGTCTCGGGCGGATCTTCGGCCCCGACGGGAGGGCGGTCGTCGTCGCCCTGGACCACGGCCTCATCGACGGGCCGATCGCCGGGCTCGAAGATCCCGGGGACACGATCGCCCGTGTCGTCGCCGGCGGGGCCGACGCCATCCTGACCTCGTACGGCATCGCCCGGCGGTTCGCAGGCGAGCTGAGCCGGGTGGGGCTCATCCTGCGAGCCGACGGCGCGGCGACGAACCTCGGCTCGCCCAGCGATGGCCCGGCGTCGTCGGTGTTCTTCGGCGTCGAGGAGGCGCTGCGGCTCGGCGCCGACGCCGTCGTCGTCACCGCGCTGCCGGGCTCCGTCAAGGAGGAGGAGACGCTGCACAACCTGGCATCGACGACGGCCGCGGCGCATCGGTGGGGGCTCCCCGTGCTCGGCGAGATGGTGCCCGGGGGCTTCGACAGCCCACCGGAGCTGCGGACGGCCCCCGGGGTTGCCGCCGCGGCGCGCCTCGGCGTGGAGCTGGGCGCCGACTTCATCAAGGCTCCATACTGCGAGGGCTACCGGGAGGTCACCGACACGACGTTTGCGCCGGTGCTCATCCTCGGTGGGAGCAAGGTCTCGGAGCGTCGGATGCTGTCGGACATCCGCAGTGCGCTCGACGCCGGAGCAGCCGGCGTGGCGATGGGGCGCAACGTGTTCCAATGCGAGGACCCGACGGCGATGACTGCGGCGATCGCGGCCCTCGTCCACGAGGACGCTTCGGTCGACGCCGCCGCGGCGATGCTGCCGGCCGGCGTCACCGACCCCTAGGCGGCGGAACCCGTGGCTCCGGTTCGTGCCGCGCTCGGGCTCGATGTCGGCACCTCTCTCGTCAAATGCAACGTCATCGACGAGGCAGGCCTCGTTCGGGGAACGGCGACGTCGGCCCCGGTGCCCCTGGCGGTCACCGCCGACGGGCGCGCCGAGCAGGATCCCACCCTGGTCTGGGACGCCGTCGTCGAGGTGCTGCGGACCACGCTCGGCACGCTCGACGACTCCGTGTCCGTCTCCTCGATCGCCGTCGCCGCCGCCAGCGGCTCGCTGCTCGCCCTCGGTGCCGACGAACGTCCGGCCACGCCCCTGTTCACCTGGCTCGACACACGGGCGGCGCCGATCGTCGCCTCGTGGGAGGAGGACGGCACCGCGGCTTCCATCAGGGCGGTGACGGGGTGGTGGCCGGCGCCGGGCCTCGGACTGGCGCTGCTCGCCTCGATGCGCGAAGACGGCCGCCTCCAGGCTGCGGCGCGGATCGGCGGGCTGGACTCGTTCGTCGTCCACCGGCTCGCCCGCGCCTGGGTGACGAACCCTTCGAATGCGGCCGGGCTCCAGCTCATGGACCTTCACGGGACGGCGTGGAGTCGCCGGCTCTGCGCTCTCGCCGGCATCGACGAGTCGGCACTACCGGCAATCCGCCTGTCGGGTGCGCCGGTCGGTGCGGTCGCCGCCCCCGCCGCCGCGGCGACCGGCCTCCCCGTCGGATTGCCCGTGTACGGGGGAGCGCACGACCAGGCGGCGACGGCGCTCGCGCTCGGACTCTCCGACCTCGGCGACGTCCTCGTCTCCGGCGGCACCGCCTGGGTGCTGACGATGACGGCCGCGGAGGCGGACGTGGAACGCGCTCCTCGCACCGTCAACGTCGGTCACCACGCCGTTGCCGGCAGATGGCTGCACTCCCGCTTCCTCGGCGGCTTCGGTGCAGATCTGGCCCGGCTCGCCGCGGAAGGCGCGTCGGACGCCGGAGACGGCTCCGCGATCTTCGCTGGGCTCGATGCCGAGGTCGGTGCCGCCACCCCCGCTCTCGACGACCTCCACTTCGCCGGCGGCAGCTTCTACGGCGAGCGCGGTCTGCTCTCGGCCGAAGCAGCGAGCCGCCGTCCGCGCGCGACGCGCGCTCGCGCCGTCATGGAGCACGCCGCGTACCAGCTCGGTGAGGCGCTCGCCGCGTCGGGTGCTGCAGACGTCATCGACGTGACGCTCGTCGGCGGCGCTGCGTCGAGCAAGCTATGGCCTCAGATCCTCGCCGACGCAACGGGACTCGGCGTCCTCGTCGCCCCGGCGGCGAGCTGGCCCGCAACCGGCGCGGCTCTCCTCGCCGGAACCGCAAGTGGTGTGTTCCCGTCTGTCGAGGAGGGGGCGGCCACGGTTTCCGGTCCCCATCACCGCGTGGCGCCGGACCCGGCGCGGGCGGAGATGTACCGTCTCCGGGAGACCGTCCACAGCACGCTCGAGAGGGAGGAAGGATGAGCCGGCCCATCGTTGCCGTCACGATCGGCCGGGCCCACTACCCGAGGATGTTCAGCGATGCCGCATGGGCCGCCCTCGACGGCTTTGCCGAAGTCGCCCACCACCCGGGCCCTGAGCCTGCGACGAAAGCGGAGCTTGTCGATCTGTTGCCGGGGGCGGCGGCGTGCATCACGAGTTGGGGGGTGGCGCGCCTCGACGACGATGTCATCGCTGCGGCGCCAGGTCTCGGGGCGATCGCCCACATGGGAAGCAGCGTCAAGCGGTTCGTGTCGGCCGCGGTGTGGGAGGCCGGGGTCAGAGTCACGAGCGCCGGGATCGTCCTCGCCCGCGACGTGGCGGAGACCACGCTCGGGCTGATGATCGTCGGACGCAAGCGCATCTGGCCTCTCGGCACACATGTCCGCGAGGGAGGCTGGCGGGACGAGCCGGTGTGGGCCAGGTGGGGAGCGCGCGAACTGGGACGCAGCACCGTCGGCATCGTGGGAGCCAGCAACGTGGGCCGGCACGTCATGCGACTTCTCGAGCCGTTCGAGGTGACGATCCTCCTCTACGACCCGTTCGTGCCCGAGGACGAGGCCGCATCTCTCGGCGTCGCGAAGGTCGAGCTGGCCCGGCTCCTCGAGGAGTCCGATGTCGTGTCGCTCCACGCCCCCTCGAACCCGACGACGAGGCACATGATCGACGGCGCCGCCCTCGCCCTCATGCCGGACGACGCGGTGCTCATCAACACGGCGCGAGGTGACCTCGTCGACGAGGCGGCCCTCGTTGCCGAGCTCGCCGCCGGGCGACTTTTCGCGTTCCTCGACGTCACGGACCCGGAGCCGCCTGCAGCCGACAGCCCGCTGCGGTCCCTTCCCAACGTGGTCGTCACCCCCCACGTTGCGGGGTGCGTCGAGAACTGTCACCGGATGGGAGAGCTCGCCGTCGAGGAGCTGCGCCGCTTCTTCACCGGCGAGCCGCCCGTCTACGGGATCACGGAGGACATGCTCGACCGGATCGCCTGAGCAGGCGCTTCCGGCCTCGTCAGCTCAGGACCAGCCCGCCGTCGACCTCGATGGCCTGGCCGGTGATGTAGCGGGCATCGTCGGAGGCGAGGAAGGCGACGACACCGGCGATCTCCCCCGGCTCGGCGAGGCGCTTGAGGGCGGTGTCGGCGGCCCTCATGGCCAGCCATTCCGCACCGGTCATCCCGAGGTCGGCGCCGATCTCCTCGGCCACCTGGCGCACCATGTCGGTGAGGGTGTTGCCGGGGCAGATCGCGTTGACGGTGATGCCCTGTGGGCCCAGCTCCATCGCCGCCGACCGGGTGATCCCGAGCACGCCGCTCTTCGTCGCGGAGTACTCGGCCGAGTTGGGCCAGCTCGTCTTGGCGGCCATCGACGCGATGTTGACGATCGTGCCCGAGCCCTGACCCGTCATGATCGGGGCCGCCAGCCGGTTTGAGACGAGCACGCCGGTGAGGTTGACCGCCTCGATGTCGCGCCACCGATCCAGCGGGATGTCGGCAAGCGGCCCGCCGCGGTAGACGCCGGCGTTGGCAACGAGGATGTCGATGCGGCCCCATCGCTCCATCACCGTCGCAAACGCGGCCTCCTGTTCGGCGGGTTCGCGGACGTCGCACGTGATTGCGATCGCGTCGCCCCCGTGGGCCAGCGCTGCGTCGGCCGTAGCCCGGTTGGGCGCTTGCCGGATGTCGAGACAGGCGACGTCGGCGCCTTCCTCGGCGAGGCGGAGCGCGGTCGCCTCGCCGATCCCGGCGGCGGAGCCGGTGACGAGGGCGACCCTTCCCGCGAATCTTCTTTCCATCGGCCCTCCGTCGTCCGGCGCCGGCCCGGCTGGGCTGCTGCGGTGCATTCTTGTCGCTCCGTCCGGCGCGAGTCCGGCGCGGCAGGGAACCGGTAGTGTCGTCGCCGGTGCGCGCATTCGTCATCCAGGCTCACCCGCTCCGCGACAGCTACAACGCGGCGCTCCACGACGCCGTCGTCCGCGGCCTCGAAGCGTCCGGCCACGACGTGGCATCGGCGCATCTGGATCGGGGTGACGATCCCGACCTCGGGGAGCTCGGCGACGCCAGCTCGCTCATCTTCGTCTACCCCACGTGGTGGGGGGGTCCCCCCGCCATTCTGTTGGACTGGCTCCAGCGCCGGCTCGGTCCCGACCTCGAGGCCGTCACGCGTCCGCTCCGCCACGTGCAGCTGCTCGGCGCAGTCACGAGCCACGGCTCGGCGCGCTGGGTCAACATCGTCCAGGGCGAACCGGGAAGACAGCTCATCGTCCGCGGTGTCCGCCGGCTGTGCGCCCCGGACGCGGCCACCAGATGGCTCGCGCTCTACAAGCTCGACCGGCTACCCCGTCGAGCGCTCGAGGCGTTCATCGGACGGGTCGAAGCCGAGCTCGGGGCGGCTGGGCGCGCCGTCGGTGCCGCCCCCTGACGGCACGGCCGCAGGTCACACCACGAAGCTGAGCTGCCACTGTCCCGCCGGGTCGAGGTCGTGCAGGCGGGCGGTGCCGGTGACGGAGACCTCGAGGAGCTCGCGAGGCGAGGCGGTCAACGGAGCGGCGAGGATCACGAACTCGTTCGCCTCCCAACCGCGCACCTCCCACCCCGTCGCTGCGATCCCCGCCTCGTCGAGCGCGGCCGACGGATCGCCGCGCCCGGTGTAGGGGAGCTGCACGGCGAGGTCACCGGCCCGGCCCTTCCGGTCGGTCCTCACCGAGATCAGCGCCTCGAGGGAGCCTCTCGCCGGCAACTCGGCAGCGGCGACACCGAAGACCACGTGGTTGCGGGGACCGAGCCGGGCCATCGTGTCGGTGACGACGCGCAGCGCCGGCGTGAGGTCGGACCCGGTGAACTCCACCGGCGGATAGCGGCGCTGGGCGGCGCGTACCGACGCCCGGCCGCCGACGACGAGCCCACCGACGAGGACGCCGACGACCAGCGTCGTCTTCACCCACGCCGGGATGTCGCGGGGGCCGAGGATCGCCGCGGCGAAGAGGGCGGCGACGAGGGGCACCACGATCGCCGCCACGGTGATCGCGGCGACGCCGAGACGCGACGTCTCGCGCTCGCCGCCACCGGTCACGGTGACAGGGCCCTGCGACAGGCCCGGGCCGACCGCAGTGCCGGCACCGGGCCGTGACCGACCCCGAACGCGGCCGCCGTCACCACCGCGCCAACTTGCGCCGGATCTTGGCCTGCGCCCGACGGGTGCGGCGGGCGGATGCGCCGGCGGCGATCCATGTCACCCGGCACCAGCGGTTGCAGTTGAGCCGGACTCCGCGCACGATCGTCCGCCAGCCCCCGTCGCGCTGGCGCCACACCCGCCACCTGGAGTGCGGCCGGGTGGTGACGACGCCGAGGCGCCGCACCCGGGTGAGGGCTGGGGCCACCCGACCCTTGTGGTCGAACGTGAAGGCGACACCCGGCAGGAACACCCGATCGAACCATCCCTTCAACACGGCCGGGACCGTGAAGACCGTCGTCGGATAGCAGACGAGGATCGCCTCCGCCCACAGCACCGACTCCGTCTCGGCGGCGACGGCGAGGTCGGCAACCGGCTGCTCTGTGTGGTAGGCGCGGCGATCCTCCGGTGTCATGAACGGAGCGAAGCCTTCGTCGAGGAGATCGGAGCGGCGCACGTCGTGGCCGGCGGCGGACAGCGTCGTCGCCGCCAGCTCGACGATCGGCTCCCTCGCCGGGTCGTCGGGGGCGAACGCGTTGACGATGAGGACGTTCACGGTCGTGCTCTCGGGAGAGCTTCAGCGGGCGCCGCCGCCCGGGGTCGCGCGGATGCCCGTGGACCTACCCTACGGGGATGCCCCAACGCATGGGTCTCTACCTCCAGGACAAGCACGACATCTCCTACGAGCTGGAGGTCGCACAGTACGCCGAGGAGAAGGGGTTCAGCGAGATCTGGCAGGCCGACACCCGCCTCGCCCGCGACTGCGTCGTGATGATGAGTGCTCTGCTCGCCGTGACGAGCCGGATCCGGGTCGGCAGCGGTGTCCTGCCGATCTATACGCGAAACCCCGCCGTCATCGCCGCGACGTGGTCCACGATGTGGGAGCTCGCCGGTCCCGCCCCCGACGGCAGCAGCCGGGTGCTGCTCGGCCTCGGCGCATGGTGGGAGCCGATCGCGTCGCGGGTCGGCTCCGGACGGCGCAAGCCGCTCCGGGCGATGCGGGAGAACGTGGAGGCGATCCGGGCCCTGTTCACCATGGAGGAGGTCAGCTACGAGGGGGAGTTCGTTCACCTCGATCGTGTCCGTCTCGACGTCGCATACGGCGAGGGTGGACCGCGCGACATCCCGATCTACATCGGGGCCACCGGGCCCCGCATGCTCGAGCTCGCCGGCGAGCTCTGCGAGGGCGCGGTCCTCAACTATGTCGTCCCCGTCGACTACATCGAAGGTGCGACCGAGCGTCTCAGAGCCGGTGCCGCCCGATCCGGGCGGAGCCTCGACGACGTCGACCGGCCGGAGCTGCTCGCGTGCGCCCTTTCCGACGACGACCGCGACGAGGCCGTCCTCGCCGGGAAGTCGCTCGTCGCCTACTACCTCGGCACCGAGCCCCACATCATGGAGGCGTCGGGTGCCGACCCCGAGCTCGTGGCCCGCGTCAAGCAGGTCGTCGGCTGGCCGGCGACCGAGGCCGACTACCGCAAGGCTGCGTCGCTGATCCCCGACTCGCTCGTGACGTCGCTCATGGCGGTGGGGACCGCCCCGGAGTGCCGAGAGGCGGTCGCCGCCTACCTCGATGCCGGCGTGACCTGCCCGGTGCTCTACCCGCTCCTCGACGACGTCGCCACGGTCATCGACGCCTTCTCCGGGTGGGAGCCGTGACCACGCGAGCCCGTCCGGCCGCGGAGGTCCTGCGCCCCGCCGCCGCCCGGTAGTGTGACCCGCCAGAGGAGGTGCCGATGCCCAAGGCCGTTGCGTATCACCGCCCCGCCACCCTGGAGGAGGCGCTGACGCTGCTCGCCGACCCCGGCCGCGTCATCCTCGGCGGCGGCACCGTCGTCAACACGCCCGGCGGCGACCTCGTGGAGGTCGTCGATCTGCAAGCGCTGGGCCTGACGAGGATCACCATGGACGGGGAGCGTGCCAGGTGCGGGGCGATGACGACGCTCGGCCACCTCGTCGATCACGATGGCGTGCCGTCGCTCATCCGGGATGCGGCCCGTCGTCAGAGCCCCAGTGCGCTCCGGAACCAGGCGACGATCGGAGGCGTCATCGCCGGCGCCGACCCGGAGAGCGTCTTGTTGGGGGCGCTGGCCGTCTCCGCGGCCACCGTCGAGCTGACCGGACCCGCCGGATCCGAGTGGATCGGCCTCGGGGATGTGCTGGCGCAGGGCACCGGAGGCAGGATCATCACCGCAGTCGAGTTCGCCACGACCGGCGGGGGGGTCATCGTCGCCACCGGCCGCACCCCCGCCGACACGCCGATCGTCGCCGCGGTAGCGAGACGGGATGGAGACGCCGTCACGATCGCGCTGACCGGGGTGGCGGGGACGGTCGTGCTCGTCGATCCGGCGCGGCTCGACGAACTCGACCCCCCGGGCGACTTCCGCGGCTCCGCGGCGTATCGCACCCATCTCGCCACCGTGCTCACGGGGCGGGCGCTCGCCGAGGTGACGTGATGGAGGTGGCGTTCAAGCTCAACGACGAGGACCGGGTCGTCGAATGTGCCCCCCATGAGAGCCTGCGGACCGTCCTCCGTCGCGAGGGGATGATGAGCGTGCGGTACGGGTCCGACACGGGGGAGACCGGAGCCGCCGCGGTCCTCGTCGACCGGAGGCTCGTCAGCGCAGACGTGATTCTCGCCGCCCAAGTCGGCGGGCACGCAGTGATGACGGTCGAGGCTCTCAACACCGGGCCCGATCTCCATCTCATCCAGTCGGCATTCGCCGCCACCGGTGCGATGCAGTCCGGCTACTCGACACCGGCGATGATCCTCGGGGCGCTGGCCCTCATCGAGCGGAACCCCGACCCCGGCGAGGCGGAGATCCGCGACATGCTCACCGGGATCCTCGACCGTGAGACGGCCTACGTGAAGCCCGTCGAGGCGATCCGGCGCGCCGCCGCCGTCATGCGCGGCGAGCACCCCGAGCCGTTCGGGCCGCTGATCGTTCCGCCGCTCACCGACGGAACCCACCCCGCCGTTCTCGATCCGGACGACCCGCCGCCTGCCGGTCCGCCGTCGGTGCCCCGCCTCGTCCCGTCGAAGGACGTCCCCGACATGGCCGTCGTCGGCAAGCCCGAAGTGAAGGTCGACGCGGTGAAGCTCGCCAAGGGCAATCCGGCGTTCACCGACGACATCGAGATGCGGGGCATGCTCCACGCCAAGGTGCTCTACAGCCCGCACGCCCACGCCCGGATCGTCGGCATCGACGACTCGGACGCCGTCGCCCTCGAGGGGGTACACGCGGTCCTCCACTACAAGAACACGGCGCGCATCAAGTACGCCTCGGGGGGCCAGTCCTACCCGAACCCGCACCCCCACGACCAGGTGAGCTTCGACGACAAGGTGCGGTACGTCGGCGATCGGGTGGCGGCCGTCGCCGCCGAGACCGTCGAGATCGCCGAGGAGGCGCTGTCCCGGATCCGGGTGACCTACGAGGTCCTGCCGGCCGTCTACGACGAGCGGGAGACGCTGCTGCCGGGTGCCCCCGTCGTCCACGACGAGCCGGACACGAGCCACATCCACGACCGGGAGCGGAACATCGTCCACCACATCGCGGCGAGGCGCGGCGACGTCGAGGCCGCCCTCGCCGGGGCGGACCACGTCTACGAGCAGACGTTCCGGGTCCACCAGGTGCAGCAGTGCCCCATCGAGCCGCACATCTCGATCGCGTGGCTGGACTCGGACGAGCGTCTCGTCGTGCGCACCGCGACCCAGGTCCCGTTCCACACCCGCCGAATGCTCGCCCCCCTGGTCGAGCGCGAGATCAAGGACATCAGGGTCATGAAGCCGCGAATCGGGGGAGGGTTCGGGGCCAAGCAGGAGATGCTCATCGAGGACATCGTCGGCCACCTCGCCATCGCCACGAGGCGGCCCGTCCGCTACGAGCTCACCCGGGAAGAGGAGTTCGTCTCGAGCCGGACCCGCCACCCCCAGACGATCACATACCGCACGGGCGTCTCCGCAGACGGGACCCTCGTCGCCCAGGACATGAGGGTCATCGGCAACACCGGGGCCTACGGCACCCACGGCTACACCGTGCAGACGATCACGGGGCTGCGCGGCCTGACGTCCTACAACGCACCGCACAAGCGCTTCACGTGCGACGTCGTCTACACGAACATCCCGGTGCCCGGCGCCTATCGCGGCTACGGGGCGCCCCAGGGCGAGTACGCGCTCGAGGCGCATATGGAGGACATCGCTCTCGACCTCGGCATGGACCCGATCGAGTTCCGCCGCAAGAACTGGGTCAAAGTCGGCGACGAGATGGACATTGCTCCCCATCTCGGTGAGCGGGCGGTCGCCGAGGAGGAGCTCGAGGAGTACCCGAAGGTGATGTCGAACGGGATCGAGGAGTGCGTGGCCCAGGGGGCGAGGGCGATCGGCTGGCACCGGAGGAACGACCCGGCATGGCGGGAGCCCGCCGATCGGCCCCACATCCGGCGCGGGCTCGGGTTTGCGTTCTGCATGCACGGCACGGCGATCCCGTTCCTCGACATGGGCGGGTGCAGCATCAAGATCAACGACGACGGCACTTTCAACGTGCTCATCGGCGCCACCGACCTCGGCACCGGGGCCGACACCGTCCTCGGCCAGATCGCCGCCGAGGTCCTCGGGGTGCCGCTCGAGGACATCCGCATCTACTCCTCCGACACCGACGTCACCCCCTTCGACACCGGCGCCTACGCGTCGAGTACGACCTTCATCTCCGGCACCGCCGTGAAGCTCGCCGCCGACGAGGTGGCCGACCGTATCAAGGACCGGGCGGCGAAGATGCTCGACGTCGACGACCCCACCTCGATCGATCTCGGCAAACGAATGGCGTGGGCGAAGGACGGAAGCTCGGTGAGCCTCCAGGACGTCGCCCTCCACTCGCTGCACCTCGAGGACCAGGAGCAGATCATGGGCACCGCCTCCTATGTGTCCCCCGAGTCGCCGCCGCCGTTCGCCGCCCAGTTCGTCGAGCTCGAGGTCGACGTCGAGACCGGCCAGGTGACGGTGACCAAGCTCGTCATGGCCGTCGACTGCGGGGTGGCCATCAACCCGATCACCGCCAGCGGCCAGGTCGAGGGCGGAATGCTCCAGGCGCTCGGCTACGGCCACTGCGAGGAGATGGTCCTCGACGACGAGGGCCGCACGGTGAACCCGCGGTTCGGCCCGTACTGGATCTACCGATCCGACGACACGCCGGAGACAGAGGTCTACCTCGTGCAGACGATGGAAGACAGCGGCCCGTTCGGCGCCAAGGCCGTGGCGGAGATCCCGAAGGACGGCGTCGCGCCCGCGATGCGCAACGCGATCCTCAATGCCACGGGCGTCGCCATCAACGACATCCCGTTCACCCCCGAGCGGGTCTGGCACGCGCTCAACGGCTAGTGCTGATCCTCGCCGACTGGGTCGTGCCGTCCGTCGACGAGCCGCCCCTGCGCAACGGTGGGCTCCGCATCGTCGCCGACCGCATCACCGCGATCGGTGACGGCGCGGCCCTCGCCGCCGCCCACCCCGGAGACGAGGTCCACGACGCCACCGGCCACGCCGTCGTCGCCGGCTTCGTCAACAGCCACATGCACGCCTACGGGGTGCTCGCCCACGGGATCCCGCTCGACGCGGCACCGACCGGCTTCTGGAACTTCCTCGCCGACTTCTGGTGGCCGATGGTCGAGGATGCGCTCGACCACGAGATGATCGCGGCGGCGACCGATTGGGCATGCACCGAGATGCTGCAAACGGGCACGACGACGTTCTTCGACGTCCTCGAGGCACCCGCCGCCCTCCCCGGTGCGCTCGGCGTCGAGGCCGAGATCGTCGAGCGGAGGGGCCTGCGCGGGATCCTCTCGTTCGAGGCGACCGAGCGCGCCGGGCCCGCCGTCGCCGCCGCCTCGCTGGAGGAGAACGCGCGGCACGTCGACGACTGCGCCGGCGACGGACTCGTCGGTGGGGCCGTGTCGTTCCACACGACGTTCACGTGCTCGGCCGGGTTCATCCGCCACGCGTTCGACCTCGCCGCCGATCGCGAAGTCCTCTGCCACGCCCACTGCAACGAGGGCGTCCACGAGCCCGAGCGCGCCGTCGCCACCTACGGCAAGCGCACGTTCGAGTACTACGAGGACCTCGGGGTGGTATCGCCGAGGTTCCTGGCGAGCCAGTGCGTCCAGCTGTCCGAGCGGGAGCGCGAGATCATCGCCGCCGGCGGGGTCCGCTGCTCTCACATGCCGCTCTCCAACGGGGAGGTGGGCGCCGGCATCGCCCCCGTGCCGGAGCTGCTCGCGGCGGGGGTGACCGTCGGCCTCGGAACGGACGGCTACGTCAACGACATGTACGAGGTCATGCGCGCCGCCTTCGTCGTGCACAAGGCCCGACTCCTCGATCCGGCGACGATGCCGGCCTCGGTCGTCTTCGACATGGCCACCCGGATGGGTGCGGCCGCGATCGGGCGCAACGACATCGGCGTGCTCGCCCCCGGGTACCGCGCCGACCTCCAGGTCGTCGATGCTGCGTTCCCGACCCCGGCGACCCGGGACAACCTCATCGATCAGCTCGTCCTGTGGCGAAACGGCTCCCACGTCCGCGACGTCATGGTCGACGGGCGGTGGCGCGTTCTCAGCGGCGCCGTCGTCGACGCCGACATCGAGCGCCAGCGGGCAGCGGTCCACGCTCAGGCGCACCGGCTCTGGCCGGGCTGAGCCCGCCGCCTCCTAGAGTCCCGGCTCGTGATCACCGCAGGCGTGAACCTCATCCCCGAGCACCCCGTTGCCGCGGTCATCGAGCTCGCCACGGTCGCCGAGGGCCTCGGCTACGACCGCTGCTGGGTCTATGACGAGGGCCTCGCGACGAGGGACGTCTACGTGACGATGACGGCGATCGCCGCCGAAACCGAGCGCATTCGCATCGGCCCCGGCATCACGAACCCGTACACCCGCCATCCGGCAACGACGGCGGCCGCCGTCGCCAGCCTCGACGAGGTGTCCTCCGGCCGGGCCTTCCTCGGAATCGGCGCCGGAGGGAGCCTGACGCTGGCACCGCTCGGTATCGAGCGGACCGGGCCGGTAACCGCGGTCGGAGAGACGATCGAGGTGTGCCGCAGACTGTGGAGCGGCGAGGTGGCCGACCTCGATGGTGCGTCGACGACGCTGCGGGCGGCCCGGCTCGCCTACGGGCGTCCTGGCATCGAGGTGTGGCTCGCCGGGCGCGGCCCGCGGATGCTCGGCCTCGGTGGGGCCGCGGCGGACGGGGTGATGCTCGACTTCATCCACCGCGACGTGCTCGGCGACTACACCGCTCGCATCGCCGCCGGAGCCCGGGGAACGGGGAACTCCCCGATGATCTGCTACTCGACGATGATCATCACCGACGACAGGGCCATGGCGGACACCAAGCCGCACATGACGTACCGGCTCGTCGACTCCCCACCACAAGTGCGAGAGCTCATCGGGCTCACCGATCGCGACGCCGACAGGATCCGGCGGGCAATGGGCGATGGGCTTCACGCCGCCGCCGAGCTCATCCCCGACGAGTGGGTCCACCCGTTCGTCATCGCCGGCACCCCGTCGGAGTGCGCAACCGAGCTCGGCGAGGTCATGGAGCGCCACGGCTTCGACGAGTTCCTCCTCCCCGTCTACGAGATCGAGGGCGCGTCGGCGCTCATGGAGACCGTCGCCGCGGTGCTCGCCGACGTCTGAGCCCGGCATCGCCCGCCGGGAGCGATGGACGGCTCGTCGCAGTCGATACCCTGAGAACCTCCCGACGAAGGAGGGAACGGTGTCGGTGCTCGCCGCGCTCGTTGCCGTCACAGCCGTGATCCCGGTGGCCTACGCCGGCGCCATCACCGGCGACTTCTCCCAGATGGTGTACAAGCCGACCCGGCTGGCGGTCTATCGGGTGCTACGGACGCGCTCTCGCATCATCGGCGTCAGCGTCGCGTTGTGGGTCATCGCGCTCATCCTGCATGCCACCGTCGAGGCCACGAGCACCGTGCTGATCATCGTCACCGGGGTGCTCATCGCCCTCTTCACCGTGCTGGGGTTCGTCATGTCGCCCTACGTGATGTTCCCCTCGATCCGGGACCCGGAGTGGCTCGGAGCCGGCGACGACCGGGTCACCCTCACCGACGACGATCCCGTCATCGGACTCGAGGTCAACGGCGACGCGCGCGCCTTCCCCGTGGACTGGTCCTTCCGGCCGCATCTCGTCGAGGCAACGGTCGGGGGGGAGCCGGTCGTGATGAGCTATTGCCTGCTGAGCAACCTCGGCCTCGCCTTCACCCCCGAGCTCGACGGCGTGGCCATGCGCTGCATCATGCCGATCCAGTGGGAGAACAACATGGTGATCTGGGACGCGGCCGGCAAGCGGCTCATCCAGCAGATCGAGGGCACCGTTCTCCACGGGCCCGGCGCCGGGTCACGACTCGACGTCCACCCCACCCAGATCATGTCGTGGGGATCGTGGCGAGCGCTCCACCCCGACACCCGGGTCTTCTACAACCCCCCGGCCGGCGGCTGGGACACCTTCGTGAGGAAGTTCATCGGCACGAAGTTCCTCGAGGCCAACCGGGCTCGGGAGGCTCCCATGTTCCCCACGATCGAGCGCTTCGACGACCGCCTCCCCAACAAGACCGAGGTCATCGGGATCGAGCACACCGCTGGGGCGCGGGCCCACGCGGTGAGCAGGGTGTGCCAAGAAGGCGTCATCAACGACTCGGTCGGCGATGTGCCGATCACGCTGGCATGCACTGCCGGGGGAGCGGTAGCGGTATTCGAGCGAGCCCGATCCGGGGGCGTGGTCGAACTCTCTCGAACCGAGACGGGAGAGCTGGTGGACCGGCGCAGCGGTGAGCGCTGGGACGGCTCCGGCAAGGCGCTCGACGGGAGTGGGAGCGACCTGGTGCCCTTCCTCCATCACAGTCGAGTGCTCTGGTTCGTCTGGGCGAACTTCCACCCCGACACCGAACTCGTCGCCTGAGCCTGGCCCCGGGTGATTCGCTCAGGCCGAGACCGTCTCGCGGGGCTGGGACTCGACGTGAGCGACGCTCGGCAGGCCCTGGGCGGCGCACGTCCCTTCGGCGCCGGCGCGCGCTCCGACGATCTCGTCGGCTGGTCCGCCGAGTCGGCGAACCAGCCACAGCAGCGGCAGGGCGAGCACCGTTGCGCCGCCCCCGACGACGTATCCGGCCGAGAACGACTGCGCCTGGGCGAGAGCGCCGAGACCCGCCTGACCGCCGGTGCTCCCCACCCCGGCGACCATCGAGTCGAACGACACCACGGTGGCTCGCTGCTGCGTCGGGATCAGCTGGTGGACGTAGGACTGGCGCACCGGGCCGGCGGCGCCGAGCGACGCGGTGACGAGGAGGAGCGCAACGAGCGCGACCCAGAACGAGGTGGCGACGCCGACGACGACGGCGCCGGTCGTCTGCACCGCCGCCGCCCACAGCAGCAAAGTCGTCCGCCGGCCGCACAACCGCGTGAACCACTCGACGACGACGTTGCCGGCGATCGTCGACAGGGCGATCAGCGCGCTGACGACACCGGCGACCCAGACCGCATCGCGCTCGAGGAGATCGAGGAAGTACGGCTGCCATGCGTAGAAACCCCAGCTCAGGAAGGCGCCCTGGACGAGCGCGACGACCATGAGGAGCCGCAGCGGCCGCTGCCGCCAGCCGAAGGTCACACCGGCCCGCGCCACCTCGCCCATCGCCGCCGGCAACCGGGCGAGCGCGACCGGCTGCGGGGTGAACCCGACGTCGTGCATGAGACGGGCGGCGAGATAGAACAACGCGACGAGCATCACCGCCCGGGCAATGTACGGGATCGACAGGTCGATGCCCCCGAGGATGCCGCCGCCGACCGTCCCCACGAGCATCGTCGCGCCGGTCACCATCTGGCCGCGGGCGAAGACGTCGTCGAGCTCGCCGGTGTAGCCCGTCTCCCGCAGGGCGTCGACGAGCCACGCCTCCACCGCGCCGGAGTAGAAGGTGAAGCCGAGCCCGATGAAGACCGACACGACCGAGAAGGGGACAACACCGGCGTCGATCTCGGCGAGCCCGACGTAGGCAACGGTCGAGACGGCGAGCACCGCCACACTGAGGAGGAAGGAGGCCCTGCGCCCGAGCGTGTCGGCGACGACCCCGGTCGGGATCTCGAAGATGACCATGCCTGCAGAGAACGCGGCGTTGGCGATGAAGACCTCGGCGATGCCGAGGCCGGCATCGAGGAGGAAGAGCGTGTTCACGCCCCAGATGACCGAGGCGGCGAGGGTGTACAGCCCGGCGAGGGCGTAATAGCCGCGCAGCACGCGGCGCACCGTCGGGAGGGGTGTGGCGCCGGTCACTTCGCCAGTCTGGCGTCTCGATCGCGCCAACGCCAGACCGGCGCCGATCGCGGCGGGGACTTTCGCCTCTTGCGGGAGCCTGGCGGCGACGCAACGATCGGTCTGTGAAGCTCACCGAGCACATCGTCGATGGTGGCGGCATGGTCGGTTGTCCCGAGCAGGGCGATGTCGACGTCGTCGTGTGCCTCGTCTGTCCTGGGTTCGAGTCGATCGTGCGCTGCGGACCGCTGCGCGTGGTGAGGTGCCGACCGCGGGTACGGGTGTCTTCCGGGCACCGCCCGTCGCGGGCCCCGCGCTGGACGCCGCTGGGGTTCCCCCAGGTCTGAGGGCGGAACCGGCGCGAACGCCTCGGGTGACGAGGTCACCGGTCACGCATGCGCGACGTGCGCCGGACCGACCGCGCAGGGTCATGTGCGCCGGTTCGGCTGCTAACGGTCACCGATGCTTCAACGCTGTCACAGCCGGTGCCTCCGCGAGCCGATGTGAGCCCCTCGGCCACCAGGGTTGCTGTCCCCTCCGGTCGAGTCCAGCTGCCTCGAGCCCAAATCCCGAGGTCGTTTTGCGGAGAGTCGGTCCGGTACCATTCCCGCCGATGAAGATCCTCATGGTCCACACCAGGTACCTGGAACGCGGCGGGGAGGACGAAACCACAGATATCGAGACCGCCATGTTGCGTCAACGCGGTCACGATGTCGTCCTGTACGAAGAGACGAACGAGCGCATTGCCCAGCTTGGACTGATACGCACCGCTTCGCGCACCATCTGGTCGGCTGAAACGCGGCGTCGAATGGGTGTTGTCCTTTCGGATCCGTTCGACGTGGTTCACGTCCAGAACTTCTTTCCCCTGATCTCACCCGTCGCGCACCGGGTGGCGAGCCACCACGATGTTCCAGTCGTCCAAAGCCTTCACAACTACCGCCTCATCTGTCCTGCTGCGACTCTGTTTCGCGACGGAGCGCCTTGTGAGGACTGCCTGGGACGCCGTTTCTCGTGGCCGGGGATTCTCCACGCTTGCTATCGAGACAGCAGGCCCGGCACCGCCGCGATTGCCGCTATGGCGGCAGCGCACCGCCTCCTCGGCACCTGGTCGAATGACGTAGACGTCTATGTTGCGCCGAGTCAGTTCGCCCGGGACAAATACCTGGAAGGTGGCTTCAGTGGTGTCCGTATCGAGGTGAAGCCCCACACCGTCTATCCCGATCCGGGGCCCGGACGAGGGGAAGGCGGTTTCGCGCTGTTCGTTGGGCGGCTTTCCCGCGAGAAGGGTATCGAGATGCTGCTCGAAGCGTGGTCGGCGCCGGGCGTGACAATGCCGATTCGGATCGTGGGTGACGGACCGCTTGAACCGCTGGTGCGAGCGAGCGCGACGAGCAATCCTCTCGTCGATTATCTCGGGCGCAAGAGCCTCGAGGATGTGTATGCCTTGATGGGGGCAGCTGCAGTCGTGGTGGTGCCGTCCACGGTGTACGAGACCTTCGGCAGGGTGGCCCTTGAGGCATATGCGTCGGCAACGCCGGTGGTCGTTTCACGTATCGGTGCACTCACGGAGTTGGTCGACGATGGAGGAACGGGGTTTCTCTTCGAACCCGGTGCGACCGGCGACCTGGCTGCCATCATGACGCGCCTATCAGCCGAACCCCGCGTACTACGGGCAATGCGAGCGAAAGCCCGGGCCAAGTTTGCCCATGACTTCACCGCAACCGCGAACATCGAGCAGCTCGAGCGCATCTACGAAGACGCAATCGACGCTCGTCTCAGTGGCTCCCGATAGGCCACCTTCTACAACTCGACGGGCTGGACTGCTCACGTGCGGTGCGTGGCTTCGATGGTTGTTGGATGTGCGTAATACCGCCGGAGGGCGCGTGCCATGGCCGCGATGCGAACGACGCTGCCGACGGCTCTGCTCAGCGGTAGCGCGAAGGCACCAGAAAAGCCCGCCGTGGCCGCCGCAGCCAGCGAGAAAGGTGTCGCAGCCGTCGAGATTCTTGCGATCGTCAGCTCTCCGCGCGCGGCCGCAAGCTCACTGACGACGATCGCCAGCAAGATCGAGATCAACGTCGCCGCGATGCTCGCGAGCGCCAGCCACTCCACGTCATATGCGGCGGGCACGAGGAGCCGCATGGGGTTCAGCGCCCACGGCAGCCCCGCAATCACCATGTAGACGAGTCCTGCTCCAACGTTCAAGCCGACGAAGAGGCGGCGCGGGTGGCTGGCCGATGCAGAATCCCGTGCGGCTGCGGCTTCCATCGCTCGTGGGCTCAGGACCGCAGCCAGGCCGGTCCCGAGGACGCCGACCGGTTGCGCGATGATTCGAGCTGCCTCGGCATGCCCGACGGCTTCTGCGCCGGCTAGGGCCGTCATCACTGCCACGGCCACGAAGATCATGGCCGTTGGCATGCCGGCTCCGATGAGGAACCAACGCCCGGCCCTCACGAGCGACATGAACTCCAAGCGAGTCACGGGTGCCGCAGGGTCGCGCCACAAGGTCCCGGAGAGCATGATCCCGGCGGCCAGCGAGATGATGTTGGCGATGGCCAACGAACCGAAGGGAACCCAGGCGACCGGCACATCCGCAATGTGCATGACGCCGAGCGACAGGAGCGTGACGGTCAGATGAATACTCGAGACACCCACCGCCCGCCAGGACCTGCCGGAGATGTGCAGCATTCTGCGAACGTGATCTTGGGTCGGCCAGAAGAAGGTCGTGAGAGCCGCAGTGAGTGTCAACGCGAACACGAGGTCGGTGTCTCCGACTCGGGCGGCAATGAAGAGAGCTATGAGGATCGCGAGGACACCCACCGTGGCGGGGCCGATGCCGAGCAGGAGGCTGTCCCGCAGGACACCGACGCGGACGTGGACCGGCTCTCTGACGGCTGCGATCTCGGCCGGCGCGTAGATGAGTTGATTGGAGATCATCTGCCCCAACATGAATGCGGCGAAAAACACGCCGTACACTCCGAGCTCCGAGCGGCTCAGGATGTTGGCTGCGACGAGGCCGGTGCTGAACGTCGCCAGAGACGCCATTCCGGCGTCGAGCACGCCGGCCGGCAGTGACCGACCGACATCGCGGCTGCCGAGAGACTCGACTTTGGGGGGTCCGTCTCGCTGCCCGCCAGCTGTCACGTCGGGCTAACGGCTGCGCGCAGGCCAGGGGCTCGCTCGATCAACGCAAGGCGGCTCTCGCCGAGGGTGGACCGATACTGCTGGGCAGGAGGCCCGCGCGCTCGAGAATGACCAGAGCCGAACCCAGCCCGAAAAAGGCCCACAGCACAACCGCTACTTGCGGGCCTTCCAGTGTCGGGTCGAAGATCGCGTTCACAAGGATGGGCACGGCGAAGACTATCAGCCAGCCGGCGAGCCGGGCTTCTCGCGGCCTGCCGGCCCTGGTGAGTCTTCGTCGCAGCAGCGCCATCTCCAATGCCCAAGAAACCCAGACCCCGACCCACAACATGACACCTACCCATCCCATGCGCCCCAGGACTCCGATGTGCGAGTTGTGGGGGTTCCGGAGGCGGATGTCGAAGGCCTGGGTGATGTCATAGCGCCTACCCAAGTCGGGACCCGGCCCGAAGCCGGTCAGGGGTTTCTCAGCCGTCACGTCTTCGACGACGTCCGACCATATTCGGAGCCGCCAACGGACGGTTCCCGACTGAGACCCACCTGCGGCTTCGCTGTCGACCACCGTCACGACATTCCTCAGGAGTTGGTCGACCGAGAAGTCGCGACTGCCGAGGAGATCGATCTTGAGGTCGAAGACGAGCGCGAAGGACACCAGCAACGTGATGATGCCGGTCGAGATGACGAAGATGTCGAGCCGGACCCGCTGGGTGACGACCGCGAGCAGCAGGAAGGCAACGGCGGCTGCCACGAGACCGCCGCGATTCTGAACTCCGTTCAGAAGGATCACAAAGATGCCCAGGGCTGTCAGCGCCGCTCGCTGCTGTGTCGTGAAGAGTTCGTGGTCCCGATCGACGATCCAGAGATACGCGATGGCGAGGGCGGCAAGCACCGCCATGTTGCCGGCGCGATGCGCGGTGAGGGGCACCTGCGAATCCGGGACGAGCGGTGAACTCGGGAAGAGGTCCTGGACCAACGTGACCATGGGGTACCACAACAAGAGGGCAGGGATTGCTCGCCCGAACAGCTGAGGCCATTCGACCACCCTTTGCGGGCGCGAGATCACCAGGATTGCGACGAAGAGCGCGACGATGCCGTAGTACCACAGAGCAGAGTCGCGCAACGCGTCGAGTCCCCACCGAGGAAGAGCGATCGCCAGCAACACTGCTCCCCAAGCCATGTACCCGACGAGGAATTGCAGCGATCCGGAAGAACGAACGATGCGGCCGAGTTGCGTGGAGACCATCATCAGTGTGACCACGCCCGCGATGATCACGGATTCTCCGACGAACAACGGGGTCCCGGGCACATGTAGCCAGGCAAAGCCCCTGTCGAAGAAGAGGTACCCGGCAATGAGCCAGGTCAGGGCGGTTGCGAGCCTCCTCAGCGAAGCGGGCTCAGGCTGACTGCTATCGACGACCAGTATCTCGGTGCCGCCCCAGCCGAGCAGCGGCTGCTGATGGCGGGAGACGAGGGCTACCGCAGCGAGGATCGATACACCTACGATGCCGGAGGCGAGCCATGGCGTCCAATGCGGCGCCTCGCCGCCGATCTGCGCAATCATGCGTTCCCCACCGTCCTCGTCATCCGACCGCAGCCCTACGGCGGAAGCGGCCACACGAGTCCAGGATTGCGTGGCCGCAGCTACTGTACCGCTGCGACCCCAGCTGGCAAGACCGAGTCGGCGCCGGGGAGGTGTCCAGCGGCCCGTATGCGACGGTACTGCAGGTGAACGTGAAGAGGGCTTTCCTAACAGGGATCACAGGCCAGGACGGTTCCTACCTCAGCGAACTGCTGCTCCAACGCGGCTATGAGGTACACGGCCTCATCCGACGATCATCGTCCTTCTCGACTGAGAGAATCGAACACCTCTACGTCGATCCGCACGTGGAGTCCGCGCGACTGTTTCTTCACTACGGTGACCTCACAGACGGCAACTCCCTCAGCAACCTGCTCCAGCAGATTGCACCCACGGAGATCTACAACCTCGGCGCCCAGTCACACGTCGCCGTGTCCTTCCAGAACCCCATCTACAGCGTCGACGTCGATGCGCTCGGCACTCTGCGTCTTCTCGAGGCGGCGCGACAGCTCGATCCCGGTGTGCGCTTCTACCAGGCTTCCTCTTCCGAGATGTTTGGCAGGGTCACCGAGATTCCACAGACCGAACAGACTCCCTTCCACCCTCGGAGCCCGTACGGGGCGGCCAAGGCCTACAGCTTCTGGCAGAGCGCGAATTACAGGGAGGCGTACGGGATGTTCGTGTGCAACGGCATCCTGTTCAACCACGAATCGCCACGACGGGGGGAGACGTTTGTGACCCGAAAGGTGACGCGGGCCGCAACGCGCATCAAGTTGGGCCTCCAGAGCACTCTCTATCTCGGGAACCTGGATGCTGAGCGGGATTGGGGTTTTGCCGGCGACTTCGTGGAGGCCATGTGGCTGATGCTCCAGCACAACGATCCGGACGACTACGTGATAGCGACCGGTGAGCGGCACTCAGTGCGAGAGCTCTGCGAGGTCGCTTTCAACCTTCTCGGCCTCGACTGGTCTCAACATGTGGAGATCGATCAACGCTATATCCGGCCTGCAGAGGTTGACCTGCTCCAAGGGGACGCGTCCAAGGCACGCGAGGTCCTCGGCTGGGAGCCGAGGGTGGGTTTTGTGGAACTGATCGAGATGATGATCGAGGCGGATCTCGCGCTAGCGAAGCGCGAGCGGACGCTCGTCGATGCTGGGCTTCTCGACACAGGTTCGCGAGATGTACCCGGCGATTGACCCAGGCCCCGCGTGCGCTCGGCTCCGTGGTCATGCCCCCGAGATCGTGGCAGCGCTGGGTCGACCCGGCTCCCGACCGTTGAGCGCCCGGTGACCTCTTGAGCTTCCCTCCGAGAGCCTCCGTCGTGGGCACGCCCATCTCGATGACCTCCTACGACGAGGTGCTGGCCTCGCTCTCCCAGCGGCGTCGGGATCGGGCGACCGTGGTCGCGGTCTGCAATGTCCACTCGGTGATCAGCGCTTCATGATGCTGACATCGTCACGCCGGACGGCGTCCCCGTTGTGTGGTGCCTTCGGCGAACGGTGCGACCCAACCAGGAGCGGGTTTACGGACCAGAGCTGATGTTGCGAGTCCTCGAGGCATCAGACCACTCCCGGTGGCGACACTACTTGTACGGGAGCTCACCCGAAGTACTCGAGGCGATTCGGAGACGCATCCTCGAAGTTGCACCGGCTGCCGTGGTCGTCGGCGCGAAGGCGCCCCCGTTCCGCCCGCTCACCACAGCTGAAGAGGACGTGGACGTTGCTGCAATCCGTGCGAGCAAGGCCGACATCGTGTGGGTCGGACTCGGCATGCCCAAACAAGAGCTCTGGATGCACCGTGTTCGTGACCGGTTGCCAGGCGTCGCATTGATCGGCGTCGGGGCTGCCTTCGATTTCCTGGCAGGCACGAAAAAGCAAGCGCCGGGTTGGATGCAGCGATCAGGGCTCGAGTGGCTGTATCGCCTGGTTCATGAGCCGCGCCGACTCTGGAAGCGGTACATCTGGAACAACCCCGCGTACCTGATGCTCGCTGGCTATCAGGTCGTCACAACGCAGCTGCGCCGGCGCGCCCGTGGAGGTTCTCGCAGCGGGTGAGTACGCGTCAGCCCACAGTGCGCCATCACTGACCCGATCCGAGCTTTGCCCGAGTGCAACTCAGTGCAATGTTGGCTGTGCATCATGGTCACGAGCGGACCCGTGTGTACACTTCGGCGGTCCGATCCGGGGGATCGGCACCAGGGCTAGACGACCGGTGGGGGGCAGGATGGACGCTCACGAGCAGGCGACCGCTCACATCGCGAGCGCGTCACGCGACGGGAATCTGCAGGCAGTTACGACAGCATCTGCCCCGCGCACTGTCTATGTCCTGTTCGGCAAGCCCGTCATCGATCGCCTCGTCGGTGTTGCACTATCGGTGGTCACTGTGCCTTTGGCAGTGGGTATCTCCGTCGCAATATGGTCGACGATGGGCAGACCGGCACTGTTCGTTCAACAGCGAGTTGGACGCGGCGGTCGCGCGTTCCGCATGTACAAGTTCCGCACCATGGTCCCGGATCGTCGCTCGATGAGTATGCCAATCACCATGAATGACCGCCGTCTGTCGCACAAGACGCGAGACGACCCGCGCATCACGCGCCTTGGACGGTTCCTCAGGCGTTGGAGCCTCGATGAGATCCCGCAGCTGTGGAACGTCGCGTTCGGGCACATGAGCCTCGTCGGTCCGCGGCCCGAAATCATGACCATCGTCGACGGGTACGAACCTTGGCAGCACGAGCGGCACTCGGTCAAGCCGGGTATCTCCGGCCTCTGGCAGGTCTCAGCTCGGGGCGACGTGCCCCTGCACGAGGCAACGGAGCTCGACATCGAGTACGTCCGGAGCGTCTCGTTCATGCAGGATTTCAAGATCCTCATCCTGACGATCCCAGCTGTCCTCGGCATGCGGCGCGGCTTCTGAATGCAACACCGGTCGATGTTTCGCTTCTGGCCCTTGCGGCGCGACAAGAAGGACTCGGCGGCCGCAGTCACCCGCGACGCGGCGGTTTTCAGTGTCGCTCCGCCCTGTCGCTACCCCGAAGCTCGGTACGATGCGGCCGGTTGACCCCTCGGGTCGTTCGCTCGCTGAAGATGATGCGTCGCAGTACCGTGCTGGAACACCGCTGAGGGCAAAACGTGCGAGCGATTGAACCGACGGGAACTCTCGAGCCCACCGTCTTGGGTGCGGCCTGGCGATACCGCGGCCTCGTGGTGGTCGCGACCGCCATGTTCGGATTCCTCGCGTGGCTCTTTGCCATCGGAGTCGAATCGGAACGCTACACAGCGACCGCGTCGATCATCGTCGAGGACCCACGAGCCTCCATCCTGTTCGAGGCCGCTCCGCGCCAGCGGACGGAAGACTACGTCGCCGACCAGGTGGAGGTTATGCGCTCGTCCGAGGTGGCAAGGCGCGCCGCCGATCTCATGAACGAGAAAGGGGTGGCCCCCCCGGTTTCGACCGAGGACCTTCTGGACTCAGTCGATGTCGACACGAAGGGGGAGGGCACGGCCCTCATCAACATCACCGTCATCGCGGTGACCCGCGACCAGGCCATTCTCGGGGCAAACAGCTTCATCGAGAGTTACGAGACCTTGCTGCGATCGCAGGCGAGTGCGACTTTTGCCTCTTCGATCACCGTTCTCGACGAGTCGATCGACGAGTTGAATCGGCAGTCGACCGAGGTGAGGGCGCGGATCAACGAGATCACTGGAACGACCGACCCGGGCGAGGACGCGCTACTTGGAGACCTGGACGCGCTACGTGCAAGGCTCACCAGCCTCCAAACCCGCCTGCTCGCAGCGACGACGCCCGAGGCGCGGACGGCCCTCCGGGATGAAATCGATGACATCACGCTGATCCTCGACGCCGTCAACTCGGTGCGCGCGCTCGAGGCAACCGACGCTGAGCTAGCAGAGCTGCTTCTCCGCCAAACACAACTCATCAATCGCATCGACGACCTCGAGGCGAGGCGAGACGGAATCCGGCTCGACGGTGAGCTGCTCGGCACCGGCGTACGCATCAGCACGACGGCGGAGGAAGCCGTCCGGGTGTCCAACACGGCACAGACTACGGCGCTCGGAGCGATTATCGGTGCGGTCCTGGGCGTGATCGGTGCCTATTCCCTCGCCCTCCGACGGCGTCGCTTCGACGACCGGGGCGAGCCGGCACTCGTCCTCGGGTCGCCGCTGATCGCAGAGGTCCCCTCCTTCCGGCAAGAGGGCGTGAGGTCACCTGTGCCGGTGCGGACGGCGCCCCGATCGGCTTCGGCCGAAGCCTTCCGGTTTGCTGCTTCCGCTCTTCAGTCGGCGCGTGTCGCCGGAAACAACCGCGTCGCACCAGGCGGGGGAGGCGGAACGTCGATCGCAATAACCTCTGCGAAGGTGGCGGAGGGCAAGACCGTGGTCGCGGTGAACACCGCCCTTGCCGTGGCCCGCACGGGCAAGCGGGTGCTCCTGATCGATGCCGACTTCGGAAACCAACTTGCCACCCAACTCCTTGCACCCGATGCGCGGCCCGAGCGCGGCTTCACTGAGGTTGTGCTGGAGGGGCTGCCGCTTTCCGAGTCTGTCGTAGCCGTTGAGGGGAGTTCGGACGGCTCGGGGCTCCACCTCCTGGCCCGGGGAATGCGGAGGAGCAACGCGCCTGAGTTCTTCAGCCTTCCGGAGACGCGTGAATTCCTACATCGGGTCAGCGAGTCATACGATTTCGTCCTGCTCGACACGCCGCCGCTCCTTCAGGTCGCGTACGCCAGCGCCGTGGTCGGACTCGTTGACGGTGCTCTCATCGTCGTTCCGCACGGAGGCCACGCGGCGGACCTCCAACAACTCAGCGGCCGGCTCGAACTCCTCGGAACGCGGGCAGTCGGCTACATCTACAACCTCGCGCCGCTTCGCGCCGACATGACGGCGTCGGAGGGGTCGATGGCGGACGTTCTCGGCCACACTTCCTGACCCGGGCCGGCACGGTCACCTTCGCTTCCCGCCGCGTTACGCGCCTTCTCGGAGCTTCAACCGGGGCCGCGATCGCGGAGAGGTCCGATGTCGCCACGGCCCACGCCTTCGTAGGTGAGACCAGCCTTCGTCACGGCGTCGACCGGAAGCATGTTCCTGCCATCGAGCACGATCGAACCGCGCATCGCGGTCGCCAGTCTCTCAAAGTTGAGTTCGGCGAACTCTGGCCAGTCGGTTACGAGAATGAGGGCATCCGCCCTCTCGGCAGCCAGGTAGGGGTCAGAGGCCCTCCGGAGGCGCAGATCCTCAGGCAGGTCCTTGACGACCGGGTCGTATGCGACGACGGACGCACCCAACTCGTGGAGTCGCTCGGCGATTTCCAGCGATGGTGCGTCTCGGAGATCGTCCGTACCAGGCTTGAAGGCGAGACCGAGTAGTGCCACCCGCCGGCCCCGAAGCGACTTCAGCCTGGCCTGGAGTTTCTCCACCAAGACGAACCGCTGGCTCTTGTTGACCGCGGCAACCGCATCGAGCATGCGGGGAGCAACCCCATAGTCTTTGGCCATGGCGGACAGTGCACCCAAGTCCTTGGAGAAGCACGAGCCACCCCATCCGACACCGGCGTTCAGGAAGTCCCTCCCGATCCGGCTGTCCAACCCGATCGCATCGGCGACGACGGTGACGTCAGCACCAACGCGCTCGCAGATCTGCGCGATCTCGTTGATGAAGCTGATCTTGGAGGCGAGAAAGGCGTTGGCCGCGTACTTGATCGTCTCCGCGGTCTCGAGGCCCGTCCGGATGATCACGGGGCGATGCTCGGGATCTCCGCCATCGAAGGATTGGTCAAGGATTGGCCTGTACACGTCTTCAGCTATCGCGATCGCGCTCTGGTCGCCGCTCCCCAGCACGATGCGATCTGGATGTAGGAAGTCTTCGATCGCACTGCCTTCACGAAGGAACTCCGGATTGGACACCACTGAGAAGAGCGGCGTGTCCGAACCGCCGTTCGGCAGCGCATCCTCCAGGAGTTGCTCCAGCCACATCCCGCTCCCAATAGGAACGGTGCTCTTGGTCACGAGGACGTGGCTGTGTCGGAGACTGGCCCCGATGGCTCGAACTGCAGCGGCGACCCCGTCCAATTCGGGATGGCCATTCCCTCCGGATGGTGTGCCGACGCAGAGAAACACAACATCCGACCGGTCCATCGCGAGTGACATGTCGTCTGTGAACACGAGCTGGCCGGTTTCCATCGCTTTTGCGATGACTTCATCCAGGCCGGGCTCGTAGAACGGCGCGCTGCCTGTCTGGAGCCTTCCCAGCTTCTCGGCGTCGTTTTCGACACCGATGACCTCGTGGCCGACGCTGCCGAGGCAGGCGGCCACGACGGTGCCGACGTAGCCGCTCCCCACGACGGCCACCCGGTTCGCTTTCATACTGACCTACCCCCTTGCCCTGATGCCTAGCCCAAGGTTCCCCGTAGTGGATACCTTAGTAGAAGAGCCTACTCTGCGTGGGAATAGTACCCTCTGTGTTCTACCACTACGGAGGGTACTTTTCCAACCTCGGATCGACGAGTCTTCGTCACCCCCCGCCAGCGAGTACCCGCTCGAGGGATGAGTAATCATCCGTGGCACAGCGTCATTCCTCTCGCCGACGAACCGCCAATCGACCGCACTGACGGGCGGAGCACTGATCCCTCTTATCGGCCTGCGACCCTTCCTTTTGATGCTTTATCGGGTAATCGATGGCATGGTGTTCGGTCTGTCCGCCCACACGACTGTGGCACGGTGGGTTCATCAGATAACCGGAGGCAACCGGTGGATGAGCCGGTTACGCACGTGGCCGGCAATCTTCAATGCTACGGCGACGATCGTCAGGGCCGGGTTCGAGAAGCCACCCGTGGGAAGGACCGATCCGTCGGCGACGTAGACGTTGTCGATGCTGTGGAGTCGGCCCGTGGCATCCACGACCCCGTCACGGGCGCTGGCACTCATGCGGGCCGTCCCGAGATGGTGCATGCCCCCAATGAGGTCGGGGCCCCAGCTCTCATCGTCCAACGTGAGCCACTCGGCAGGTTCAACGCGTCCTATGCCTGTTTGCGCCAGGTGGTCGCCGAGGAGCTCCAACGATCGACGGATGGAGATCTTGTCCAGTTGCGTCATCCTCCAGTCCAGCCGAGCGAGCGGCACGCCCACAGCATCGCGCTGGTCCGCAAGCCTTACCCGACTCGCCCGATTCGGCGACTGCTCTGCCTGCGCATAGATCGCCAGTTCAGTCGGACGTTTCGCTATCTCGTGGTAGATCGCACGGGTGAGTGAGGGGGACTCCTTGAGCACCATCCCAATCTGTCTCGCGACGCCAGCTGGCAAGGCCCGATTCCGCACCTGGGACGCCAACCGACGCATCGAGCGTAGATTCGTCACGATGAGCTTCAAGGCCTTGTAGCCGTCCGAGTCCCGAACACCGCCGGGGGTAAGCGTATTGAGGTGAGCGGAGAAGTTGAGGAGACCCTCGGCGCGCTGAACGTGGTCCGTCAGCTTGAACGCGCACTTTATACCGTGAGAGGGCCGCTGGAGGTTCAGCCGTTCGCGAGCACCAGCGAATCCTCGGTCAACCGCCGGCACCTCAGACCTCGACGCGCGGCGGTCAACGACCAGTCGTCCAACGGTGACGTGAGGATGCTCCATGAAGTAGCGGCCAACGTTGTCATGCTCGTTGCCCAATCCGGCCGATCTTGTCGAGTTTGACCCGAGCAGGAGGCGTGTCGTGTCGATTGCTCCGCACGTCAGAACGTACGTCCGGGCCATCACTTTGAATGTCCGTCCGGCGAGAGATGACACGCGCAATCCGGACACTCGGGAGCTCTCCGGCTCTGCTTCGAGCTCGATCGCGTTGCCGTGGAGGATTGTCTTGATGTTGGGAGCTCGTGTCAGCTCCTCTACGTAGACGGCGCCGAACTTCGTCGGGGGGCTGCCCTGCCACACAGCCGTCTCTATCGGTCCACCCGAAAAGGGCGGCCGGTAGAGCTGCGGTACAGCGCTCCCCCACCCATCAGGCTCGTATGCATAGGTGGGGATCTGGACGAGCTCCTGCGCCTTCCGGTAATACGGCTCTAGGTCTTCCAGGTCGAAGGGCCATCCACTCAGCGGAACCCAAGGCCGTTCCTCGAAGTCGATTGGGTCGAGAGGGCGGCACCATCCCGCCCATCTGCCTGTACTCCCTCCGAACACCCTCCACCGGGCCTCATCGAGATCGTGGTAGGGGAGGCCGTCGAGGAAACCTCGATTCAGGGACTGGCTCGTACGTTCCTCCGTGAGACCGCCGCCCTCGATCAGGCACACGTCGAGCGGTGCTCCGATGAACTCCCGGGCGAACGAGATTCCGCTCGCGCCGGCCCCCACGATGCAAAGGTCCGTCTGAAGGATGGTGTCGTGCGCGATCTCAGACGCGTCGAGGAGCAATGTGCTCAGCCCTCCGATCCACCCGATGCAGCCGTCTTTCCAGCGAATTCGATTGTACTAACCGGCATCTTCCTCACCTCTTGAGCCGGCCGTCTCCTGAAAGACCTCGTAGAGCTGTGCCTTGGCGCCGGCGGTGTCGATCTGCGAGCGCCTGGATCGAGGCGGGGAGTCGTGGAACGCCTCCATCGCCGCGGCGAGTTCGAGAACGGTGGTCTGCGCTTGCGAGGGCCTTATCAGACTCACGCGCGACGGGTCCACCGCAGTGCGCGCAATCGAACCGGCACCGCCGTGGTCGAGTACAACCACCGGTGAACCAAGCCGCATCGCCTCGCCGAGTGCGAGACCCCCTTCTTCGCGTAAGCCGGTGAAGACACAAGCTGTGGCGCTGGACACGTGTCGGAGCGCTTCCTCGCGTGCGATTCTTCCCAAGAACCTGGTTCGGCCCTCCAGACCCAGCCGGGAGGCGAGACGCTCCGCTCGCGGTCGCAGAGGTCCGTCGCCGATGATGTCCATGCGAACGTCGGGTCGCGTCTGCGCAAGCGCGCGCAAAGCGAGCGGAAGACCCTTGCGTGCTTCGATCGCGCCGATCCATAGGAGCGCTTCCCCCGCAGGCTCAGGTGCCACAACCGGGAAGTCCACAAACAACGCATGGTTGATGACGTGCGCCCTCCGACCGGTGGTCGCAATGCGGTGCGCCGTTTCCTCGTTCTGGGCGATGATGGCCGTTGACTTCCGCCAGGACCGCCTGGTGGCCGGGAGCCTCTCGAGCGCGGACACGGAGACGAGATCGCTCCATTCCTCCGGCAGACCCGACACGCCGAGAAACGACCTCAGCTCGCGTGGCGTCGTCACGGCCCCGCCGACGGGTCCCCAAACCGAGGGTAGGCCCAGGTCCGTGGCGGGTGTCGGGAGCCAGTAGACGGAGAACGTGGCGTGATGGACGAGATCGTACGCTCGTCTCTGCACGAGCTCTTCAGCTACGCGGCGAGCTCTGCGGAGCCAGCCGTAGTACTCGATGTACTGCGCCACGCGACTCTTTCGCAGGGCACTCGGCAGCTCGGGTTGAGGAATACAGACTGGCTCGATAGATGACGGTCCGTGCTCCTCGAGGTGGGTCGTCATGAGACCGTGGTCAATGGGTGCGGTGAGCACCGTGCAGTGCGCGAATTCAGCCGTTGCGCTGACGAGGCCCCATCCTGCGCCCGGTTCGGAGCCCCATCCGGGCCTGCAGGAGAACGCAAATGTCAGAACCCGCACTGCATTGCCCTGAGATGTGGTACCCGAGAGACGAGCCGTTGTGGCTTGTTTCGGGTAACCGGCGGCTCCCGCCCTTCGGGGTTTGACCCGTTCAACCGGCTTGCCGTCCTCGCCTCGCCGAGGCCTCGAGAAGAAAGGTCGTGAGCCTCGGAGCGACCACGGCTTTCGCGAATCGCCGCTCGAACGTCTCGCGAGCTGCAAACCCCATGAGCGACCGTCGTTCATGATCGCCGAGCAACGTCAACATGAGCTGTGTGGCACCAGCAACATCGTCCGTCTTCCACACGAGTCCTTCGATCCCGTCGGTGAAGATCTCAGGTATTCCGCCAACGGCAGGGGCCAGGATCGGGCGGGCGTGGCCGAGCGCTTCGACGAGAGCGATTCCCAGGCTTTCCACGCGTGCGGCGTGGACGTAGAGACTGTGCAGGGGGATGAGATTCGCGGCGTTCTCTACGCGCCCCGTGAACTCGAGCAGATCATCCACTCCAAGCTCGCGAGCATGTCCGAGGAGACGGGCGTGGTCCGGTCCTCCGCCCACGACGGTGAGCGTTACATCACGGCCCGACGTCCGGGCCCGGGCGACGACATCGATGAGGAAGCGGTGGTTCTTGTTGTCGTCCATCCATCCGATGGTGATCAGATCGCGTATCGGGTCTTGCGGGTTGGGCGGCGGCGGTGGGATGTCGGCAAACCCTGGGATCACTGCGCTCGGAACCCTCGTGGCGGCCGGGTACGACGTCTCCATGCGGCGCCGGACGAAATCCGAGACGTAGACCAATCCATCGAGCTGCGAGATGATCGATTGCTCCTGGCGACGGATCACCCGATCGGCGGAGTCACCGGGCCGGAGATGCCCGCTACGAATCCACCCGGGCGCAAGCGACTCACCTGAGTGGGCGGCCATCACCACGGCCTGGCCGGCGTGTCTAGCACCCAACGCCGCCTGCGCCGCCTCGGGAGATTGCGCGTAGACCACCGCCGGCCCGAGGTTGTGCAGACGGGCTCGCAACGCGCCCTCGAGGAAGACGCCATGCCAGTGGCGGTACCATCGAACGCCAGAGGGGCGGTGGAACAGGTCGATGACGCGCCGAAGCCCGAACGTCGGCGTCCGCAACCACGATGGATCGGAGTACGGCGTTACGAGCTCTGTGGGCTGATCGACACTCCGCAGATACAGGACCGTCTCGTTTGCGTGGGTCTGGACACCGGTCGTCCCGACAGGCCTGAGGATCGATGCGAGGAACAGCGGGGCAATGCCGCCTTCTCCCATCACTGACTCCCTTTCGAAACGCGGCCCCGCTCGCGGCCCTCGGCGCCAGGCAGCATTCCCGGCCGCGAGCGCGCCCAGGTTCTGCGATCGGACCAGCGTATCGGGTGCCGTCCGCCGGCTCCATTGCCGTCGGCGCCGACCTGTGCTAGCCAAGGCCTCTGTGCAGGAACGCGGCCATCTGGCCTCTGGTCACGGGATCGTCAGGGCAGAATCGATCGTTCTTGGGTGGGTTGCACCCACGGGTGATGCCGGCCGCGGCGAGTCGCTCGATGTCCGCCTCGAAGATCGATCCGTTGTCGTCGACGAACGGGTCGCTCAGGCCGTCTGTGAGGCCCAACGCACGAACGAGGAACGCGGCCATCTGGCCTCTGGTCACGGGATCGTCAGGGCAGAATCGATCGTTCTTGGGTGGGTTGCACCCACGGGTGATGCCTTCCGCCGCCAGCCACTCGATGTCATCTATGAACGCCGAAGTCGCGGTGTCAATGAACGATGGGCCACCCCCCCCGGACGACTCAACCGTCACGTTCTTCGCAGCAGTGTCCACCGCGCCGTCGCTATCCGTCACGGTGAGCGTTATGGCATAGGTCCCACCCGACGCATAGGTGTGCACGAGCGGTCCGGCTGCCGATGACGCGTTTCCGTCCCCGAGGTCCCAGCTCCAGGAGACGACGGAGCCGTCGACGTCCGTGCTGGAATCCGTAAAGAGACATTCCAACTCCACACAGGATGCCGCGTACGTCGCAGCCGGAGCCATATTCACGCGAAGCGAGAGGATGTCGGAGCCAGGCATGCCACCAGCATCGGTTGCGGACGCCGTGACCGTATGCGCTCCAGAGCTGAGCACAGGTGTGATCGAGGCACCCGTGCCGAGCGGTCCGTCGACGTCTGACGTCCAGGAGATCGAAGCCGTGAGGTCGCCGTCCTCGACGTCGGATGCGGTCCCGACAAGCGTCACGGCGTCCCCTTGGTCGACGACAGTCCCGTCGGGAGGACTCGTGATGGCGACCGTCGGCGCCGTATTCGGAGCACTCCGCACTCCGATTTCGGCGAGACCGATGCTCGATGTCGAGCCGGCAACTGCGGTGACGGTGACCCGGAGGCTCGTGATCGTCTTGGTCGGCACCGGCACCGTCGTTGGGCTGCCGTCGTTGACGAGCGACCCGACGGCAACGGTCGAGCCGTCGTTGAACTGTATTTCGGCGGCCGTCATGTGGTCGCTCAGATTCGGCCGGTCGTACAGCGTCAGCTGATCGATGGTGACAGGGCTGGCCCAGTTCAACTCAAGCCAGCTACCGACGCCGCCGCCGACCGTGGACCACTCATTGGTGGGACCGGTGGGCCACCCGTCGGCGATCCCGTCGATCGCCTTCGAAGCCTCCTGTCCGGTTGCTTCGCTGTTGGCTGAGGCGGTGGCCAATCCCGCGATGTTCGAGTCGTCGATGGTCACTGTGGTCGAAGACGCCTGGCTCGTCTCGGTACCGTCGTTGACGACGAGATCGAAGGTCAAGGTCGTCCCGGTGACGGGTGCGGTGAAGGTGGGCGCAGCGGACGTCGCGTCGGACAGGGTCACCGTCGGACCCCCCGTTTGTGTCCATGAGTAGGTCAACGGGTCGCCGTCGAGGTCGAAGCTCCCGGTCCCGTCGAGCTCGACGGGCATACCAACTCCGAGCGTCTGATTGGGCCCGGCGATTGCGAAGGGCCGCTGGTTGCTGATCGATGGTGCCTCGGCCCAGAAGATCTCATCCTTGTGGACGAACTTGCCGAGGAACCCCCCGGCACCGCCTTGGCTCGCGTGCCCATCGATAGCGAGCCACTTGGGGTTCACACTCAGGTTGGTGGCCTGCATCGAAACTGGAACGATGATGCTCTGGCGATCCCCCCACAACAGATCTGTGTCGTCGAGACCAGGGATCGGGACGTGAATCGCGCTCGGGTCAGCAGGCTCCGGCCAGGAGCCTGGACCCGACGACCAGACGATGGTCGTGTGCACGACGGGTGAGTATGTGGGGTCCGCAGCGATCGCGTCAGCGAGCGCGAGATTCAAGAGGTAGTACGCAGTCGAGTGGTCGCCGTGCAGGTCGAACTCACTCAACCCGTAGATATCGGTCGGACGGTACGTCTGGAGGATCGACGTGAGGTCCTGAATGATGTTCGCCATGTTGTAGTCGGCAGGAGAGCCGAAAGCGTGAGAGTGGTAATCCTTGCCCCCGAGCCCTCGCGTTCCGTACGTCATCGACTGACCGTTCGGTGCGGTGAACACATCCGACGCGTCCGGGTAGTTGCTGATGATCTCAAAGAGCGAACCGTCCGGGTAACCCAGGAAGATCAGGTCGTTCTCGGCTGCGCCCAGGTGAGTGACTTGCGCCGTGACAGCCTCGTTCTGGCGGATGAGGCCGGTGGCGACGCTATCGAAGTCACCATTCGTCAGGTAGACAGTCGTTGCTGTGTCTCCGTTCGTGATCGCAGCAGATATGATCCCCGCCGCGGCGAGCAAGTCGTCGTCAGGATGTGGCGACACAACCAGGATCGAACCCGGGGCGGCGCTCGCTTCGGGGCGAGTGGGCCCGCCGACGGTGCTCGATGAGAGCATGAAGAGGACCGTCACGAGGAGCGCAACTCTCCGCGACGTTGTACGCAGTATGGCCCGTGACAAGAGACAACCTCCGCGAAATCGTACCTACCGTTCGCATGCGGTCCGTGGCCCGCTCAGCGCGCGCACGATAGACGTTGAGGTGTGTGTTCGAAACCGGTGAGTGGCCTGGTTTGGGCCACGGCTTTGGTGCCGTCCGGTCAACTGCGTCGGCTCTCTCACCGGGGGGCTCGGCCGGACGGACTAGTCCTGTCAGGTGGCCGAAATGCCGCCCTTGCGCTCCAACACGGGGTTCATATACTGCCAGTGGCCGGATTGCCAGCTCGTCGGCGTGTCGTAAGCAGCCGACCCGCAGTGGTCGCGGCGTTGATCCACCCGCCGTGACACCGACTGGAGGTAGGAACAAGTGAAGCTCGTCATCTTCGGGGCCGGGGGGTTCATCGGCTCGAATCTGGTCGATCACCTCATCGCCGATCGGACGCACACCGTTGTTGGAATGGACATTGCGGACGACAAACTCGAGGGCATCGAAGGCCCGAACTTCACCTTCGTGAAGGGTGACGTGCGCAAGTCGGATCGGCTGGTAGAGGAACTCGTCAGGGATTCCGACGTTGTCGTCGACCTCGTAGCGTATGCGAACCCGAGCATCTACGTCGATACGCCGCTGGACGTTTTCGAACTCAACTTCCTCCAGAACCTGAAGATCGTCGACCTTTGCGTCGCCCACGGCAAGAGGCTGTTCCAGTACTCGACGTCCGAGGTGTATGGGAAGCCCGCAGGGGATGCGTATGTCGAGGATGCGTCCGACCTCATCCTGGGTCCGATCAGCAAGCAGCGTTGGATCTACGCGTGTTCGAAGCAGTTGCTCGAGAGAATCATCCACGCTCACGGCCTGCGCGGGGATCTTGTCCATACGATCGTCAGGCCGTTCAACTTCGTCGGGCCTCGCTTCGACTATCTCGTGCCGGCCGGCGCGACCGGTGGGCCCCGGGTATTCGCCCACTTCATGTCCGCTCTGCTGACGGGAGGACCGATGTACCTCGTCGATGGCGGTGAGCAGCACCGGGCGTTTACCCACATCCAGGACTGCAATGAGGCTTTCACCATCCTCCTCGAATCACCGGAAGCAAAGAACGAGATCTTCAACATCGGGAATCCCGAGACCGACATATCGATCTTCGATCTGGCAGCTCTCATGAAGGACATCTATCGGGAGCTGACGGGCAAAGAAGCCGACAACGAGCTGCGAGTCATCTCCGGTGAGGAGTTCTACGGATCCGGCTACGAGGACATGGATCGCGTTGCCCCGGACATCTCCAAACTCAGCGCGCTCGGCTGGGAGCCGAAGCGGGATCTTCGCACGACGTTCCGCGACGCGATCGCTTTTCATCTCGACCCGAAGGTCCGCGCCTCGATTTCAGGCTGAACGATCGGGCCGAGGCCTCGGTCGTAGCTAGCGGACAGGGCCGAGACCGGTCACTGCTCCACTCCCGGGCCCCGTGCGGCGGCCGTAGGAGCGATCTGACCGATATTGGGCCGATCGCGGCGAATCGAAGTTGACCACAGCGCTCAGTTGCCCCACAGTTCGCCGGACCACCGCTGGCGTCGCTTGCACTCATAGTAGTGAATGCAACCACTCAAGGTTTCCGCCCGTGGGTCGATAAACGTTGGCATCGACTGAGGTGGATCGAAGGGGAATCGCCGTATGTCGCAGAGCGTATGGGCAGCGTTGGAGTCCCACGCGCAGACACCCGTGGCCGCGAACCGTCCGCGAAGCCGCTTGGCGCGGCTCGCGAGCATCCGGAGGGTGTGGCTGATGCTGGCGCTCGCTGTTGTCGTGGCGGGTCCTTCGGTCGTTTCGGCGGCGTCGGCGACGACCGAGCCTCGGCTGGTGGTCAGTCTTCACGCGGATGGGTCAGGGGCGCGAACGCTCGAAGGGGCCGTATTGACGGGTGAGGTGGTCATCTTCCTCGATGTCTCCGGCGTCACAGCCGTCGAGTACACGGTTGCCGACGCCGGTATCCACTTCACTTCAGCGGAGCCCCCGTTCTACTTGACCACTGACGCGGCAGGGAATGCGACGCCGCTGGACCTGTCGATTCTCAGGCTGGGACGCCAGACGCTTGTTGCGAACCTGGTCTACGACGATGGCTCGGTTGGGGTGACGGTCGCGACATTCCGCACCGTCGCGCCCCATGAACTCGATACCGAAACACAGGCACGTAGGAGGGTAGGGCTCGCCGAGTCCTTAGACGGCTCACCCCTCGCTCTGGCCAGCGAGCCGGCGGCAGACTCAGCATCGATTGTGCCTTCTTCGTCGACGACGACGGTGCCGCCTGCGTCGACGGTGCCGCCTGCGTCGACGGTGCCGCCTGCGACGACGGTGCCGCCTGCGACGACGGTGCCGCCTGCGACGACGGTGCCGCCTGCGACGACGGTGCCGGGGTGGGTTTGTGGAGTCGGGTCCGGTGGTGGTGAGCGGTGAGAGTGATGTGGTGATTTCGGGGTTGGCGATTTCGAATCTGGATGGTGAGTGTGTCCGGGTCCAGGATTCTTCGAATATCACGATCACGGGGAATCGGATCGGGCCGTGTGGGGATGACGCGGTGGCTGCGGTCGAGGTGGTGGGATTAGAGGTGTCGAACAACGAGATCGCAGAGACGAAGAATGGTGTGCTGGTTGTCGTTTCGGAGTCGATTCGGATTGAGAACAACAGGTTCACCAATGCGGGTCGGAACTTCGTTCAGTTCGACAAGGTGACGGGTGGGGGGAATCGGATTCGGTACAACGTGGGTGGGAACGCGTTGGGTGCGAGCAATGCTGAGGATTTCATCAATCTGTGGCGGTCTCATGGAACGCCGGGGGATCCGCTCCAGGTGGTGGGGAATCGGTTGCGGAATGGTGGTCCTTCGTCCTCGGGGTCGGGGATCATGGCGGGTGATGGTGGGGGCTCGTATCAAGTGATTCAGGACAACGTGTTGGTTGATCCGGGTCAGGTTGGGATCGGGGTGGCGAGTGGCACTGATATCCGGGTGTTGTCGAACAGGGTCTATTCGAGTTCGCATCCGTGGTCGAATGGATCTACACGTGGAATCAGTACCCGACTCAATGCGGCTCGATCGAGGTGCGCGGCAACCAGGTCGACTGGACTTCGGCATCCGGTGGGACAGGTGGTGTATGGGATGGCGGCAACTGCGGCGTCATCGCCGGCTGGGACGACAACGACTGGAGCGCCAACCTCGGCCCCAGCATCTACTGACGTCGAGGGAACCACCCCGCCTCACCAGTCGGCGGCGATGTACTTCGTCTCCTGGAACTCCAGCATGCCGTCGTGGGCGCCCTCTCGCCCCAGGCCCGACTGCTTGACGCCGCCGAACGGCGCCGCCGGGTCCGACATGATGCCGCGGTTGACGCCGACCATGCCCGACTCGAGGGCCTCGGCGACCCGCAAGCTCTTCGCGAGGTCCCCGCTGTAGAGGTAGGCGGCGAGGCCGTGGTGGGTGTCGTTGGCGATCGAGATCGCCTCCTCCTCGGTCTCGAAGGTGATGATGGGGGCGATCGGGCCGAAGATCTCGTGCTCGAGGATCGGATCGCTGGCGCCGACGCCCTTGAGCACGGTCGGGGGGAAGAAGAACCCGGGGCGGGGGAGCGGCGCACCCCCGATCTCGATCGTGGCCCCGGCGTCGGTGGCGAGGTCGACGAGGTGATGGAGGTCGTCCTGAGCCTGCCGGTTGATCATCGGCCCCAGCTCGACACCGGGCTCCATGCCGGGCCCGGTGTGCACCCCCGCCATCGCGGCGCTGAACGCCGCGGAGAACTCGTCGGCGATCGCAGCGTGGACGATGAACCGGTTGGCGGCGACGCATGACTGCCCACCGTTGCGCATCTTGGCGATCATCGCGCCGGTGACCGCGTCGTCGACGTCGGCGTCCTCGAAGACGAGGAACGGTGAGTTCCCACCGAGCTCCATGGAGCAGTTGATGACCTGGTCGGCCGCCTGCCTGAGGAGGATGCGCCCCACCTCCGTCGACCCCGTGAACGACAGCTTGCGGACACGCGGGTCGGCGAGCATCGCGCCGACGACCTCCGACGAGCGCCGCGACGGGAGGACGTTGAGGACGCCCCGGGGCAGGCCCGCCTCCTCCATGACCCGGCCGATGGCGAGCGCGCTGAGCGGGGTGTCCGATGCGGGCTTGAGGACCATCGTGCAGCCGGCGGCGATTGCCGGACCGATCTTCCTCGTCGCCATCGCCGACGGAAAGTTCCAGGGGGTCACGAGGAGGGAGATGCCGACCGGCTGATGGATGGCGATGATGCGCTTGTCGCCGGCCGGGGCGTCGTAGAGCCGCCCGATGTTGCGCACCGCCTCGCCCGAGTACCAGCGGAAGAACTCGGCGGCGTAGGCGATCTCGCCGACGGCCTCGGGGAACGCCTTTCCCATCTCGAGGACGATGAGCTCGGCGAGCTCGTCCTTGCGCTCGATCATGATCTCGAACGCGCGCTGGAGCACGTCGGCTCGCTGGCGCGGCGTGCTCGCTGCCCACCCCTCGGCCGCAGCCGCCGCGGCGTCGACGGCCCGGATGGCATCCTCCGTCGAGCCGCTCGACACCCCTGCAATCGTTGACCCGGTCGACGGGTCGAGGACGTCGATCGTTGCCCCGTCCGAGGCCGGTTGCGGCTCGCCGCCGATGACGAGACCGGTGGCGCCGGTGGCGATGACATCCTGGATCAGGCCCATGTCCGCTCCTTCGCTCCTTTCGGCCAACGCTACCGCGTCGGCACCGGCCCCCGACCGGTGATCAGCCGGCGCGGAGGGTTCGCCACACGGCGAGCGCGGCGAGCGCGACGGTGATCCCGATCCTCGTGTAATCGAGGACCGGACGGACGACGGCACCGTCGGGCGTGACCTCGACGACGGCGACGGGTCTCGCCGCGGCCGTGCCGCCGCCTCCTCCACCGCCGCCCCCGCCGCCCGCCTCGTCAGGGTCGGTCCCCGCGCCGGCGCCGAAGCCGAAGCCGCCGGCGCGTTCGATCGTGGCCGCAGTGACGACGACGCGGTCGGCGTGGGTGACGGAGCCGAAGACATCGTCGGCGCTGAGCCCGCCCATGAGTCGTTCGAATCCTCGCTCGACGCGTACCCCTACCGCCTCGACGACGGCTTCCGGGTCTTGTCGTGGTGCACTCATCGACGTACCTTCCTCACGCCCGCCGCTCCCAGGATCGCCGCGATCGCGGCGACCCTCACCCAGAGCACGGCGTCGGGGATCGCGGCGCTCCGGGTCACGCCGTTCCCGTCGGTCACCTCCACCCGGGAGGGAAGGACGAGCGCGACGCCCGCACCACGCGACCTCCCGGCGCCCCACACCCCCCACACACGGGCGACGGGTCGCACCGTCATCTGTCCGGCAGTGACGGGCGTCGCGGCGATCTCGCGAGTGAGACGGGGCACGGAGAGGACGGTACACGAGGGCAGCAGCCGGCTGACAAGGGGCGGCCGGACGGCGTGAGCTCTAGCCTTGGGTGGCGGAGGTCATGATGACGGTCTCTCCGGCAACCGGGTCGGCCCACGAGCGGGCGTTGCGGACCGTCAAAGCGCTCGTCGTGCTCAGCGTTCTGGGAGCCCTCGTCGCCCTCCTCGCCGGAGCCGGGCTCCTCTTCCTCGACCCCGACGACGGCTCCGGCGTCGACTCGACGCTGGGAATCACGATGGCGATCGCCGGTCTGGCGACCGCCGGGCTCGTCGTCGCCGCCGTCGTCTATGCCCAAGTGAAGCACCTGTGGCATCACGCGCCGGACTGGGTGCGGATCACGGTGTGGGTGGTCGCCGTGCTTGCCCTCGGGCTGTCGCTCGTGAGGACGCTGAGCGACTGAACCCGCCGTCAGCTGTTCTTGGCCGTGTAGCTGCGAAGCACGGTCATGTAATTGGACCGGACGAACTGCTCCGGGTTCGGTGCCTTGGCCACGCTCATGGACCCGCGCAGCTGGTCGACCGACTCGTATTCGTGCTCGTCGAGCCAGCGCTGCAGGTCCTCGACGACCGTCGCCATGAATCGGGCGCCGTTGCGCAGCAGCGCCGATGCCACCATCGCGACGTCAGCGCCGACGAGGAGCGCCTTCACCACGTCCTCGCCGGAGTGCACACCGCTCGTCACCGCGAGGTCCGATCTCACCTGGCCGTGCAGCATCGCCGCCCAGCGCAGCGGGAGGCGAAGCTCGACGGGAGCGCTCAGCTTGATGTTCGGCACGACCGTGAGCGCTTCGAGGTCGATGTCGGGCTGGTAGAAGCGGTTGAACAGGACGAGCGCGTCCGCCCCGGCCTCGGCGAGGCGGCGCGCCATCGAGATCAGCGCACTGAAGTAAGGACCGATCTTCACCGCGAGAGGAACGTCGACGGCGGCTCGGACGGCCTCGACGAGGTCCAGATACCGCTGCTCGACGTCGCGGCCGTCGGCGTAGGGGTCGGTCGGGAGGAGGTAGATGTTCAGCTCGATGGCATCGGCGCCGACGGCCTCGAGCCGTTTGGCGTATTTCACCCAGCCGCCCCGGGTCGTGCCGTTGAGGCTGGGGATGACCGGGATCGCCAGCGATTCTTTGGCGGCGCCGAGGTGGTCGAGGTACTTCTCCGGCCCCGTGTTGTAGCTCTGCATGTCGGGCAGGTAGCCGCTCAGCGCCTCGGCGAAGCTGCCGGTGCCCGCCTCGTAGAGCCGCTGGAGTTCGATGGCCTCTTGCTCGATCTGCTCCTCGAACATCGAGGGCAGCACGACGGCGCCGGCACCTGCGTCGGCGAGTGCCCACAGAGAGTCGAGGTCCCCGGTGAGCGGCGAGGAGGACGCAACGACCGGGCTCTTCAGCGCGAGGCCGAGATACGTGGTGCGGAGATCGGCGGTCACGGTGCCGCCTCCTCGGTGTCGTGGCCGGCATCGGGCAGTTCGAGGTCGTCTTCGAGGGGGAGCCGGTCGAGCTCCTCGAACTGCTCGTAGAGCTGCCACCGCTCGTCGATGTCGTGCTGGGCGAGCGACTGGAGGTGCGCTGCGGTGTCGGGATCGGAGCGGGCGAGCATCGCGAACCGGGCCTCGTTCTTGGCCACGTCGGCGAACTTGAGCGTCGGCTTGCGGCTGTCGAGGTGGAAGGGGTGCTCTCCCTGCGCGATCACCCGCGGGTCGTAGCGATACAGCGGCCAATAGCCGGCGTCGACGAGCGCTTTCTGGTGGGTCATCGACGTCGTCATGTCGATGCCGTGGGCGATGCACGTGCTGTATGCGATGACGAGGGATGGGCCCTCGTACGCCTCGGCCTCGGCGAAGGCCTTCACGGACTGGGTGTTGTTGGCCCCGAGCGCGATCTGGGCGACGTAGACGTCCTCGTACGACATCGCGATCTGCCCGAGATCCTTCTTCGGGATGGGCTTGCCGCCGGCGGCGAACTTGGCGACGGCGGCGCGCGGAGTGGCCTTCGACGCCTGGCCTCCGGTGTTGGAGTAGACCTCGGTGTCGAGCACCAGGAGGTTGATGTCCCGTCCCGACGCGAGGACGTGATCGAGGCCGCCGAACCCGATGTCGTAGGCCCACCCGTCGCCGCCGACGATCCACACGCTCTTGCGCACCAGCGCGCCTGCGATCGCCTCGAGACGGCGCGCTCTCGGGTCATCGATGGGGCCGAGCGCATCGACGAGCTCGTCCACGCGCCGGCGCTGTGCGGCGATGCCGTCTTCTCCCGTCTGATCGGCCGTCACGATGGCGTACGCCTGGCCGTGCCCGAGCGCGTCGGAGAGCTCGCGCACCAGCAGCCGAGCCTCGGTGGCCTCCTGGTCGAGGGCGAGGCGCATCCCGAGACCGAACTCGGCATTGTCCTCGAACAGCGAGTTGGCCCACGCCGGCCCCCGGCCGTCGGCCCCGGCCCGCCAGGGCGTCGTCGGCAGGTTTCCCCCGTAGATCGAGGAGCAGCCGGTGGCGTTGGCGACGAGGATCCGGTCGCCGAAGAGCTGGGTGAGCAGCTTGAGATACGGGGTCTCGCCGCAGCCGCTGCAGGCACCGGAGAACTCGAAGAGGGGATCGAGCAGCTGGGAGCCCTTGACCGTCGCCAGCCGGAACCGTGACCGATCGGGCTCCGGGATCGTCTTGAAGAACTCCCAGTTCTCCCGTTCCGTCTCGAGGTGCTCGTCCTTGGGCTCCATGTCGATCGCCTTGTGCCTGACCTCCTCCTTCGACTTCGCCGGGCAGACGTCGACGCAGACCCCACACCCGGTGCAGTCGTCCGGCGCAACCTGGATCGTCATGAGGTGGTCCGGCAGCTCCCGGAATCGGAACGGGCGGTGCTTGAAGCCGGCGGGGGCTCCGGCGAGGGCGTCCGCAGTGAAGGCCTTCATCCGGATCGCGGCGTGGGGGCAGACGATCGCGCACCTGCCGCACTCGATGCAGATGTCCGGGTCGAAGATGGGGATCTCGCGAGCGATGGAGCGCCGCTCGTACTGTGTGGTGCCGGAGGGGAACGTGCCGTCGACCGGCATGGCGCTGACCGGGAGGAGGTCACCCCGACCCTCGAGCATCATCGCCGTGACTCTGCGCACGAAGTCCGGGGCCGTGTCCGGCACCATGGCGCGCATCGACAGCGACGAGGTGACCGTGGCGGGCACGTCGAGGCGGTACATCGCATCGAGCGCGCCGTCGACGGCGGCGAAGTTCCGCTCTAGGACGGAGCTGCCGAAGCGGCCGTAGGTGTCCTCGATGGCGTGTTTGATGGCAGCGATCGCCTCGCCGCGCGACATGACGTTCGCCAGGGCGAAGAAGCACGTCTGGAGCACGGTGTTGATCCGGCCCCCCAAGCCGGCTTCGGAGGCGACTCGGTCGCCGTCGACGACGTGGACCTCGAGTTGCTTGTCGATGATCGTCTCCTGCACCTCACGGGGGAGCCGGTCCCACAGCGCATCGGGTCCGTGCTCCGAGTTGAGGAGGAACTTGGCGCCGCGCTTGGCGACGTCGAGGACGTCCATCTTCTCCAGGAAGCCGAACTGGTGGCACGCGACGAAATCGGCCTCGGAAATGAGATACGTCGAGTTGATGGGGTCGGGGCCGAAGCGCAGGTGGGACACGGTGACCGCCCCCGCCTTGCGCGAGTCGTAGACGAAGTAGCCCTGGGCGTGGAGCTTCGTGTGTTCGCCGATGATCTTCACCGAGTTCTTGTTGGCACCGACGGTCCCGTCCGAGCCGAGGCCGTAGAAGACGGCCCGTATCCCGTCTTCCTGCTCACAGCTGAACTCGGGATCCCACGAGAGGCTGCGACCGGTGACGTCGTCGACGATCCCGACGGTGAAGTCGTGCCCGACGGTCGGAGCGGCGTCGAACACCGCTTTGGCCATCGCCGGCGTGAACTCCTTCGAAGAGAGCCCGTAGCGGCCCCCGACGACCCGCGGCGGCGAGGGCCAGCGGTTCCCGGCACCCGACGCGCCGAGCACCGCCGCCGCCACGTCGGTGAAGAGAGGCTCGCCCACGGCGCCGGGCTCCTTCGTCCGGTCGAGGGTCACGATCGTGGAGACTGAATCCGGGAGTGCGGCGAGGAACGCATCGGCGGCGAAGGGACGGTAGAGCCGTACCTTCACGAGCCCGATGGGGGCACCGTCGCCGGCGAGGCGCATGACCGCTTCCTCCGCGGCACCCGCTCCAGAGCCCATCATGACGAGGACGGTTTCGGCGTCGGACGGCCCGACGTAGTCGAAGAGGTGGTACCGCCGGCCCACGGCCTCGAAGAGCCTGTCCATGACGGCCTGGACGCCGGCAGGTGTCGCGGCATAGAACGGGTTCACGGCTTCGCGCGCCTGGAAGAACACGTCCGGGTTCTGGGCGGTGCCCCGCAGGACCGGAGCGTCCGGATCGAGCCGGCGGCCACGATGGCCGAGCACTGCGTCGAGAGAGATGAGGGATCGGACGTCGTCGTCGGTGAGCTCCTCGATCTTGTTCACCTCGTGGGACGTGCGGAAACCGTCGAAGAAGTGGAGAAAGGGGACCCTCGTCTCGAGGGTGGCGGCGTGGGCGACGAGGGCGAGGTCGTGAGCCTCCTGAACCGAGCTGCTCGCCAACATCGCCCAGCCCGTCGCCCGGGCGGCCATCACGTCGCTGTGGTCCCCGAAGATCGACAGAGCGTGGGTGGCGACGGTGCGAGCGGCGATGTGAAAGACACACGGTGTGAGCTCACCAGCGATCTTGAACATGTTGGGGATCATGAGCAGCAGGCCCTGGGAGGCGGTGAACGTCGTCGACAGCGCGCCGGCCTGAAGCGCACCGTGGACGACACCTGCGGCGCCGGCCTCCGACTGCATCTCGATGACCTGGGGAACCGTCCCCCAGATGTTCTCCCTACCCTTTGCCGCCCATGCGTCGGCGAGCTCGCCCATCGGTGATGCGGGAGTGATCGGGTAGATGGCGATTGTCTCGGTCGTGCGATAGGCGATCGATGCCGCAGCCTCGTTCCCGTCGATCATGACGCTTCGGCGGGCCGTTGCGGCTGAGGTCACGGTGCCACTCCTCGCTCGACTGCCCTCAATGGGACCACCTCTCGTGAGCACACAGTAGGGCTAGAGGACCCTCCCCGGAGCGGCCGATCGCCGGACGACGGCACGAGGGGCGGGGGGACGACGAGGGGTGCGACGAAGTGGCGGGTGAGACGACGTCGGCGGGACGGTGGGAGCCCGCCCGGGTGTCAGAGCGTCTGCGCGACGGGAACGAACTTCGAGCTCGTCTCCTCGCCGATGATCGTGATCGCGGCGATCGAGAGCACGACGATGAAGGCGATGAGGATGGCGTACTCGACGAGGTTGGCACCACGTTCCCCAACGGGAATTGCGGTGCGCACCCGCACCATCGCTCTGCTCGCTGCCCGCATAGCCAGTCCCTACTCGCCGAAGACCGGTGCACGGTGCCGGCCCCACCGGTTTCCACGTGAACGTAACCGGGACGGGAGCTTGCGTCTACGGGTCGGCCGACCCATTTCGACCCCCGTGGTCCACTGCTGGTTGGTCACGTCCGCCCTTGACCACTCAGAGCAGTCTGTCGTACACTCATCGTGCTGGCGGATCGCAGGGCGCTCGAGCGGACGCCGAAACCGGGTGGGAGGGCCCGAGCCCGGAAGAGGTGCGCGTGGAGTTGACCCCGTCCGAGATCAGGCGGCAACAGTTCGAGCAGGTGCGGAGGGGGTTCGACCCGCAAGAGGTCGGGGTGTTCCTGGAGCGCGTCGCCGAGATGATCGCCTCGAGGGACAGGGAGATCGCCGCGGCCCGAGCCGAGATCCAGAAGCTCGAACGAGGACTCGACGAGGCGCGCTCCGCCGAGGAGGCGGTGCGGCTCACGATGGTCGCCGCCACCCGGGCGAAGGACGAGATTCTCGCCGGTGCCAACGAGGATGCGGACGAACTGCTGGCAACGGCGAGAGCGCGCGCGGAAGAGGCATTGACGGCGGCCCGTCGCGAAGCGCTCACGCTCATCGAGGAGAGCCGCCAAGAAGCCGAACGAGTCATGGCCTCGGCGAAAGGCGACCACGAAGAGCTGCTCGGCGACGTCGAGGTCCTCCGCAGCGTCGTGAAGAAGACCGGAACGCTCCTCAAGGGGATGGCCGCCGGCGCCCTCGAGGAGCTGGCGCAGGCCGAGGACCTCATCGACGCCGGAGACGGTGACGGCGGCGGGTTCGACGTCGAGCTCGTCCGGGCTCCCGTGACCGCGAGGGGAGACCGCGGAAGCGACCCCGTCGACCGGCTCCTCGGGCAGCTGCGCGACATCGACGCCTGAGCCGCGGAAGAAGGCCCCGTCGGGATCAACCTCGCCCGCTGACGGACCGGACGAGATGACGCTCGAGGATCGACCAGTTCTCCTCGCCGGCGAGCTCGTCCTTGAGCGACCGGAGCGTACGGAGAAACGCCGGGACCGCAGCCCGCACCGAGAGGGGGTTCGGTCTCGCCGCCGAGAGCACGCTCTGATCGGGGCGGAGCACGACGATGTCGGTGTCCGGCCATGCCTCCCGGATGACCGAGATCTCGGCATCGAGGGCGACCCGGCCGACCCGGTCGAACATCTCCTCGTAGAACCGGGCTCCCGGCCTGGCCTCGGTGGCGGCCATCGGAGCGATGACGAGGACGAGGTCGAGCGGCTCCCGGTTGGCGAGCACGAGGTCGGCGCTCGTTCCCGTCGCGATTCCGCCGTCGACGTACCAGCGGCCGTCGATGCCGACGGGGGAGAACACGAACGGCACCGCGACCGAAGCGGCGACCGCGTCCTTGAGACGTGCGGGTGGCGCCCCTGCGGTGCCGAACGGCGCCCGGGTCCGGGAGCCGAGGTCGTATGCGACGATGACGGTGGCGTGCTCCGGCCACCCCTCGGCGAGGTCGCCGACGGCGTCCTCGACCCACTCGCTGATGCCGGACGTTTCGTAGAGGGCAGGTGACCCGAGGACGAGGTTGAGGTCGGGTCGGGCGAGGCCCGGCAGGATTCCTCGACGCAGCCAGCGCAGGACGCCGCGCGGCCTGGTGCGACGGTAGATGAGTCCACGGAGGTGATCTGCGACCTCGTCCCGGCTCTGGGCGCCTCCCAGGAACGTGTCGAGCGAGAGTGCGTCGCCGCGGACGAGCGCAGCCGTGAATGCCCCGCACGAGGTACCGACGATGACCTCGGCCTCGTCGGGGTCCCAGCCGGTGGCCATCTCGATGGCGAGGAGAGCGCCGAGGTGGTACGCCGCGCCGGTGATGCCCCCGCCGCCCAGTACCAGTCCAACGGTGCTCACAAGCGGCCAGGATACGGGCTGTGCCGATCGCAGCGGAGCATACCGGGTCGCGCCAGACCGCGGTAGGGTCGGCCGATGGTGGAGATCCGTACGCCGACGTCCGCCGAGCTCTCTGGACTCGGCTCGCTTCTCGAGGCCGTGAGCTCCGACGGAGCGGAGGCGCTGAGTGAGCACAAGACCGTCCGGATCGGGAACGAAGCGGAGGTCTGCGAGGTCGTTGCCGCCGATGACGGCGTCGTCGGGTACGCCCAGGCCGCGTGGCACCGGCCGGCTGCGCCCGGAGACGCCGGTCACTGGGCGATCGAGCTGGCGACGACGGCTGGTAGCGACGTGGGCAGCGAGCTCGTTCGGAGCGTCGTAGCCAGGCTCGCAGCAGGCGCCCGTTGGGTGCTCTGGGCTCGCCGTGACGTCGAGGACGAGGTTGCGGCTCGTCTCGGCCTTCGGTGCACGAGAACCCTGGTCCGTCTCGAGGTGGGGCTGCCGCTTGCCGAGGCGCCGCTCGAATTCCCCGACGTGCTCGTGACTGGTTTTCGCCCGGGTCGCGACGAGGACGCGTGGATCGAAGCGAACAATGCGGCGTTTGCCGGCCATCCGGAGAACGGTGCGGTCACCATCGACGACCTGACTCGTCGCATGGAAGCGGAGTGGTACGACCCGGAGGGGGTCCGGATGGCCTGGAGCGACGGCGTTCTCCTCGGCTCGTGCTGGACGAAGGTCCATCCCGACGGCGCCGGAGAGATCTACATCATCGGCGTTCGACCCGACGCCGCCGGGCGTGGACTCGGCCGTCTGCTCGTCGTCGAGGGTCTTCGCCATCTCTCCGTCGACTGCGGCGCATCGAGCGCGGTGTTGTGGGTGGAGAAGACGAACGCCCCGGCGCGTCGGCTCTACGGGTCGCTGGGGTTCTGGGAGGCCGCCCGGATCCGGAGTTACGAGCCGGTCGGCTGAGCCTGGTCAGCCGAAACGCTGGCCGCAGCTGGGGCAGTGGCTGTCTTCCTCACGTGTCGGACCCTCGCACCACGGGCACGGCAGGTCCGGGTCGGCGAGCTCGAGCCGGTCGTCGCCGTACGTCGATGGGAGCGGTGCCGAGCGTCGCGACAGCACGACGACGGCTGCTGTCAGGAAGCCACCCGCGACGAGGAACTCGACCAACGCCGCCCGCCTTTCTCCCGTTACCGCCCAGGCTACGAGCGACGCGGGCGATAGCGGGGGATTTCGCGAGCCGGTTCGCGGAGACCTAGGCGCTCGAGTGCGCCCCGGCGACGGCGCGCTGGAGCTCGTTGACGAGATAGTCGAACTCCGAGAGGTCGTGGCGAAGCGTGTTCTCGGCTTCGAAGACGAGCATCATCCCGGCGTGGTAGACGATCCACCGGTCGAGCTGCGCCGGTTCGAGCTCCCGGCCGTAGCCGTCCATCACCGCCACTGCGGCGTCGGGCCCGGAACGCAGCGACACGAGCCAGACCGCCTTCGACAGGTCCCACTCCGCAGGCGCCAGCGTCGCCCACTCCCAGTTGATGAGCGTGACGTTGCCGTCGTCGTCGACGAGGAAGTTCTCCGGTGACGCATTGGTGTGCGCCACCTTCGGCTCCGAGGCGTACGGTGGGCGTACCCCGCGAGCCTGCTCGAGCAGATCGGCGGCGACCCGGACCTTGCCCCTGAAGCGCTCGAGGCGGCGGAATGTGGAGACGAAATCGACCGCGACCCATTCCTGGTCGATGCCTCGGGAGAGGTTCGAGATCGGCTTGGGGGCGGCATCGTGAACGTTGCGCAGGATCTCGCCAGCCTTCCTGGCGAGGCCGGGGTTCTCCGGGAGTGAGCCGAGGTTCCATCGCCCGCCGTCCTCGAAGATCGCCCAGTGGGCGTCGCCGTCGGTTCCGCGATCGACGATCCGGGGGAGACCCTCGAGCCCGCCGAGGGCGTCGAGGGCGTGGCGCTCGCGCCGCTCGCGTGCAGGGGTTCCGTACACCTTCGCGATCCGGGTCCCGGCGTCGGTCCAGAGCCGGAAGATCCGGTTGGCGGCCGTGCCGCGGTCGACGCGGGTCAGCTCCTGGACGCGTCCACCCCGAGCCAGCCGTTCGGCGACAGCCACTGGGTCCACCACTGCACCTTCTTCCGCGTCGGAACATTCTCTCACGAAGTGGCGGCTGGGGGGAGTATCCGCTGTACCCTTACCGGCTCGCTCATTCTCAGGAGTCAGTGTGTCGGTCGTTGTCACGCTTCCCGACGGAAGCGACCACGAGCACCCCGAGGGAATCACCGGGGAGGAGGTAGCTGCGGCCATCGGGCCCGGGCTCGCCAGGGCCGCCGTCGCCGTTCGCCTCGACGGCGAGTTAGCCGACCTCACCAGCCCGATCACCGCGGACGCGGCGCTCGAGATCGTCACCGCCGACACCGAGGAGGGACGGCACGTCATCCGCCACTCCGCCGCCCATGTCATGGCCCAGGCGGTCCTCGATCTCTTCGAAGGAGCGGCGTTCGCGATCGGACCCGCGATCACCGACGGCTTCTACTACGACTTCGACATCGGGCGACCGTTCACCCCCGAAGACCTGGAGAGGATCGAGGCGCGGATGGCCGAGATCATCACCGAGGACCAGCCGTTCGAGCGCGAGGTCATGTCCAAGGAGAAGGCGCTCGAGGTCTTCTCCGACCAGCCGTTCAAGGTCGAGATCATCGAGGGTGTCGACGAGGCTGAGGGCGCCGGCGGCTCCGAGGTGAGCGTGTACCACAACCGTGAGTTCGTCGACCTGTGCCGCGGTCCTCATCTTTCGTCGACGGGGAGGCTGAAGGCCGTCAAGCTGCTGCGTACCGCCGGCGCGTACTGGCGGGGCGACGAGCACCGCCCTCAGCTACAGCGGATCTACGGCACCGCGTGGGAATCGGCCGGCATGCTCGACGAGTACCTCGAGCGGCTCGAGGAGGCGGCGAGACGCGATCACCGCAAGCTGGGGCGCGAGCTCGACCTCTACTCGTTCCCAACCGATCTCGGCTCGGGCCTGGCGGTGTGGCATGCCAAGGGAGGAATGCTGCGCAAGCTCGTCGAGGACTACTCGCGCACGATCCACGAGGACTTCGGGTTCGTCTTCGTCAACTCCCCCCACATCGCCAAGTCGGGGTTGTGGGCGACCTCGGGCCACCTCGACTACTTCGCCGAGAACATGTACCCGGCGATGGAGATCGACGACGGCGACGGCTATCTCGTCAAGCCGATGAACTGCCCGTTCCATGTGCTCATCTACCGGTCTCACGCGAGGTCCTACCGGGACCTCCCGATGCGGCTCTCGGAACTCGGCACGGTCTACCGCTACGAGCGCTCGGGCGTCGTCCAAGGCCTGCTGCGCGCTCGCGGCTTCACCCAGGACGACTCGCACACCTTCTGCACCCCGGACCAGCTCGCCGGAGAGCTCGAGCTCCACCTCGAGTTCGTGCTCACCCTGCTGCGCGAGTTCGGGTTCGAGGACTTCGAGGCGGATCTGTCGACGCGCAACGAGGCGAAATGGATGGGCGAGGTCGAGCTGTGGGACCGTGCCACCGAAGCGCTGAGGGGGGCGCTCGAAGACGCCGCCGTGAAATACGAGGTCGCCGACGGCGAGGCCGCCTTCTACGGGCCCAAGATCGACGTCCACCTCCGTGATGCGATCGGGAGGCGCTGGCAGATGTCGACGATCCAGGTCGACTTCTCCCTACCCGACCGCTTCGAACTCGCGTACACCACTGCCGCCAACGACAAAGCGCGCCCGGTCATGATCCACTCGGCGAAGTTCGGCGCCGTGGAGCGGTTCATCGGGGTGCTCGTCGAGCACTACGCCGGAGCGTTCCCCGGCTGGCTGGCTCCCGTGCAGATCACCGTGGTTCCGGTCGCAGACCGGCACGGCGATTACGCCGCGGAGGTCGCAGCCTCACTCGGCGATGCGGGGCTGCGGGTCGAGGTCGACGGCTCGGACGAGACGGTCGGCGAGAAGATCCGCAGAGCCATCACCCGGAAGCACCCGGCCGTCGTCGTCGTCGGGGACCAGGACGTCGCGGCCGGCACCGTCGGGTTGCGACTTCGCGGTGACGACGGGGAGCGTCGGGGTGTGCCCGTCGAGGAGGCGTCCGCCGAGCTCGCGACCGCCTTCGCCGCACCGCGATGATGCAGCGGGCCGATCGACTTGAACACGGTCATCGGGTGCGTAGGCTTGTCGCCTCCGCCGAACCGGGCATCCCGACGAACAGCCTGAGGGGGTAGAACGTGAAACGCTTCGTGAGACTGCTGGCCGCGCTCGTGCGCCGGTCCCCGTGGGCGGTGCTGGCGGCCGCAGTCGCCCTGACCGTGCTCTTCGGGGCGTTCCTGCCTCAGCAGGAGATGTCGACCGGCAACGAGGGCTTCTCGCCCGACTCCCCGGAGTTCCTCGCGCTCGACGTCATCAGCGAGTACTTCTCCGACAACTCCGAGGAACCCGTCCAGGTGGTGCTCACGTCGACGAATGGTGACCTCCTCACCGCAGCGGCGCTGCGCGACTACATCGCGATCCAGGACGCGGTCCGTGGCAGCGAGGCGGCGCAGCTGTTGAAGAACCGCCCCGGCGGCGACTTCCTCGGCTTCTTCGACCCGCTCGTCCAGGGTCTCCAGACACAGGCCGCCGAGAGGGGCACGACGCTCGAGCAGCTCGTCGTCGGTCTCAGCGACGAGGAGGTCAAGGCCGGGTTCCTCGACAGCCTGGAGCGCATCCCGGAGGAGTTCCGGGGCCAGTTCGTCGGTCTCCTCGGCTCGGAGACCACCGACCTCTCCGTCCCCGAGGCCGAGGTCGGGCTCATGGTCGTGTTCCTCAACGTCGCCGAACTCGACGACCCCGACCAGACGATCCTCCAGGGGATCGAGGTCGACATGGCGGACGCCATCCAGTCCGTCCAGATGACCGGCGCCGAGGGCACCGCGTTCTCCTTCGCTCTCCTCTTCGCCGACACATCCGAGTTCGAGGCCGAGATCGGGCGGCTCTTCGGGACGGCGTTCCTCATCATCATCGTCATCCTCCTCTTCGTGTACTGGATCCATCCGAAGGGTCGGATGACCCGCCGCGCGTCGATGCGGCGTGCCCTCGCCGACATGGGGCTCACGATGCTCGTCATCGTGATGTCCATCGTGTGGATGAACGGCGCAGGCGTTCTCCTCGGCCCCAAGTACCTCGGGATCATCGGGAACTTCAGCGAAGTGCTCCAGATCCTCCCAATCCTGCTCATCGGGCTCGGAGTCGACTACGCGATCCACACGACGAGCCGGTATCGCGAGGAGCTCGGCGCCGGCAAGTCGGCGACCGAGGCAGCGTCGCGGGCGGCGACCACGGTCGGGATCGCCCTCGTCCTCGCGACGGTGACGACGTCGATCGGGTTCCTCACCAACGCGTTCAACCCGATCACGGCGATCGCCGACTTCGGCATCCTCGCCGCCGTTGGGATCACCTCCGCCTTCATCCTCATGCTGACCGTGGTCCCGTCGATCCGCGTGATCCTCGATCGCAGGGCCGAGGGAGCGGAGCGACTCGCCCGCGAGGCCTTTGGCCACCAGAGCGAGCGCCTGCTGCCAAAGATCATGGGATCCACCTCCGTGCTCGCCGAGCGGTTCGCCGCGACGACGCTCGTCGTGGCACTGCTCCTCGGCGGCGCCGGCGTTGCCGCCCTGACCCAGCTCGACACGACGTTCAGCTTCACCGATTTCCTGCCGGAGGATGCTCCCCTTCTCGAGACGTTCGATCTCCTCACCGACGAGTTCGGGGGAGGAGTGGAGGAGACCGAGGTCATCATCGAGGGCGACGTCGCCACGCCGGAGGTCCACAACGGCCTCGTCTCCGCCTGGGACAACCTCGCCGGCGTCGGCAACGTGAGGCTCTTCGGGACCCGAGCGGCGGCGGAGTCACCCATCTCGGTCATCGCTCAGCTCGTCGTGCCCCCCGACCAGGGGGGGAACCCGGAGACATACGACGCCGGGTTCGCCGCGACCGCGGCCGGGCTCGGCTTGGCACCGGATCTCACCGTGGCGCCCGACGCCGACGTCGCTGGGTTGTACCGGACCGCCCACGCCGCCGCCCCCGACGCGATGCGACGCGTCATCGCCGAGGTCGACGGCGGGTTCCGTTTCGTCGACGTCGGCGTGTCGACCACGGCAGGCGAGGCCGGGGCACTCGAGCTCGCCGATGCGATGAAGGGGGCATTCGCGCCGGTGACGGCGACCGGTGCCACCGCGGTCGCAACGAACCAGAACATCGTCTCCCAGGGCGTCGCCAAGGCGCTCCAGGACTCGCAGGCGTCGTCGCTGGCGATCACGTTGCTCGCTGCGATGGGGGTGCTCGTGCTGTCGTTCTGGATCGAATCGCGCCGGCCCGCCCTCGGCGTGATCACGATCCTTCCGGTGGCCCTCGTCGTCCTCTGGGTCTTCGGGATCATGGCGGCGCGCGGGATCCCCTTCAACCCGGTGACGGCGATGATCGCCAACCTCGCCATCGGCATCGGTGTGCCGTATACGATCCACATCACCCACCGCTACCAGGAGGACCGGATCCGCTACGACACACCCGACGAGGCCATCCGGTCGACGACGACCCACACGGGCGGGGCCCTCGCCGGCTCCGCGTTCACCACCGCCGCCGGCTTCGGCATTCTCATCACCTCGACGCTGAAGCCCTTCCAGCAGTTCGGTGAGGTGACGTTCTGGGCGATCATCTTCGCGCTGGTCGGCAGCGTGCTCGTCCTGCCGAGCTTGCTCGTGCTGTGGGATCGCTGGCACCGCAACCGGGGCGAGTCGGTCGTCGATGTCGCCGCCGTTCACGCGACCTTCGACGACATCCCCGCACCCGAGGGCGTACCCGGCGCATGACCGACGAGCCCGTGTCGCGCCGGATCGAGATTCCCGGAGAGGTGGCCGCCGCCGAGGGCGTCCCCGACGATCTCGACTCGACGGTGCTCGACCCGTTCGCCGTGCCGGACCCGACCCGGCGGAGGCGAGCGGGGTTCGTCTACGTCGGTGCCGCTGCCGTCACGGCGCTCGGGATCCTCGCCGGACTCCCGGGGCGGATGTGGCTCCTCGTCGGAGGCTTCCTCGTCCTCGCCGGGTACCACGCCGTGGCCGGCTGGCATCTGCGGGTCCGGGAGGGGCGGGCACTCGAAGTGGCGAATCGCGCAACCGAATTCCCCGTAGGCCACGCCTCGGCCGCGGTCGGCTTCGTCGGATGGCGGGCGCGCCCCGTCTGGAACGTCCTCGTGTTCTCCGCGGACGAGCCGCCGACGATGCGGGGCCTCGTGCGCGTCGACGGGATCGACGGCACCGTCGTCGAGACGTATGTCGAGCCGATAGAGGAACCTGCGGCCCCGTGACGCGCCGCGACGGCGGGCGTCACCGAGCGGCTGTGTGCCTCAGGGACGCTCGGTGATCGGGACGAACTGGCGCTCCACCTCGCCGACGTAGATCTGGCGGGGCCGGGCGATGCGGGTCGCCGGGTCCTCGATCATCTCCTTCCAGTTCGCAATCCATCCCGGCAGCCGGCCGATCGCGAACAGCACGGTGAACATGCGCGCCGGGAATCCGAGCGCACGGAAGATGATGCCGGAGTAGAAGTCGACGTTCGGGTAGAGCTTGCGCTCCTGGAAGAACGGGTCGTCGAGCGCTGTCTTCTCGAGGTCGTTGGCGATCGCGAGGAGCGGGTCGTCCAGACCGACCGTGGTGAGCACGTCGTCCGCGAACTTCTTGAGGATGCGCGCCCGCGGGTCGTAGTTCTTGTAGACCCGGTGCCCGAAGCCCATGAGCCGGAACTCGTCGTCGCGGTCCTTGGCCCGCCTGATCGCCCTGTCCGCATCCATGTCCGGGTCGTCGTGGAACCTCTGGAGCATCTCGACGACCGCCTGGTTGGCGCCGCCGTGGAGCGGTCCCCAGAGGGCGTTCATGCCGGCGGCGACCGACGCGAACAGGTTCGCTTGGCTCGATCCGACGAAGCGCACCGTGGCCGTCGAGCAGTTCTGCCCGTGGTCGGCATGGAGGATGAGAAGCACGTTGAGCGCCCGCGCGATCACGGGGTCGATCTTCATCTCCGCAACGGGCAGGGCAAACATCATGTGGAGGAAGTTCTCCACGTAGCTCAGGTCGTTGCGGGGGTAGATGTAGGGCTGGCCGGCCGACTTCTTGTAGGCCCATGCGGCGATCGTCGGCATCTTGGCGATGAGGCGTCGTGCGCTCTCGCTCACGGCCTCGGGATCCCGCGGGTCGTTGTACTTCTCGTAGAACGTGGAGATGGCGTTCGTCGCGGAGGACAGGATCGCCATCGGGTGGGCGCTACGGGGGAACGCGTCGAAGAAGCGCTTCATCTCCTCGCTGAGGAGCGTGTGGTGCTTGACCGTCTGGGTCCACTCCTCGAGCTGCTTCTGGTTCGGCAGGTCGTCGAAGAGGAGCAGGTACGCGACCTCGAGGAACGTGCAGTTCTCGGCGACGTCCTCGATCCGGTAGCCGCGATGGCGAAGCAGGCCCTGCTCGCCGTCGACGTGGGTGATGGAGCTTCGGGTACCGGCCGTGTTGGCAAACCCGGGGTCGAAGGTCACGACCCCCTTGTCGGCCCGGAGCTTCGAGATGTCGATGCCGGTGTTGCCGGTCTCGGCTGGCACGATGTCGAGGGGATAGTCGTCGTCGCCGATGCGGAGGTTGGCTTTGCCGTCAGTCATGCCGTTGAGATCTCCTCTCGTCGAATCTGCGGAGTAACGGGCCAGCGCAGGCCGACTGATTCCGAGTGTAGCGAAGCGGGAGGGGGCCCATCCCCGTGGTAGCTTTTGCCCCCCGCAGGGGAGGAGCCAGTGCTCGATCTCAGAGGCCGGAATTGGCTCGCGCCGTTCCTCGACCCCGTCGTGGCGGGGCTGTCGAGGGCACGTCTGACACCGTCGATGGTGACGGCGTTCGGCCTCGCCGTCACGATCGCAGGCGCCGTGCTCATCGCGAACGGCCTGTACGTGCTGGGAGCGGGCATCGCCGGGGCGGGTGCGCTCCTCGATGCCCTCGACGGACCCCTCGCCAGGCTGCAGGGGACCGCGTCGATCCGGGGCGCGTTCATCGACACCATGTCGGACCGATTCGGCGAGGTCGCGATCTGGGCAGGGCTGGCGTTCACCCTCCGCGACAACGGCACCGCACTCATGCTGTGCCTCCTCTCCCTCGCGTTCTCCCTGCTCACCCCGTATGTGCGCGCCAAGGCCGAGTCGTGGGGGGCGGAGGGGAGAGGCGGGTGGATGGGCAGGGCCGAGCGGATGATCTTCGCCCTCGTCGGCATCGGTGTCTCCGGTCTCGGCGGTCTCGGGTTGAAGGTGCTCATGCCGGTGCTCTGGGTCTTCGTCGTCCTCAGCGGCTTCACCGTGGCGCAACGGATCCGGCGGACGTGGCAGCAGCTCACGCCGTGAGGGATCGATGAGGGAGCTGCCCCTCTACCTGGCGTTTCGCGCTCTCGCCGTCGCCATCGGGGTACTTCCCGAGGCCGCCGCCCGCCGGCTCGGCGAGGGCCTCGGCTGGCTCGCATCGTTCGCCGCGCCCGGCAGGCTTCGCCTCGTCGAGCGCCATCTGCTCCGCGTCACCGGTGAGGGCGCCGGGCTGCGCAGACGTGCCCGGCGGGCGTTCGCCAGCTACGGCCGCTACTGGGCGGAGGTGTTCTGGGTGAGGCCGCAGCGGAAGGCGACGATCGTGGCCCACACCGACGTCGACCACGTCGAACGGCTGCACGCGGCCAGCAAGGCCGGTCGCGGAGTGATCGTCGCTCTTCCTCACATCGGGAATTGGGAGGCTGCCGGTGCCCGTTCGGAGGCGGAGGGGATCCCGGTGCTGGCGGCCGCCGAGGCGCTCGCCAACGAGCGGCTCGTCAGGTGGTTCGTGGCCGTGCGGGCGGCGATGGGCATCGACGTCGCGATCGCGGGACGGGGGAACCGGGTCACGGCGCGCCTCGCCGGTCGGCTTCGGGAAGGGGGAGCGGTCGCCCTCCTCGCCGATCGCGACCTGTCGGGGCGGGGGATCGAGGTGGAGTTCTTCGGCGAGACGACGACGTTGCCGGCGGGTCCCGTCGCCCTCGCCGACCGCACCGGCGCCGCGCTGCTGCCGGTCGGTTCCTACTTCAAGCCGGGGAGGGGCCACCGGTTCGTCATCAACGAACCGGTCGAGATCCCCGATCTCGCCGATCGCGCCGAGCGGGTGGCCGCCGGCACCCAACGCTTCGCGCACGCCCTCGAGGCGATCATTCGCGAAGCTCCGGAGCAGTGGCACCTGTTCCAGCCCAACTGGCCGAGCGACCGGGCAGTGGAGAGGTCGCGATGAGGATCGCCCTCGTGTGCCCCTACGATCTCGGTCGATTCGGGGGCGTCCAGGGCCAGGCGCTCCAGCTTGTCTCCTGGTTGCGAGCCGAAGGCCACGACGCCTGGGTCGTCGGGCCGGGTCTGGGTCCCGAGGGCACGGTGTCTGTCGGTGAAGTCACGGTCGTCAACGCCAACGGGTCGCGCACGCCCATCGCACTCGGCCTGCGGACGCGCCGGCGGGTGCTCGCCGCGGTGTCGGGAGCGGACGTCGTCCACATCCACGAGCCGATGATGCCGCTGGCCTCGCTCACCGCCACGCTCGGGGTTCGGGTAGCTTCGGTCGGGACCTTCCACGCCGACGCCCCCCGTGGTGTCGCCGCCGCCTACCGGCGCATGTTCGGCCTGAGTGGGGGCAGGGTGGGACGGCTCGATGTGGTGACCGCCGTGAGCCCGGTCGCCGCGGTCCCGCTCAAGGGCGTGGTGGCGCACCGGATCGTTCCCAACGGCCTCGACGTCGCCTCGTACCCGGAACCGGACCGCGTCCCCGGAAGGGTGGCGTTCTTGGGCCGCGACGACCCGCGCAAGGGCCTCGACGTCTTCGTGGCCGCGGCGGTCGCCGTATCCGGCAGACATCCGGGGGCGTCGTTCGTCGCCGCCGGGACCGACGAACCGGGCGCACGGGGCCCGGTGCGCCTCGCCGGCCGGGCCGGCGAGGAGGAGAAGCGCCGGTTCCTCTCCGAGGCCGAGGTCTTCGTCGCCCCCCACCGCGGCGGCGAGAGTTTCGGGCTCGTCCTCGCCGAGGCGATGGCCGCGGGGTGCGCGGTCGTGGCTTCGGGTCTCCCCGCCTTCGCCCACGTGCTCGGCGACGCCGGCATCCTCGTGCCGCCCGGCGATGCCGCGGCGACCGCCGACGCCGTCTCGATGCTGCTCGCCGACGACGCGGCCCGGCGCGCGCTCCAGCACGCCGCCCGCGAGCGCGTCGCGCGCTTCGACCGCTCCGTCGTGCTCGACGGGTACCTCGCCGCGTACGCGGACGCCGCCGGCTCCTGAGAACCAGCGCGGGCGCCGATACACTCCGCTCGTCGACGAGGGACCAAACGCATGCACGAACACATCCGTGTGGAACACGACGGGAACATCGGCCGGATCACGCTGAACCGGCCCGACAAGAGAAACGCACTGAGCTCCGAGCTCATGCTGGAGGTCACCGACGCGCTGCGCGAGCTCGCGGCCACCGTCGAGGTCCAGGCGATCGTCATCGAGGGGACGGGCGTGGCGTTCTCAGCCGGCCACGACATGACCGAGATGCGGGGGCGCGACCTCGAGTTCTACCAGGACCTCTTCGACACCTGCATCGTCATGATGGAGACGATTCACCACGTGCCCCAGCCGGTGATCGCCAAGGTCGAGGGCATCGCGACCGCGGCCGGATGTCAGCTCGTTGCGTCCTGCGACCTCGTCGTCGCCGCCGAGGACGCGTGGTTCGCGACCCCCGGAGTGAAGATCGGGTTGTTCTGCTCGACACCGATGGTGCCGATCAGCCGGGCGGTGGGGCGCAAGCGTGCAATGGAGATGCTGCTCACCGGCGAGCCGATCTCCGCAGCCACGGCGCAAGCGTGGGGGCTCGTCAACCGGGTCGTCGCCGCCGACGAGCTCGAGAAGGCGACCCTCGAGCTCGTCGACCAGATCACCCGTTACAGCCCGGTCGTGATCGGGATGGGCAAAGAGGCCTTCTACACCCAGATCGAGCTCGACGAACACGGCGCCTACGAGCACACGCGGGACGTGATGTCCTCGAACGCGACCATCGACGACGCCCGCGAGGGAATCGGCGCGTTCTTGGACAAGCGGGCGCCGGTGTGGTCCCACAGCCGAACCCCGGCCGCCGGCGGATCGTGACCGCTGCGAACCACACGGAGCTCACTCCGCTCTCGTTCATGGAGCGGGCGTCGGTCGTCTTTGCCGCCAAAGAGGCGGTCGTCTACGGGGATCGCAGGACCACCTACGCCGAGCTGGCAGCCGAGGCTACGAGGACGGCACGGGGGCTTCGCGACGCCGGTGTGGGCGCCGGCGACCGTGTGGCCTATCTCATGCCGAACCTTCCCGAGATGCTCGTTGCCCACTTCGCCGTGCCGCTGGCGGGGGCCGTGCTCGTCGCCATCAACACCCGCCTGTCGGGCCCCGAGATCGAGTACATCCTCGATCACTCCGGGTCGCGCGTCCTCGTCGTCGACACCGAGCTCTACCCGACGGTGGCGCCGCACCTGGACGCGGCGGGTGGGCTGGCGGAGGTCTTCACCGTCGACGACCTTGGCACCGGGACGCCTGCGGGCACGTCCGCTCTGGCCGACGCCGTCGCCACAGCTCGTGCTGATCCGCTGCCGTGGACCGTCACCGACGAGCGGGCTCCGATCTCGATCAACTACACGTCCGGGACGACCGGGCGTCCCAAGGGCGTCGTCTATACCCATCGCGGCGCCTATCTCAACGCGCTCGGAGAGCTCATCCACTCCCGGCACACACCCGGCAGCGTCTACCTGTGGACGTTGCCGATGTTCCACTGCAACGGCTGGTGCACGACGTGGGCGATCACCGGGATCGGCGCCCGGCACGTCTGCCTGCGCGCGGTCGACCCCGGCGAGATCTGGCGCCTGATCCGCGAGGAGGGCGTGTCGCACCTCAACGCGGCGCCGACGGTGCTCATCTCGATGGCGAACGCGCCCGAGGCGGGCCCGTTCCCTCGCGAGCTGATCGCGACGACGGCCGGCGCTCCGCCGAGCCCGACGATCATCGAGGAGATGGAGGCGCTCGGGGCCCGCATCGTTCACGTCTACGGGCTCACCGAGACGTACGGTCCGCACACGGTATGCGAGGTCCAGGACGATTGGGAGGGCGTCGAGGGCGCGCAGCGGGCACGGCTCCTCGCCCGCCAGGGCGTCTCGTACATCATCGCCGACCCGACCCGCGTCGTGGACGAGGCGATGGACGACGTCCCCCGCGATGCCGCCACCATGGGAGAGGTCGTCATGCGGGGCAACAACGTCATGGCCGCGTACTTCCAGGATCCCGACGCCACCGCCGCGGCCTTCCGGGGGGGCTTCTTCCACTCCGGGGACCTCGGCGTCCAACATCCCGACAACTACATCCAGCTTCGGGACAGGGCGAAGGACATCATCATCTCGGGTGGAGAGAACATCTCGACGATCGAAGTCGAACAAGCAGTCATGAGCCACCCGGCGGTGCTCGAGGCCGCGGTCGTCGCCGTTCCCCACGACACGTGGGGAGAGCGCCCCAAGGCCTTCGTCGTGCTCAAAGACGGCGCCTCCACCGGCGAGGCCGAGATCATCGAGCACGTGAAAGCGACCATCGCCCGGTTCAAGGCCCCCGACACCGTCGCCATCGTCGATGCGCTTCCCAAGACCTCGACGGGCAAGGTCCAGAAGTACGTGTTGCGCGATCGAGAGTGGACCGGTCACGACGCCAGGATCCACTGAGCCCGCCGCGCCGTGCGGCGGGTGACGGCGTCGACGCCACCGGTACACTGAGTCGGGAGCCAACGAATTCGCGGGGGCGCCTTCACGAGGGCGCCGACAACGCCAGGAGCAACAATGCCTCAGCCCAACGCCGAGCGTCGTCACGGCACCGACCTCGTCAAGCGGGGCCTCGCCGAGATGCTCAAGGGCGGCGTGATCATGGACGTCGTCGACGCGGAGCAAGCGAGGATTGCTGAAGAAGCCGGCGCCGTCGCCGTCATGGCGCTCGAGCGGGTCCCCGCCGACATCCGGGCGGCCGGCGGCGTGGCCAGGATGGCCGATCCCACCAAGGTCGAGGAGATCATCTCCGCGGTGTCGATCCCGGTGATGGCGAAGGCCCGGATCGGGCACTTCGTCGAGGCACAGGTGCTCGAGGCGCTCGGCGTCGACTACATCGACGAATCCGAGGTGCTGACCCCTGTGGACGACAACCACATCGACAAACGGGGGTTCACCGTGCCGTTCGTGTGCGGGGCGCGGGATCTCGGCGAGGCGCTGCGGCGCGTCGGTGAGGGGGCCGCCATGATCCGCACCAAGGGAGAGCCCGGGACCGGCAACGTCGTCGAAGCCGTCAAGCACATGCGGCTCATGAACGCACAGATCCGGCGGTTGACGACCCTCGACCGCAACGAGCTGATGGGGGCGGCCAAAGAGCTCCGCGCGCCGCACGACCTCGTCGAGGAGGTCGCCGCCACCGGTGTCCTGCCCGTCGTGAACTTCGCCGCGGGCGGAATCGCGACGCCGGCCGACGCCGCGCTCATGATGCAGCTGGGCTGTGACGGGGTCTTCGTCGGGTCCGGCATCTTCAAGTCGGGAGACCCTTCGGTGCGGGCCCGGGCCATCGTCGAGGCGACGACCTACTACTCGGATCCGGACAAGATCGCCAAGGTGAGCCGCAACCTCGGCGAGGCGATGGTCGGCATCAACATCGACACCCTCGAGCCCCAGGACCGGATGCAGGACCGGGGGTTGTGAGCGTGCGCGCCGGTGCGCTCGCCCTCCAGGGTGACTTCCGGGAGCACATCGCCATGCTCAAACGCCTCGGCGTCGAGGCGGTCCCCGTCCGCTCGGCCGCTGAGCTGGAGACGGTCGACGCCCTCGTCGTTCCCGGCGGGGAATCGACGACGATCGGTCGCCTCGCTCGCATCTACGGCCTCATCGAGCCGCTGCGGGCCCGCATCGAGGCGGGAATGCCGACCCTGGGCACGTGCGCTGGCATGATCTTCCTCGCTGCGGCGACGACGGGACCGGAACAGCCACAGCTCGGTGTGCTCGACGCCGTCGTCGAGCGCAATGCGTTCGGGCGGCAGGTCGACTCCTTCGAGAGCGAACTCGACGTCGCCGGCTTCGACGAGCCGGTCCGCGCCGTGTTCATCCGAGCGCCGTGGATCGCCAAGCTCGGGAGCGGGGTCGAGGTGCTTGCGGTCGTCGAGGACGCGGCAGGTGACGACCCGCGGCCCGTCTTCGTCCGTCAGGGCAACGTACTCGCCACGTCGTTCCATCCCGAGCTCATCGACGACACGAGGATCCACGAGATGCTCATCGCGATGGCGCGGGAGGGCTGATGGCCGGCCACTCCAAATGGGCGAACATCAAGCATCGCAAAGGCCGCCAGGACGCCAAGCGGGGCAAGCTGTTCGCCAAGCTCATCAGGGCCATCGAAGCGGCGGCGCGCGCCGGCGGTGGTGACTCGGCCGCGAACCCGACGTTGGCGACCGCGATCCAAAAGGCCAAGGACGCCTCCGTTCCCAAGGACAACATCGAGCGGGCGGTCGCTCGCGGCACCGGCGACCTCGAGGGTGTCTCCTACGAGGACGTCTGGTACGAGGGCTACGCATCGGGTGGGGTGGCCGTCTACGTCCACGTCCTCACCGACAACCGCAACCGGGCGGCCTCGGACGTGCGCGCGGTCTTCAACAAGTTCAACGGCAGCCTCGGCGAGCCCGGCTCCGTCGGCTACCTCTTCGAGCAGAAGGCGTACATCCTGGCCACCGGCGACGAGGACGTGGTGATGTTGGGAGCGCTCGAGGGCGGTGCCGACGACGTGGTCGAATCCGGGGATCAGTGGGAGGTCATCGCCTCGCCGGGAGACTTGGCGGCGGTGCGAGCCGCGCTCGAGGAGGCGGGGGTGACGATCGACCAGGCCGACGTCACCCAGCTCGCCTCCACGTCGGTTCCGGTGGATGCGGCCACGGCCCCGAAGGTCCTCCGGCTCGTCGATGCGCTCGAGGACCTCGACGACGTCCAAGAGGTCTTTGCCAACTTCGACATCCCCGACGACGTGCTCGCCGACGTCGGCTGAGCGGCGTCCTTGGACCCGACGGCCGCCCGTCCTAACCTCAGGGAACATATGTTCGTTCTCGGCATCGACCCGGGCTTGACCCGCACCGGCTACGGCATCGTGGCGGCGTCCGGATCGACACCGCACGCCGTGACCGCGGGCGCGATCGTCACCGATCGGCACGCCAGCCTCGGTGAGCGCCTCGTCGAGCTGCACCACGACCTGTGTGAGCTCATCGCCGAACACTCGCCATCGGCGGTCGCCGTCGAGCGCGTGTTCGTGAACCAGAATCTGCAAACGGCGATGAGCGTCGCCAGAGCCTCAGGTGTCGCAGTGCTCGCCGCAGCCCAAGCCGGGATCGAGGTCGCCGAGTACACCCCGTCGGCGGTCAAGATGGCGCTCGTCGGATACGGCGGCGCGCCCAAGGACCAGGTGCAAAAAGTCGTCGCGATGCGTCTCGGGCTTGCCGCGGCCCCGCAACCGGCTGACGCCGCCGACGCGCTGGCGATCGCCCTCTGTCACCTGCAGGCGGCGCCGCTGGCGGCCCGCGTGGAGGCGGCGACGTGATCGGCCGGCTGAGAGGCACCATCGTGGCCAAGAGCGCAGATCGCGTCGTCATCGACGTCTCCGGGATCGGCTACGACGTGGCCGTCACGCCCCGGGCGCTCGGGGAGCTGCCCGGTGTCGGCGAGGAGGCCGTGCTCCACACCCACCTCCACGTCCGCGAGGACCAGCTCGCCCTCTTCGGGTTCACGACCGATGACCAGCGCCGACTGTTCCGCTTGTTGCTGAGCGTGAGCGGGGTGGGGCCGAAGGTCGCGCTCGGCATCCTGGCGACCCTGACGCCCGACGAACTCCGAACCGCCGTGTTCGCCGAGGACGCCGGAGCGCTCACCGCCGTTCCCGGCATCGGGAAGCGCTCGGCCCAGAAGCTCATGCTCGAGCTGCGGCCGAAACTCGAGCTCCCCGACGCCGAGCCGGCCTCGGCCGGCGGCAGCTTCTCCGAGGTGAGGGAGGCGCTCGAGGGTCTCGGCTATCAATCGGCCGAGATCAGGAGCGTGGTGGCCGGTCTGCCCCTCGACTTGCCCGTCGAAGAGCTCCTTCGGCTCTCGCTGCGCGAGCTCGGAAGGCACCGGCGATGAGGACTCGCCGTGCGTGAGGAGGGCGTCTTCAGCCGTCATGCCGAATCCGGTGAGCGGCAGTTCGAGGCCGGTCTCCGGCCGCGGCGGATGGAGGACTTCATCGGCCAGCACGCACTGAAGGAGCGTCTCAGCATTCTCATCGAGGCCGCCCGCAGCCGCAGGGAGTCGGTCGATCACGTGCTGTTCTCCGGCCCACCCGGGCTCGGCAAGACGTCGCTGGCGGGCATCCTCGCCAACGAGATGGAGGCAAACCTGCGGGCGACGTCCGGGCCGGCTCTCGACAGGCCCGGCGACCTCGCCGCGGTGCTCACCAACCTCGATGCCGGCGACGTGCTGTTCATCGACGAGATCCATCGTCTCCCCCGCCAGGTCGAGGAGGTGCTGTACCCCGCGATGGAGGACTTCCAGCTCGACATCGTCGTCGGCAAGGGCCCGGCAGCCCGCTCCATTCGCCTCGACCTGCCGTCGTTCACCCTCGTCGGCGCCACGACCCGCACCGGGAGGGTGGCACCTCCGCTTCGCGACCGTTTCGGCTACGTGGCCCGTCTCGATTACTACGACGATGCCGAGCTCGCCGAGATCGTGGTGCGCTCGGCGGCCATCCTCGATGCGCAGATCACTGCGGACGGAGCCAAGGCGATCTCGTCCCGGAGCCGCGGCACGCCACGGATCGCCAATCGCCTTCTCCGCCGGGTCCGCGACTACGCAACGGTGCGAGCGGACGGCATCGTCGACGCCGTCACCTCCGAGGCGGCGCTCGTCGTCTTCGAGGTCGACGGGCTCGGACTCGACAAGGTGGACCGGTTCATCCTCGATGCCATCGTGGCGAAGTTCGGGGGAGGCCCGGTGGGGCTCTCGACGCTCGCGATCGCGGTGTCCGAGGATCCGGAGACGGTCGAGGACGCGTACGAGCCGTTCCTCCTCCAGGAGGGCCTCATCAAGCGAACGCCGCGGGGACGCGTCGCCACCCCGCGGGCGTACACCCATCTCGGCCTCGAGCCTCCATCACCGGACGACCCGCAGCAGACCCTCATCTGAGCTCATCTGAGCTCATCTGAGCTCCTCTGAGCTCCTCTGAGCCCTCCGGAACGCCACTCCCGGGGCGGTACCCTCCGCCGGTGCGAACCGAGGACTTCCGCTACGAGCTGCCGGCGGCGTCGATCGCCCAGGAGGCCGTCGAACCCCGCGACTCGGCGCGGCTCCTCGTCGTGGCGACGATGGAGGACCGCACATTCGCCGACCTTCCCGCGCTCCTCGACCCCGCAGACGTCGTCGTCGTCAACGACACCCGGGTGCGGGCGGCTCGCCTGGTGGGGCGGAAGAGGGAAACGGGAGGCGAGGTGGAGCTGCTCTTGTTGCGCCGTGTCGACGCGCAACGCTGGGAGGCGTTGGTGAAGCCGGCGAGGCGGTTGCGCTCCGGTGTCGAACTCGACCTGGGAGAGATCTCTGGGGAGCTCCTCTCCGACCCGATCGGCGGGATGGCCGTGGTGGCGCTGTCGGCGACAGGAGGTCGCGATGTCGAAGATGCCCTTCCCGCCGTCGGTACGGTTCCCCTCCCCCCGTACTTCCATGGGACCCTCTCCGATCCCGAGCGCTACCAGACCGTGTTCGCCAAACGGGTCGGGTCGGCGGCGGCGCCGACGGCGGCATTGCACTTCACTCCCGGGGTGCTTGCCGGCCTCGCCGCCCGGGGCGTTCCGGTCGCCACCGTTGATCTCGAGGTCGGGATCGACACGTTCCGGCCGATCGCGACGGAGACCCTCGACGCCCACGTCATGCAGACGGAGCGGTTCGCCGTGCCGCAAGCCGCGGTCGCGGCCGTCGACGAATGCCGCGCCCGGGGCGGGAGGGTCGTCGCGATCGGGACCACGGTGGTCCGCACGCTCGAGTCGGTCGCCGTGCCCGAAGGCCGTATCGAGGCGCGTCGCGGCGAGACCGACCTCTTCATCGCCCCCGGCTACGAGCCCCGCGTCGTCGATGCGCTCGTGACGAACTTCCACGCACCGGCGACGACGCTCACCGTGTTGATCGCGTCGCTGCTCGGAGCACGATGGAGATCCGTGTACGCCACCGCGATCGAGCGCGGCTACCGGTTCCTCTCCTTCGGCGACGCGATGTACCTCGACGACACCGGGAGGCGCCGGTGAGCACACCAGTGCAGTGGGAGCCGACGGCGCGAGATGGGCCTGCCCGCAGCGGGACGCTGACGACCCCGCACGGGGTGGTCGCGACCCCGGGGTTCATGCCGGTGGGCACCCGGGGCACCGTGAAAGCGGTCGACGGCGACGATCTCACCGCCCTCGGTGTCGAGATGGTCCTCGCCAACACGTACCACCTCATGCTGCGACCCGGCACCGACGTCGTCGCCGGGCTCGGCGGGCTCCACCGGTTCATGGCGTGGGAGGGCCCCATCCTCACCGACTCCGGCGGGTACCAGGTGTTCTCGCTTGCTCCCCGGCTCACGGAGGACGGGGTCACCTTTCGCTCCACCTACGACGGGGCCGCCGTCGGCCTCACCCCCGAGGAAGCGGTCGCCGTCCAGGAGGCACTCGGCTCGGACGTCGCCATGACGCTCGACGTCCTCATCGGCCTTCCCGCGCCGCGAGAGGACGTCGCGGAGGCGATGGAGCGGACGCTGCGCTGGGCGGAGCGATCGCGGCGGGCCCGGCGGAGGGAGGACACGGCGCTGTTCGGGATCGTCCAGGGTGGCGCCGATCCGGAGCTTCGCGCCAGATCGGCGGCGGAGACCGCCGCCATCGGCTTCGACGGCTACGGCATCGGAGGTCTCTCGGTGGGGGAGTCGGCGGCGGAGAGAGACGCCGCGCTCGATGCGGCGATCCCCGAGCTCCCGGAGGACGCGACCCGCTATGTCATGGGACTCGGCGACACCGTGGGCATGCTGGCGGCGGTGGGCAAGGGCGCGGACCTGTTCGATTGCGTGCTCCCCACCCGCCTCGCCCGGCACGGGAAGGTGCTCCACCCCGATGGTGACTTCTCGATCCGGAGGTCGGAGCTCGCCGCCGCCGCGGAGCCGCTCGATGCGGCATGCCCCTGCCCGACCTGCCGGCGTTACTCGCGGGCCTACCTCCGCCACCTCTTCACCACCCGCGAGCTCGCCGGGCTGCGCCTTCTGACGCTGCACAACCTCGCGTACACGCTCGAGCTCATGCGGCGAGCGCGGGAGGCCATCTCATCCGGATCGTTCCGTGAGTTCGCTGCGGCGACGGTGGGCCGTCGCAACGAAGCCTGAGGCCGCCGGTTGCGGGTGTCGCTGCCGCCTGTCGCCAAACACCCACTAACCTGACCGCTCCCGGTGCGCCCGTCGGCGTGTCGGAGCCCACATCCCGCGATGGAGGATCCCGTGTTGTACCTCGTCAGCCAGGCCGGCATCGTGCTGGCCCAAGAATCGGAGCCCTCGAGCGGCGGCTCGGCCCTCGGCTTCCTGCTCCCGCTCGTGATCCTCGGCGGGCTTTTCTACTTCCTCCTCATCATGCCCCAGCGACGCCGGCAGAAGCAGATGCAGGAACTGCGCGCCGCCATGGAGATCGGAGATGAGATCCGCACCGTCGGCGGCATCTATGGCCGCATCACGAACCTCACCGACGCCGACGTCATCATCGACATCGGTGGCGGTACGACGCTGCGGGTGGCCAAGCGCGCCATCGCCGAGCGCCTCGGAGACGACACGGAGTGAGCCGGCGCGGGCTGTTCGTCACGCTCGTCCTCACCGTCGTCGTCGCGTGGGGGTCGGTGGGCGCCGCCCTCGGCGCCGGGCTCGAGCCCAAGCTCGGCCTCGACTTGCAGGGTGGCTTCGCCGTGGTCCTCACGGCTCCGGAAGGCGTGGGCGACCCCGAGGTCCTCGACAAGGCCGTCGAGATCATGCGGAGACGGATCGAGAACCTCGGGTCCGTCCAGGAACCCGAGATCTCCGTGCAGGGGGACCGCAGCATCCTCGTCCAGCTCCCCGGAGTTCAGGATCGCGAGCGCGCCCTCCAGGCGGTCGGTACGACCGGTGAGCTCTCGTTCCGGCCCGTCATCGACCGCCAGTTCGGCATCAGCCCCGCATTCCTCGACGGCACGCTGCCGTTTCCCGACGAGCTCCAAGGAGAGGACGCCGCGGTCGAAGACGGCGCCGAAACGACGACGACGACCACCACCACGACGATCCCGCCGGAACCGCCCCCCAACGTCAACCCGGAGACGGGGCTCACCATCGTCGACTCGCCAGACCTCGACGTTGCCTATCTGCCTGCCGAGGACGGGGCGGTCTACAAGGTCGGCCGCGCCTTTCTCACGGGGGCCGAGATCGAGGGCGCCGACGCCGGCTTCGTCGGCGGCTTCCAGGGTGGGGGAGGCGGCGGCTGGGTCGTCGATCCCGCGTTCTCGGGCGAGGGAGGCGACGCGTTCGAGATGGCGACGGCGCTGCTCTCCCAGTTCCCGGCGAACGACCCGCGCCGGTCGATGGCGATCATCGTCGACGGGCGAGTCGTGTCCGCCCCCCAGGTCGACACCGACCTCCTCCCCGGTGAGCCACTCGACGCCGACGCCGTCTTCATCACCATCGGAGCCTCCGAGGAGCCCCAGGCCGAGGCCGAGGACCTCGCCACCATCCTCCGCTATGGCGCCCTCCCGACGACGTTCGAGCGGGAGCGGGTCGAGACCGTCTCGGCGAGCCTGGGGAGCGACTCGCTCCGCGCCGGTCTCGTCGCCGGCATCGGCGGGCTCGGACTCGTCGCGATCGCCATGTTCCTCTACTACCGGGCGCTGGGCCTCGTCGCCATGCTGGGTCTCAGCGTCTTCGGCTCCTTCCTCGTGCTCGCCATCATCCTCCTCGGCGAGTTCCAGGGAACGACGCTGACCCTCGCCGGCGTCACCGGGATCATCGTCTCCATCGGGATCACCTCCGACTCCTACATCGTGTTCTTCGAGCGGATCAAGGAGGAGCACCGGCGGGGCAGGGCGCTGCGTCCGGCTGTCGACCACGGGTTCAAGCGGGCGTTCCGCACGATCCTCACCGCCGACACCGTCACGTTCGCCGGGTCCCTGCTGTTGTGGGTGCTCGCGATAGGCCCGGTGAAGGGATTCGCCATCACCTTGGGGATCGCCACGGTCATCGACGTCGCCGTCGCCTACTTCTACACCCGCCCGGCCGTTGCCCTCCTCGTCCGCTCCCGGTTGGGGGAGGGTGGGATCTTCAGCATTCGCGGCGCAATGGGCCGCACCGCCGTCGAGGCTTCAGAAGCCGTGGAGGCCGTCGCATGAGGCTGCGGGAGCTCTACCGGGGCGAGACGACCTTCGACTTCATCCGGCAGCGGGGACGGTGGTTCGCGCTCTCCGCGGTGCTCCTCGTCGTCTCCATCCTGTCGCTGCTCGTCCTTCGGCTCGACGGGAGCGTCGACTTCACCGGAGGCACCATCGTCGACACCCCCAACGCCACAGGGGTCGGCGTCGCCGACGTGCGCGATGCGCTCTCGGCGATCGGCCAGGACGGCGCCCGGGTCCAGCTGACCGGGGAGGGCGCCGCCGGGAGGATCCTCGTCCAGACCGAGGCGCTGGAGCCCGCCGCGCAAGACGAGCTCGTCGCCGCGATCGCCGCGGTCGTCGGCGTCGGCGTCGACGACACGAACGTCGACGCCGTCGGGCCGACGTTCGGTGCGGAGATCACGAGGCGAGCCGTCGAGGCGCTCGTCATCTTCCTCATCGTGGTCGCCATCTTCATCACGTGGCGCTTCGAGTGGAAGATGGCCTTCGCCGCGCTCGCTGCCCTGGTCCACGACCTCTTGATCACGGCGGGGATCTACTCGATCGTCGGGTTCGAGGTCACACCGGCGACCGTCATCGCCGTGCTCACCATCCTCGGCTATAGCCTCTACGACACCGTCGTCGTGTTCGACAAGATCACCGAGAACGTCCGCGATCTCTTCAACCGCAACACGTTCACCGAGATCGCCAACCTCTCGATGAACCAAGTGCTCATGCGCTCGATCAACACGTCGCTGACGACGCTGCTGCCGATCGGGAGCCTGCTCGCCGTGGGTTCTTATCTCCTCGGTGCTGCGACGTTGCGTGAGTTCGCCCTCGCCCTCTTCATCGGCGTCGCCGCCGGCACGTACTCGTCGATCTTCGTGGCAACGCCGGTGCTCGTCCTCTGGAAGGAGCGGGAGCCGGAGTGGCAGCGCATGCAACGGCGGGCGGCGCGACGCAGCGGCGCCGACCCCGTCGTCGTCTCGGTGGGCTCGGCAGCGCCTGAGCTGGCAATCGAGTCTCGCGACACCGGCGCAGTTCCCCGAGCTCCCAGGCAGCGGCGCAAGCGGCGGTAGACTCGATCGATGGCCGTCGAACGCTTTCGCGCTCTCGTCCGTGACGTCCCCGACTTTCCCGAGCCGGGGATCCTGTTCAAGGACATCACGCCGCTGCTCGCCGACGCAGGCGCCTTCCGCTCGGCGCTCGACGCGCTCTCGGCGCCGTTCGACGACGACGGCATCACCGCCGTCGTCGGGATCGAGGCGCGCGGCTTCATCTTCGGTTCGCCGCTCGCCAACCGGCTGAGTGCCTCGTTCGTCCCGATGCGCAAGCCCGGCAAGTTGCCGTGGCGGGTCGCCGCCAAGGAGTACGAACTCGAGTACGGCACCGACGCGCTCGAGATGCACGAGGATGCGGTGCACGGCGGCGACCGGGTTCTCATCGTCGACGATGTGCTCGCCACCGGAGGCACGGCCCGCGCCGCCGTCGACCTGGTGCGCGGTCTCGGTGCGGCGGTGGCCGGTGTCACGGTGCTCATCGAGCTCGGCTTCCTCGACGGGAGGTCGAAGCTGCAGGACGTGACGGTCCACTCGGTGTTGCACTATGACGGAACCTGAATCGCTCTCGGCACCGCTCGATCCCGACGAGCTCTTCACAGAGGTGCTGGCGACATACCGCGATCAGCATCCCGATGGCGACGTCGCGGTGCTGGAGAAGGCGTACACGATGGCGAAGCGGGCCCACGAAGGGCAGACACGCCAGACGGGCGATCCCTACCTGACCCATCCCGTCATCGTGACCTCCATCCTCGCCGACTACGGCATGGACGTGGCAACGCTCACCGCGGCGCTGCTCCACGACGTCATCGAGGACACCCCGATCAGCTTCGAAGACATCGTGAGTGAGTTCGGAGCTGAGACAGCGGCCCTCGTCGACGGTGTGACCAAGCTCGACCGGATCAAGTTCTCCAGTCGCGAGGAGCAGCAGGCGGCGACGATCCGCAAGATGGCGATCGCCATGGCCAAGGACATCCGCGTGCTCCTCATCAAGCTCGCCGACCGACTCCACAACATGCGGACGCTTCGCCCGCTCGCAGAGAACAAACGGTCGCGGATCGCCAGTGAGACGCTCGAGGTGTATGCGCCGCTCGCGAGCCGTCTCGGGGTCCAGGAGATCAAGCACGAGATGGAGGAGCGGGCCTTCGGCGAGCTGTACCCCAAACGCAAGGCCGAGCTGGAGGAGCTCGTGCGGCGCCGAACGGGCGAGCGTGAGGTCCACCTCGAGAAGGTCATGGCAGAGGTGAGAGCTGCGCTCGGCGAGGCCGGCGTCGAGGCCGAGGTCTCCGGCCGGCCCAAGCACCTCTACTCCATCTATCGAAAGATGATCGAGTCGGGGCTGGGTTTCGAGGACATCCACGATCTCATCGGGATCCGGATCCTCGTCAACGAGATGCGGGACTGCTACGGGGCACTCGGGCTCGTTCACACCCTGTGGCCGCCGATCCACGGGCGGTTCAAGGACTACATCGCGATGCCCAAGTTCAACCTCTACCAGAGCCTCCACACGACCGTCGTGGGTCCCGACGGGACGGCGCTCGAGGTTCAGATCCGCACCCACGACATGCACGAACGCGCCGAGTACGGCATCGCCGCCCACTGGCGCTACAAAGAGGGCAGGGGAGCCGAGGCAGACGAGGAGTTCGTCGCCGACCTCAGGTTCCTCCAAGAGACCGCCACCGATCCCGCGGAGTTTCTCGCTCACCTCAAGCTCGACCTCTATCAGGACGAGGTGTTCGCCCTCACGCCGCGCGGCCACGTCGTCACCCTCCCCAAAGGGGCGACGCCGGTGGACTTCGCGTATCGCATCCACACCGACGTCGGGCACCGCTGCGTCGGCGCCAGGGTCAATTCCCGGTTGCTGCCGCTCAACACCCAGCTGGAGTCCGGCGACATCGTCGAGATCATCACCTCCCGGTCCAAGGACGCCCACCCGAGCCGGGATTGGCTCGATTTCGTCGTCTCCTCGCGGGCCGCGGCCAAGATCCGGCAGTGGTTCACGAAGGAGCGTCGCGAAGCTGCACTCGCCGAAGGCAAAGACCTCGTCACGCGGGCGCTGCGACGTGACGGCATGGGGATGAGCTCCCCCGGTCGGGAGCGTCAGCTCGAGGCCACCGCCGAGGATCTCGGGCACCCCGATCTCGACTCGCTCTACGTCGCCGTGGGCGACAACCGGCTCAGCTCCCAGACCGTCGTCAACCGGCTGCGCCGCATCCTGAGCCCCGACGGGGACGAGGCAGAAGAGGACCTCCTCGAGCCGCCGACGCCGCGACGCCGTACCCCGCGCCCGGCCAGGTCCATCATCGTCGAGGGCATGGACGATCTCCTCGTGCGGATCGCCCGCTGCTGCGCCCCGGTCCCGGGAGACGACATCGTCGGCTTCGTGACCGTGGGCAGGGGGGTGTCCGTGCACCGGTCCGACTGTGCGAACGTCGGTGCTCTCGAGGACCGCTCCGAGCGGATGATCGACGTCGCCTGGGCGCCGGATCAGAGCGGGTCGTTCTTCGTGTGGATCCAGGTCGAGGCCCTCGACCGTCCCCGACTGCTCGGAGACGTCACGACCGCTCTCTCCGACCTCGGCGCCAACATCTACGCCTCGTCGTCGGCGACCGGCCGGGACCGCATCGCGATCCTCCGCTACGAGATCGAGCTCTCCGACGCCGGCCTCCTCGAGCGGACCATCGCCGAGTTGCGCAAGGTCGACGCCGTCTTCGATGTGTACCGGCTGGTGCCCCAGGCCGGCGACTGAGCCACCCTCTGGGGGCGCACCGGCTCAAGCACGCCGGTGTTCGTGTCGATACCCGTCGTGATGAAGCTGTCACGGGCGGAACGTTCCGACCGGCGCGTGTGGCGCGTCGCCGCGGCGCGCGAGCACGGATTCACGATGGTCGAATCGATCATGGCGATGATGCTCGTCGTCATCCTCTTCGTCGGTGTCGCGACGACGCTGCAGCTCGCCATCCGTCACCAGCGCGACGTTCGACTCCAGCAGCAGGCGGCGGGGCTGGCCCTCGAATACGTCGAGTTCGCCCGGTCCCTGTCGTGGGAGGAGTTCGCTCTGACGGTCGATCCGCCGGCCGGCACCCCCAACGTGTCCGGTGGGTTCGTGCTCGGGGCCGCCTTCGACCTTCCGGGTGACGAGACGCTCGTCGTCGACACGACGAACGGCCTTCTCGCTCCCTCCAACCCGGGCGGAGAGACGATCAACGGGCAGTCGTTCGACGTGTACCAGTACGTGAGCGACATCGACACCGGGCTGCGCCGGTTCATCGTCCTCATCGAATGGGATAGCGGCCGGCGTAGCGCCGACTACTTCACATCGACCCAGATCAGCGAGCTGGGGGCGGGATGACGGCCCGCATCCGCGCTCGGCTCCGCTCCGCTCCCGAGTGCGGGATGTCGATGCTCGAGCTCATGGTCGCCGCCGCGATCGCGGTCATCGCCGTCATCATCGTCGTCACGTGGCTCATCGCGGCGACCCGCGTCGACCTCGACCAGGACGCCGACTTCGAGGGCCTCAACGAGCTCCGGTTCGCCAAGTCGCAGATGACGAAGGAGCTTCGCTTCGCCACGGGGAGCCTGACGGCGACGAACCCCGACTCGATCGAGGTGTGGATCGACCTCGACGACAGCGGCGGCACCGGCCCCGACAGCGCCGGCGAGCACGTCATCTGGAGGATCATGAGCGGGGATCTCGTCCGCTACGTCGACGACGATGTCTCGACGGCGGTGACCTGGGTCGAAGATCTCGACACCTCGGCGAGCTCTCTCACGCTCAACGGAAACGTCGTCGAGATCGAACTCTCGCTCAACGTCGAGCAAGGTGCCACCGACGTGCTCGAGTCCCGCACGATCAAGACCCGAGTGGCGCTGCGCAACGGCTGAGCGACGCTCGTCCGCCCGTCAAGGAA